>NZ_CAWPJM010000055.1:0-150232 GCF_963888495.1 Vibrio sp. 2-2(8) | reverse complement strand
GTTACATTATCGGATATTACTGCCAACTCAGACCACATCAGTATAACGGTGGTTTAACTCCCAATGAATCAGAACGATTATATTGGGAAAACTCTAAAACCGTGGCCAATTTTAGTTGACCACTACAAATCTTTTTGATTTCACTATATTAAAAATGGCTCATTACGAATGGGCCTTTTTACACAAATAAATAAAAATAATTTTTATTGTTATATCGATCAAAGAAATATTTTTTCATTAATCGATAATGAGCCTGAAACTTAACAAAAAACATATGGTTAATGACCATCAGGCTAGTGGTAGATATCACGCAGTACGGCTCATAAATTAACAAGGGAAAATCAATGAACAAAAAGACTCGCTTAATTTGTACACCTTTGCTTGCTTTATCTACTGCTTTTAGCGTCAGTTCATATGCTGAAAATCACTGGCCAGATTTACCGGTAGGATTCAAAGAGGGGATAAGCGCGCAAGTGGGTGATAAATTGTTTGTCGGCTTGGGGTCTGCTGGTAAGCAATTCTATATGCTCGATTTGAACAATCTGTCAGCCGGCTGGCAACAAAAGGCCATTTTCTCAGGTCAACCTAGAAGTGGTGCCACAGCCTCAGTGGTTGGTCAGGAAATCTATGTATTCGGAGGCTCGGGAAAGGACAAAGAGTCGGATGCGTCTCCAATCTTATTTGACACCGTTTATCGCTACGACGCTAAAGATGACTCTTGGGAACAAGTTAATACTACTGCTCCCGTCGGGTTGTTAGGTTCTTCCTCATATTCACCGGATAACAAAAACATCATCTTCTTTGGTGGTTACAACAAAGAGTATTTCGATAGCTATTTGCATGACGTGACGACGACCGATAAGAACGAAAACCCAGAAGCGTGGCAAAAAATTGTCAATGACTACATGGGAATGACACCAGCAGCTTATAAGTGGAATCAAAAAGTATTTAGCTATCAGCCAGAGACTCAAACTTGGAGTGTTCTTGGTATTTCTCCTTACTTCGCCAATTGTGGTAGCGCCTTAGCTACTGATGGCATGACAGCAACCTTAATCAGCGGTGAAATTAAGCCGGGTCTAAGAACGACGGAAGTTAAACAATACCACTATGGAAAAGGGCAGCCATGGAACAGCATGCATTCATTACCATCGCCCAAATCAGGCGTTGTACAAGAAGGCGTTGCGGGAGCTTTTGCTGGCAAAAGCAATGGCGTGACCATTGTTGCTGGAGGCGCAAACTTCCATGGAGCTAAAACAGCGTTTGAAAGTGGGAAAATGTTTGCTCACGATGGTCTTGCGAAAGCATTTAACCCTGAAATGTATATTGAAAAAGACGGACTGTGGTCGACAGTTAATAACCTTCCTGAAGGCTTAGCTTATGGCGCGTCATTTACGACTAAAGATGGCGTTTTAATCGTTGGTGGGGAGAAGAGCGACCGTAGCCTTAGCAAAAAAGTTTATATGTTGGCTTGGAATGGCTCAACAGTTGTCGTGAAAGATTAATACAAGAGGATTCTATGTCGTTAGTGATCGACTCTATTGCCGACCTTCCGGTCGGCATTAAACACGGTGTTGGAGGTTTAATTGACAACAAAATATACGTGGGGCTGGGGAGTGCTGGTAAGCAATTTTTCCTTTTGGATTTAAACCATCCAGAGTTGAGCTGGCAGTGTGCCCCCGATTTTCCGGGCGTTGCTCGTGACGATGCTGCATATGCGGTATGTGACGACAAGTTATATGTGTTTTCTGGAGCGGGTATAGAGCCTAATAAAACGCATACGACGGTTCTCTTGGATAGTTGGGTGTTCGACAGTTCACAAAACAGTTGGAAGCAACTAGAGGGTACTCTACCAATAGGATTGTTAGGTGCTTCTTGCGCGTCATTAAGCTCGGGAGAAATTGTCTTTTTTGGTGGATATCGAAAAGAAACGTTTGATGATTTTGTCGCTCAGCTATCACATATCAACGTTGAATTAGAGCCAGAGAAACACAAGCAGCTTTTGACACAGTTTATGTCACAGGAGGTCGCTGACTACGGATGGAATCAAAATATTCTGAAGTTCACACCATCCGATAACCTCTGGTCTGCTATTGGAGAAAATCCCTTCTCTGCTAACTGTGGTGCTGGAATAGCCCAGTCTGGAAACGTCATTACGCTTGTTGAAGGAGAGATAAAACCTGGGCTAAGAAGTTTACAAACTAAGCAATATGATTGTTCCGATGTCACTATTAGCAAAGGCATAGAATGTTCCTCAATTGTATCCGTAGACTATGAGCACGAGGGGTTAGCTGGTCATTTTGTTGGGACAGTAGGACAAAATATTTATGTTTATGGTGGAGCGTACTTTATTGGCAGTTGGAAGAATTTAAAGGCCGGAAAACTATACACCCATCAAGGATTGCAAAAGCACTTTACTAACAAGGTATGGAAGTTCGATGGTGAAAGTTGGTGTTTTGCAGGAGAATTTGGAGAGGGGTTGGCCTATGGAATTTCTTTGTGTTCCGATCAGTGTATGTACATCATCGGTGGTGAAAACAACTTAGGTGAAGCACAAAAGCGCTGTTATACCTTTTCCTGATATTTTAATAACCTCAAATAAACGGTTTGTTTGAGGTTATTTTTTCATTGAATTTATATTCCAAACATACCATCAAGCAGATATTTGTTCATCATCAAGGGTTGTTAGCATTAGCGACCAAGAACTAGATATCAGTGGGTACACACTTAAAAATTGATCTGAGTACTATGAGAGACAACTCAAAGCTTGGAAAGAATTTAAAGGGGTAAACTGTCGAAGCGGTTAGATACAGCTATGATACGATCCCTTGAGACGCGTATAACAAACGACTAAGGTAAGGCATCAAGATACGTTTTCTAATCCGACAGAAGAGTTCTAATTCATAAGATGTAACTCATTTCTGTCCAAAGAGGTGTTGACGCCGCTCTCGGCAAACACATCTTTGTCCAAAAATGAGCTAGAAATTAATCTCTATTTATTGTCATTTCATTAATCTCAGCAGCAGTAGTAACGAACCTCAAAAATGATCAAACTATATTGTTCTCCGATAATCGCGTTAACCTCAGTTAAATAACGATACAAAAAAGGTCGCTCCTTATGGGCGACCTTTTAAATATATGGTTTTGAAGTGAGAATGAGTCATCACTTCATCACTTGAAATAGCAATTACTCTTCTTCAGGGTCCGCTTTCGTTTCTGCGCTAAATTCTAACACTTGGTTGTCGATTAAGCGTACTTTACCCAGAAATGCAGACACTAAGATCACCGCTTGTGTGGTCTCATTCGAGATCAGTTGCAGCGTTTTGGCATCGCGAATAAACAGCTCATCAGGTTGTAGCCCAGCAGCACGCAATTGGTCACTGGCATCTTCAATGATCGACGCGTAATCGTCGCGGCCACCACGCAGTGCACTGCTTATCCAACGCATGGTACGAGCAAGGACAGGTGCACGTTGGCGTTCATCTAACGTCAGCAGCCCGTTACGTGAACTCATCGCCAAGCCATCCATTTCACGGACGGTAGGGACGCCGACAATCTCGATATCCATACAAAGATCGCTGACCATTTGGCGGATCACCGCTAACTGTTGAAAATCTTTTTCACCAAAACAGGCAACATTCGGCTGCACTATGTTGAACAGCTTAGCGACTATGGTTGCAACGCCACGGAAATGCCCTGGTCTTGATGCGCCTTCGAGCATATGAGAAAGCCCCGGTACTTCAACAAAGGTCTGTTTTTCTAATCCTTGCGGATACATTATTTCTGGGGTTGGGGTAAAGACCAAATCAACCGCTTCCGCGTTGAGTTTGCTTAAGTCTTCATCCAGTGTTCTCGGGTAGTTATTTAAGTCATCCGCGCGGTCAAATTGCATCGGGTTAACAAAAATACTGACCACGACCACATTGCCCTCTTCACGTGCTTTACGCACTAGGGTTAAGTGGCCTTCATGTAAATTGCCCATGGTCGGTACAAAAGCGACTCGGCGGCCTTCACGCTTATACTGTTTGATCTGCTCGCGAAGAGCTGAAATGTCAGCAAAAGTTTGCATGAATATCTCCTTTAGGCGATGGTATGAGCGTCATCAGGGAAAGCGGCACTTTCTACATCTGCGATGTATTTTGCGACGGCTTTACGCATATCCCCTGTTTCAGCAAGAAAGTTTTTCGAGAATTTTGGCATGTAATTCGCCGAAATTCCGAACATATCGTGCATTACTAGAATTTGTCCATCGGTCACGTTACCTGCGCCAATGCCAATCACTGGCACATCAAGCACTTCGGTAATTCGCGCTGCTAGGCTGGCCGGTACACACTCTAATAACACAATTTGTGCGCCCGCTTCTTGGAGCGCCAACGCGTCTTTGACCATTCGGTCTGCTTTTTCTTGGTCGCGGCCTTGTACTTTATAGCCACCAAAAATATTGACCGATTGCGGTGTTAAACCAAGGTGTGCGCAAACTGGAACCGCGCGTTCAGTCAGCATTTTCACCGTTTCTACTAGCCAATCACCACCTTCTATTTTGACCATATTTGCACCCGCTTGCATCAATTTAGCAGCGCTTTCACAGGCTTGTTGTGGTGTGGCATAGCTCATAAAAGGCATATCAGCCATCAATAAACAGTTAGGGCTACCAGCACGCACGCTGCGTGTGTGGTAGGCAATCTCTTCGACGGTGACGGGTAGGGTATCTGTGTGACCTTGTAGCACCATGCCTAGAGAATCGCCCACTAATAATACAGGCATCTCTTGGCTTTCAAAAAGCTGAGCAAAGCTTGCGTCATACGCGGTGACGGTTGCAAATTTACGACCTTGTTGTTTCCATTGGATCAGATCGTTTATGGTGATTTTTTTCATTAAATGTCCTTACGAGGCGCTGGCGAGTGCCAAATACCGAGCCCGTTACGTTCGACGAGCGGTAACAATTGATTGAGCTCAGTCCCATCAGGGAGTTGTAAACTTGGTGCAATTTCGGCGAGCGGATAGAGCACGAATTCACGTACTTTCATTCCGTAGTGAGGAATGGTCAATCGCTCGGAATCGATCACCTCATTGCCGTAAAGAAGAATATCCAGATCGAGTGTTCTTGGCCCCCAACGTTCTTCTTTGCGAACACGCCCCTGTTCTAACTCGATGCTTTGGGTACAATCGAGCAGTTCAAGTGGCGTTAAATCGGTTTCTATCGCAACCACCGCATTGATGTAATCGGGCTGGTTTTGTGGCCCCATCGGTGTACTACTGTACAAGGATGAGGCGCTTAAAAATCGAGAGTGTGGCAAACATTTCAAGGCTTCAATGGCCTGCTCAGCTTGCGCGATTGGGTCGCCTAAATTACTGCCAACAGCAATATAAACGAGAATCATGATTCTGGGCGGCTCTTTTTATTACGTGGGCTTCTGCGGCGGCGTACATTCGGCTTGTTACTTGCGCCACTTTCCAAATCATTTGCCATCGCTTGGCGCATATCCCGCCCGGCGCTTTCAAACGTTGTCCACCAGTCAGCCAGCTTCTTCGTCTCTCCGCCTTCGATCTCGCCACGCATTTGTAGAAAATCAAAACCCGCTCGGAATTTGTTGAGCTCCATAAGGCGGAAGGCGCGTTTCCCATTGCGACGTGGTAAGCGCAACTGCAATTGCCAAATTTCGCGAATTGTCGCGGTATGACGACGAGGTATCGCAAGGGTTTTCACCACTTGGTCAAGGATGAGGTTACTCGCTTCCATGACGGCGTCGTAATAGGCGAAATTACGCTGCTGCATTAACGCATCAGCCAGCTTCACCGTCGGGTACCAGAACATGGCAGCAAACATGAAGGCTGGGTTGATGCGTTTACCTTCTTCAATACGCAGGTCGGTTGAATCTAAGACCAGATCCAACATCTGTTCTGTGTGCGAGTCGTAGTTTGGAGTGAACTCTTGAGCTATCACAGGGAACAACTGCTGGAACAGGTTGTACTCACGCATTAAGTGGTAGGTTTCTAAACCGTGGCCGGTTTGCAGCATCTTTAGCGATTCTTCGTACAAACGTGCCGCAGGAATATCTTGCAGTAAAGGAGCAAGATGTTCGATTGGGTCGGCAGTCTCTTCTTCGATATCGAAATCGAGCTTGGCCGCAAAACGAATCGCACGCAACATGCGCACTGGGTCTTCACGGTAGCGCGTTTCAGGATCGCCAATTAAGCGGATGAGCTTATCTTCTAAGTCGTCCATGCCGCCAGCATAATCATGAATGCTGTAATCACCGATGTTGTAATACATGGCGTTAATCGTAAAGTCCCGGCGTTCTGCATCTTCATCAATGGTGCCGTAGACGTTATCACGCAGCAGCATACCCGCTTCAGATTGTGCTGAGACGTTTTGGCTCGGTTCTTGATGGTGTCCACGGAAAGTCGCCACTTCCACTACGTCGCGGCCAAACATGATGTGCGCTAAGCGAAAGCGACGGCCGATCAAGCGGCAGTTGCGAAACTGTTGGCGTATTTGCTCTGGTGTTGCATTAGTGGCGATATCAAAATCTTTTGGTGTCTCACCTAATAGTAGGTCACGTACTCCACCACCGACTAAATAGGCGTCAAAACCTGCGCCATGAAGTCGGTATAGCACCTTGAGCGCATTATCGCTGATTTGCTTGCGCGAAATATTGTGTTCATCACGAGTGATAATATTTAGAGCTAAGTCTTGGTAAACGCGATTTTCGCGTGGTGTATAGTCGTTTTTATTCATGTGCATCTGGCAATAATTGGTTTTTGCCAACCTTGCTTTTGTTATTTAAAGTGCCCGTTCGGGACGATTTTGCGGCTAATCATAGCGTAAGGATAGCCTTTTGAGAATCACGGTGTGATCTCGGTCTCCCGAGGGAGTTGTTCAACGTGCCAATTCTGACTGCCCCAAAAGATAATTTCATCGATGGAAGCGTCGCTAATCTCTTGTTTTATCTCAAACCCTAAAAAGCGCATTGCCTTAAGCAAGGTAGGTTTAGGATTTTGAATATCAATGGCTGTGGCATGATTCTGTTTGGATAATTTATTGCCATTACCATCCATCGCAAGCGGCAGGTGCAGGTAGCTTACCGGAGTTTTATGTAAGCAATGATACAAGCTGATTTGTCGTCCTGTTGGTTCAATTAAATCGGCTCCCCGCACCACTTCCGTCACTCCTTGATCGATATCATCGAGCACTACGGCAAGATTATAAGCAAATAAACCGTCACGTCGCTTAATGATGAAGTCTTCCTGTGCTAATGCTTTATGAATGTGAATTTCGCCATGTTTTTGGTCGAAAAATGACTCTACCGGTGTATCAACACGCAACCTAACCGCGCAATCTTCGGTTAATGTTGGTTTTTTATAGCGGCATGTACCGGGATAAAAGCCACCCATCTGTTTAATTTGTTTACGCGTGCAATCACAATAATAGGCTTGCCCTGATTCAAGCCAAGCCTCAATTTGATCTTGGTATAAAGTGTGGCGCTGGCTTTGATAAACCACCTCGTCATCCCAATGCAAACCATACGCTTCGATGGCTTGAAGTATCAGGGTGGAGGCTCCTGGCATTTCCCTTGGCGGATCTAAATCTTCGATGCGAACCAACCACTTACCTTGCTGTGATTTTGCTTGAAAGTAGCTGCCAAGTGCAGCGATCAAAGAACCAAAATGAAGTGGGCCTGAAGGTGATGGGGCAAATCGGCCAATATAGTGCATTGCGATTCATCCAAGTTACAAGTTATTTGGGTATCGAGTGAAAACAAAAAGGGAGCTTTAGCTCCCTTTTTTAACACAAACAAAAGGTAAGATTAACCTTGCATCTGTTTTTCTTTAAGTTCGGCTAGCGTTTTGCAGTCAATGCAAAGGTCCGCTGTTGGTCGAGCTTCTAAGCGACGAACGCCGATTTCCACGCCACAAGATTCACAAAAACCAAAATCATCTTCTTCAATTTTGCTTAATGTTTTTTCAATTTTTTTGATCAAGCGACGTTCACGGTCACGGTTACGCAATTCCAAGCTGAATTCTTCTTCTTGAGAAGCGCGATCAACGGGATCTGGAAAGTTTGCGGCTTCATCTTGCATATGGTGAACGGTACGCTCAACTTCTTCACGAAGTTGGTTGCGCCAAGCACTTAAAATTTTTGTAAAGTGAGCTATTTGCTCAGGTGACATATACTCTTCACCTGGCTTTTCCTGATACGGCTCAACACCTGCAATGGCTAGGATGCCTATCGCTTTTTTCTTTAATTCCGGCATGCAGCATCTCCTACTAACACCTAGTCAACTGCGCGAGCAGCTAATTTTAGGCGGGTATCTATAGCAAAAAGATCTATAGGAGGCAAACACTCAATCGTAAACTTATTGTCAATGTGAAGGCGCCATCAATTTTTTGTCACTAATGGGCGAATTCTACAGTGTTAACGAGCTTGATTTCATTCCTTGAAAGTACAGCCTTGTAGCACAGTACTTCCACCCCTTCTTTTTGCGCTTGTTTCAATAATAGTGAATAGTTTGCGTCTATATGGAGTGCAGGCGAGACTTTTTCAATCCCTGAATGCAAAACAGCAAACAAAAGTACTGCTCTGCTTCCACTTTTTGCCATTTCCGTTAATTCACGCAAATGCTTTTGTCCACGCGTTGTGACGGCATCGGGGAAATAACCTTGCCCTGAATTGCAGGCGACATCGTCGTGTGGAGAGTAACGCTCATCCAATAAGGTGACGCTTTTCACTTCTATATAGCACGTCGGTTTAGAGGGTGATTTGAGCAAGATATCAATTCGGCTATTTTCTTGGCCGTAGCGCACTTCAGTTTGTAATTGCTCATATCCTTGCAGCTCTTTGATGATGCCGTTTTGAATCGCTTCTACTGCCAGCGTATTCGCCCGAGCAGTGTTGACGCAAATGCAGTGGCCTTGCTGGGTTTCAGTCAGCTCCCAACTGTGTGGGTATTTACGTTTAGGGTTGTCCGAGGTGGAGAACCAGACACGATTACCCGCCTCGGCGCAGCCCGTCATCGCGCCAGTATTGGCGCAGTGAATAGTCTCTTGTTGACCATCGGCAAACTCAATGTCGGCCAAAAAACGCTTGTAGCGTTTGAGTAAGGTCGCGGATCGAAGTGGAGGATTGAACTGCATTTATCTACTGTTTTTATGTACAATGTTGCCGCCATTTAACCATAAGGATTGCACATTGTCACAATTGCCCATTCAAGCTGTGATGCCCGAGCTGCTGGCGGGAGTACAAGCTCACCCACAGATGATTGTCAAAGCCGCTCCTGGCGCGGGTAAGTCGACCCATTTCCCGTTACAGCTATTAAAAGCGCAATTATTCACGGGTAAGATCATCATGCTTGAACCGCGTCGTTTGGCGGCGCGCAGTATTGCTTGCTATTTAGCACGGCAATTAGGTGAGAGTGTTGGGCAAACCGTCGGCTATCGTATGCGTGGCGAGAGTAAAGTCAGCGCAGCGACACAGCTTGAAATTGTGACTGAAGGGATCATGACACGTATGATCCAAACCGATCCTGAGCTAGGCGGAATCGATCTCTTGATCTTCGATGAGTACCACGAGCGGAGCATTCACGCGGATACGGCTCTCGCATTGAGCTTGGAAGTGCAATCAGCACTGCGAGAAGATCTTAAAATCGTCGTAATGTCGGCAACCTTAGATCAACTGGCATTACAGTCATTATTACCCCAAGCACTCTATGTGCAATCAGAAGGTCGCGCTTACCCGGTTGAAGTGCGCTATGCACCGCTGCGAGCCAATGATTATCTTGTGCCGGCGATGAGCCAAAAGATTGAAGGCTTGATGCGAGCTGAAAGTGGCTCTCTGCTGGCATTTTTACCTGGCGTTTCAGCCATTAAACAGCTTGAACAGCAGCTCGCACACTTAGCCGATGAGTTTGATATTTGTCCTTTATACGGGCAGTTGAGTCTACAAGCGCAGCAAAAAGCGATTGCGCCTGCAGTAGCAGGCAAACGGAAAATTGTGCTAGCGACTAATATTGCCGAAACATCGCTGACCATTGAGGGGATACGCTTAGTGGTGGATGCAGGGCTAGAGCGGATAGCGAAGTTTGATCTTAAAACGGGCATCACTCGTTTAGAGCAAGTGAAAATTGCCCAGTCATCGGCGCAGCAACGCACGGGGCGCGCCGGACGCCTAGAACCCGGCATCTGTTTGCGTCTTTACAGCGAAGCACAATATAAGCAGCAACCCCAAGTGCCGAGCGCGGAAATATTGCACAGTGACTTAGCGCCTTTAGCGATGGAGCTTGCGCAGTGGGGTGTGGTGTCGGTCAACGATTTGCCTTGGTTGGATGCACCACCAGCAGCAGCGATGCAGCAAGCTTGGAGTCTATTGCATACGCTTGGTTTGATGGACAGCAAACAGCAGCTCAGCGCATTGGGTAAAAAAGCGCAGTCACTCGGTGTGGAACCAAGGCTAGTGAGTATGCTGCTCAAAGCCCATGAAACGAGTGATTCAATGCTAAATACGGCGCTCGCTGTGACCGCTTTATTGGAAGAGCCTGAGCGTAATGTGCTGGATTTACAGCATAGCTTAATGCGTTGGCAGCAAGCGACTCACCCTAAAACACAAAACCTACATCAGCGTGCCACGACGCTTGCGCGCGCCCTCGATGGCCAATTTCAGCTAAAAAAAGTGGATGAATCATTGCTGGCGTTAGTGCTGAGTTTGGCTTTTCCCGATCGCATTGCCCAGCGTCGCAGCGAGTCGCAACGAGGGCAGTTTTTACTGGCGAATGGTCACGGCGCGCAAATGCGTGACGATGAACGCCTCGCGGGTGCGCACTATTTAGTGGTGGTGGATTTAATGCGCAGCGGCTCACAAGCGAGCCAAATCTTTGTTGCGACAGAGTTGGATATTGATGCACTGCAAGCCCATTTTCCAGAGCTATTTAGTACACAAGAACGAGTCGATTGGGATGAGAAAGCGGGGAAACTGTGCGCGGAAAGGCTAACCCTGTGCGGTAAATTGGTCATTGAGCGTGAAGCGCTGCCAGAGCCTGCTCATGAAAAAATGACGCAAGCCTTGCTCAATTATGTCCGTCGCAAGGGGCTATCGGTATTACAGTGGAGCGAAGCGGCGAGCGCTTTATTAACGCGCATACGTTGCGCTGCGCAATGGCTACCGGAAGCGGCGTGGCCTGCTGTCGAGGAACAAGCGCTGCTTGATGATCTTGAAATTTGGTTAGCCCCCTATTTAGTCGGAGTCAAATCGGTCAAAGCGTTAGCGAAAGTACCGCTTCTTGATGCACTCAATGCCTATTTAGGCTGGCCATTAAACCAAGAGATTGATCGCTGGCTTCCAACTCACCACCCGCTACCCACAGGTAATCGAGCCGCCATTCGTTATCAACTGGGCGCGGAGCCGATGCTGTCGGTCCGTATGCAGGAGATGTTTGGCGAGCAAGATTCCCCTACCATCGCTCAAGGGCGAAAAAAAGTGGTGATGGAACTGCTCTCACCTGCGCAGCGGCCTTTGCAGGTAACTCAAGATCTCGCCGGTTTCTGGCAGGGCGCTTATAAAGAAGTGCAAAAAGAGATGAAAGGGCGTTACCCAAAACACGTTTGGCCTGATGATCCTGCCAACCACATAGCGACGACGAAAACTAAGCGGCAATTAGCACAATGACAACCCATAAAAAGCCTACGGGCACTCAAAAAAATAGCGTAAAAAAACCTTCACGTCGTCCGGCTAAGAAGCCTTCAGCGCCACGCAAAGCGTGGTGGAAAATTGTGTGGGGTATTGGCTGGAAACTGAGCCTTGCACTGGCTGCGGTGCTGTTGTTTGTTGGTATTTACTTAAATAGCGTGGTTAAACAACGCTTCGAAGGCCAGCTTTTTGATTTACCGACCGTCGTGTATGCACGCATTTTGAATTTAGCACCCGGTGATGACATCCCGCTGCAAGAGCTGCGCAATGAACTCGATGTACTCAACTATCGTAAAGTGAGTCAGCCACGCTATGCTGGCGAGTACTCTTCATCATCAAGCAAAATTGAGATCATCCGCCGCCCTTTTGAGTTTGCCGATGGCCCTGAGCCTGACCGCCATGTGATGCTCCATTTTAATGACAGCGGTTTAGTTCGTATCCAATCTCTTGAGCAAAAAGGGGATTTAGGTTACTTGCGTATTGAGCCCAAAATGCTCGGCATGCTTGAAAAAGGCAACGATGAGCAGCGGCTATTTTTACGTCGTGATCAGTTTCCTGAAGTGATGGTGGATGCGTTGCTTGCGACCGAGGATCGCTATTTTTATCAACATGATGGCATCTCTCCATTTGCGATTGCCCGTGCTTTAGTGGCCAACATTAAGGCTGGGCGCACCGTGCAAGGCGGCAGCACGTTAACTCAACAGCTGGCAAAAAATATTTTCTTATCTAGCGATCGAACCTTATGGCGTAAAGTGCGTGAAGCTTATATGGCGCTCATTATCGACTATCGCTACAGTAAAGATCGCATTTTAGAAGCCTACCTAAATGAGGTCTATTTAGGGCAAAGTGGCGGTGAGGCGATTCACGGTTTCGGCCTCGCCTCACGGCTTTATTTCGGTCAACCATTACAAGAATTGCGCATTGATCAATTAGCGTTGTTGGTGGGCATGGTTAAAGGGCCTTCTTATTATAACCCTGCGCGTTACCCTGAACGTGCTAAAGAGCGTCGCGACTTGGTTTTAAAGCTGATGATGCAGCAAGATATTTTGACGGCTAAACAGTTTGAACAAGCGGCCAGTCGACCGTTAGATGTGCAAAAGCATCCTCACATTGCCAGCCGGCAACCAGCGTATTTTCAGCAGTTAAAAATTGAACTGAAAGAGAAAGTGGGCGAGATCTTCAAAGCGGATACTGGCTTGCGCGTTTTTACCTCGCTCGATCCTGTTTCGCAAGCCAAATTGGAGCTGGCGATTGATCGACAAATTCCAGTGCTTTCCAAAACGGCGGGGAAAAACTTAGAAGCCGCAGCGATCGCTGTTGATCGAACCAGTGGTGAGATACGTGCCATGGTTGGCGGTAAACAGACCGGTTATGACGGCTTTAACCGCGCTTTAAATGCAAGCCGTCCTATCGGCTCGTTAGTCAAACCAGCGGTCTATCTCACCGCACTCGCACAGCCAGATAAATACAACTTAGCCACCACACTGATCGATAAACCCATCACACTCAAAGGGAACAAAGGCGAAGTGTGGTCACCGCGCAACTTTGATCGTCAGTTCCGTGGTGAAGTGCCGCTGTATCTCGCGTTAGCTAAATCACTTAATGTGCCTACGGTACAATTGGGCATGCAGCTTGGGATTGAACAAGTTTCTGACACTTTGGTGCGGCTCGGTGTCAACAAAGAGGAGATCCGTCCTGTACCGTCGATGTTTCTTGGCGCGTTCTCTCTGACGCCTTATCAAGTGGCGCAGATGTACCAAACCTTAACCAATTCGGGTAAAAAAGCGCCCTTATCGGCGCTGCGCTCGGTATTGGATTTAGAGGGCAATGTGCTCTATCAATCAATTCCCAAAGTATCCCAAGCCGTTGAGCAGCAAGCGGCGTGGCTTACAACTTATGCGATGAAGCGAGGAGTACTTGAAGGAACCGGGCGCTATCTCAATAATCAGTTCGCTTGGGCGGCATTGGCGGGGAAAACTGGTACCACTAACGATAGCCGCGACAGTTGGTTTGTCGGGGTGGATGGTCGTGAAGTCACCACGATTTGGCTTGGCCGCGATGATAATCAGCCGATCAAACTTACGGGTTCGAGTGGTGCATTACGGGTGTACGCGGAATATTTACAACATCGGATCCCGGAAAAATTACTTCTTCCTTGGCCGCAAGGCATTACTACGATTGGCTTTAAAACCAGTGCCGAGGGTGAATTAGTCCAAGATTGTCACAACGAATTTAAACTGCCCATGTGGGATAAAAACGGCGCATTGAAACAGAGCTGTGATAAACAACCGGGACAATGGTTAAAAAATCTCTTTCAGTGGTAGCTGGGGGAGTTTATATTAAATTGATTTCAAAGGGATTTAAGGAAGAGTCGTGAAACAGTTTTTAAGTAACTTATTGTTCTTGGTATTCATGTTTCCTGCGACTTTCGCGGTGGCTGATGAGCCACAAGCTGAAAAACCTATGCTGGACAGTGCTGCGCGCCCCAAAGTTGCCGTCGTTCTTGCGGGAGGAGGGGCAAAAGGTGCAGCGCACATTGGCGTTCTCAAAGCGCTGGAAGAGATGCGCATCCCCGTTGATTTCATTACTGGTACCAGCATGGGCGCTTATGTGGGCGGCCTCTATGCCAGTGGTATGAGCGCCGATGAAATTGAAAGTTTAATTTACAGCGTGGATTGGAATGAAGGTTATCGTGACCGGGTCAACCGTAGCCAACGTCGTGTTCGGGATAAAGAGTACGAAGACCGCTATCAACTGACCACCGACCTTGGACTGCGTTGGGGGGAGATCCGCGCACCACGCGGTGTGGTGCAAGGGCAGAATATGTTGCGTATTTTGCGAGAAACGTCGGGCAATCTCTCTGAATTTCAGTCCTTTGATCAACTGCCTATTCCTTATCGCGCGGTAGCAACTGATATCATTGCTCTTGAGGAAGTGGTGCTGGATCGTGGCTATTTAGTGGATGCGATGATGGCGAGTATGTCAGTACCCGGAGCACTGCCACCTTACGAAGTTGATGGTCGTTGGTTAGTCGATGGCGGTGTGACCAATAACATGCCTGTTGATGTTGCACGTGCCTTAGGGGCTGATATTGTTATCGCGATCGATATCAGTACCGATTACAAAAACCAAGAAGCTTTCACTACCTTTTTGACGGTAGCCGATCAGCTTTCCAACTATCTCGTACAAAGAAGCACTCAAAAACAAGCACGTTTATTGAATGAGCGAGATGTATTTTTACGCCCTGATGTCGGCAGTATGGAAACCACGGAATTTGATAAAATGCCTACGGCTTATAGGAAAGGGTACGATATCGCAATGGCGAACCAATCGGTATTGGCTTCGTTGTCATTATCGAGTGCTAGTTATCAACGTTATGTGGAAGCAAAACAAGCTCGCCGCAGGGCTTTAATTTATGGCGATGATGTAAAGGTTGATGAAATCGTACTCAACAACCGCAGTCATTACAGCGATCAATTGTTAAAAAACCGTTTACATTTAAAGACAGGACAACCGCTATCAACCGAGCAGATTGAAGCGACGGTCGAAAATCTCTATGCATTGGATCGCTTTGAGTTAGTGACCTATGAATACCGAGAATTTGAAGGAAAGAACCAACTGGTCATCGATGTAAAAGAGAAATCTTGGGGGCCAAATTACCTCAATTTTCGCTTTTTCTTAGAAGATGATTTTCATACGGATAGTCAGTATGCGCTGGGTATCTCTTCCAATTTCACTAACTTAAATTCGTTTGGTTCTGAATTACGTTTCAATCTAGAAATGGGCACCGATAAGATCATCGAAGCGGAGCTTTTTTCTCCTCTGTTCTCAGGGCAAAAAGCGTTTACCTCTGCCTTGGTCACGTTTAGCAATGATAAACGTAATAAGCCAATGCAAGGGTTTGATGACACCAGTCTAGAAGCCAGTAAAGATTATTTACCGATCGCGTATTTAGAATGGATTGGAGAATTGTCGCTTGGTTATCAAGATAAATTATGGCGAGAGTTTAAGGTAGGGATCCGCTATACCGACGGGGAGGCCGAAGTCTCAAATTGGCCATCCATGGGAAATATGGATTACACCCGTGCTGGTGTGTTTGCTAACTACCGCATTGATACCTTAGATGACTTCAGCTTGCCTACCCGCGGTGTTTATCTTGATCTTGAGTATCTTGCATCGCACGATAAAGTTTCTGGCGTCTCTTCCGATCTTGAATCAAACGATACGGTGTATGAATTTTCCGGTGAATTGATCGCTGCTTATAGCCTTGGCAGGCATACTTTGGTCGGTAATCTTGATTACGGTGTGGTACAAAGTAAAAATTCTAGTGAGCCGATAAACCCTAAATCGATTGGTGGTTTCTTAAATTTATCTGGTATTCCTCGTAACAGCTTGATTGGACAGAATAAAGCGTTCACCAGTTTGGTGTATCGTTATCGCTGGTTTGATAATGACTTTGGCCTGTTCAGTTCCCCATTTTATGTCGGTGCATCAATAGAATACGGCGGTGTATGGTCTGATCCTGATCTAAGCTTTGATACCGCCCCATTATACGGTGCGGGATCGGTGTTTGCCGGGGTTGATTCACCGATTGGACCGATTATGTTTGCTTATGGTCGAACCGAAGATAATTTTGATTCGATATACTTGAGTATTGGCACTACCTTTTAGCGAGAATTGAGCTGAAAAGTGGGCGGTAAGTGACTCAAAAATCATAGAACTTTAGTCTTAAGTTGCTATGTTGGTCAAAATGATAAGATTTTAATTTAAAGTTAAATTTGCTATTCTTCGTCCCACAGTTTGGCCTCTCTGCCGCTGATTACATAAAAATATCTGGCAATGGAGAGCCAAGTTTCCAAGGATGTTTGCCCATCATGTCAATAATAATGGGGTAAACCGCAATGAGAGGAAAAAGTCGTGCTTGAAGCCTACCGTAAACACGTCGCAGAGCGTGCTGCCGAAGGAGTTGTTCCTAGACCCCTAAATGCTGAACAAGTCGCAGGACTTGTTGAACTGTTGAAAAATCCCCCTCAAGGTGAAGAAGCGTTCATGCTTGATCTCCTTGAAAATCGAATTCCTCCCGGTGTGGATGAGGCCGCTTATGTTAAAGCGGGCTTTTTAACCGCCATCACTAAAGGTGAGGTCTCTTCACCGTTAGTGAGCCGCGCAAAAGCTGCGCAACTACTCGGAACTATGCAAGGCGGTTATAACATCGAGCCGCTAGTCTCATTGCTTGATGATGCTGAGTTGGCACCTATTGCGGCTGATGCACTATCGCGTACTCTACTGATGTTTGATGCGTTCTATGACGTAGAAGAGAAAGCAAAAGCGGGTAATGCACATGCACAAAAAGTGCTGCAATCATGGGCAGACGCGGAATGGTTCCTTTCAAAACCGGCGCTTCAAGAGAAGATCACGCTAACCGTATTTAAAGTTACTGGCGAAACCAACACTGATGATTTGTCACCAGCGCCAGATGCATGGTCACGCCCAGATATTCCAGTGCATGCACTGGCTATGTTGAAAAATGAACGTGAAGGCATTCAACCCGATAAAGCAGGCAGCATTGGCCCTATCACTCAAATCGAAGCTCTAAAAGAGAAAGGCCATCAGCTAGTCTATGTGGGTGATGTGGTCGGTACAGGCTCGTCTCGTAAATCCGCGACTAACTCTGTTTTGTGGTTTATGGGTGACGACATCCCATTTGTGCCCAATAAACGCGCGGGTGGTTACGTGCTCGGCGGTAAAATTGCACCTATCTTCTTCAACACCATGGAAGATGCCGGCGCGTTACCGATTGAAGTTGACGTTACCAAACTCAACATGGGTGATGTGATTGATGTTTACCCATTTGAAGGCAAAGTGTGTAACCACGACACTGGCGAAGTGCTTGCCACGTTCAAGCTTAAAACCGACGTATTGATTGATGAAGTGCGCGCTGGCGGCCGTATTCCACTGATCGTTGGTCGTGGTTTAACGGATAAAGCACGCGAAGCACTAGGCTTAGAAGCGTCAACAGTATTTCGTCGCCCAGTTGCAGTGGCTGATACAGGCAAAGGTTATACACTGGCTCAGAAAATGGTCGGTAAAGCATGCGGCGTGACGGGTGTTCGTCCGGGGACTTACTGCGAACCTAAAATGACCACGGTTGGATCGCAAGATACCACTGGCCCGATGACACGTGATGAATTGAAAGATTTGGCGTGTCTCGGTTTCTCTGCTGACTTAGTCATGCAATCTTTCTGTCATACCTCGGCTTATCCAAAGCCTGTCGATGTGAATACCCACCATACCTTGCCTGATTTCATCATGAACCGTGGCGGTGTTTCACTGCGTCCGGGTGATGGCGTTATTCACTCATGGCTAAACCGTATGTTGTTACCTGATACCGTCGGTACTGGTGGTGACTCGCATACACGCTTCCCGCTTGGCATTTCATTCCCAGCCGGTTCTGGCTTGGTTGCTTTTGCGGCCGCAACGGGTGTGATGCCACTGGATATGCCAGAATCTGTCTTGGTGCGTTTCAAAGGTGAAATGCAGCCGGGCATCACGCTGCGCGATCTAGTGCACGCGATTCCTTATTACGGGATTAAGCAAGGCCTGCTTACAGTGGCGAAAGCGGGGAAAATTAACGAATTCTCTGGCCGTGTGCTAGAAATCGAAGGGGTTGAGCACTTAACGGTTGAGCAAGCGTTTGAACTTTCTGATGCCTCGGCAGAACGCAGTGCGGCGGGTTGTACGGTTAAATTGTCACAAGCCTCAATTGAAGAGTACCTCAACTCTAACATCACTATGTTGAAGTGGATGATCGCCGAAGGTTATGGTGACCGCCGTACTATTGAGCGTCGCATTACGGCGATGGAAGCGTGGCTAGCCAATCCTGAGTTGATGCAAGCGGATAGTGATGCAGAATACGCACATGTGATTGAGATTGATCTTGCTGAGATTAAAGAGCCGATTTTATGTGCGCCAAATGACCCAGACGATGCGCGCTTACTTTCTGATGTACAAGGTACGCCTATTGATGAAGTCTTCATCGGTTCTTGTATGACCAACATTGGTCACTTCCGTGCGGCAGGTAAATTGCTTGAGAAGTTCAATGGTCAGTTAGATACGCGTTTGTGGGTTGCGCCACCGACTAAGATGGACAAAGATCAGCTTATCGAAGAGGGCTATTACGGCATCTTTGGTCGCGCTGGGGTACGCATTGAAACTCCAGGATGTTCGTTATGCATGGGTAACCAAGCGCGTGTTGCCGATAAAGCGACCGTCATGTCGACTTCGACCCGTAACTTCCCGAACCGTTTAGGGACCGGCGCGAATGTTTACCTTGCTTCGGCAGAGCTGTCGGCCGTGGGTGCCATCTTAGGCCGCATTCCGACACTGGAAGAGTACCTAGAGTACGCGAAGCAGATCAACGCAACTGCAGCTGATACCTATCGCTACCTCAACTTCCATCGTATGGCGCAATACACTAAAAAAGCAGACAGTGTGATTGTCCAGCAAGCGGTGTAAGAGCTATCCAAGCTAACCTCCTAATAAAAAAGCCACCGATTCGGTGGCTTTTTACCATTCTAGCTTCTCACTCAATGCTGAAATAACATTAGATTAAGTTCGATCGGTGGCTGCATCCGCCAACAATGACTTGCCCCATAATTTATAACGTTGTTCTGTCAATGGAGTTAAAATGAGTGTGAACGTCATATGGTATTCAGCGAAATAGTTATTGCCTGTAAGACAAGCTAAAAACACACGCGACATTACGCGCGGTCATTTCTACATTTTGCGCCGCTTCGGCAAGGGCTGTAGGCAAGTCGACCGAGCGTGGAACGACACTGAATACCGCATCAATGCCATGTGGGTGAACAACGGCGCAGTCTGCTGATAAGCAGCCTGCAATGCCGATCACTGGCACGGAAAAAAGTTTGGCAGTGCGCGCAACACCGATTGGCGTTTTACCGTGAATGGTTTGGCTATCAATGCGTCCTTCCCCAGTGATGACTAAATCGGCATCCTTTACTACATCGCTAAGGTTCACGGCATCCATCACAATTTCAATGCCCGGACGAAGGCTCGCTCCTAGTAGACCAACCAGCGCCGCACCTAAACCGCCTGCCGCGCCAGCACCCGGCATCTCTTTAACATCACGACCTAATTGCGTTTTGATGATGTTTGCATAATGCGCAAGGTTGGCATCAAGTTGCGCGACCATCTCGGGTGTTGCTCCTTTTTGTGGGCCAAAGACGTGCGAAGCGCCTTGTACGCCGCACAGTGGATTATCGACATCGCAGGCGACCTCCAGTTTGATGCGGGCTAAACGTGGGTCCAGTTGTGTGAGATCAATCGAGGCCAGTTTCGATAATTCACCGCCACCAAAGCCTAATGGGTTGCCATCTGAATCAAGCAGTTGAATGCCGAGGGCTTGCGCCATGCCGAGGCCACCATCGTTGGTTGCGCTACCACCAATGCCGATGATGATGTGTTCAACACCTTGATCAAGCACGGTTTTAATCAGCTCACCAGTACCGTAGCTGGTGGTGTTCATAGGGTTGCGTTGCTCTGGCGGCACAAGGTGTAAGCCCGATGCGGCCGCCATCTCAATGATCGCTGTTTTACCATCACCCATTAAGCCATAAAAAGCCTCGACTTGTTCACCTAGCGGCGCCGTCACCGTTGTGGTAACAATCGATCCATTAGTGGCATCAACCAGTGATTGGACCGTCCCTTCGCCGCCATCGGCCATCGGTAACTTAATGTAGTGCGCATCGGGCAACACTTGTTTGAATCCATTCTCTATCGCGGTGGCGACTTCCATTGCCGTTAGGCTCTCTTTATAAGAATCTGGAGCAATAACAATTTTCATTTTTAACACCTTAACTGCGTTAAACAAACAGACCAAATACGCCAAAAATCATCACAGAAATGAAGGCAATTACTAAACCTACTGCCGATTCATAAGGAATTAAGGTGAGACGCTCACGAATGTCCATATGTACCGCTCCGCCCGTGGCATGGAAGAAACTACCGTGTGGCATATGATCAAGTACGGTCGCACCTGAATGGATCATGGCAGCCCCTGCCAGTGCGGGTACGCCTAGTTCGAGTATAGTGGAGCTAAAGACGCTGGAGGCAACGGCTGTACCTGCGGTGGTTGAAGCGGTCGCCAGTGACATCATTGCACCTGAGATCGGTGCAAGCAGGTAAGAAGGCAAGCCAGAAGCGGTCAGTACTTCGATTAAACCGCCTTTAAGACCTGAATTGGCGATGATGCCGGCTAAAGTACCAGTACCAAGCAGCATAACCGCAACCGGAGCCATGCGTGTTAAACCTGAAACCGCGAAGTGGTTAGTGTCTGCAAATCGTCCCATCACGACCGCACCGACTAATCCGCCTAATGGGAGTGCAATTAAAGGATCCACATTGATGCCAGCGATAGGGCGTAGTGCGAGTAACACAATCGCCACTAATGGTGCGATGATCGCTGAGCTAAAGCGGGGGAGCCTAGAATGATCCACCGCAACGACTTCACTGGCAGAGACTTTACTTCCTTTATTGACTAAACGTTTGGCAATCAAGTAAGCCACAATAAGCCCGCAGATCCCAGGAATAATACCCGCCGCCATTACAGAAGTAAGTGGCACGTTAAACGCGTCGGCTGCGGCAATCGCATTAGGGTTAGGTGACATTACGTTACCCGCTTTACCGCCGCCAATCATCGCTAGCAGAATGGCCGCCTTGGAGAGATCGGCACGGCGAGCGATCGCCAGAGCGATAGGAGATACGGTGATTACTGCCACGTCGACAAACACGCCGACCGCAGTCAAAATTAAGGTTGCTAAGGCCAAGGCAAATAAAGCGCGAGTTTCTCCAACCTTTTTCACTATGGTTTCTGCAATGGAAGTGGCAGCGCCTGATTCAATCAATACACCAGCCAAAATACCTGCTGCAAGAATGCGTAGTACTGCGGTCACAATGCCTTGTGCGCCACCAATCATCAGAGCAACGGTGTCGGTCAGCGATACACCGCCGATCACGCCACCGACCAACGCGCCGATGATCATGCCATAGGCGGGTGGTACTTTTTTTAGAATGAGCGTGATAGCCACGACTAATGCGGCCAGAGCTCCGAGAGTTGAAACTTCAATCATCTTCTATATCCATATTTTTTATCAGTGATTGGCTGCAATATAGGGAGCAAAAATAAAAGAGTCTTCAGTCTATTGCACAGATTACTGGCTTTGACGCGACTGATTAATTGTGCAAATGCACAATTTTATGTTTTTATTTGAAGCAAGATAAAGCCAAATAAAGGTGAGTAATGTCATTTAACTGATTGAATTTTAAAGCGGTTACTTGCTCAATTTTTTCAAGCCTATAGCGCAAGGTATTACGGTGAATATGCAGTGCTTGGCAAGTTTGATGGACATCGCAGTTTTGTTCAAAATAATGGCGGAGGGTTTTAATTAATATTCCCTTAGTGTCATACCGTTCCAGCAGGGTATAGGGTTGGCGTAACTGCTCGCGGCTCCATGGCTCATGCTGTACGCTATTGAGCAGTACAGGTAACTTATCATCTTGATAAAAGAAGACGTCTCCCTGTTTATGGTGGGAGGCTTGCATCGTCAACTTGGCGGTTTGATAAGATTGAGCCAGCCCTGAGAGCGTTGGAAAATAATCACCTAGTGCAATTTTGATGGTGAATTTTCCCTCTTTTTTCACTCGCTTCAACAGTTGATTGACTCGTTTAGTTTCGGCCTCTTGTGACCAACCTTTTTCGGTGAGTGAGATGGGTTTTAAAACCACCACTTCGTTGTGAGAAACTGAAATGATCCCCACCAAATTGTCCCGTTCAGGGTATTCCAGCAGATGCACTAACTGCTGTAAGTGTTCTAGCGATAAGGCGGTGTCGTTATCTGGGATCAATTTGACCACGGCAGCGATACGCGGCTGGGAAAGATCGAGCCCTAATCGCTCGGCGATTGAATTGAGCTGTGTTTCGTTGAGAGTGGCACCTTGAATTAGTTGTAATAGCAGCTCTTCACGGTGGCGCTTATTCCACTGTACTTGTGCCATCAGTGCGGCTTGTTCAACGATAAGCTCCGCCGTCATTTTGACCAGCTCGCCATAACGGTGAACCTCCGTTGGGTTACCGGAAATTCCAACTACGCCGATCACTCGTTGTTGATAAATGATGGGGAAATTGATGCCGGGTTTAACGCCTTTTAGGTAACTGGCGGTGGCATGATCAATTTCAACCACTCGATTTTCATTGATGGCTAAAATCGCCCCTTCGTGTTTCTGGTGCAAACGAGTGGGATCACCTGAGCCAATAATTCGTCCCTTTTCATCCATTACGTTGACTGAATAAGTGATGATCTTCATCGCTCTTTCTACAATCTGGCGTGCGGTGGTTTCTGTGATCTGCATAATCTCAAGTGGTTTCGTTAGCCATAATCACCGATAATAACAAAGTTATCCGTATCCCCAAGCACCAATATCGAGAACCCGATGGACTACGAATTTAAAAAAAACACCCTAGATGGGAGCTATTACTGCTCTTTTTCGATGGGGCACGAAATTATTGGCCGTTGGCTACAAGAGGAGATCAGCAACGATCTTCCCAAAATAGATCAAGTTATTGCGCTAATGGCAGCATCGAAACGTGCATTTAATCAAGAGCAGACGCTTGAGGGGCAGGAGATCAGCGTGATGATTCTTGCCGATGAGGTCACGGTTCAGGCCAATGTTTTGACGCATGGTGAAGCGCTTGATAGTGACAGTGAGTTTGATTTTTACGATTGTGAAAGCACCGCAAGCTGCGGCATCGATGATTTTGCTTTGATGATCAAGCAGTGGTGCGAATTTGTACGTTACTCACCTGCGGACTTCACTTAGCGCTGCACAAAACTGGTGAAGATTAAAAACTTCGCTTTATTTGTGGGAAAGGGTTGCACCTCATTTGTGCAACCCTTTTCTTTTTGGCATAAGAAATGGTTGCAAATCTTTTAAAATCATTAATTTAAAAAGTTGGCACGCAGCTTGGATTGTATTGATCGTAAACGGACTACTGCTTGTGAGAGGATGCAATGAAACTGATCAACGCGATAATTAAACCATTTAAGTTAGACGATGTGCGTGAAGCTTTGGCCGATGTCGGCATCGAAGGGATGACGGTTTCCGAAGTGAAAGGCTTTGGTCGCCAAAAAGGGCACACCGAGCTCTACCGAGGAGCGGAATATCAAGTCGATTTTTTGCCTAAAGTGAAATTAGAAATAGCGACACAAGCTGAAAATGTCGATCGCGTGATAGAGGCGATCATCAAAGCGGCGCACACCGGAAAAATTGGTGACGGAAAAATTTTTGTGTATGACCTCAGCCAAGCTGTGCGTATTCGTACTGGCGAAATGGACAGTGAAGCACTGTAAAGATTCAAAGGATTGGAGATAACCATTATGGAATTAGCAGCAACGGTAACAGAGCTACGTTACGCACTCGATACGTTTTTTTTCTTGATTTCGGGTGCGTTGGTGATGTGGATGGCAGCTGGCTTTGCCATGCTAGAGGCGGGTTTAGTTCGTTCTAAAAACACCACTGAAATTTTAACCAAAAACTTTTGTTTGTACGCGATTGCCTGTACCACGTATTTAGTGGTTGGTTACAACATTATGTATGTTGATAACGCAGAAGCAGGCTGGCTGCCTTCATTCGGCTCCTTGATAGGTAGCCAAGCAGAAGGCGCGGATCACTCCCTTGAATCAGACTTTTTCTTCCAAGTGGTGTTTGTGGCAACCGCGATGTCGGTGGTTTCTGGCGCTGTCGCTGAGCGAATGAAATTGTGGTCGTTCCTTATTTTTTCCGTCATTTTGACCGCATTCATTTACCCAATGGAAGGCTATTGGACTTGGGGGGGGGGCTTTCTTTCAGCTGCCGGTTTCAGTGATTTTGCCGGCTCTGGTATTGTTCACTTAGCGGGTGCATCGGCGGCGCTAGCTGGGGTCATCTTGTTGGGAGCACGTAAAGGTAAATACGGTAAAAATGGTGAAATTTACCCTATTCCGGGCTCCAACATGCCACTTGCGACTTTGGGTACATTTATCCTGTGGTTTGGCTGGTTTGGTTTTAACGGTGGTTCACAACTAATGCTGTCTGATTTTGAAAATGCGACAGCGGTTGGTCAGATTTTCCTCAACACCAATGCCGCTGCAGCAGCGGGTTCTATCGCGGCTTTATTAGTGTGTAAAACCACTTGGGGTAAAGCGGATTTAACCATGGTACTCAACGGTGCGTTGGCCGGGTTAGTGGCTATTACCGCTGATCCTCTCTCTCCATCACCACTGTATGCGGTAGCGATTGGTGCTGTAGCGGGTGTGTTGGTTGTGTTTAGCATTATTGCCCTTGATAAAGTGAAAATTGACGATCCTGTGGGCGCAATTTCAGTACATGGCGTATGTGGTTTGTTCGGTTTAATGGTTGTGCCAATCAGCAATACTGATGCGACTTTTGGCGCTCAACTACTTGGAGCCGCAGTGATTTTCGCTTGGGTATTTGGTGCAAGCCTTGTGGTTTGGGGCATCCTGAAGGCAACGATAGGCATTCGAGTTTCGGAAGAAGAAGAATTAGAAGGGATGGATATGCACGACTGTGGGGTGGGGGCCTACCCAGAATTCGTGACAATAAAGTAATATTTCCTTACAGATAACCTACCTAAAAACCTGCCGATTAAGGCAGGTTTTTTTATTGATTGAATTGTTTTTCAATCTATCATCAATATAATAACGAAACTGATAAACATTATCATTACCAATTTTAAAGGGAACTAGAAATGAAGAAACTGCTTACTCTGTCTGCGATGGCATGTAGTGTGATGGCTCCGAGCGCGATGGCGGCAGAGGAGGTCAACGTTTACTCATACCGCCAACCATTTTTGATTGAGCCGATGTTTAAAGAGTTCACTCAACAAACGGGCATTAAAGTGAATGTGAAGTTTGCGAAAGAAGGGATTGCTGAGAAATTGGTACAAGAGGGTGAGTACAGCCCTGCTGACGTGATTTTAACCTCAGAATTTAGCCGTCTTTTTGAGTTATCTGAGAAAGGTTTAGTCCAAGCGGTGGATAACAAAACCATTGAAACTAACATTCCTGCCCAATATCGCGATAGCGCAGATGAGTGGTTTGCACTAACAATACGCACCCGTAGCGTCTACTCATCACGCGATCGCGTAGGCAAGTTGGGTGATGACTTCAACTACGCTGACCTCGCGAAGCCTGAATTTAAAGGCAAAATCTGTACTCGTAGTGGTAAGCACCCTTACAACGTGGCGCTGGTTGCATCCATGATTGCAGAGCAAGGCGAAGCGAGCACTAAAGTTTGGCTTGAAGGTGTCAAAGCAAATTTAGCACGTAAGCCTCAAGGTAATGATCGTGACCAAGTTAAAGCGATTAAAGAAGGTTTGTGTGATGTCTCATTGGGTAATAGCTATTATTTAGGGAAAATGTTAGCTGATGAGAAGCAAAAATCATGGGCTGAAGCCGTCTACATCAACTTCCCCGGCCAGAATGCGCAAGGCACGCATGTTAACGTGAGTGGTATGGCGATGGCGAAGTACGCGCCTAACAAAGAAAGCGCAGTTAAGCTGATGGAGTTTTTGACCAGCGATAAAGCACAGCACATGTACGCTGACGTCAACTTTGAATACCCGGTAAAAGCAGGTGTTGAGCGTTCTGCACTAGTCGCTTCATGGGGTGATTTTAAAGCGAATCCACTGCCGCTCGAAAAAATTGCCGACAATCATGCCGCGGCAATTAAGCTGCTTGATGAAGTGAAATTTGACCTTTAATCGGTTCTAGGGGTATAACAGTGCCCCTATTCTATTGAAGGGGCATGAGATGTATTTGCAAACGCATTTATGTGTCAGTAAGCCTTATTGTAATTAGGCAATGAAAGAAAAAAATACATTATGGAAAACCAGTAGTGCCAGTGTCACTGTGCTACTGGTTTTGCCGATCTTAGCCATCTTTATTACCGCTGCGGGACAAAGTGATGAGGTTTTTTATCATCTCATGTCAACCGTGATGCCCACCTATACCTTTAATACCGTCGTATTAACGTTCAGTGTGATGGGGCTTTCTTTGCTATTTGGCATTCCCAGTGCTTGGTTAATGGCGATGTGTAGGCTGCCTACCGAACGCATTTTACAATGGGCTTTGGTGTTACCACTTGCGATGCCCGGCTATATTATCGGTTACATCTTTACCGGTTGGTTTGACTACGCAGGCCCAGTGCAAGTGTTACTTAGAGATCTTACTGGTTGGGGCGCAGGTGATTACTGGTTTCCCGACATTCGCAGTTTGGGCGGGGCAAGCATTGTGCTTGCGCTGGTGCTTTATCCATATGTTTACCTACTGTGCCGTGCAGCATTCATGGAACAAAACGTCTCCTTATTGCAATCCGCTCGTCTATTAAAATGCTCTCCGTGGCAGAGTTTTCGTCTGATTTCACTACCGCTTGCACGGCCCGCGATGGCGGTTGGCCTCTCCTTAGTGGCGATGGAAACGGTGGGAGATTTTGGTACGGTGAGTTACTTTGCCGTTAATACCCTAACGACTGCGGTGTATGACACTTGGCTCGGTTATTCTAATTTGAATGCGGCAGCGAAAATATCCGCCATCATGTTGGTGATTGTATTATTACTGCTGAGCGCAGAGCGCTATAGCCGTCGTAAACAGAAATTATTTCAAAGCCAATTTAACAGCCATGAAGATTTTCGCTATCAGTTGCAAGGGTGGAAAAAATGGGCCGCTTTGTGTTGGTGTTGGGGGCTAGTTGCGCTCGCGTTTCTTCTGCCTTTATTGCAGTTGGTCTCATTCGCTTATCACTATTTTGCGAAAAGTTGGACTTCGGAGTTCCAAGACTTTGCGATCAATAGCTTAACGGTTTCGTTGACGACAGCGCTGGTGGCGGTGTTGATTGCTTTGGTCGTGAATTTTTGCCATCGGTTGAACGCCAATGGGGTGACTTTAGCCTTTATGCGCTTGTCTTCTATGGGTTATGCGGTTCCCGGAACCGTGCTAGCGATTGGTGTGATGGTTCCGGTGCTGTTTATGGATCATTGGGTCAATGATGTTGCTAAAGCGATGCAGTGGGGGCGACCGGGTCTTATCTTTTCTGGTTCGATGTTTGCTATTATTTTTGCTTTAGTGGTGCGTTTTTCGGCCGTGGCGATTGGTAGCATAGAAAGTAGCCTCAATAAAGTCTCACCTTCTTTGGATATGGCGGCTCGAACTATGGGTTATCGATCGAACGCTATGCTGTGGCGAGTTCATCTGCCATTGATCCGCCGTGGTACGCTTATCGCTGGGTTGTTGGTGTTTATTGAGTCAATGAAAGAGCTGAATGCCGCTTTGTTATTGCGTCCGTTCAATTTCGAAACCTTGGCGACCTATGTTTATAACTACGCATCGGATGAACAATTAGAAGTGGCTGCTTTGCCTGCGATACTCTTGGTCGCGGTTGGTTTAATTCCGCTTATCGTCGTTAACCGTTCACTGGAGCAAAATCACTGATGAGTTGTGCGCTGTCTATCCATGATTTGACTTGCAAATATGAAAACCAAACGGTTTTACAATCACTGTCGCTGGAAGTCAAACAGGGAGAAATCGTCTGTTTATTAGGAGCAAGTGGTTGTGGGAAAACGACCTTATTGAAAGCTATTGCGGGTTTGCTGCCGCTTAGCTCTGGGGTGATGAGCCTTAATTGTGTAACGATTGATGATGGTCAACATTGGTTGCCACCGGAAGCGCGAAACATAGGGATGATTTTCCAAGATTATGCGCTGTTTCCTCACTTAACTGTTGCGGAAAATATCGCGTTTGGATTGCGTCAACTCTCTCAAACCGAGCGCAAAGCGAAAGTCGGAGAGATGTTGGCATTAGTGCACTTAGCGGGGCTGGGGGATCGTTATCCTCATCAACTATCGGGTGGACAGCAGCAGCGAGTGGCGATTGCTCGCTCCTTGGCGTATAAACCGGATCTACTGCTGCTTGATGAGCCGTTTTCCAATATCGATACCCAAGTTCGCCATGAGTTGATCGGTGAAATTCGCAACATTTTTAAAAAGCAGGGTGTGACGGCTATTTTTGTGACCCATAGCCGCGAAGAAGCTTTTGCTTTTGCTGATAAAATGGCGGTAATGAACCACGGTGTGATTGAGCAATATGGCACCGCATCAGAGCTGTACTACCAACCGTCGAGTAAATTTGTGGCCGATTTCTTAGGTGGTGGAAGTTATTTAAGCGCCAAACGAATTTCAGAATGGCAATTTGAGACCGATTTAGGTGTGGTTGACGCCAAAGCTCAGCAACCCATTGAGCTTGAAGCCAAATGCGAATTACTACTGCGGCCACAACACATTCAAATTAGTGCGCAGCAAGAGAGCAAAGTCCGCGTGTTAGAGCAGCAATTTATGGGCGATCACTGCCGTTATGTGATTGATGCGTATGGTAGTAAGTTGCTGGCGAGTTCTTCACAGCCGTTGAGCGTTGGGCAAAATGTTGCAGTCAGCATTGATACGCAAGGTGTGTTGGCTTTTTAAAAAAAGCCCGGCGTGACGCCGGGCAAGTGTTCTTCATCGATATACCTACAACCTCTTCATACTGTGCGGGTATAGCGACTCAAATTTGAGTCGAAGTGGGTAAAAGCTATAACGATAGAAAATCTTTCACCTGTTGAAGAACACGTTCTGCAGTGTCTTTATCCGCCATTTCGGCAAAAATGCGTAGCAATGGTTCAGTGCCAGAGAAACGAGCAATAACCCAGCCGCCGTTTTTGAAGTAGACTTTGGCTCCGTCTTCGTAACTGACTTTCTCAATCTCATACTCAAATTGAGGCAACTGTTTCTCAACGTAAATTTTGTTATACAACGACTCTTTTTGTGCGGCCTTAAATTTGCAGTCACCTTCTGCGGTGTAGGCGTAACCGTATTTCGCGTAAATTTCCCCCAGTAATTCGGAGAGTTTTTTACCTGTCACGCTGATCATTTCAACCAACAAACTCGATGCAAAAACCCCATCTTTACCTTTGATGTGTCCACGAATGGTTAAACCGCCGGAGCTCTCACCACCAATCAGTGAATCATCCGCTTCCATTTGTGAGCTGATGTGTTTAAAGCCAACGGGGACTTCAAAACTTTTCTCATCGTGGTCAGCGGCAATTTTATCCAGCAGGTGGGTGGTGGCGATATTACGCACCACGGATCCTTTCCAACCCTTATATTCAAGCAGGTAGTAGTAAAGCAGGATCAGTACTTCATTAGGATGGATGAAGTTGCCTTTCTCATCAATAATACCAAGTCGGTCTGCATCGCCGTCGGTACCTATCCCAATATCGTAACCTTCTGCGGCCACTAAATGTTTGAGACGATAAAGAGTCGCTGCATTAGGGGAAGGCATTAAACCGCCAAAATCGGGGTTTTTGCCATCATTGATCACATCCACATCGCAGCGGCCATTGATCAGAACCGTCTGCAATGCATTTTTCGCGACGCCAAACATAGGGTCAATCAACACACGTAGGTTGGCTTTTTTGATCGCTTCAATGTCGATAAAGTTGATGATTGAATCGACAAACTCATTCATTGGATTGATGATGACGATCGATTTATCTTGCAGCGCTTGTTCAAATTCGACGTGTTTTACATCGGCAAGCGTCAGTGACGCGATTTGTTGTTCAATCTTTTGCGTGATCACCTCATCAGCGTCTCGTCCACCTTCAATGAACACTTTGATGCCGTTGTAGTCCGCAGGGTTGTGGGATGCCGTAATACACGCCGAATAGGCGCAATTCATCTCTTTGGCCTTGAACATCACAATAGGGGTAGGAACAAACTTATCGATAAAACTTACCACCACGCCATTCGCTGCTAAGACTTGCGCAAACCAACGTGCGGCTTTGTCAGAAAGAAAGCGGCGGTCGTAGCCGATAACGAACCCGTTGTTAGCCACATTTTCGTGGTTAATGATGTTGGCAAGTGATTGAGCCACTAGACAGACGTTGTCTTTGGTAAACTCTTCACCAATAAAGGCGCGCCAGCCACCTGTACCAAATTTGATCATAATAAAATCCTTGTGGGACGAATGTTGAGCCTCAGCTCCTTCGCGCTGAGGCCCAAATCGCGTTAACCGAGAATAACCACTACATCGTTGACACTGCCTTGTGCCATGACAGGAATCACGCCTTCTACTGCTTCGCCATTCACTGTGATTGTTTTCACCCCTTTACTGACGGAGTTCGGGTTTTGCACTGTGATGTTGTAAGTCGCGCCGCGCCATTGGCGAGTGACTTCAAAACCAGGCCAATTGGTTGGAATGCATGGGTCGACGACGAGGCCATCAAAACCGACACGAACACCCAAAATGAAGTTGGTGACGGCAAAGTAGGCCCAACCAGACGTACCTGTTAACCATGGATGGTTTGCACGGCCGTGATCTTGGTGATCTCGTCCCATAATGAACTGCACGTATGAGTAAGGTTCGGCAACGCGCTTTTCAATGATGTCGTTTTGGTTATAAGGGTTTAATGCGTCGTAGAACTTCATGGCTCGATCACCACGGCCGAGCTTCGTTTCTGCAACCCATGCCCAAGGGTTTGGATGTGAAAAAATAGCGCCATTTTCTTTAACTCCTTGATAAACACGAGTAACGAAACCGATGTCATCATTAGGGGTTGAGAAGGAAGGTGCGTTCAGATGTAGACCGTATTCGGAGAATAGATTCTCATCAACGGCATCCATCGCTTTTTCACCACGCTCTTGCGACACTGCGCCCGATAAGACGGCGAGTGTGTTTGATTCAAGATGAACTCGACCTTCAGTTTGCTGAGCGGTTCCTATCTTGTCGCCATTTTTCGTCAGGCCACGGATATACCAGCCGCCTTCTTCATCCCAAAGGTGAGTTTCACAAGCTTCACGTACGTTCGCCGCCATTTCGGTATATTTCGCAACATCCTCTGCATTGTCACGGTATTTTGCAAGGTCGATAAACTCTTGCAGCGCCCAAAAGTGGAGGAAAGAAACCATAGAGGATTCGCCACCACCTAAGTTCAAGCAATCGTTCCAGTCAGCACGTAAACCTTTGCAGATACCTGTTTGCCCTACGTATTCTGCTGAGAAGTTAAGCGCCGCCTTCATGTGTTCGTAAACCGTTGCATTGCCACCATCGGCGTAAGGGATCACTTCATCAAAGAAGGATGTTTCACCCGTTTCCATCACGTATTTACAGATGGTTGGAACGAGCCAGAGATGATCGTCAGAACAGGTATCTTCAATGCCGTGGATCTTATCTTCATCACTTGGTGTTGGTACAACGGTTGGTGATTTTGATGGTTTGACATCCGCTTTTTCCGGATCAAACCAGTCAGGATCAAATAGGTGTAGGCCATAGCCCGCTTTGACTTGACCACGAAGCAGATCAACCAAGCGTTTACGGGTCATCTTCGGGTTTGCGTGCGGTACTGAAATGGCATCTTGCGCCGTATCACGGTAACCAAGGCCAGTACGACCGCCCACTTCAATGAAAGAGGCAAAGCGAGACCACACCACACACGTTTCCGCTTGATAAAGCGTCCAAGTGTTGATCATGGTATCAAGGCCTTCATTCGGTGATTTTACTTGGAATTTCGCACAACGTTCGTCCCAATGCGCTTTGATCCCAGCAAAAGCGGCATCGACATTAGCCAAGTCTTGGTACTTAGCACGCAAACGCGCGCCATTGCCTTTACCAATTCCCAAAATATAAGCAAAGCGAACTTCCTCACCCGGTTGGATCACAAATTGTTTGTGCAGCGAACCACAATGGTTGTAGCAGGTTTGCGCGCTGTTCGAGCAGTGACCACGTTCTACTGCAATGGGATTGGCTTCGTCACGATACAAGCCGAGGAAGGTATCGCGTTGTCCATCATAAGAGTCTGGATCAAACGTCGAGGCTAAGTAGTAAAAGCCTTCGAAATCATTGGTGTTGTAGTAAAGATCGTACTCAATCACACCCGCGTGATAAGCGGTACCTGCAGAGTAAAGCGACATCTGATGGTTTTGGTTATCGGATTGAATGTGACTAAAAGAGAATTCAACAAACGAAAAAGCGCTGATAGTGCGAGCCTCAGTGGAATCGTTTTTAATGACGACATCCCAAATTTCAGCATCTTCGCCTTTCGGTACAAAGAGAGTTTTAGTGGCAGTAATGCCGCTGTATTCACATTTGAATTTGGAGTAAGAGAGGCCGTGGCGGACTTCATATTTCGCTTCTTCTAAGCTTTTTGCTACGGGTTGCCAAGAAATAGACCAATAGTCGCCAGTTGCATCGTCACGTAAGTAAACATAGTGCCCCGGGCGATCAAAAGAAGCGTTCGGGCGAAATTTGGTAACACGGTTATATTCTGGTGAATTGTAAAAAGAGTAACCGCCCGCGTTATGAGAGATCACGGTGCAGAATTTTTCTGTCCCTAAGTAGTTGGTCCAAGGCGCTGGAACGTCAGGGCGTGTGATGACATATTCACGATTGTCGTTATCGAAATAGCCGTATTTCATTGTCATTTCCTTTTAAACAAACTGCGTCTTTTGCAGCCAAAAATTATGCTAGTGAAAACCAAGGAGAGGTAATGCCGACTCCAAGTGTTGTGTTTATTTCCATGGTGCTCGGTAACGGATGCCTTGCTTGTCCAACATCGGCAGATGTCCTTTGAGCCGTGACAGATAATCTTGCCAATCACGATGCACTTTATGAGTCCATCCTGCTTCGGCGAGTGCAGTTAAGCGTGGGTAAATCATGTATTCCATACGCTGTGGGTTATTGATTAATTCACACCATAAAGCGCACTGAATACCGAGAATTCGCTTACGGAGTGGATCGTTTTCGGGCACTTCGGCTAAAGGTTCATAGCGATAGGCTTTTTCTAATGGGGTAACACCAGCCCAGTCAACGCCCGGTTCTTCTGGTGCATAATCTTGAGCAATATCCAGATACGTGTACTGACCGGGTTGTAAAATTACATCAAACCCCTGTTTCGCGCAGTTCAATGCCGCCGCTTCAGAAAGCCAAGAGTAGATAACGGTATCTTTACTGACCTTATTGCCATGATGCGCTTCTTCCCAGCCGACCATGCGTTTGCCAAGCGTACGCAGTTTTTGTTCGGCATAACGTAGTAAGTGTCCTTGTAATTCTTTGGCCTCGGTATAGCCATTATCAGCCATCAGTTGTTGACATTTAGGGCTGTTAATCCAGACCCCATCGGGCACTTCGTCGGCACCAATATGGATAAAGGGGGATGGAAATAGCTCAGAGACTTCTTGCAAGACGATATCTAAGAACTCATACGTACCTTCAAGGGCGGGGGAGAGGACGTTATCGTTATAATATTGAATGCTGCGATAGTGTGATTGATCCTCTTTATCGGCCAGCAGATGAGGCAGAGATTTGATCGCGGCGCGGCAATGTCCGGGAACATCAATTTCAGGGATCACTGTGATACCACGCTCTTGAGCGTATGCGATAACCTCTTTGATCTCTTGTTGTGTATAGAAACCACCGTGGCGCTGCGTTAACAAGCTGTATTGAGGTTCGAGCACTTCATCAACCCCTCGCCATGCACCGATGTCGGTGAGTTGTGGCAGTGCTTTAATTTCGATACGCCATCCTTCGTCATCGGTCAAATGCCAATGGAACGTATTGAATTTGTAATGCGCTAATTGGTTAATAAGCCGCTTAACTGTCTCGATTCCATGAAAATGGCGCGCACAATCGAGCATCATGCCTCGGTACTTAAAGCGTGGCGCATCACTGATTTTGACGCAGGGGACTAACCACGATTGATCTTGAACTTGAATCAACTGCAACAGGGTCGCGCTAGCATACATAAAGCCTTGATGGCCACTCGCCTCTAAGCGAATGCCGGTACGATCGACGTTGAGTTGATACGCGCCCTCGTCAAAGGTCGGGTTAGTGCGGTAGATAATATCAGCGCTGCCAATGGGTTTGGGCTGAAAATCAAATATACGGTTGAGTTCCTGTTGTAACCAAGTCGCAGCTTGCTCAGCGCACGTGGATTGCAAGGTAATCTGGCTCGAAGTCGTTAAGGTGCAATGCCCTGTGCCGGATTCAATCTTGTTTGGTAATGGAATGAGACTGAGGCTCGCGGCTTCTGTTGCGGGTATTTCACTGCGCTCACGATAAGGCGAGGCGAGAGCAATCGGAGTTACGATCACATCATGACGTTCGAGCGGTTGCTCACCATTGCATTGAACAAAAGCGTGCTTTACGCCATCAGTGTAAAAATGGAAAGGGGCGGTTTTGATGCTAAATTCACAGTAAAAATGCGAGTTTGCAGCAAGCACGGTCATATCTGGCGTTAATGAGCAGAAACTGCCTATTTGCACTACGTTGCCATGGGTGATGCTGTCTGGCTGAATGAAGCGATCAATCACAAAATGTAACGACCAGTCTTTTAGGTCTTGATCGCTTAAGTTATGGAACGTTAAACCAAAACGGCAAAATTGCTTCTGTTCTGAGAGTACCGCAAAGTCAATTCGATAGCTCATAGTGATTCCTTAATACAAATTATGCTCGGCTTTGCCGGCAAACATAATCGCGCCTTCGATAGCGTCGAATTGAGGTTGAACAATCCACTGCTGTACCGGTGGAGAAAGCCAATACAAGATACGCTCTGCAATGCTACCCATGAGGCAGATCCGCTTGGCTCCTTTGTTATGAAGAGCGACAAGAAATATTTCGATGTCTGCCGCGGTTTGTTTGAGAAGCTCTATCGCCAGCGCATCACCTTGTTGCGCTAGAGAAAAAATAACGGGAGAGAACTGGCCATAGTCTCGTGGGAGTGCGTTTTTTGACCATTCGACAATCTGATCAACATCGTGGTTAAAATGTTGCATCACATGAGCGCTTAATAATGAAGGCTCGCCGATGCCATCTGCAATGAGCAGCACGCGCTGGATTAGGCGTAAACCCATGATGGCACCACTGCCTTGATCGGATATGGGAAACTCACGTCCACCGACCACATGCTGCTGCCCTGCGTGTAAAAATAGGCCACAAGAGCCCGTTCCCGCGATCATAATTGCGCCATCTTCACCATTATGAGCACCAATACAGGCACCGTAAGCATCTGTGTTGAGCGTTAGTGAAGCAAAAGGATGTGTCTGAGACATAAACGCATGCCATGCGGATTTTTGTTCTGCGCCAGCCAGAGCAAGACCCACGTGCATCTGAGCAAAATTCTCTTTCGTCAGCCCGCTTTGGTGCGCCGCTTGAGTAATTGCATCAATGATTGCCTGCATGGCAAGTTCCACACCCAATAAAATATTGGCGCTACCGCTTTTCGCTTCACCTAACAGCGCGCCTTGCTCGTTGCGGATGCGTGCGCGACATGATGTGCCGCCTCCATCAATACCGACATAATAAAAAGTCATGATTGCCTCTCTAAGTCTGGTGTTGAGAAGTGGCAAAACTGGGTTGTGATGGCCAGCAGATACCAAGCACCATGAGGAATCCATTGCTCAGCCCAACGCCAGTTTTGTAGCATGTCATCCTTCTGTTTCGCTGGGTTAAAAGCGATATCTTCTTCATCTTCAAAACCGCCTGTAATGCCATTACACACTCCCCCTTTGGCATTAAAAAAGCCTAGGTGGGGGAGGTAGTCTGGATTGTTGCGACCGTGCCCATCGAGCATGCACATATCGTATGGATTTAATCCGATAATCCAGTTCAATGCATTTTGTGCAAAGGTGGTTAAAGGGGCATGCAGATCTGCGTTGACGAAGGCTTGGGCGCGATAAGCCATACACGCGAGCGATCCTAAACGCGCATTTTCGCCTTGCCACCAGTAGCCGGATTCATTGTCGTGAGCGACAAAAAATGCGCAGCGTTTGTCGCCATTCACTGGTTTTACATATTGGCGTGGGTAGCCAAATGGGTTACTGACTTGATGAGTGATGGTGAGCTCAAAGCGGCAAGCATTCTCAATCACTTGAACGACCGATTGTTTGCGGTGTTCTTCTGTTTCAATCTCGAGATATTCGCACAGTGCAATCACTGGTAGCCCAGCTTCGGCGGCGTGATAATAAGGACGAGTGGCATCACTATTGGCTGCCCAATAATGAGCGATGTTAGCGTCGCTGTGTTGATAAGCGCATAACCTTTGTGCCCAAAGACGACACTCAACCAGATAATTTGCTTGATGAGTTGAGCGGTAGAGCTCAACCGATGCAAGCAGAGCGCAATAGGCATCAATGATGTTCTCTTGGCCATCGTCGAGATAGCGCGTGTTATTTTCTTTTAAATGCCAGTAACCATGCTCTGCCGCTGTTAAATAGTGTTCTGAGGTGAAATCACCGTGAACATCTAAACGTGCTGCCACCGCAAGAGCGGCAATCGCAATGCCTCCCCCTTGACGAAATCCGGCTTGATAATCGTCAGACTTGTGGCCAGATTGAGTGGCATAGGCGCAGATCTCTCGCTGCTTAATGTCCTTGCTCCATTTGTCAAAGACCGTTGTATAAAAGAACCCCTCGGAGTTTTGCATGCGGATCAGAAAATCAGCACCAAATAACGCCTCTTCCTTAAGGCGAGTGCGAGAAAATGCAGCAAAACTCGAGTGGTGTTCTAGTTGTGCCAATCCCTTTAGCATATTCCAAACCACCATTGGGGTTTGTTGAGGGTTTAAATAGTTGGCGTAAGAAAGGTGACTCAGATACTTACTGACGTCACCGGAAGCGTCGTACCAGCCACCGTGTACATCGGCAGTGGTTGATGTACCAAGCAGTGGTACGAGCTTATCTTGCTGGTCGAAAATGCCACCACAACGTTGTGATTTGAAGTAGTGCAATACATCAGAAAACGTTTTTTTCATCAGTATCCCTTCACCAATTTCAAAAATAGGGGAGTGGGTATTTTCAAAACGCAGGTAATACTGCCCTGAAGTGGTGTATTGAGAAAAGTCGATCGTATAAAAGCTACCTAAATGCCAATGTGCGACTTTAGCTTGTGGTTCAACAACGAAAGTCGACACCGTTTGATGGCTGTTTGCACAAACAAGCAGGGCTATATCGGAAGAAACACGGAGCGTGTTACTCATTAGTATCGCCTGTTTTGGCCCTTGTGGCTCATAACCAATATGGTTAATCAGTAGCAGCATTAAACATCTCCAAGCCAGATCTTTGATTTCTCGCCAGCACTTAACCAGTTGAGGCATGTGCTGACTTTGTTTTATAGGTTTACCTAAGGTATTGAAGCCGATGAGGTTATGTCAGCGGCTTCAATCGCTTAAGGTGTGCGTTAGTGATTATTCAAATAAGTAACAACGAACAAAGTGGTTATCAGACAACTGAGTCACCGCTGGAAGTTGTTCACGACATTTGTCACTTGCCTGCATGCATCGACCAGCAAAAGGGCAGCCTGTTGATACTGGAGTCCAAAGTGGAATTTCGCCTTTGTTCCCTTTGAGCTTCTCGTGTATCGATTTACTAGGATCGGGTACTGCGGAAACCAATAGTTGAGTATATGGGTGCTGAGGATCGTGAATGATCTCTTCGGTATCGCCCCATTCCACCATATGTCCGACGTACATGACGGCTAAGTCTTCGGCGATGTAGCGTGCGGTGGCGATGTCGTGCGTGATATAAAGCAGCGACATCTGCTTTTCAAACTTCATCTCTTCCATCAGGTTGAGAACACCCGCACGAATCGACACATCCAACATGGAGGTTGGTTCATCAGCCAGTACCACTTCGGCACCAACCGCGATATTACGCGCTAAGTTGACACGTTGGCGCTGTCCACCAGACAACTGGTGCGGATATTTCGCGGCTGTTTCTTTTGGTGGAATAAGGCCGACTTGTTCCAGTAAATCGTGAACGCGTTCTTCTAACTCTCTCTTATTACCTGACGTCACTTTTTTATGGATAAGCAGTGGACGAGCAATATGATGAAAAATGGTATGAGTTGGGTTGAGTGAGCCAAACGGATCTTGCCATACCATCTGGACGCCTTCGCGATAGCGCATCAGGTCATTGCGTGAAGTGATGTCTAAAATATCGCGTCCTTTGTATTCAATTACACCGGATGTTGGGGCGTACATTTTGGCAATCATTTTAGCGGTTGTTGATTTGCCAGAGCCTGATTCACCCACGACAGCCAAGCCGCGGCTTTTGAACATTTTGAACGATACGTCGTTGATCGCTCGCATCATAGGTTGTTTTAGGGTGTTACTGTTGATTGGAAAATCTTTAACTAGATTTTTCCCCTCAACCAGTAATTCACCGAAATTTTTGCTCATAATTGTCTCCAGAAATTTTTGTAATACAGCTTGTGCTCTACAGTTTCACTTGAGCAATTGGGTCACCGTAAAGGTGGCAACTGGAGAAGCGTCCAAGCTCTATTTGGCGCAAACTCGTTGGAATTTTGGTGCAAGCTTCATGCACGCGATCGCAACGAGCTTGGAAGCGACAACCTTGAGGTATATCCAATAAGTTCAACGGGTTACCTGGTATTCCAGTTAACTTCGTTTTAGGGCCTGTCAGTGGAGGGAAAGAACTACCCAGCCCTTTGGTATAAGGGTGGAAAGGGCTTTCCAGAATCTGTTTAGAAGGAGCCACTTCAATTAATTCACCGGAATACATGATGCCAATTCGATCGGAGAACTCGACCATCAACGACAAATCATGGGTGATGAACAAGATAGAGAAGCCAAACTCTTCTTTCAGCGCATAGATTTTTTGCAATATTTCACGTTGGACAACCACATCAAGTGCCGTAGTCGGCTCATCCATAATGATCATTTTAGGATTGAGCGCGAGAGCAATTGCAATCACCAAGCGCTGACGCATACCCCCTGAGAATTGGTGTGGGTAATCGTTTAAGCGACTTGGGTGAATATCGACAATTTCTAACAAACCTTCAGCACGGCGTTTAGCTTGTTCACGAGTCATGTTGGTATGGCGCATGATCACGTCACAAAATTGCTCTTCCATCGTCAATACTGGGTTCAAAGCGTTCATCGCACTTTGAAACACCATCGACATTTGGCTCCAGCGAAAGGATTGCATGCGTTCATCGCTGTATTTAATGATATTTTCACCATTAAAAATTACTTCTCCGCCAGTAATAAACGCGGGCGGCTTATGCAGACGCATCAGTGAAAACGCGATAGTTGATTTACCACAGCCAGATTCACCAGCAAGGCCAAATACTTCGCCAGGTGCAATGTCAAAACTGACGTTGCTGCATGCTCGAACATCACCTGCGTCGGTGATGTAGTCAACGCATAGGTTACGGATTGAAATAAGTGGGTTTGTCATGATTATTTATCTCCGCTCCAAAGTGCATTTTGTGGTGGCAGGTCAGGCTGACGCTCTTTCTTGTCTTGCTCTGCGAGTTTTTTCCAACGCTTCATTCCTTTGTGTGAACGCAGTTGTGGGTTGGCAATTTCATCGACCGCAAAGTTCAGTAAAGCCAAACCAGTAACGAGTAGAGTCAAAGCAATACAAGGAGCAAGCAGTTCCCACCAAGCGCCAATCAGCATAGAAGAGGACGTTTGAACGTTGTACAACATGATGCCCCAACTGATGGTGTTTGGATCGCCAAGACCAAGGAAGGAGATAGTGGCTTCCATCATGATGGCGTACATCACTGAACCGATGAAGCTAGCGCCAACGATGGAGATGAGGTTAGGTAGAATCTCAACGAAAATGATGCGCCATGATGATTCACCCAAGACTTCCGCCGCTCTGACAAATTCTTTCTCACGCAGTGCGAGCGTTTGTGAGCGTACGACCCTAGCGCCCCAAGCCCAGGAGGTGCAGCCAATGATGAGTGCAATGGTTAATGGGCCGGCCTCTCCAATAAATGCCGCGACCACGAATAAAAGAGGATATTGCGGTATCACCAGCATGATATTCATAGCGGCGGTTAGAATGTCATCGACCTTACCGCCAAAGTAACCGGCAGAAACACCAATCACAGTCGCAAGAAAACAGACGGTCATTCCTGCGCCAAAACCCACGGCGAGTGAGACTCGTGCGCCATACACCACTTGTGACCAAACATCGCGTCCCATACGAGAGGTGCCTAACACATGGTCTTCACCTTTTGAGAGTAGTAAGGTGCGGCGGTCAGTCGCCAAGTTTTCAGCAATCCAGCCATTCGGATCTGCTTTAGCGGCTTTGACGACGAACGATGGGTACTCGTGTGGATTTCCGGTACGTTTATCTGGCGCATGTTTGGTGATCAGTGGCGCAGCAAGGGCGATGAATAAAAATAGGCCCAAAATAATGACACCGACCATGGCAACGGTATTGCCGCGAATGAGTTTAATGAGATCTTTCATGATTATTTACCTCCCTTGCGTAGGCGAGGGTCTAGTACGACATAAAGCATGTCCGCCAACAGGTTAAAGAACAGCATAAAGAGCGTCATAATCAGTAGCTGCCCTTGCAGAACTTGGTAATCACGAGCGTTGATCGCATTAAATAAAACGGTACCAAGGCCAGGATAGTTAAAGATAATTTCAATGATGAGCTGACCACCGATAGCCATACCCAAAGACATCGATAGAGCGGTGACACTTGGCAATAAAGCATTACGAGCGGCGTACTGGAAAACCACACGGTTTTCGCTGAGCCCTTTCCCTTTCGCCATCGTTATGTAGTCTTCAGCGAGCAGGTTAATCATGTTGTTACGCATGTTGACGAGAAACCCACCGATTTGTACTAGAGACGCACAGACAAGAGGCAAGAAAGCGTGGTAGGCCACATCTTTAATGAATGTCCAACTTGTCCAATCTGGCATCGTACCAGCAGTGTAGGCATAACCCGTAGGGAACCATTGCAAGCCGATAGCAAAAGTAAACATAGCGATCATCGCAATAACCACTTGCGGAACGGCTTGTATAACCAACATCCCTGGAGTAATAAACGTATCGTAACGACTGCCTCGTTTCCATGCGGCAAAAATGCCCAGTAGAGAACCGATTGAGAACGAGATCACAACCGCAGTACCCGCTAGAAATAACGACCAACCAAATGCACTACCCAGTAATTCATTGACACTTAACGGATAGAACTTAATCGACGTGCCTAATTCCCAACTTAGAATGCTTTTTAAATAGGTCAAATATTGTACGGGTAACGGACCATCAACGAAACCGAGAAGCTGTTTCATTGCTTCGATTCGTTCTGGCGTTACTTGCGTTGTTGCGTTTGCGAACATCATGGTCACTGGGTCTCCAGGCATGGCTCGCGGAATGATGAAGTTCAATGTTGCTGCAACCAGCAACGCGATAAAATAAAATGACAAACGTCTTAAAAAATAACCCATAACTCACACCTTACTCACCCAGTTTTATCCTGTACCTGGTTTCAGGTCGCTCCTAGCGAAATTTAGAGCGAAAAATCCCCTAACGACGAGCGTTATACATTTGCTAGGTATTTAGGGGATTTTATTTAGCGGCGCACGAAGTACGCCGCAAGGAATGAACTTCTACTTACTTAACTGGTTTTAGGTCCAGTACGTGTAATAGACGCTCAGGGATACCAGCCCAAATGTTTGGACGACCCTTAGGATTTTCTTCGTTCCACCAGCCGCTAAAGCGTGCTGTGTTGTATTGGTACATGTAAGCACCTGACATTACAGGGATGGTCACTTGGTTTTCAGCAATGATTTTCTGAATTCCGTGAGCGATTTCTAGCTGCTCATTTTTATCCGCTGTTTTGTAGAAGCTGTCTAGCAAAGTATCTAGCTTATCGTTTTTGTAGAAGTGCATAGCAAAACGAGGCATACCTTCACCTTTCTGTAGTGCAGAGTTGTATGCACTGTTCCAGTATAGATGTGGGTCCGCACCGTGGAAGTAGTTGGTGTAAGCGACGTCATAAGTACCTTCAAGCATTGCTTGGTTATAAACCGCAAACTCTGGAGTACGAGCACGTGCTTTGATGCCTACTTCGGCAAGCTGTTCAACAGCAAGTTGTACTGTGTTGTTGAAGTCAGTCCAGCCATTTGGTGATTGAACAAGTAGCTCAAAAGATTTACCTGATGGAGTATCAACAAAACCGTCTTTGTTCACGTCTTTGAAGCCCGCTTTAGCAAGCAGTTTTTTCGCGCCTTCAACGTTGTACGTGTTGTAGCCTTTGTACTTATTGTGGATGTTTTCATCAGACCAAGCTTGGAATGCATAACCTAAGCCTGAAGCGAAGTCATTAACGGTACCGCCGCCATAGAAAGCGATATCGATAATAGTTTGACGGTCAAGAGCCATAGAGAATGCGCGACGGAAATCAACGTTGCTTAGCGCTTCATTTTTTACTGCATCTGGGTTTTTGAAGTTAACCATAAATGCTTGTGTGCCTGATGGCGGATACCAGTAGTGGTGGCTAGGGCTTGCAGCGGCATAAGTACGGTCAATATCCGGAACGAATGAAGAGGTCCAATCGAGTTCAGAGTTAACAATTTTACCTAGCAATTGGTCATTGTTTGCAATTTGAGGTACACGCAAACAGTCAACCTCAAGGTTTGCAGCATCCCAGTAATTCGGGTTACGGCATTGGATGTATAGCTGTGGAGTGAAGGTGTCGATTTCAGTAAACGGACCAGTACCTACAGGGTTCTCGTTGGTGAAAGTCGCTGGATCTTTCACATCTTTCCATACATGCTCAGCAACGATAGGAACTAACGAGATTTCATAAGGTACGTTTGAGTTAGCTTCACTTAAACGGAAACGGATTTGGTAGTCGTTCAGTTTTTCTACGCTCGTTACCCACTTGTTGATACCGCGTTGGTCGAGTTCAGGTTTATTTTTCAATAAGCCATAAGAGAACACGACATCATCCGCTGTAAATGCTTGACCATCTGACCATTTAACACCTTTACGGATATCAAAAGTAACACTCATTAGGTCATCAGACATTTTAAAGCCTTCAGCCAAACGCATTACGGGTGTATTACCATGCATTTCGTTGAATATAACCAGTGGTTCATAGATGAAATCAGTGGTCGTACGTAGGTTTGTTGCTAGATACGGGTTAAAGTTACGTACCATTGTAGGGTAGAAATCAGGTACGATCGTTAGCTCACTGCGTGCGGCTGCTGGAGCTGAAAGGCTCGCTGCGGCGGCGATTACTGCAGCGGCTAGCGCTGTTTTTTTAATATTGGCAAGCATAGCTGTTCCTTACTATTTGCTTTCATTTCACTAATGGATATGAATGTCATCAATTGATAAACACTCTCCAAGGCCTACCTCATTGCGTGTTAACAAACCGGAGGAGTTGGTCAACATGAGTGGCCTGTAGACCTTTGGCAGGAGTAAGAAGACACCTTGGAGAGAAAATTATCAATTTGAATTCCCGTTAAAAACGTCAATTTGTAGAAAGTGATCGTTATAAACGTCAATTTACCATCTTTGGTTTGATTTTTACTCTCATTTAGGTCAGTGATCTGCCTCTCATACTCAATTCGATTAACTTATAGTTGTAAGCGCTCGCTATCTTTTTATCCCTTTATTTTTAATGTTTTTTTGTTTTTTTTGTATCATGAGATCTTGCTCACTTATAGTTTTATCGTTAATTTTTTTACTTAAATTAATTCTGCCGAATTGTTGTGATTCGGTTCGCAATCTGGATCTTTATTCATCTTCAATTGAAAATCTGCTGGTGAAATTGCCTAGAAATCAGTTTTTACTTCCAATTTTCATCATCATTTCTCCTCTTTTTTTCTATTGAGAAGTAAGGTTTATAATACCCAATAAATAAGGCGCACCAGAGTAATGGATGCTTGAGGTTAACATTGATTAAATTTAACTAGTCATAACTCTGGATGCATCAATGGGGTGGTTGTTCCGTTGATGGTCATGGAAATATAGTGATAAAAAAGCCTGCAGAGTGCAGGCTTAATGGTGTTGATGTACTTAGAGTGATGAGGTCAGTAGCTTTTGCAATTTATCGCGCTGCGCTTCGATGTGAGAGCGTTCAGGGCCGTGCTCCTGACAATGATCAAGAATGTAATCTAACGAATTAAGAACGGTACGCCAGCGAGGTGTTTTAGGCAGTGTCTCGATACGTAAGTACTTGTCTAGTGTCCGAGTCTGTAATGTGCTTCTATCGAGATACACTCGCCATAGCCCACTCTGCTCTGCAAAGGTAAACTTGCTTTGGTTACTGACCCGTTCCCAGTAATCTAAAGCACTGGTCATTGCTTCAACCAGTACTTCGCGCATTAAATCTTGCTTAGATTGACTCTCTCCCGATACTTTGTCGGCGATACGAGTGAACTCGCCACCGAGTTCTTTGAGCTGTTGCAGTTTTTCTTTATCGCCTTCAAATGCGTAACTGGATAGCGCTTCAATAGCGGTTTCAAGGTTATTGATGCGCGCTGCATTGATGTTTCCACCTACGTTAAAGATGTACATAGCCTGCAACCCAGAGCCATCCGGTAGTCGTAACACATCAGCAGACATATGTTGACGTGTATCTTCGACATAGATATCGATATTACCGCAGTAATGCTCTTGCTCGACGACTAAGTATTTGGGGGCGATGAGTTCTTCCGCATTTGAGCGCTTTAGTTGTTCTTGGCTGCGCTTAAATAACCGAGCAGCCGCTTCGTTCGCAAAGCGGATTTTATGATCGTCTCGAATGCAAATAATGGCCTCAGGAGCGGATTCAAGCTGCTCTAGTAGACGGCCTTGGGTTTCCAATAAACTGGCCTCTACCATTGCTCTATGCTTCAGCTCTTGTTGCAGTTGGTTGTTCTCAATACGTCTTTGTTCAGCTTTGCTGGCCGTTAAATGCGCCGTAATACGTGCAGCGAGCTCTTGCTTATTAAAAGGTTTCGATAAGTAATCGTTCGCTCCCGCTGCAAAACCACGAACTCTATCGTCAGTTTGATTTAATGCCGTCAACATAATGATAGGTAGCTCGGCATGATCGTATGTTTCTCTTAACTTTTCACAGACTTGGTAGCCGCTTAATCCTGGCATCATAATGTCGAGCAGTAGAAGTTCCGGTTTTTCTTTTTCGACCGCGCTAATGACTTCATTGCCATCTTTAGCGGTGCGGACTTGATAGCCTTCTAAACGTAGGAAGCTGTCTAGGACACGCAGATTGACGGGTTCATCATCTGCTATCAGTAGCACTGGGCCTTCTTTATTTTCAGGTAGTGAATGCATTTCAGGCAGTTCAATGTCTGAAATGGTCGGAGATTGGAAATGGCCAGCTTCCATATAGCTTGTCGATTCAATTTCCGCTTTTGATGCTAATGGTAAGGTAAAGCTGAATGTCGTACCGACCATAGGTTGGCTACTGACATAAAGCGTTCCTTGCATTAATTCGATCAATTGACGGCTGATCGAAAGGCCCAAGCCTGCGCCTTGTCGATAACGACTAGCATCTTGCCCTGCTTGAATCAGTGGCTCGAAGATGTGTTCAAGTTGTTCAGCAGGAATGCCTTGCCCCGTATCGACAACTTGGACACGAATCTTGTCATCAACCACATTGGCTGAAATGACAATTTTCCCTTCAGTCGTATATTTAATGGCGTTTCCTACAAGGTTATAAAGCACTTGCTCTAATCGTTGTGGATCGGCAGAGACCCAAATGCATTCATCAGGGATTTGGTTTATTACGCGAATGGGCTTTTTGTTGAGTAGATGGTTAGACAGCTCTAACACTAAGCGTGTTGCGCCGGATAGATCAACAGCACACTGTTTGATATCCAAGCTGCCATAGCGCATCTTATGGTAATCGAGTAAGTCATCGACCAAGTTTGTCAGCCGTTGTCCACTGCTGATGATTATGCCCAATTGATAACGGTGATCGGCGGTGATAGTTCCACTTGACCCAGAGATCAGTGCTTCTGCAATACCGACCATACCGTGCAGCGGTGTTCTTAATTCATGTGACGTTGTGGCTAGGAATTCATCTTTTAGTTTGTTAGCGAGATGCAACTCATCGTTCTGTTTGCGGATTAATTGAATGTTGCTTTCGAGCTCTTTATTTTGCGCTTTAATCAGCTGCATTTTTTCTCGGATTGAACGCTGCATACGCTCAAAACTCACTGCGAGTCGACCAATCTCATCTTTACGATCGGTATTGATAACATTTTCATCTAAATCCCCAGCTGAGACTTTTTCTGCCGCCCAAGTGAGCTTCAGTAGGGGAGAGGTAATAAAATTAGAGAGATAATGTGAAGCGATGACGACTAAAATAATCGCGGTTAGCATGGCGAAAATAAATAACTTCTCAAGCTGATGAACTCGCGCATAAGCCTCTTTTTCTGGTATCTCTACGACCAAGGCCCAATTGATGTTTTTGTTTGCAACAGGTGCATAGGCGGCAATGGTTTTCTCATTCAATGTATTAGTGTAAGTACCAACGGCACTCAATCCAGAAAGCGCAAGATTGATCACTTTTTGACTAGTCTCGATTTCTTGCTGCGTGTAAGAGAGTATTCGAGAATGATGATCTTGCCCGACGAGTAAAGTTCTTATTTGCGATGTCGCATTGGTGTCAGCAACGAGCTTTGTAATGCCATTGTTTGGTAGGCGGAACATGGCGTAGCTGTGCAGGTAGCCCTGTTGAATAATGGGCGCGCCAAGCCAAGCAACTGATTGCCCTTCTTGTTGTGAAAAATCAGAAATAATGACTGGTGTATATTCTTCATTGATTTTTCGTTGTTCGCCAACTTGCTGCTCTAACTGACGGAATGTTTTACCCAGATTGCTATCTTTGTATTTTCCGGTCAGTAAATTCGTCCCATAGTTGTCGTGCTTATAAACGGAATAAACGACATCACCATCGAGATCCACCAGTAAAATATCGTCAAAATCAGAACGTTTAAGCAGTTCTAAATACGCCCAATGATAGCGTTTGTGCAGTAGGCGATACCGTTCACTGCCTACATAGCTGCTCGATTGTGGCAATATTGACGTTTTTATCTGATCACCAGAACCAGGAATATAACGCTGCTGGGCATGCTCACGAGCTTGATCAATATCCAGACCAAGTCTTTGGAACGCATTGACTAAGCCGTAAAAGCGCCCTCCACTAGCATAAGCTAACTCTGAACGGACAAACCCCATCACTTCTGATTCTTTGGCCGTGAGGTAATCGAGAACTTGCTGTTGCTTAGTGTCTCTGACTGACAATAAGTGAGACGTGCTTTGTTCTTGAAGATCTTTAGTGTGTGATTGCAGAAAAAAAATGGCAGTCACAGTTAAAGGCGTGATGCTCAAAACGAGAAAAGCCAGCATAAGAGTATTTTGCAGGCGCTTAAATTTTTGCTTACGAGAGAACCTAAACATAGAAAAAGGCATTACTTTCCGTGAGTCTTTAACGGCATGAGGTAGTCGTTAAAGTGAATGAAAAAAACAAAGAAAACCTAAAGTGACGAAATTAACGAGTTTTTTTACTTTGACAAGTAAGTCCTGTGGAAAGCGTGGTCACTAACGCAAAATTCGTAAAAATCATCCAGTTTAGTGACCAATTGAGAGTGGATTACACTTATTGTTGCGACTTTTGTAATGTTTTTTTTGCGTGGTAAATGATGAATTTGTTAGTCTTATTTAACACCTCGCAATGACCATAAGCCTGTTCAATCAGCGGGGTATATTTAAGAAAACTGTTGGCCACAATAAAAAGTTCGCCTTTCACGGCTTGATGGCTTGGTGCGTTAGCCAGTAAGGCTTCTGTCGCACTATAGCTGGTCTCTAATCCGGAGTGGAAAGGGGGGTTTGAGACGATAAATTGATAATCTTTAGCGGTATCTGAGTAGACATCAGAGGCAAATACATTCCCTGATATGTTATTTGCTATCAAGGTTGCTTTGGTTGATTCAATCGCAAGCGCGCTGATATCGCACAGTTCAATCTCGATATCTGGGTTTAATGTGGCCATTACTGTACCCAGTACACCAGCACCACAACCAAAGTCGAGAACTTTTCCTCTCAGTTTAGGCAGTGTATCGAGTAACAGTTGGCTGCCGAGGTCAAACTCGCCATGACTAAATACGCCAGGTAAACTTTTTACAATCAGTGCGTGTTGCTGATACTGCACCTGATAAGTTTTGAACCAGCCTGCAATTTGGAAGCTTGGTGGCTGCTGAGTGCATTGCCCCCAATAGAACGAACAGCGTCGAGCTGAATCATACTTTTTAACCACCCCATAAGCTGCAAACATTTTTTCAATGCTTTTTATGCCCGAGCGGTTTTCACCCACGACCACAATCTCAGTCTCTTTGCCCAGTTTGGCCAACAGCATCGCAAGCAGATATTCAGCTTCCTGCTTCGCTTTGGGCCAGTAAAGCAGAATCATGTCAGCATCGGTTTCTTGCTCAAATTGAGCGCCAAAATGACATGTAATTTGCGAATAGGATTCAAGTTGGCGGTAGTAACCATAATGAGTGGTGAACACCGAAACAGAGCGACAATGATTAGCTAACTCTACAGGAAATAAATCCTCCGCTTCTCCAGCCACTAAAAGATGTTTTCCTTCGAAATAAGCAAGCTGACGCTGGGCAATTTGACTTGGTGCGGTGTAACTGGACATAGTGGGCTCTGCGCTAAAAAAAGAGGGGCAGATTCTCGCACAGTCTGCCCCTTGCTTCTAGCTTGATCGTCAGTAAGTCAAAAGTTAGCTATTATCTTGTTGATTGAGAAAACCTTTAAACTCTTCCTCATAAATATTAAACAGCACCATAGTGATGGCAAAAATGAGTGGGCCGTAAATTAACCCAATCAGGCCAAACAGCTGAATACCACCGAGCAGAGAAAAGAAGATCATTAAGGTGTTCATGCCCGCGCTCCCTTGCATTAAAAAGGGCCGCAATAAATTATCAATTGAGCCAACAACTATAACGCTCCAGAGGGCCAAGAATATGCCCCATGTGCTATCTCCGGTTAGAAAGAGATAAATAGTGGCTGGAATCCATATCAGAGCAGTGCCGACAACCGGAATAAACGAAGCAAACCCCATCATAGTGCCCCAAAATAACCCAGGAAAACCGGCGAGCCACATACCAAACCCGCCCGCAAAGCCTTGCGCTATTGCGGTTAAAAATGACCCCATGACAGCCGATTTGGAGACTTGCTCAATTTCGCAGAGCAACCTGTCTTCTTGACTACGCGACAACGGCAAGATGTGCCTAAGAGCGCTGATGAGCTTATCGTGATCACGGAGTAGGAAAAACAACACGAACAGCATTAAGAAGAAATCCATCAAAAAACTGGTCGCATCACCCAGCACTTTTGCGCTAATACTGACCAAGTTGGTACCAAATGAACTGGCAAATTGCCCCACTTTTTGTGCGACTTGTTGTGGCTGAATTTCATCAAAGGGCAAATATTGATTCGCAATGGCGAGTCCTTTGACAATCCAAGGATGAGCAAAGGCGGTTTGAATGCCACCATGAGTGACCCATTGGTACATGTTCTGAGAAAATACCGACCCTTGCTGCACAATAGCAGCAAAGACAAACAGCAGTGGAATCACAATAATAAACGTCAAAATAATACACGAGAGAAACGAGGCGGTATTTTTGTATTTGGGGATTTTTCGTTCGAGCCATTCATGAATGGGAAACATCAATAACGAGATGATGAAAGCCATGACAATCGAGTTGATATAAGGTGCAATCAACAGATAACAAGCAATAGCCGCAGCGACAAGTGCCGCAATGAGCACCCAGTGGCTAGAGGTGATTTTCACTTTTTCTGACACGTTGTTAATCCAACCTTGTAAAGTAATAGGGTTATAATGACTGCAAATCAGCGTGTTATCAATGAGGAACTGATGAGATGGGATGTTGTGATAATGAAAAAGGGTGTCAAAACCAGCATAAAAAAAAGTTGAAGCTACCGTGGTTTGCCATCAGCATGATGGCGTTGGTCGTTTTAGTGATTTATTACTGGCAATGATAGCTTGCTTATTGAGTCTGAAATGAATAAAGGGCTGATTTACAGCCCTTTATAATTATGATGAGTCAGCCTAATGGTACTTATTCCGCTTGAGCTGCCATCATCGCAAAGCAGCGATCGGCCGCTTCTAATGTCGCTTCAATTTCTTTGGAGCCGTGCGCCAAAGAAGTAAAACTTGCTTCAAAAGCTGAAGGCGCTAAATAGACACCATGATCGAGCATCAAATGGAAGAAGCGCTTGAAACGTTCAACATCACATTTTGCGACTTCTTCATAACAGGTGACGCGTTCTTGATCGGTAAAAAAGAAGCCGAACATGCCACCAACTTGGCTGACCAGCAAAGGAATACCGTGTTTGTCTGCGAGTTCTTTGAATCCATCAGCCAATTGCTTTGTTTTGGCCGCGAGACGTTTTTCATTGCCTTCTTCTTTTAGAAGCGTCAAGCAGGCATAACCCGCAGCCATAGCCACAGGGTTACCTGATAGCGTACCAGCTTGGTACACCGGGCCCGTTGGAGCGATGTATTGCATCACATCACGGCGTCCACCAAAAGCGCCAACAGGCATACCACCGCCAATCACTTTCCCTAGCGTTGTTAAGTCTGGTTTGATGTTGTAGTAAGCCTGTGCACCACCTAGTGCAACACGAAAACCTGTCATTACTTCATCAAAGATCAGCAGAGCGCCTTCTTGGTCACAAATCTCACGTAAGCCTTCATGGAACCCTTCTACTGGTGGAATGCAGTTCATATTGCCCGCGACTGGTTCGACGATAATGCAGGCTATTTGGTCTTTATTGGCCGCGAACAATTCACGTACAGATTCTAAATCATTAAAAGTGGCGGTCAGTGTATGTTTAGCAAAATCAGCAGGCACACCAGGAGAGCTTGGTTGGCCTAATGTTAAGGCGCCAGAGCCTGCTTTTACTAGCAAACTGTCCGCATGACCGTGATAGCAGCCTTCAAATTTTAAAATTTTATCGCGTCCAGTGAATCCACGAGCTAAACGAATGGCGCTCATCGTCGCTTCGGTACCGGAACTGACCATACGCAACTGTTCCATCGATGGAACCAGCTCAGAAACTAATTCTGCCATATCGATTTCCATCTCGGTCGGCGCACCAAAACTGAGACCGCGCTGCGCTGCGCCTATCACGGCTTCACGAATGACCGCATGGTTGTGGCCTAGTATCATTGGCCCCCAAGAGCCGACATAATCAATATAAGCTTTGCCATCAGCATCAAAAATCAACGGGCCGTCTGCGCGGTCGATAAAAATCGGCGAGCCACCAACTCCGTTAAAAGCACGTACAGGAGAGTTAACTCCACCGGGGATTGCACGTTGTGCCTTTTGATAAAGCTCTGCTGATTTGGTCATGGATTTATCCTCTTCTGCTTGTTCGGACCAGTTGGTGTCGCATTGTATACCCAAACTCACCAAAGACACTTTTTTTCACTCATTTTCTGAGCTCATTCACAGCCAAATAAGCGCCGTATAGTGTACAACTCACGCGACAGTGAGTGTTTTTTCAGTGCATAATGCCTCGATAGTTGGAGTTTTAGCTTAAGTGACGGTGAATACTTGAACGAATAGGTCAGGTATTAGATAATCATTGCATTATTAAAAAAGAATCACCTTTACAGGCATAAGTTAAGCATAATAAGTCTGACAGGTATTAACACGAGTGAGAGAGGCCATCGTGAGTGAAGTAAATGTACCATTGTCATTTTCTGATACTGCAGCACAACGCGTAAAAATGTTGATTGCTGAAGAAGAGAATCCAGCGCTAAAACTGCGCGTTTATATTACTGGTGGTGGTTGTAGCGGTTTTCAATATGGGTTTACCTTTGATGAAAATGTAAACGATGGCGATACCACAATAGTTAATAGTGGCGTGACATTAGTGGTTGACCCGATGAGCTTACAATATTTGATAGGTGGCATTGTCGATTACACAGAAGGCCTAGAAGGCTCTCGTTTTTTTGTCAATAATCCTAATGCAACAACAACATGCGGTTGTGGTGCATCATTTAGTGTTTAACTAAAAAAGTTCGATGCACAATTAATCTACTGTAGCTAATTAAGCTTAATAGCCCTACGTATTTGGATGTTATGTAGGGCTTTGCCTTAACCTTAAGAAGGCAAGAACATAATAAAGGATTATTTATGCCTGATACCAAAATCAGCCGTTCATCTATTGGCCGCTTTTTTTCGCAACGACCTTGGCTACTCTCGACGATTTTTATTTTACTTCTCTGTTTTTGGTTAGGTTTTGGGGCATTGAAAGCGGAAGAGCCCCGGCAAACTGCCAATGACACCATTCCTCTTGCGAAAGTTATTTACCAATCTTTTGAGGCTGAATCGACCGATAAGCATATCGATCTTTACGGTCGGACCGCACCTAATCGTCAAGCTAAAATTGGTGCTGAAATCGCAGGGAAAATTACTCAGATATCGATAGCAAAAGGACAGCCTGTCAATAAAGGACAACAGATCGTCTTAATCGATCAAGCTGATCTAGCAGCTCAATTAGAGAGTGCGCAAGCCTTGTTCAAACTCAAACAAAAAGAATTCAGTGCCGCTGAGTCGTTAAAAAATCGAGGCTTACAAGGCGAAGTGGCCTTTGCTTCGGCGCAAGCCGCTTTGGCGGAAGCCAGCGCTGTGCAAAGTCGTGCTCAATTGGCTTTGCGTAATACATCAGTTGTGGCTCCCTTCGATGGCATTGTTGAAGACATCTTGATAGAAAAAGGCGATTTTGTCGGAGTAGGTGACCCGATGGTCACCTTTATTGATCTCAGCAAATTAGTGATAGAAGCGGATGTCAGCGAACGACACATCCAAAAAATCAAACAAAACCAAACCGCTCGTGTACGTTTTATCGATGGTTCTACTGTCGATGGCAAGGTTCGTTATATTTCTCGCGTCTCATCGCCTACCACCAACACGTTTGCTATCGAAGTGGAATTAGACAATCCCAATCAAACGATCCCCGCGGGTGTGAGCGCTGAAGTGGAGATGAGTTTGGAAACACAACTGGCGGTGAAAATCACGCCTGCCATGCTTGCGCTGGATGATCAAGGAAATTTAGGTGTTAAAACTCTGCAGCAAGATCGTGTTCGCTTCATCCCCATTCAATTGGTAAAAGCGGAGCAAGATGGTGTGTGGCTAACTGGGCTAGGGGAGACGGTGGATATTATCACCGTTGGGCAAGGTTTTGTTCGAGATGGTGATCAAGTGATTGCGGTCAAGAAACCTAACCACTCAGCGCAGTAGGGGGCGCCATGTTTTCTATTATTGATGCGGCGCTCTCTCGCTCGCGCACTATGTTATCGCTGCTGATTTTTATCTTGATCGCTGGCGTGGCGACCTATTTTTCGATCCCTAAAGAATCGAGCCCTGACATTACTATTCCTATTATTTATGTCTCCGTAAGTCATCAAGGCATATCACCGAGTGATGCTGAGCGCCTTATCGTGCGGCCCCTAGAGCAAGAAATGCGCTCTATTGAAGGCGTAAAAGAGATGACGTCGAATGCTTCCGAAGGGCATGCTTCTGTAGTTTTGGAATTTAACGTTGGCGTTAACCTTGATAAAGCGATGGCGGATGTGAGAGATGCGGTCAATTTGGCCGAGCCGAAGCTACCAGCAGACAGCGATGAGCCGACCGTGAACGAAGTAACATTGGCATCAGAGCAACCGGTATTATCAGTGGTGCTTTATGGCACTTTACCAGAGCGAGCTATCGTACAAATTGCAAGGCAGTTGAGAGACAAATTAGAAAGCTACCGACAAGTATTAGAAGTTGATATCGCTGGCGATCGCGAAGATATTGTTGAGATCATTGTCGATCCCCTATTGATGGAAAGTTACGGACTCGATCAAGGCGATATCTATAACTTAATCGCACTGAATAATAAAGTCGTTGCGGCGGGTTTCGTCGATACGGGCTACGGACGTTTTTCCGTAAAGGTTCCTTCAGTTTTTGAATCCTTGAAAGATGTGTTAGAGCTTCCGGTGAAGGTTGATGGTAAGCAAGTAATCACCTTTGGCGATATCGCGACCGTCAGACGAGCATTTCGGGACCCCGAAAGCTTTGCTCGTTTAGATGGCAAATCGGCGGTGGTGTTGGACGTTAAAAAGCGTGCTGGTGAAAATATCATCGAAACCGTTGAGCTGGTAAAAACGGTAATGGGAGAGGCGCAAAAACGGGAAGATTGGCCAAGTAATTTGTTGGTGAAATACACGTGGGATGAGTCGAAAGACGTTGAAATCATGCTCAACGATCTACAAAACAATATTCTGTCGGCCATTATTTTAGTCGTGATCGTGATTATCGCTATTTTGGGAATGAGGACGGCGCTGCTGGTTGGTATCTCAATACCAGGCTCATTTTTGACCGGATTATTAGTCTTGTCGGTGTTTGGACTAACCGTCAATATTGTCGTGTTATTTGCATTAATTATGGCGGTTGGCATGCTGGTTGATGGAGCCATAGTGGTAACTGAGTTTGCTGATCGGCGCATGCAAGAAGGTGTGCCGCGTAAAGAAGCGTATCGAGATGCCGCAAAACGGATGGCATGGCCGATTACCGCATCAACTGCTACTACTTTAGCCGCTTTTGCCCCTCTGCTTTTTTGGCCAGATATCACGGGTGAGTTCATGAAATACTTGCCTCTCACGCTTATCGCTACACTGGCTGCTTCATTGATTATGGCACTGCTTTTTGTTCCTGTGCTGGGAGGCTTAATTGGCCGACCGCAACATGCTTCGGCTGCCAGTCAAGCACGGATGATTGCTTTACATGAAGGTGATTTTGCCCAAGCGACGGGCATCACCAAGCTCTATTATCACACGTTGGCCATTGCGATTCGTCACCCACTTAAAATACTGTTCAGTGCGATAGTGCTCGCGATTGTGATTGGTTTTGCTTATGCCAAAGCAGGGCTCGGTGCCGAATTCTTCCCAGAGGTGGATCCGCCTTATTTCACCGTTAAAGTTCGTTCTTATGGCGATCTTTCCATCCAAGAAAAAGACACCTTAATGCGAGAAATTGAGCAGGTGATGCTTGGCCATGAGGAATTTGAGAGCGTCTATACTCGAACGGGGGGAGAGGATGAAATTGGCCAGATTCAAATTACCCCTGTTGATTGGCAATATCGCCGCACCGTCAAAGCGATTATTGAAGAGCTCAAAAGCACCACGGATCAGTTTTCAGGGGTGGAAATCGAGTATAAATTTCCAGATGCAGGGCCACCCGTTGAGCATGATCTGGTGATTGAAATGTCGGCGCGTACTCCTGAAAATCTTAATGAGGCCGCTAAAATGGTCAGAAAGTGGGCTGATAACAATCCCGCGTTGACTAATATCAGTGACACCTCAAATAAAGAAGGGATTGACTGGCGAATTGATATTCGACGTGATGATGCTTCTCGATTTTCAGCCGATGCGACATTGGTAGGTAACACAGTGCAATTTGTGACTAATGGACTAAAAATTGGTGACTACTTGCCTGATGATGCAAACGAAGAGGTCGATATTCTGGTTCGGTACCCAGAGGATAAACGAGATATTGGTCGATTTGATCAGTTGCGGGTCAACACACCCGCAGGTCTGGTGCCGATAACCAATTTTGCGCAGATAAAACCGGATCACAAACAAGATACGATCAAACGGATTGATGGCCGACGGGTTATCGATATTATGGCGGATCTAAAGGAAGGGTATAATCTGGCCCTTGAATTGCCGAAAGTTACTCAAGCATTGTCGGAACTGAATTTACCTAATGGGGTGGAGTTTAAATTACGAGGGCAAAATGAAGAGCAGGAACATTCCTCAGAATTTCTAAAAAATGCATTTTTGATTGCGCTGGTGGTTATGGGGTTAATTCTGGTTACGCAATTTAATAGTTTTTACCAAGCATTCCTCATTTTAAGTGCAGTACTGTTTTCAACGGTCGGAGTATTTGCGGGTCTGCTGATTTTCCAAAAACCTTTCGGCATTATTATGTCAGGTATTGGGGTCATCGCCTTGGCCGGCATCGTGGTGAATAACAATATCGTATTGATAGATACTTATAACCAACTGATACGCAGAGGCTTGTCAAAACAAGAGGCAATTTTACGCACTGGTGTTCAGCGTTTAAGGCCCGTTTTATTGACCACAGTGACGACTATTTTAGGGTTATTGCCAATGGTACTGGAGATGAACATCGACTTGATTAACCAGAAAATTGAGTTTGGTGCTCCCAGCACGCAATGGTGGTCACAACTCGCCACGGCCGTTGCGGGAGGCCTTGCTTTTGCCACTGTCTTAACGTTAGTACTGACGCCTTGCTTGTTGATGTTGGGGCGTAAGGAACCACCACCTACTCTCGAAGAGTAACCTGCTCAATCTTACACAATGAGGCCCACATTATTGGTGGGCCTTTTCTTATTATTTATTGGCATAGAGTAATTGGCTATAGCGTTCTAGCTTCCCAAGCCTAATTTGAGCATTGGCGATAAAGGTGGTTTTTGCTTGGCCCGTTAGGGATTTAGATTGCGGTAAAGAGACTGTTCTTGGGTTTTTGTGTACACCGTTGACCAAAAATTCATAGTGGAGATGAGGGCCGGTGACTCTTCCTGTCCCTCCTAAAGTACCAATCGTTTGTCCTTGCTTGACTCGTTGACCCGTTTTGACCATACGTCGTTGTAAGTGTAGGTATTTGGTAATGTAGGTGTTGCTGTGACGAATAAACACATAATTACCATTAAATTGGTTGTAACTTGATTTCTCAACCACACCATCGCCGGCGGCCCAAATTGGGGTACCAACTGGCGCGGCATAATCGGTTCCTCTGTGTGCGGTGACTTTTCCTGTGACGGGGTGGCGACGCACAGGATTGAAATTCGATGTCACGCGACGAAAATCGATCGGCGAGCGTAAAAAGGCCTTTTTCATGGCCCGGCCATTTTCGTCATAGTAATTGCCTGTTGCATCGTCCAATATTGCTGTGAACGTCGTACCTTGGTTGGTAAAGGCGGCGGCAATGATATTTCCGCGGCCAATTACCTCACCTTCCACCACCTTTTCTTGGAATAGCAGCTTAAATTGGTCACCTTCACGAATATCTAACGCAAAATCCACATCCCAACCAAATATACCCGCTAACTCCATGATTTGGTTTGCTGTTAAACCCGCGCTTATCCCCGCATTCCAAAAATTTGAAGTAATGATCGCTTCGGCATAGTTGTACTGGAACATCAGCTCTTTTTTATCAAACTCAGAAGTAAAGCCATCGCCCGATTTAGTGATACGAAAGGTTTCAAAGGCGCTAATAATGCGATTGAGTTGAACAAGTTCATTATTTTCATCAAAGCCAAATTGCAGCTCATCTCCTGGCTTAAGTCGTGAAAGCTGGCTGTCAATATCACGATTTGTTGCCGTGAGTTGATAGAGTAAGCGAGCCGAAAGCCCAATTCGCTGAAATAATACGGCGGCACTTTCACCCGATTTAACTTGATAAGTTTCCCAACGCAGCATGGTGGAAGGCGAGATAGATATTCCCGGAGAGAGTGCTTCTGCGTTAATGGTTAATGGATAATGGCGACCAATTTCTAGACGATTTGGATCCTGAGCGAGATCTTCAGGGTTTGGTAGAAATAGCAGCGCGAAAACCATGAGTGCGCTTAAAAAGGCGATGAGGATTCGATGCACCCAAGGGAGACGAGCGAAAATTGAAAGCATATTTAGGTTCGTTTAGTAAATTATAAAGAAATTAGCCGGTTCGTTAGTCTAACTGGTTTCAAAAAGCATCGCTATTCAAGTAAGATGTTCAACTATTAAATTTTGCCAAATCTGTAGGAGTGAACAAGAATGGCGAGTATTGAAGCGGCTTTAGCTGAAATTAAACGCGGCGTTGAAGAGCTAATCCCAGAAGATGAATTGATCGCGAAACTGAAAGAAAACCGTCCACTGCGCATTAAATTAGGTGCTGATCCAACGGCTCCAGATATCCATCTTGGACATACGGTGATCCTCAATAAATTACGTGCATTTCAAGATTTGGGCCATGAAGTCACCTTTTTGATTGGTGATTTCACGGGTATGGTTGGTGACCCAAGCGGTAAAAATACCACGCGTCCACCGCTCACTCGTGACGATGTTTTGCGTAATGCTGAAACCTATAAGACACAAGTGTTTAAGATTCTTGATCCGGCTAAAACGAAAATTCAGTTTAACTCTGAATGGTTGTCTCTATTGGGTGCGGAAGGCATGATCCGTCTTGCATCGAACCAAACAGTGGCACGCATGCTAGAGCGCGATGATTTCAAAAAGCGCTACGCTAATGGTCAGCCTATTGCCATTCATGAATTCATGTATCCACTCCTACAGGGTTATGATTCAGTCGCAATGGAGACAGATGTTGAGCTTGGCGGTACTGACCAAAAATTCAACCTATTGATGGGCCGTGAACTGCAAAAAGCACATGGTCAAAAACCACAAGTTGTCTTGATGATGCCACTGCTTGTTGGTTTGGATGGCGAGAAAAAAATGTCCAAATCAGCGCACAACTACATTGGTGTCAGTGAATCGCCAAGTGAAATGTTTGGCAAAATCATGTCGATCTCTGACACATTAATGTGGAGCTACTACGAGCTGCTTTCTTTCCGTCCATTGGAAGAAGTCGCACAGTTCAAAGCTGATGTTGAAAATGGCACGAACCCACGCGATCTTAAAATCTTGTTGGCGAAAGAGATCATTGCACGTTTTCACTCTAAAGAAGAGGCGGATGCGGCTGAGCAAGAGTTCATCAACCGCTTCCAAAAAGGTGCGATGCCAGAAGAGATGCCAGAATTTGAATTTGCAGCGGGTATTGCTATCACTAACCTGCTCAAAGAGGCGGGTTTAGTGGCTTCAACGTCTGATGCGATGCGAATGATCAAGCAAGGCGGTGCCAAACAAGATGGCGAAAAAATCGACGACAGCAAAAATGTACCAGCCGCGGGGACTTATGTTTACCAAGTCGGCAAGCGTAAGTTCGCACGAGTTACTGTAAAGTAAAAATCACAGTAAAGTGAACCGTCTATTCATCAAAGCGCCTAAGGGCGCTTTTTTGCTGGGCCTGATCTTGGCATATTAAAATCTTCAATCTGAATGGTATGGTTGGGTATGTGTGAAATTGGAACGCATTGGATGCAAAGATCAGAGTGTATTTCGCCAAAGGCTTTGGTACAATTTGCGCACTGCTAATTGAGCAGTACTTTCGGAGATTTTTATGAACAATACCGACCATCCCCCTAGTATGAAGGGAGAAAAATAACCGCTTTCGGTATTGGCGATCTTCGCTCCTACCTTCAGTGGTAGGGCTTATCTTTTCTGATTTACACCTCTCGATTTTTCTCCTGCTCTCTAGTTTGAGATGAAAACTTATCTGTGAATTACATTGATGAACAATGACGTCATTGCTCACCAATATATTGCATTTGGGTATCATTTCGATGGTCGTTACCTTTGCCAATCGGGAGATTCGCCATGACGGTAATGAGCAACATTTATATTGAAAATTCACCTAACTTTTCTTTGGAAGAGATTGGTGCGGCTCGTAATGCATTTTTGCAGTACGAACAGCAAAAACAGGTACATTTATTGGCAGTGATGCCTATCGAAGAGGCAGTAGCGATTTTACGTCACTGTACTATTGGTTATGTTCAGCAACTACTCAGTGAATTAGATAAAGGGGGCTATGACATTCGCGCTCGCCATTACGCTAACCAATTGGGGTTTATTTACTCAGAAGTTGAAACGGCACAAAGCTATTTAACCACTAGCGTGATTGAACATGTGAAGCAGCGTATTGGCTGGATTATTGTATTGGCACTACTTGGTATCGTATCCGGGCTGATTATTACCCAGTATGAAGATACATTGAGTCAGCTTGTGCTCTTAGCTGTGTATATGCCTGTTATTGCCGCTGCAGGTGGGAATACTGGCTCGCAAGCTGCGACGTTAGTCGTGCGCGCGTTGGCGGTTGGTGAATTACGCAAACGTCAATGGTTGCGTGTATTGTGGAAGGAGTGCCGTGTTGCGGTTTGCCTTGCGTTGGCTATCTCTGCGGTGATGGTGGCTCGCATTATGTTGTTTAGTGATGCCAACTCAACCGGAGGCTTTCCACTAGAAAACATTGCGTTTGCAATTGCGGTTGCGCTCTTTATCCAAGTCACCATTTCAACGACGATTGGCGGTTTATTACCCATTGCTGCGCGCGTTTTTAACTTAGATCCTGCGGTATTAGTTAGCCCTGTACTGGCTTCTATCGTCGATATTTCGGGTATGTGGATCTACTTTAACGTGGTGAACTATTCATTAGGACTGAGCTGACTGAACTTAACGACATCTTCAAAGAAGAGCGTCTCAAATTGAGCAATCGGGGCGGTAACACTAGTGTTATCGCCTTGATCTTGCGGATAATAATCAGTGATGAATTGAACAAATAACGTACTCGGTTTTCCTTGTTTATCTAAACCGAAGCCCGCCATGTTATGCGTTCCATAAAGCGAACCACTTTTGGCAATCAGCTGCCCTTGTATAGCTTGGCCACGCATACTACGTCGGTACTGTAAGGTACCGGATTCACCTGCTTTAGGCATGATATCAATAAGCTTAAGGGTTTGATTATTAATCCAAATGTAATTCAGCACATCCACCATATTTTGTACTGACAGGCGGTTGTTACGTGATAAACCCGAACCATCAGCCAACTGAGCTTGTGCCAAGTTGATGCCTGTTCGAGAAAAAAGGATCTGCTTGATCGCCTCGGTGCCATTACTAAAACTGCCGGGTTGAATAAAAAAATGCTGGCCAAGTGTTTTGGTTAAACTGTCAGCAATCAAATTGTCAGACTCTTTAAGCATCATTTCTAACAACGGGTACAGTGGCATAGATTGATGTGTTGCTATCAATGAATCCTTTTCTATGCTCAGTTCATCTTGCTTTACACCCAGCTTAACCTCGCCTAGCAATTCAATGCCCACTTGTTTGAGTTGCTTATAAATCATACGTGTGGCGTATAAGTTTGGGTCTTGCACGGCAAACTTTAGTGGCAGAGGTTGTGCTCGCTCGGCCAAACAGCCGTCGAGCTGGTAATGGTTCTGCTCTGAAGTACGCAGTTCTAAATCACAGCGAGCGCTCTCTTGTTCAGTCTTAGTAACACTTCTTGCGTAGCTGGTCACGTGAATGGGATAGTGATCAGGCACATAAACCCGAGTTTTCCCGTTCGGCTGCGTATAAATAGAGGCTTGCACACAATTACCATCCAGAGTGATTGCACTTGATGGGGCGCTATAGCATACCCCCAGAATATCCCAAGGTGATCCAACCGCGCGGTCGTAACCTGAAAAGGCTGAATTATCTAACCAAAGGTTGCCTTTTATTTGTGAGATGCCCTGTTTTTTTAGCTCGCTGAGTAGCTGCTTCATATCTTGGCTGGTTAACGTAGGGTCGCCAGAGAAGTGAATAACAATGTCATCGCCATGTTGAGTTAGCTGAGTCGTGAAGCGAAATTGTTCGCCAAGCTCTAGCGTGGCGGCAAGCGCGGTGAGCATTTTTAAAGTGCTGGCAGGAGGGAAAAGCGCTTGCATGTTATTAGTATCTTGAAAAACCTGTTCAGTGGCTAAAGAGTGAACGAATAAACCCACCCGAGTACCTTGTGGCAGTGTTTGCAAAGGCGTATACGCCAAAGTCGATAAAGGAAAGAAGAACGAGAGGATGAATAAAAAAGCACTGCGGTTTAATAAGAGCATAACACGGCATTTCAGGGCGGAGTGTGCATACAGTATAGCGAGATAAAAAAACGCCTGCTAGCAAGCAGGCGTTTTAAATCTATGACATTAAGCCAAGAATTAGAAGTCGTAACGTAGACCTAGTGCTAGTTCGTCTTCAGATTTAGCTTTACCTACTTTGTCTGAATCAAGTAGGTTGAAGTTGTAAGAGATGTACGAACGGAAGTTAGGTTTGAAGAAGTAAGTTGCATCAACTGCAAAGTTATCAGCTTCATCTTTTTTAGCGCCAGAATTTTTAGACTCTAGGTAGTTGTAAGTAGAAGTGAATACAGCTTGACCCATAGTGTATTTTGCTGCTAGCTCATAACCAGTTTTATCTGTTTTGCTATTTGCTGCTTTGTCTTGACCATCAACAAAAGTACCAGCGAAGTAGAAATCAGAGATAGCGTAAGACGCTGCTAGCATATATTGATCAGAAGACGCATTCGCTGCTGTATCTTGATCTGCGTAACCCGCACCTAGCTTAACGCCAGTGTCGCCGATTGCGTAGATAGCTGATAGAGAGTAGCCATCTGCATTGTTGTCTGTGATTGCAGACGTGCTTTCTTGACGGTCAGCAAAACGGTAGCTTGCTTTAACGCCTAGATCAGCAAATTGACCTTTATAAGCAACCATGTTGTCTACGCGGTCTGCTACAGCGATTTTATACGCTGCTGAGTTGCCGTGGTAAGACATGATATCAGTAAAGTCAGTGATAACACCTAGCGCGCCGTCATTTTTACCGTAAGTTACTTCACCGAAGTTACCGCCGATACCAGCATAAGTATAACGGTTGTCTAGGCTGTCGTTAGTTTTGTTTGTGCCTTGGTCGTTAGTAGTGAATTCACCTTCGTAGAAACCAACACCGTATAGGCTGTCGTTGATCGCTACTTTACCTAGAAAGTTTAGACGCACGCGTGATTCATCTTTCGCTTTGCCATCTTTAAGAGAAAGACGTGCTTCTGCGCGGCCGCCCATTTCTAGAGATGTACCGTCTTGGTTGTATAGCTCACCAGCATTTACACCAGTTACTACTGCAGCAGCTGATACTGCTAAAGCAATCAGAGTTTTGTTCATCTTATTAGTCCTAATTTACTGTCCATAAATATTTTTATTTGCGACGTCTATATCGTCCTTCGAGTGCTTTTGAACATTGAGTTGCATAGGTTGGGTTTTGTAAACCTTCACTAACGTACAACCAAACGTTACTAGCATTTCGTGTTCTACTTTTTACTCTTAAGTTCCGAAATTAGTTAGTAAAATGATATAAAACAGGTTTATGAACACCGTTTTATTTCGTATAAATAAATATCAAGTCTTTGTTTTTTATTTGTTTTATTGGTTTTTATCAACTGGTCCGAATAGTTTGTTTTTTATTTTTTTTTAGTGAGGTGGGTCGGTTTTTTGTGCGAAAACATTCGTGAAAATGAGCTTTGTGTCTGTTTTTTATCACTTTCCCCTAAACTCATTCACAGAAACCTGACAGGGGTCACGTGTGATTTAAGATGATTTAGTCACGAAGTTTGATTACACTGATTAGCAACTATGTTAATCCATGTACTACCTAACCTTTGTTGTGTTGGGTAGTTTTGTTTTGCCCAAATACGAATTTTGGCATTAGAGGTATAAAATGGAAAAAGTTCCAATGACAGTTCGTGGTGAACAATTGCTGCGCGAAGAGTTAGATAGGCTGCTAAAATTACGTCCACAAATTACCCAAGCTATTGCAACCGCACGTGAACTTGGCGACCTAAAAGAAAATGCGGAATATCACGCTGCTCGAGAAGAGCAAGGTATTTGTGAGGCTCAAATTCGTGATATTGAATATAAGCTATCTGTTGCTCAGGTGATCGATATCACTAAAATGGAAAATACAGGCAAAGTGATTTTTGGTTCAACAGTAACATTGATTGACAGTGATACTGATGAAGTGAAACGCTACCAGATTGTGGGTGAAGATGAAGCTGAGATTAAATCTGGGCGCATTTCTGTCAGCTCACCGATTGCCCGCGGTTTGATCGGTAAAATGGAAGGTGATGAGGTGATTATCGCCACTCCTGGTGGTGATAAAGATTTCGAAATCGATAAAGTTGAATACCTCTAATTCATTTCAACAACAATCAAAAAGGTCGCAGTGTGCGACCTTTTTTTGTCTGTATCCATCAGAGTCAGAGCGTCGATAACGCGACTGATTACTTACGAGGGATCTCGATTTTACGTTGCTCGGTTTGACGAAATAGTACGAGAATCTTACCAATGGTTTGTACTTTTTCTGCGCCAGTCTCACGCACGATAGCATCGATAATCAACTGCTTAGTTTCGCGATCTTCTGATGCTACTTTCACTTTGATCAGTTCGTGGTGGTTGAGGGCAATCTCGATTTCCGCTAGAACAGCCTCAGTGAGTCCATTCGCGCCCATCAGTACAACAGGTTTCAAACTGTGTGCTAGGCCTTTAAGGTGCTGCTTTTGTTTGGTGCTTAGGTTCATTATGCGGCCAATTTTATTTAATATAAGGGTTGAAAAAAGCTATTTTAACGCCATCTATCCCTGAAGACTATATTTTCTACCATACTTTCTTGGATGGAAACATTTCAGTTAGGAATCGAATGAGTAAACAGAAGCATTCGGCCAGCTCTAGTCGCTGGTTGAAAGAACATTTTGATGATAAATACGTGAATGAAGCCAAAAAGAGAGGTTATCGTTCGCGTGCTATTTTCAAAATAGAAGAGATTCAAAATAAAGATAAACTGCTTAGGCCAGGAATGACTGTTGTGGATTTAGGGGCGGCTCCCGGTGGGTGGTCTCAATATTCAGCGGGTATCGTCGGTGATAAAGGCCGAGTGATCGCGTGTGATATTTTGCCGATGGATCCTATTGTTGGCGTTGCTTTCTTACAAGGCGATTTTCGTGAAGAGGCCGTACTGGAAGCACTATTAGATCGTATACAGCCTGATATGGTTGATGTAGTGATGTCAGACATGGCACCTAACATCGCCGGAAATAATTCGGTTGATCAGCCAAGGGCAATGTATTTGGTTGAACTAGCTCTAGATATGTGTCGACAAGTTCTTACTCCAAATGGTAGTTTTGTGGTCAAGGTTTTTCAGGGAGAAGGCTTTGATGATTATGTCAAAGAAGTTCGAAACCTGTTTAAAGTCGTGAAAATAAGAAAACCAGACTCTTCGCGAGCTCGCTCAAGAGAAGTCTTTGTTGTAGCCACTGGTTACAAAGGTTAACGTTTTTGCTGTACAAGGCATAAGTTAACATATGGCTACAGGTTACAAACTGTAGTACCCTACCTTTAATTACAATTAGTTATCGCGAGGCTTACACCTTGAGTGATATGGCAAAAAATTTAATTCTGTGGCTAGTTATAGCTGTCGTTTTAATGTCGGTATTCCAGAGCTTTGGCCCTGGTGATAGTAACGGCAAAGCAGTGGATTACACCACGTTCGTACAGGAAGTTGGCCAAGGCCAGATTCAAGAAGCTCAATTTAACAATAGTGAAATTTCCTTTACTCGTAGAGGCGGTGGTACTCGCTATGTAACTTACATGCCCGTGTACGATCAAAAACTGCTTGATGATTTGATTAATCAAAACGTTAAAGTACAAGGTACACCACCAGAAGAGCAAAGTTTGCTCGGGACCATTTTTATCTCTTGGTTCCCCATGATCCTACTGATCGGTGTTTGGATATTCTTCATGCGTCAAATGCAAGGTGGCGGTGGCAAAGGTGCCATGTCATTTGGTAAGAGCAAAGCTCGTATGATGAGTGAAGAGCAAATCAAAACCACGTTCGGTGATGTGGCTGGTTGTGACGAAGCGAAAGAAGATGTGAAAGAGCTTGTGGATTACTTGCGTGATCCGAGTCGCTTCCAAAAACTGGGTGGGAAAATTCCAACGGGTGTTTTGATGGTTGGTCCTCCTGGTACAGGTAAAACATTACTGGCAAAAGCAATTGCTGGTGAGGCAAAAGTACCGTTCTTCACTATATCTGGTTCTGATTTCGTTGAAATGTTTGTCGGTGTCGGTGCATCTCGTGTACGTGACATGTTCGAGCAAGCGAAAAAGGCTTCACCTTGTATCATCTTTATTGATGAGATTGATGCGGTAGGTCGCCAACGTGGTGCGGGTGTCGGCGGCGGTCACGATGAACGTGAGCAGACTTTAAACCAAATGTTGGTTGAAATGGATGGTTTTGAAGGCAATGAAGGCGTTATCGTCATTGCGGCAACTAACCGTCCAGACGTTTTAGACCCAGCACTGCTGCGTCCGGGGCGTTTTGACCGTCAAGTGGTGGTCGGTTTACCTGATGTTCGCGGTCGTGAACAGATCTTGAAAGTTCATATGCGTAAAGTACCTTTAGCTGGTGATGTTGAACCTTCATTGATTGCTCGCGGAACACCGGGTTTCTCTGGTGCCGATTTGGCGAACTTAGTGAACGAGGCCGCGTTATTCTCTGCTCGCGGTAACAAACGCAATGTTTCAATGGTTGAGTTTGAGTTAGCAAAAGACAAAATCATGATGGGTGCTGAACGTCGTTCGATGGTGATGTCTGAAGAAACTAAAGCATCAACAGCTTATCATGAAGCAGGACACGCCATTGTTGGTCGTTTGGTGCCTGAACATGACCCTGTTTATAAAGTATCGATTATTCCACGTGGTCGAGCTTTAGGTGTAACGATGTACTTGCCTGAACAAGACAGAGTTAGCATGTCGAAGCTGCATCTTGAGTCTATGATTTCAAGCTTGTATGGCGGTCGTTTAGCGGAAGAGTTAATTTACGGCCCAGAAAACGTTTCAACTGGTGCATCAAACGATATCGAACGCGCGACAGCCATTGCTCGTAAAATGGTTACGCAATGGGGCTTTTCGGAAAAACTTGGCCCATTGTTGTATGCAGAAGATGAAGGTGAAGTCTTCTTAGGGCGCAGCGTGACTCAAACTAAGCATGTGTCTGAAGATACTGCTAAGTTGATTGATGACGAAGTTCGTAAAATTATTGACCGCAACTATGATCGTGCGCGTAAAATCCTTGAAGAAAATATGGATATTATGCATGCAATGAAAGATGCGTTGATGAAATACGAAACGATTGATGCAGGCCAAATTGATGACTTAATGGAGCGTAAAACCGAGATTCGCGAACCTGCAGGTTGGGCTGATCAAGCCAAAGCTCAAGCAGAAAAAGCGGAAGCGGAAAAAGCTCAAGAGCCAAAAGTAGAGCCAGCAGCAGAAGACGAAGTAGCCACTGAGTCCTCAGAAAAGAAAGATGCTGAGTAATCGTTAATATTCAAATTAAACCCCGAGCTTTCTCGGGGTTTTTGTGTTTTAGAGCAAAATGAAGATTCAAACCCCAACAAAGACACTTATCCTCGATCGTCCTCATGTCATGGGTATCTTGAACATGACTCCGGATTCATTTTCCGATGGTGGAAAATTTAACGCGCTAGATTTGGCACTAGAGCATGCCGATACAATGATTACCGCAGGTGTCAGCATTATTGATATTGGAGGGGAGTCAACTCGGCCGGGGGCTCCAGAAGTGACTCTCGATGACGAATTATCTCGTGTTATTCCTATTATTAAAGCTATTCGTGCAAAGTATGACGTCTGGATTTCAATTGACACCAGTAAAGCTGAAGTGATGCGTCAGGCGGTTGAGGCTGGTGCTGACTTGATTAATGATGTTCGTGCACTGCAAGAGCCGGGGGCATTAGAGGTTGCGGCTAAAGCACAAGTGCCTGTCTGTATCATGCATATGCAAGGCCAGCCACGAACGATGCAAACCAGCCCACATTATCAAGATGTGTTAGCGGATGTTAAGCTCTTTCTAGAAGATCGAGTCGCAGCGTGCGAGCGCGCAGGGATCGCGCGTGCAAATATTATCCTCGACCCCGGTTTTGGATTTGGCAAAACCATTGAGCATAATTATTATCTGCTTGCACATCTAGACGTATTTCATCAACTAGGTTTGCCGATATTGGCTGGGATGTCCCGTAAGTCAATGATTTTTAAACTACTCAATAAAAAACCAGCTGAATGTATGGTGGCGAGCGTTACCTGTGCAGCTGTAGCTGCAATGAAAGGTGCACAGATTATTCGTGTCCATGATGTGAACGAAACCATTGAAGCAATGAAAATAGTACAAACCATTATTCAAAATAGTTAACAATAATAATTAAGGAAAAATCATGTCTGACAAAAGACGTTACTTTGGTACAGATGGTGTCCGCGGTAAAGTTGGACAGTATCCTATCACTCCCGATTTCGTATTAAAACTTGGCTGGGCGGCTGGACGTGTATTGGCAAAACAAGGCACGAAAAAAGTCATTATTGGTAAAGATACGCGTATTTCAGGTTACATGCTTGAGTCGGCTCTAGAAGCGGGCTTAGCCGCTGCAGGATTAAAGGCGATTTTTACCGGACCTATGCCGACGCCAGCTGTTGCTTACCTGACTCAAACCTTTCGTGCAGAAGCGGGGATCGTTATCTCAGCGTCGCATAACCCTTATTACGATAACGGCATCAAATTCTTCTCATCCGAAGGGACTAAATTACCTGATGAAATTGAATTGGAGATCGAAGCTGAATTGGATAAACCGATTGAGTGTGTCGAGTCTGCCGAACTTGGTAAGGCTTCACGTATGGTCGACGCTGCAGGGCGGTATATCGAGTTTTGTAAAAGTACCTTTCCATCGCAATGGAATTTATCAAAGCTGAAAATCGTCGTTGACTGTGCTCATGGTGCCACCTATCACATCGCTCCTAATGTCTTTAAGGAACTTGGCGCTGAAGTGATAGCAATGGGGGTTGAGCCAGATGGTCTGAATATTAATGACGAAGTTGGAGCAACGGATGTCCGTGCGTTGCAACAGCGCGTTGTGGCAGAAAAAGCAGATTTAGGGCTGGCATTTGATGGTGATGGCGATCGCTTAATTATGGTTGATGAGCTTGGCAATAAAGTGGATGGAGATCAAATTGCCTATATCATCGCCCGTGATGCCCTGAGACGTGGAGAATTAAAAGGTGGTGTTGTTGGAACGCTAATGACAAACCTTGGTATGGAAAACGGCTTAAAGCAGTTAGGTATCCCTTTTGTGCGAGCGGCGGTTGGTGACCGTTATGTGATGGAAAAATTGCTGGCAAAAGGTTGGAAAATTGGCGCAGAAAATTCAGGGCACATCATACTGCTAGACAAAGTGACTACGGGTGATGCGATTGTTGCGGCGTTGCAAGTTCTTGCTTCCGTTGTGGGCAGTGAAATGTCGCTCAATGAACTGGCTAAAGGCATGACGCTTTACCCGCAGGTTTTAGAAAACGTACGTTTTAGTGGTGATTCCAACCCATTAGAAGCCGAAGCGGTAAAAGCGGCAGTAGCTGCCGTAGAAGCGGAACTTGGTAGCCAAGGTCGAGTGCTCTTGCGTAAATCAGGTACTGAACCTTTATTGCGCGTGATGGTGGAAGGGGAAGATGCTGAGCTAGTAAAAAATTCAGCATTAAAGATAGCGCAAGCGGTTAAAGATAATTGCTAACCAGACAAATAATATGAGTTAACCTAGGATTTCATGACCGTAATTTGGCTTGAAATCTTATGGTTAGCTGTACACATAGGGTGTTGTTGCCCTTTTTTTAACCGCTTGAAGCATAAACTCCATTTTTTTATAAAATACTCCTTGTCAGCATGGGATGCATTCGTTAGTATTGCGTCCGCCTTCGTTGAGGAGGTCGCTAGCCTTGTTCAAGTCAGTTGATAAGAACGGCGCTGGCTCAACTATTTGGAACATAGGTGGAAGTAATGTTTACAGTTCTACTTGTGATTTACCTGTTGGCAGCGCTTGGTATCATTGGCCTAGTGTTAATTCAACAAGGTAAAGGCGCAGATATGGGAGCCTCTTTCGGTGCTGGCGCGTCAAACACTGTGTTTGGTGCTAGTGGCTCAGGAAATTTCCTAACCCGAATGACTGCAATTTTTGCAACCGTATTCTTCATTCTTAGTTTGGCATTGGGCAATTTGTCTACGCATAAAACTGAATCACAATGGATTGACCCAACTAAAGGTCAAGTGATTGAGCAAACTACGGATACAGCGAGTGACGTTCCAGTAAAATCTGGTGACGAAATCCCGCAATAACTTATCTTAGATAAGTACAAATAATTGCCGAGATGGTGAAATTGGTAGACACACTAGCATGAGGTGCTAGCGCCTTAGGTGTGAGGGTTCGAGTCCCTCTCTCGGCACCATTATTTACAAACTTGTAAATCACTTGATAGAGCGTATAATGCTCGCAAGTCGGACGCGGGGTGGAGCAGCTTGGTAGCTCGTCGGGCTCATAACCCGAAGGTCGTCGGTTCAAATCCGGCCCCCGCAACCAATTCTTTTTGGGTTTTGGATGCAAGTTTGTGCAGTGTCAACCTCACTGCAATTGAGAATTTAGATTCTCAATCATCAGGGTCCAGCAACAAAAAACCCCGACTAATCGGGGTTTTTTGTTATCTGAGTTTCTCAAGTATGAGATTTTCAGATAGTTGCTTGGAATTTAAATTGGGCTCTGTGCCCTTTTTTTGTTTCTGGAGTGGTTTAAATGACTGGTTTAGAAAGACAACTTACTGAAATGCTTGACGCTCCAGTAGCTGCATCAGGTTATGAGTTAGTTGGATTAGAATTTATTCGTGCCGGAGAGCACTCAACATTACGCATCTATATTGATCATGAAAACGGTATTAACGTTGATGATTGCGCAGAAGTGAGCCATCAAGTGAGTGCTGTGCTCGATGTTGAAGATCCAATTTCTGTGGCTTACAACCTAGAAGTTTCTTCACCAGGTTTAGAGAGACCACTTTTTAAAGCAGCGCATTATGAACAGTTTATTGGTCACGAAGTCAGCATCGTTTTGAAAATGGGTGTCGGCAACCGTCGCAAATGGAAAGGAATTATCCATTCTATTGATGGCGAAACCGTTGCAATTAGCGTTGATGGGAAAGAAGAACTATTTGCGCTAAGCAATATTTCTAAAGCTAACCTGATCCCTAAATTTTAGTTCTCCTAGAGAAAAGAGCTTAAGAGGCTAGATTAAATGAGTAAAGAAATTTTAGCGGTAGTTGAGGCGGTTTCGAACGAGAAGGCCGTACCTCGTGAGCGTATTTTTGAGGCGCTTGAAACTGCGCTTGCCACATCAACAAAGAAGAAACATGAAATTGAAGTCGATGTACGTGTTGCTATCGACCGTAAAACGGGTGAGTTTGAAACTTTTCGCCGTTGGTTAATCGTTGAAAATGTTGAACATCCAACAAAAGAAATTTCATACGATGCAGCTAAATACGACGACGAAACAGCTGAACTTGGTCAATATATTGAAGATCAAATTGAATCAGTGACCTTTGACCGTATTACAACACAAACAGCAAAACAAGTTATCGTACAAAAAGTGCGTGAAGCTGAACGTGCGCAAATCGTCGAACAGTTTATTGATAACGAAGGTGAGTTGGTTACTGGCGTTGTTAAGAAAGTAAACCGTGATTCGGTTATTCTGGATTTAGGTAATAACGCTGAAGCGGTTATTTTACGTGATGACCAGCTACCGCGTGAAAACTTTCGTCCAGGTGACCGAGTTCGTGGTCTGCTATATGCTGTACGCCCTGAAGCGCGCGGATTCCAACTCTTCATTACTCGTTCAAAACCAGAAATGCTCGCTGAGCTATTCCGTGTAGAAGTGCCAGAAATCGGTGAAGAGCTGATTGAATTGAAAGCCGCGGCTCGTGATCCGGGTTCGCGTGCGAAAATTGCAGTCAAAACCAATGACAAACGCATTGACCCTGTGGGCGCGTGTGTCGGTATGCGTGGAGCACGTGTTCAAGCCGTATCGAGTGAGCTCGGCGGTGAGCGCATTGATATCGTTCTTTGGGATGATAACCCAGCTCAATTTGTTATCAATGCAATGGCACCAGCAGATGTTGCATCGATCATCATGGATGAAGATACGCACTCAATTGATATTGCTGTTGAAGCGGATAACCTAGCGCAAGCAATTGGTCGTAATGGTCAAAACGTACGTCTCGCTTCTCAACTGACTGGTTGGGAATTGAATGTTATGACGGTTGCTGATCTACAGAAAAAACATCAAGAAGAATCGATGGCTTCTATTGAAAACTTCATGAAGTACCTCGATATCGAGCAAGACTTCGCTGAGTTATTGGTTGAAGAAGGCTTCTCAACGCTTGAAGAAGTGGCTTATGTGCCAGTTGCTGAGCTACTTGAAGTTGACGGCCTAGATGAAGATATCATCGAAGCATTGCGTACTCGCGCGAAGAATGCGTTGACCACGATTGCGCTAGCACAAGAAGAGTCTTTTGAAGGGCTAGAGCCAGCAGAAGATCTGCTCGCACTAGAAGGTTTAGAGCGTGAAATGGCCTTTAAACTCGCAGCGAAAGGCATAGTCACATTAGAAGATCTTGCTGACCAAGGTATTGATGACCTCGAAAATATTGAAGGTCTAACAGAAGAGCGTGCCGGTCAATTGATCATGGCAGCGCGCAATATTTGTTGGTTTAGCGAAGAAGAATAATTCTCAGCAAGGGGAGAGAGCGGCATGACACAACTTACAGTTAAAGCACTGAGTGAAGAAATTGGTACGCCAGTTGACCGCTTGTTAGAACAACTTGCTGATGCAGGCATGAACAAAACGAGTTCTGATAACGTTTCTGATGATGAAAAGCATAAGCTACTGTCACATCTTAGAAAAGAGCACGGTGATACCACTGGTGACTCAGAGCCGACTCGTTTGACGTTGCAGCGAAAAACACGCAGCACATTGAGCGTCAATGCCGGCGGCGGCAAAAGTAAGAATGTTCAAGTTGAAGTGCGTAAAAAACGTACCTACGTTAAGCGCAGTGCAGTAGACGATGAAGCAACACGTGAAGCGGAAGAAGCCGCGCAACGTGAAGCACAAGAATTAGCAGCGCGTGAAGCACAAGCAAAAGCAGAGCGCGAAGCCGAAGAAAAAGCAAAGCGTGAAGCCGAAGAAAAAGCGAAGCGTGAGGCACAAGAGAAAGCGAAGGTTGAAGCACAAACGAATGCAACAGCTAACGCGGATGAGAAAGCAAAACGTTCTGCAGTGAAACCAGAACTTTCTGCTGAAAATAAAATGAAGCAAGAAGCAGCGCGAAAAGAAGCCGAAGAGCTTAAACGTCGTCAAGAAGCCGAAGCATTACGTAAAGCTGAAGAGGAAAGTCAGCGCCAGCTAGAAATAGCACGTGAATTGGCTGAGAAGAATAAAGAGCGTTGGTCTGCTGAAGAAGAGAAAAAGGGTAGTATGGAAGAAAATACAGATTACCATGTTACGACTTCAACGTATGCACGTGAAGCCGAAGATGAAGCAGATCGCCGTGAAGAAGGTGCTAGCCGTAAATCTACGAAAGCTAATAAGAGCAAAATCTCATCTCAGGATGATAAGCAAGAGCGCGGTACGCGCCGAGGCAAAGCTCGTAAAGGTCGTATGGCTAAACCTGCATCGATGCAACATGGTTTTGATAAAACAGCGGTTGTCGCTAAGCAAGATGTTGTGATCGGTGAAACGATTGTTCTTTCTGAACTGGCAAACAAAATGTCAGTGAAAGCAACTGAAGTTATCAAAGTGATGATGAAGATGGGCGCAATGGCAACCATCAACCAAGTGATCGACCAAGAAACCGCGCAATTAGTCGCTGAAGAAATGGGTCATAAAGTTCTCATCCGCAAAGAGAATGAACTGGAAGAAGCGATCCTTTCTGACCGTGATAACAAGTTTGAAGCAGTGCCTCGTGCGCCAGTTGTGACCATCATGGGTCACGTTGACCACGGTAAGACATCAACACTTGATTACATCCGTCGCACACACGTTGCATCAGGCGAGGCCGGTGGTATTACTCAGCACATTGGTGCTTACCACGTTGAAACACCAAACGGTATGATCACCTTCCTTGATACTCCTGGACACGCTGCGTTTACTTCAATGCGTGCTCGTGGTGCTCAAGCGACAGATATCGTTGTATTGGTTGTTGCAGCAGATGATGGCGTGATGCCACAAACGGTTGAAGCGATTCAACATGCGAAAGCGGCGAATGTGCCACTTATCGTTGCAGTGAACAAAATCGATAAAGATGGTGCGAACCCAGATGGCGTGAAAAATGAGCTTGCTCAACACAACATCATTCCTGAAGAGTGGGGCGGTGAGAACATGTTTGTTCACATCTCTGCGAAACAGGGAACTAATATTGATGGCCTACTAGAAGCTATCCTACTTCAAGCTGAAGTTCTTGAGCTTCATGCTGTTAAAGATGGTATGGCGTCTGGTGTGGTGGTTGAATCTCGTCTTGATAAAGGCCGTGGCCCTGTAGCAACCGTTCTTGTTCAATCAGGAACACTACGCAAAGGCGACATCGTACTGTGTGGTCAAGAATATGGCCGTGTTCGTGCGATGCGCGACGAAACTGGTAACGAAGTTACGGAAGCGGGCCCATCAATTCCTGTTGAAATTCTAGGTTTGTCTGGTGTTCCAGCTGCCGGTGATGAAGCAACAGTAGTTCGTGATGAGCGTAAAGCACGTGAAGTGGCAAATTATCGTCAAGGTAAATTCCGTGATGTGAAGCTTGCACGTCAGCAGAAATCTAAGCTTGAAAACATGTTCTCTAACATGACAGCGGGCGAAGTGGCTGAATTGAACGTGGTACTAAAAGCAGACGTTCAAGGTTCGGTTGAAGCCATTGCTGATTCACTGCGTAACCTTTCAACTGATGAAGTGAAAGTGAACATCGTGGGTTCTGGTGTGGGTGGTATCACAGAAACTGACGCAGTACTTGCAGCAGCTTCTAACGCTATCGTGCTTGGCTTTAACGTTCGAGCTGATGCATCAGCTCGTCGTACTATCGAATCTGAAAACTTAGACCTACGTTACTACTCAATCATTTACCAATTGATTGATGAAGTAAAAGCGGCCATGAGCGGCATGCTAGCACCAGAGTTTAAGCAAGAGATCATTGGTCTTGCTCAGGTTCGTGAAGTATTCAAATCACCTAAACTAGGCGCAGTTGCTGGTTGTATGGTGACTGAAGGCGTTATAAAACGTAATAGCCCTATCCGTGTTCTACGTGATAACGTGGTTATCTACGAAGGTGAGCTTGAGTCGCTACGTCGCTTTAAAGATGACGTGCAAGAAGTGAAGAATGGCTATGAATGTGGTATCGGCGTTAAGAACTACAATGATGTTCGCGTTGGTGACCAAATTGAAGTCTTCGAAACAGTGGAAATTAAACGTACACTGGATTAATTGACTGACGTTGCTGTATTGAAATAGACAGTAATCGGTTGTTGAATACACCATGGGGGGCTGGGTTGAACCATCCCCCCATTCTTTCTATATGTGAGAAAAGATATGTCAAAAGAATTTAGCCGCACGCAGCGCGTATCCCAACAGCTGCAAAAAGAACTCGCCATGATCATACAACGTGAAGTCCGCGACTCACGCTTAGGTATGGTGACTATTTCAGAAGTCGAAGTGTCACGTGACCTTGCTTATGCAAAAGTGTTTGTGACGTTTCTATGCGTTGGTGAGCAGACCCCAGAAAGCTGCTTAGCTGCGTTAAAAGAGCATGAAGTTCATATCCGCATGATGCTTGGCAAACGTATTCGCTTACGTTTGACACCAGAAATTCGCTTCACTTATGACAATACTTTGGTTGAAGGTATGCGCATGTCCAACTTGGTGACTGAAGTGGTCAGCAATGATAAGCGCAGACAGAAAGATGCAGGACGTGAAGATGAAGCGTCTGCAGAAGAAGGGAATGAATAGATGGCTCGTCGTCGTAAAGGTCGCCCAATCAACGGGGTAATTTTACTGGATAAGCCAACGGGTATCTCCTCGAATGATGCCTTACAAAAAGTAAAACGTATTTATTTTGCAGAAAAAGCCGGACACACTGGCGCGCTCGATCCCTTGGCAACAGGAATGTTGCCTATTTGCCTTGGTGAAGCGACAAAATTCTCTCAGTTTTTACTTGATTCAGATAAGCGTTATCGAGTCATTGCAAAACTGGGTGAGCGAACCAATACCTCTGATTCAGACGGAGAGGTAGTGGAAACACGCCCTGTCAATGTGCAATTAAATACCCTGCGAGAGTGCATCGAGCGTTTTCGTGGTGAAACCGACCAAATTCCGTCAATGTTTTCTGCACTGAAATATCAAGGCCGTCCTCTATATGAATACGCTCGTGAAGGCATTGATATTCCGCGCGAATCTCGAAAAATCACTGTCTATGATATTGAATTGATTCGTTTCGAAGGTGATGAAGTTGAAATGGATGTGCACTGTTCGAAAGGCACGTATATCCGCACTATCGTGGATGACTTAGGTGAAATGCTTGGTTGTGGCGCACATGTGACCATGCTGCGTCGTACTGCGGTCGCGAAGTACCCATATGAGAAGATGGTGACTTTAGAGCAACTTGATGCATTGCTGCAACAGGCGCTGCGTGATGATGTCGCACCGAAAAATGTGTTGGACTCGTTATTGATGCCAATGGACAGTGCGGTGCAAGATTTGCCGGAAGTTAACCTTATTCCTGAGTTGGCAGACATGGTACAACATGGCCAACCAGTGCAAGTGTTGGGTGTGCCACTTGATGGCACAGTGCGCATGACCATGGGTGAAGAGAAACTCTTTATCGGTGTGGGTGAAATTGACCAAGATGGTCGTGTTGCGCCTAAGCGATTGGTCGTTTTTAGAGACGAAGAGTCGCTTTAAATAGCTATTGCTTAACGTTGGGGATTTCCCTATAATCCCGGCTTCGCGTAGCGGCTGAATCAGAGATTGGCTGCTACACCTTTAAACTTACTCTTATTAGGAGAGCATTATGTCTCTGAATGCAGAAACTAAAGCGGCAATCGTTGCTGAATACGCACGTGGCGAAGGCGACACTGGTTCACCAGAAGTACAAGTAGCACTACTAACTGCTTCTATCAACCACCTACAAGGTCACTTCAAAACTCACAAAGGCGATCACCACAGCCGTCGTGGTCTACTACGTATGGTTTCAAGCCGTCGTAAGCTTCTAGACTACCTAAAAGGTAAAGATTTAGGTCGTTACCAAGACCTAATCAAACGTCTTGAGCTACGTCGCTAAGATCAGTTTGTTCAGAAAAGGGGCTTTTAGCCCCTTTTTTGTTATCTAAATTTGGCACAATCTCTCCTAAGTCGCTATACTACCCGCCGTTAAAGTCTGTTGTATGTACTTTAACGCTTCATACTCATAGCATTACAGTCACCGAAGTCGGCCAGCAGGTCGCGGCTATTAAAAGTAGCGTTCAGATACCAGTGGGAGCGGCAAGCCCAACGCTTTGTTTCCCGTGATATAGAGCCTATTTTTACTAGTCGCGATTCGTAATGTCTTGAGTGTTATTTCATTCAATCTAGAGGCAACTCTAGAGCAAGGATAAACAATGTTTGATAAACCAGTAGTGAAATCATTCCAATACGGTAATCATACCGTCACTCTAGAAACCGGCGTTATCGCACGCCAAGCTACATCGGCCGTTATGGTCACTATGAACGATACCGCGGTATTCGTTTCTGTTGTTGGTAAAAAAGAAGCAGTAGAAGGTCAAGACTTCTTCCCTCTTACTGTTAACTACCAAGAGCGTACTTACGCAGCGGGTAAAATTCCAGGTGGCTTCTTCAAGCGTGAAGGTCGTCCATCAGAAGGCGAAACTTTGACTGCGCGTCTGATTGACCGCCCAATTCGTCCTCTTTTCCCTAATGCATTTAAAAATGAAGTTCAAGTCATCGCGACAGTGATGTCTGTAAACCCAGACGTTCAACCTGACATCGTAACTATGATTGGTACTTCAGCAGCACTTGCTATCTCTGGTATTCCATTCAATGGTCCTATTGGCGCGGCGCGCGTGGGTCACATTGATGGTCAATTAGTGCTTAACCCAAGCATGACCGAGCTTGCTGTATCTCGTCTTGATCTTGTGGTTGCAGGTACAGACAACGCGGTACTGATGGTTGAGTCAGAAGCGGATAACCTAACTGAAGAAGAAATGCTAGCAGCGGTTGTTTACGGCCACGACCAACAACAAGCTGTGATTAAAGCGATCAATGAATTTGCTGCTGAAGTTGCCACTCCAGCTTGGGATTGGGTTGCTCCTCAAGAGAACACAGTACTTAACAGCAAGATCGCTGAACTAGCAGAAGCTAAGCTTGTTGAAGCTTACAAAATCACTGAAAAAATGGCTCGTTACGACCGTATTCATGAAATTGCTGCTGAAGTAAACAAAGTAATTCTTGCTGAAGATCCTGAAGCAAATGCGAAAGAAATCCACACTATCTTCCACGATCTAGAGAAGACGGTTGTACGTCGTAGCATTATTGCTGGCAACCCACGTATTGACGGTCGTGAAAAAGACATGGTTCGTGCGCTAGACGTACGCACTGGTATTCTTCCTCGTACTCACGGTTCTGCACTATTTACTCGTGGTGAAACTCAGGCAATCGTAACCGCTACTCTTGGTACTCAGCGTGATGCTCAAATCATCGATGAGCTAACAGGTGAGCGTAAAGATAACTTCCTACTACACTACAACTTCCCTCCATACTGTGTGGGCGAAACTGGTTTTGTAGGCTCTCCTAAGCGTCGTGAAATCGGCCACGGTAAACTGGCTAAGCGTGGTATCGCTGCCGTTATGCCTTCAGTGGAAGAGTTCCCATACACAGTTCGTGTAGTATCAGAAATCACAGAATCTAACGGTTCATCTTCAATGGCTTCGGTATGTGGTACTTCTCTTGCTCTGATGGATGCAGGTGTACCTATCAAGTCTTCAGTTGCAGGTATTGCAATGGGTCTTGTTAAAGAAGGCGATGATTTCGTTGTTCTTTCTGACATTCTTGGTGATGAAGATCACCTAGGTGACATGGACTTTAAAGTAGCGGGTACTAACCAAGGTATCACTGCACTGCAAATGGACATTAAGATCGAAGGTATCACCAAAGAGATCATGCAAATTGCGCTAAACCAAGCACAAGGTGCACGTAAGCATATCCTTTCTGTGATGGATCAAGCGATCTCTGGTGCTCGTGCTGAGATTTCTGAATTTGCACCACGCATTTACACCATGAAGATCAGCTCTGAGAAAATCAAAGACGTGATCGGTAAAGGTGGTGCTGTGATCCGTGCTCTAACTGAAGAGACGGGCACAACCATCGAAATCGAAGATGACGGCACAATCAAGATTGCAGCAACCGATAGCGCTCAAGCTAAAGAAGCGATTCGTCGCATTGAAGAGATCACGGCTGAAGTTGAAGTCGGCGCTATCTATACTGGTAAGGTCGCTCGTCTGGCTGATTTTGGCGCGTTCGTTAACATTCTTCCTGGTAAAGATGGTCTGGTACACATTTCTCAAATCGCGGATCAACGCATCGAGAAAGTGTCTGATTACTTGAAAGAAGGCCAAGAAGTTCAAGTTAAAGTACTTGAAATCGACCGCCAAGGCCGTGTTCGTCTAAGCATGAAAGAAGCGGTAGAGAAACCAGCTGAAGAAGTTGTTGCAGCACCAACGGCTGAATAAGGCCACTTTAAGCTTGAGAAGCACGGCGCTTTAGTCGCCTTTTCAACATAAAGCATGATATAAAGGGAGCGTTATTCGCTCCCTTTTTCATGCCTAGATTAATGCGATACACCCACTTATCTTGAGCTTTGGGGTACACAGGAGTTTTATTTGTGAAATGGTTTCCAACGGCCGCATTGAGTGCTTTGATACTGATAATGTCGGGCTGCGCGTCAACTCAAAATGACAATCAAAGTCAATGGGTATACCCTCCGATGGCAGTGCCATTGCAGTCTTCATTACAGCAACAAGTTCAGATAGCGCGTTTGACGCAACTGTTACAACGTACTGATCTGCCTGATGATGTGCGGGCCAAAATGTTTTATGAGCGTGGTAACAACTACGACAGTGTTGGGCTACGCACTTTAGCACGTTTAGATTTTGAGCAGTCGCTCGCGCTTAACCCGGCGCAGCCTGATATCTTTAATTTATTAGGCGTGTATTACACGCAAGTTGCAGAGTTTGATGCCGCTTATGAGGCATTTGATTCGACATTAGAACTTGAACCTGACAATTTTTACGCTGAGCGTAACAGAGCCATCGCACTTTATTACGGCGACCGTACAGAACTTGCGTTAGAAGAGATTCGCGCACATTATCAACATGATCCTAGCGATCCCTTCCGTGCATTGTGGCTATATATTATTCAAAGTGAAAGCGAGCCTTTGCAGGCACGTGTGGATCTCTTCAATCGCTATCAAGTTCGAGATGATCAATGGGGATGGCTCTTGGTTGCGTTAACGCTTAAAGAGATATCGGAAGAGCAAGCTTTTAAGATGATCTTAGAAGAAGGCAGCGGTAATGCGATACAAGCACAGCGTTTAACTGAAGTCTATTTTTATCTCGCTAAGCGTTACCAACAAGAGGGAAATTACGCGCACGCGATCGCCTTGTACAAGCTTGCGTTGTCATTTAACGTCTACGAATATGTTGAGCATCGATACGCTTATCTTGAATTGGGGAAAATTTTCCAGCAAGTAAGAGCCGACTATTTAGCTAAGGCGAAAGCAGAACAGCCAGAGTCTCAGCAATAAATACCTTGCTATATCCTTTCCCTTAAAGCCGCTGACTTTTTCAGCGGCTTTTTTGTTGCTTAACGATCTAAAGATCCATAAAATAGTTAGTCTTGATAACCATTTTGATTTGAAAAACAGTGAAACTAGAAGCTAACTTAGAAAAATTAGAGCGTTTTAGTGCCAAAATCTGGCGTCGGTATAGCAAAGCTGATCCCATTTCACAATTGAGCTTTAATGAATATGATTACCTTAAAGTGATTCAAAGCTCTTCTTTGCCACTGCGCTTAACTGATTTAGCTAATGAGATGGAAGTGAGTAAACCATCGGTATCAAATATGGTTAAAAGGCTTAAAAATAAAGGGTTAGTTCAGACGGCACAATGCCAAGATGATGCGCGTTCTTACCGAGTTTCTCTCACCGATACTGCGCGTGAGCATTTAGCGGATGAAGCGAAAGTGTACGCTGTTGTCGCAGAGCAAGTGACTAAGCATCTCTCGGAAGAAGAAGCACTGTGTTTTAATATGTTGTTATCCAAAGTATTACTTTAATTTACTTATATAGTTAGCTTTGCTAACTATGGTGTCTGTTATGAAAAATTCAATTTACCGCCAATTTTGGCGCTATACCATTCCGACCGTGGCAGCTATGTTAGTCAATGGCTTGTATCAAGTGGTGGATGGTATTTTTATTGGTCATTATGTTGGTGCTGAGGGATTGGCGGGCATTAACGTTGCGTGGCCTATTATTGGCTTTATTTTAGGGCTTGGCATGTTGGTGGGCGTAGGAACTGGTGCTCTGGCTTCGATCAAGCAAGGTGAAGGGAACATGGCGGCAGCCAAGCAAGTGCTTGCTACTGGCCTATTGTTGCTTGTGATGCTAGCTCCCGTGGTGGCGACAATTCTATGGTTTCTTGCGGACGATTTCATTGCGTGGCAAGGCGTTGAAGGACGAGTCTACGAACTTGGCTTGCAATATTTGCAGGTATTAGTGATCGCTTGTGTCTTTACGCTTGGCTCTATTGCGATGCCTTTCTTGTTACGAAACGACGACAGCCCTAATTTAGCCACATTGCTGATGGTGAGTGGTGCGATAATCAATATTCTCTTTGATTATCTGTTTATTGCCGTTTTACATTGGGAACTTACTGGTGCCGCCATAGCAACGGCACTCGCACAATTAAGTGTGACTGTATTGGGCATAGGCTATTTCTTTTCGACGCGAGCCAAGTTGCAGCTGTCACTCTCGGTGATGAGGGTGCAATGGTCGTTGTTACCTAAGGTTGTTGCGATTGGTACTTCAAGCTTTTTTATGTATGCCTACGGTTCGATGATGGTGGCGGTGCACAACAGTCTATTTGCTCACTATGGCAGCGCAGTACTTGTTGGGGCATACGCGATATTAGGCTATATCGTCACGGTTTATTACTTAACGGCAGAGGGCATCGCGAATGGTATGCAGCCGTTAGTTAGCTTCAATTATGGTGCCAAAAACTATCTTCATATTAGAAAACTGCTCAAAATTGCAATGAGCATTGCTGTGCTTGGCGGGCTGGGTTTTGTGGTGCTGCTGAACTTGTTTTCCACTCAGGTTGTTGCGGTCTTCAATTCAACTGACCCGCAATTGATGGCAAGCGCTGTACTGGGCTTAAAACTGCATATGTTCGCGCTGTTTTTGGATGGATTTTTAGTTGTCGCCGCCGCCTTTTATCAAGCGACCAATCGCGGCAGTAAGGCGATGTTTGTCACCATTGGTAATATGGCGATCCAACTACCGTTCTTGTATTTGTTACCTAAGTTATATGGTGTGACTGGTGTGTGGATTGCCTTCCCCATTTCCAATATTGCGTTAAGTTTGGTGGTGGGGTTGATGTTGTGGCGAGATTTGCGTGCACTACCTTGTGATAACTCGAAGCAAACCGTGTTCGCTTAACAAGAGCCTCCCCCTTGTCTCTAGGGGGAGGCTACGCTCAGCTTTGTTGAATCGCTAGGCCCGGTAATTGGTGCCAATAGCCGTTACACTGGTGATTGGTTAAAGGGGAGGGATGCTCTCCTTTTTCATTGGCCTTGAACTGCGACAGATGCTCGAATGTCTCAAGACCTAGTGGGCTTAAACGAACGACATCGACTAATCCCGCCATACTTGGTAAATCATTAGCAAGGTTATAGCAATAGCCCGACTGGGTTTGGATACCGTTGAGGTTAAATACCGCTTGGCCTTCTTGGCTGTGAACCTGAATTCCGGTTGGATACTTGATACAGCAAGTATCACATTCATCCTTTGCGCGGTTTTCGGCCCGTGCGGTAAAGCAGCGTGCGGAGTAAGCCAGTGGCAGGTATCCGTGGCTAAAAACTTCTACTTCAAACTGGTTTTTGATACCAAGCTCATCACATTGTTGCAATACATTGATTAGCCAATCACGGGAGAGTTCAACAGGCATGCACCAACGGATCATCCCTTGCTTTAGGAACAGTTGCAGTGTGCGCGCGTTGTAAGCATTCACGGCGGGCCCAACCACAAAAGGAAGGCGTTTTTCACTGGCGAGTTGAATCGCCGAAACGTCATTTGCTTCAATCGCAAAATCGCCATTCTCAATATACTTTTTCATCACATTGATTTCGCTCGGCGCTTCCAGTAGCGCCATGGTTGAGATCACAACCTGTTTGCCCGCTTGTGAAAGCGCTTTGGCGATCTCAAACCAGTGTTGTGGTTTTATCTCACGTCGCTTGGAGCAGACTGATTCACCCAAATAGATCACATCAGCAGGGCTATTGATTGCCTGTTGATAAAAATTTTCTACCTCTTGTTTGGGCCAGAAATAGAGTAAAGGACCCAGCGCATATTTCATTCTCTTCTCCATTCTCTTATTGCCATTGGCGATGGTACGCGCCGAGTGTCGTTTGCGTGCCTTCAGAAACGTTGGCTAAGGCGGTGTTCCAAGCTGTTTCTACTTGGTAGGCTTGTGGATTTGCTTGGTAGCGATCAATCGCCGCTCGCCACGTTTTAGTCACTTGCTCCACATATGCAGGGCTACGTTGGCGACCTTCAATTTTGACGGAGGCAACGTTGGCTGCAAACAGTTCTGGTAATAGTGATAACGTATTTAAACTGGTTGGTTCTTCCAGTGCGTGGTAGCGTTTAGGTTGCCCATCGATCTGCGCTTCAAAACGACCTTTGCACAAGGTTGGGTAGCCTGCATTTTCTCCGGCTGCGTATTTATCAATCAAAATTTCGTTTAAGCGAGATTCCAAACCTGAGTCCGTTTCTTGCCAGCGGACATACTTCGCGGGCGAACAGGCTCCGACAGTATTGGGTGATTCTCCCGTCATATAGGAAGAGAGATAACAGCGCCCTTCAGACATAATACATAAGCTGCCAAAGGCAAATACTTCAAGCTCGACGTCACTCATCATATTACGTGAGAGCTGTTTGACTTGATGGATTGATAGCACTCGCGGTAACACCACCCGCTTAATATTGAAATTCTGCTTATAAAACTCGATAGCGGCGACGTTGGTGGCGGAGGCTTGCACAGAAAGATGCAGTTCCAGATCTGGATATCGGTTAGCGGCATAATCCAATACCGCGATATCGGCGATGATCAACGCATCCACGCCTAAACTGGCGGCATTATCGACGGCGTGAATCCAACGCTCGAAGCCATTAGGGTGGGCGAAGGTATTTAACGCGACATGAATTTTTTTATGGTGATCATGAACATATTGCACCGCTTTATCTAACTTCTTACCTGCGAAATTAAGGCCAGCAAAGTGGCGAGCATTGGTATCATCTTTGAAGCCGATATAAACCGCATCTGCACCACAATCGATCGCTGTTTTTAGAGCAGGCAGGTTACCTGCAGGACATAAAAGTTCCATTGATCCGTACGATATCTAAGGGAAAGTAGTGGTATTTTATGAAGCATTATGAATGGCAAATTTGATGTAAGGCAGGTTTGGGGCGAATAAACGAGATTTACTTATTTGGGAGTAGAACGATGACGACGATTTTGAACGAATAACTCTTCTACTTCCTGCCTTGGTTGTGGCCGATAAAAATGGAAGCCTTGAATTGAGTTACAGTTGAGATTAGAGAGTAGCGTGGCTTGTTGTTGGGTTTCCACACCTTCGGCAACGACCGTTAAGTTGAGTGATTTACCTAAATTGATGATGTTTTCAATGACGGTGATTTGTTTAGGAAGTGTATCGATATCCGTTATAAAAGCGCGGTCAATTTTAAGTTCATCAATCGGGAAGCGAGCGAGGTAAGAGAGCGAGGAATACCCCGTACCAAAGTCGTCAATGGACAGAGAAAAGCCCAGTTTTTTGATCGCGTTCAACATTTGCAAGGTGTGTTCGCTGTCGCTCATGACGGCACTTTCGGTCAGTTCAAATGTGATGCAGTTTGGATCAAGCTCCGTGGTGCGAAGCAGTTTTTCCATATAATCAATCAACTTCGGGTTACAAAACTGTTCTGGCGATAAATTGATCGCCACGCGACCTGGTAAAATGCCTTGCAGCTTCCAGCGTTTTACGGTCGAGAAGACATCACGCATCACCACTCGGCCTAAATGTTCAATCAGCCCAGCTTTTTCCGCGACAGGGATAAAAGCGCCCGGGTTGATATACCCTTCCACAGGGTGTTTCCAGCGCACCAAAGCTTCCGCACCATTGATGCTGAAGTCGCGAGCATTTACTTTCGGTTGATACCACACTTCAAGGCCATTTTGTTGCAGCGCTTTTTGCAGTTCAATTTCAAGCCATAAGCGCATGCGCGCTTCTTTGTTCATTTGATCGTTGAACTTAATCAGACGGTTTCTACCACGATCTTTGGCTTCATACATCGCCGTATCGGCATTTTGCAACAATACGCGTGCATCGCTACCGTCACCAGGGTAGGCGACACTACCTATGGAGCAGGCTAAGCGTTTACTGAAATGGTGCAGATCAAACGGTTGGTTAATCAAAGAAATGATGCGTTCAGCCAACATTTCAGCGGCGCGACTATTTTCAGGATCAGGCAGTATTAGCCCAAATTCATCGCCGCCAAGGTGGCCCACAATCGCTTGTTGCGGTAGTAAACGTTTCAGCCGTGCTGAGACCTCTTTAATGACTTTATCGCCAATATGATGGCCTAAAGAGTCATTGATGTTTTTGAAGTTATCAATGTCTAAATAGAGCATCACAAGGGGGGTTTCATTTTGAATGAACTGTTCTAAACGTTTAGTGAAACCAAAACGGTTATACAAGTTAGTCAGCGAGTCAATGTGGATATCGGCATGCATAGTCGAAGACAACTGCTTAGGTGCATCTTCTGCATCTTGAATCAAAATCAGTTGTGAGCTGTTGCCCAGCACGACGGTGGCTCCAGCGTGCAGTTGAACTTTACGTTCAAAGCCACACTTTGGCCCAGTGAGGCAGACCAATGGTGCCCCTGCGAGTAATAAACTAAGTGGAGAGCTGAATACGGTTTTACTTTTTTCATCGACAAACAAGCGCGATAACTCTTCACCAAGAAGCTCTGAGGTATTTTCAAAACCGAGTAAACGAGCCGATGCGGGGTTAGCAGAGATAATGCAGTCGTCATCGACCAGCAACAATCCATCGGGAAGCAAGCTAGTCAAGGTTGAAAACTTATTTTCCGACTCTTCTAATGAGCGAATGAGGATCTGTTTTTCGGAGGTGTCGATCGCGTGAAACACAATATTTTCGACTTTTTTATCACCCATGATAGGTGATAAAGAGAAATGCAAACTCGTTTCTAAATCGATCTCGTGAAGAGTCAGTTCGGTCTCAAGCGTTTCTCCTTGAAATGCCCGTTCATAATAAGGTTTGAGATGGCGGTAGAAATGCTCACCCAGAATTTGTGAGTCATTCATTCCAACCAATTCGGTTGTGCTCAGCCCTGCAATATCACAATAACGTTCATTGACCATCACATAGTTATGTTGGTCGTTCAAGATGGCAAAAAAGAACGGACTGTTCGACGTGATTTTTGCAAACCAATGTTGTAAATGTTGCGAAGGCATCAAGCTACTACCACTCTCCAGAGCACTTATATTCATGAGGATGTTACAACGTAAGTAACACATTAACTATAACTTTGATTACTAAGCTAGAAAAGGTTCTCAAACAATGTACGTTTTTTGATGCATCACAGGAATTTGCACCCCCACATCCATTATGATTAGGTACTATTGCATTACAAAGTAACGGATAACGCTCGTGATTCACAAGATTCGTACTCAACTAGTTCAAAACGCCGCTTCAATTTTGCGATCCCCAGTCCACTTCTTACCGCAAGTTGTACAAAAAAAAGCCTTGCTAGAAGGGTTGAAAACTATATTTCATGAGGCTTTGCAAGAAGGTGACTTTGAATTTCTTGATGGGAAATGGTTAAAGGTTTCAATTCGCGATTTGAATTTGAATTGGTATATCAGCTATCAAGCGGAACAACTTGTTGTGTCTGATAAGACGGAAGTGGAAGATGTCAGCTTTAGCGGTAACCTAAATGATATGGTGTTGATTGCTGGTCGAAAAGAAGATCCTGATACGCTGTTCTTTCAACGTCGACTCTCCATTGAAGGGGATACCGAACTGGGGTTAGAGGTGAAGAACCTGATGGACAGTGTTGACCTAGAGCTTTTACCAAAACCGTTCCAGATGTTAATAAATCAGCTAGCAGATTTTGTGCATAAGGGCGTACAATCGCCAGTGACACAAAATGAGGTAATGAATGCTTATTCGAACTGAAGCGCCAGCGGATATCTTAGCGATTGACCGCTTATTAAAATCAGCCTTTGAGACAGATGCTGAAGCTAATTTGGTCATGACATTAAGGGAAAACAGCCATTTGACGCTCTCTTTAGTGGCCTGTGATGATGACGGCGAAGTCGTTGGTCATGTGATGTTTAGCCCAGTATTACTCAATGGTGAAGACTTAAATTGGCAAGGGCTTGCACCGTTGGCCGTGAAAAAAGAGTGGCGAAATCAAGGTGTCGCCGCCTCGTTGGTAAAAGAGGGGTTAATCTGTTTGGCTGAGTTCGATTATCCAGCTTGTGTGGTTTTGGGTGACCCGGATTATTATCAACGCTTTGGCTTTAAAGAGGCGGCGAAATCTGATTTTCGTTGTCGTTGGGATGTTCCAGTTGGCGCGTTTCAGATCGTTGCATTAGTCGACGGCGAATTGAGCGGGCGAGCGGGTTTAATTGAGTATTGCCCAGAGTTCAACGATCTTTAATCACCGTATTTCTATTCTTAACAGGGAGCCCAGAGCTCCCTGTTTACTTTTATGCCCTTCTCATTTGAAGCTACCGTAGTATTGGCTACGTTCGCTCACCCCAATCACATCGTTTATCTAGGCTCATGGGGATGAATTCACTTGCCACCTACCTGCAACTTCAAGTTGTTTGGGCATAACTCTTGAGTCATTGGATGATTAACGGTTTCTGTCTTGGCGCTGATTTGTTAGGATTGCGATGTTCAATGAGGTCATAAACAGATGTCACATCACGAAAATCAATATTTACAAGAAATGGGCATCCAGCGTTGGGAGCTTATCCATCCACAGCGGCTGGCTGGCTATCAACCTGATCCGGTGACGCTGCCGAGCACGTGCCGATTATTACTCGTTTCCCCCCAATACCCGCAACAAGGTGCTCTATTGCTGTTTTCAAGAGTATTGAAGAGTATGGGGCTCGAAATCAGTCAGGCGTGTCATCTTGAGCCTCACTCTCTTAGCCAACTAACAGGCTCCAGCATTGAATGGTTGTGGTTTTCAGGCTGTGAAAAGAGAGAAAGCCCGTTGGCTCAGAAAGTGTTAACGTCACCGCCGCTAGTTGAGATAGATGGCAATACCGAGCTGCGTCGGGCGTTGTGGCAGCAAATTTGTTCTTATGAGTCATAAAACTATGAATATTGATGTTGTGCCTTTATCACTTCCTTATCTTGATGCTATTTGGTCCATTGAGCAGCAAGCTCACAGTTACCCTTGGGCTGAATCACTCGTACGCGACTTGGCGAGTCGTGGTGCATGCCACCATGCTATGTTGGTTGATGGCAAAGTTGTCGGTTATTTCTATGCACAGAATATTGTTGGAGAGGTGACCTTGTTGAATATCGCTGTCGATCCGCAGCAGCAAGGTAAGGGTTACGGAAAATTGTTGATGGAGTTTTTCTTAACTTACTGTGAAAAAGCGCAAGCTGAAAGTGCGTGGCTTGAAGTTCGCGAAAGCAACATCTGCGCTTATAGCTTGTACGAATCGCTGGGTTTTAATGAGCTCGATCGTCGAGTGAACTACTATCCCACTCCGAAAGGATCAGAAGATGCGATCATCATGAGCTACTATTTTTTGTAGCTTATTTTCCATCAGCAGATCGTTTGCAAACTCAGGTTTTTTTCATGGTCATGCGTCTCGGAACTATTTCTGGTGCGCCTTATCTTTTTGATGTTCATTGAGTTGATAACATGGGCTTGCAAAACGCTTGACGACTTCCTTAGCGGTTAACGGCTTATCAAATAAGTAACCTTGGAACTGATCACAACCCAATTGTTTGAGAGTTTCGAGTTCTTGGCACTCTTCCACACCTTCGGCTATTACCTCCAAATTTAAACGTTTCGCAATCATAATAATCGTATCCACAATTGCTTGGTCACTCTCATCTAGATGCAATTGAGTGACAAAAGAACGATCGATTTTGAGCACATCCACCGATAAAAGTTTGAGGTAACGCAGTGATGAATAACCAGTGCCAAAATCATCAATCGAGATGCTCAGCTTACTTTTTTTAAGTTGCACCATTTTTTGAATCGCACTTTCTACATTTTCCAGCAATAGCCCTTCAGTAATCTCCAATTCAAGATGTTCACCAGTAATACCTGCTTGTTGCATTGCATGGTTAATGTGTTCAACAAAAGAATCTTGAGAAAACTGCAACGGACTGATGTTGATGGCTAAACGGCGAAAATGGGGCGGTAATACTCCTTGGCGCTTCCAAGCGGCGTATTGATAGCACGCTTGCTCTAATATCCAGTTTCCAATCGGAATAATTTGCCCCGTTTCTTCTGCGATGGTCATAAACACACCCGGTGGCAATACACCTTTGGTTGGGTGGTTCCAGCGGATCAAGGCTTCCACACCGACAATATTGTGCCGCTCATCGACTTGAGGTTGGTAATAGAGTTCTAACTGTTGGGTATTGAGGGCTTCATGGAGGCCTTTTTCAATTTCCAGAAACGATTCGACTTGAGCCTGCATTTCTGGCTCATAAAACATGTATTTATTGCGTCCATTCGCTTTTGCGCGGTAAAGCGCTGTATCGGCTTGTCTAAGGACATCGATATTGGTTTTGCCCACTGACGGAAAAATCGAGATACCAATACTCACAGTGCAATAAAGCTGGTGGTCATCAATCGAGTAAGGGTTGGAAATCAGAGCCAGAAGCTGCTGAGCTACCTTCTCTGCTTGTTGGCGAGAGAGATGAGGAATCAACACCGCAAACTCATCGCCACCGATGCGTGCGGCGGTGTAATCGTGTTTAAGCCAGCCATCCATACGCATGGCGATAGCTTTGATTAAATGATCCCCCGTTGTGTGTCCAAGTGAATCATTGATCGTTTTGAAACGGTCGAGATCAAGGTAAAACAACACACCAGAAGTGTGGGTGCGAATACTGTTATCAATGGCATCAGTGAGCAGTTGTAGCAGCAAGCTGCGATTAGCAAGGCCAGTTAACGTGTCGTAGTAGGCTAATTGGTTAAGTTTAGCATCCGCGAGCTCTCGCTCTTTCCATAAAGTATAGAAAGTACCGGCTAACTCACTGAGCTCATTTTTTTGCTGTTGTAATGGCGGCTGTGTTGGACGTTGATTGTTTTGCAATGAGCGAACCCACGAAATTAACGTGGTGATGGGTTTTGACAGCTTGTAGTAAAAAAAGACTAACAGGATCGAAGTCAGCAACACATTTCGAAAGAGATCAAACAGCAATACTCGTGTGGTTTTTGCAATAAATTCTTTGGCAATGGAAGAGCCGTTGACGGAAAAACTTAAGCTACCTACCACCACACTCGAATTGGGTTGATGCAAGTCAGTTTTAAAGATGGGTATTTCAGGCGTCAGATAATTTGATAAGAGCCGAATAAAAGCCGTCTGTGCTGGAACTTCTCTGCTTTTTTTTGCCAGTGTATCGCCAAAATCATCAATAATTTCAACATGATAAATGGCATTATCAACCATTAGACTAGAGACGACTTGATTGGCTAATAAGTTGTTGAGGTGATAAGCAGCCTGGCTGGCATTTGAATAATTTTGCAGCAGTTTAAAACGGTAGTGATCTTCAATGCGAGCTTGCTCATGGTGCAGGTCGAGCAAAGTATGATACAAACTAAAGCCTATCCCAAGGATCACCGAGACTAGGAACACTGTTTTGGCTTGTTTAAATGCCAGAGAATTTCTTTGTTTGGTTATCAGCATAATACTCGCTTATTCCCTTCGCCCTTTTTAGTTATAGCTCATATTTATTGATAATTTAATTACAAATAGAAAGGTCGTCATTCTCTTGTTGATTTGTATAGCGACGAAAGTTGCTCCCAGATCAAATATAGGGGAGAATACCGCGCAAATTTGAATCGAACTGCTGATCAGCGTAAGCGCTTCGGCTCTCCCTTATATCAGCATATTGAGAAGACCTGTTTCATGTCAAATACTCCTTTTTTGAGTGAAGTTTCTAAACGTAGAACCTTCGCTATTATTTCGCACCCGGATGCGGGTAAAACCACCATTACTGAAAAAGTTCTACTATTCGGGAATGCCATTCAAAAAGCGGGAACGGTAAAAGGGCGCGGCTCTAACCAGCATGCTAAATCAGATTGGATGGAAATGGAAAAAGAGCGTGGTATTTCGGTCACGACCTCTGTGATGCAATTTCCTTACAATCATTGTTTGGTTAACTTGCTCGATACTCCAGGGCACGAAGACTTCTCGGAAGATACTTACCGCACATTGACGGCGGTTGACTCGTGCTTAATGGTGATTGATGCAGCAAAAGGTGTTGAAGATCGTACTCGTAAGCTGATGGAAGTGACTCGCTTACGTGATACACCGATTGTAACCTTCATGAACAAATTGGACCGTGAGATCCGCGACCCAATGGAATTGCTTGATGAAGTGGAGAATGAGCTGAAGATTGCCTGCGCCCCGATTTCATGGCCAGTGGGTTGTGGTAAAGAGTTTAAAGGCGTGTACCACATTCACCGTGATGAGACAATTCTGTACGCGACCGGCCAAGGCCACACTATTCAAGAAGAACGCATTGTTAAGGGCCTCAACAACCCTGATCTGGATAAGGCCGTGGGTGATGACCTTGCCGCTCAGCTGCGTGATGAGCTTGAATTGGTATTGGGTGCTTCTCATGAATTTGATCAAGAGCTGTTTTTAAAAGGTGAGTTGACCCCTGTTTTCTTCGGAACGGCATTAGGTAACTTTGGTGTGAACCATATGCTGCATGGTTTAACTGAGTGGGCTCCGGCGCCGATGCCACGTCAAGCTAATGAGCGTATTGTTGAAGCCACGGAAGAGAAATTCTCAGGCTTTGTGTTTAAAATCCAAGCGAACATGGATCCTAAACACCGCGATCGTATTGCGTTTATGCGTATTGTGTCGGGTACTTATACCCAAGGCATGAAAATGAACCACGTGCGTATTGGTAAGCAAGTGAGTATTTCTGATGCGGTTACCTTTATGGCGGGCGATCGCTCTCGTGCTGAAAATGCTTATGCTGGCGATATTATCGGTTTGCATAACCATGGAACAATTCAGATTGGTGATACCTTTACTCAAGGTGAATCGTTGAAATTCTCAGGTATTCCTAACTTTGCTCCTGAGCTGTTCCGTCGTATTCGCTTGCGCGATCCACTGAAGCAGAAGCAACTGCTTAAAGGTTTAGTGCAGTTGTCGGAAGAGGGAGCGGTTCAAGTCTTCCGCCCACTACAAAATAACGATTTGATTGTGGGTGCAGTGGGTGTGCTGCAGTTTGATGTGGTGGTGTCTCGTTTAAAATCTGAATACAACGTCGAGGCGATTTATGAAGGTGTTAACGTTGCAACAGCACGTTGGATTGAGTGCGCAGATGATAAAAAATTCGAAGAGTTTAAGCGCAAAAACCAAAGTAACATCGCACTGGATGGTGGGGATAACCTGACTTACATCGCGCCGACTATGGTCAATTTGAATCTGGCCAAAGAGCGTTTTCCTGAAGTGGAGTTCCGTGCGACACGCGAACATTAAACCTTGGTGAGTTTGAAGAGAGTGATACTCTCTTCAAACGTTAAAGATAAAAAATGCCGATATTTCAGTATCGGCATTTTTTTATAGGTGGTATTGGAACACTATTTTTTCTTTTTGTTCGCTTTCTTCTTCTTCGAAACCACTTTGACTTTTTTGTCATCGGTTTTCTTTTTCTTTTTGAATACCGGCTTTTTGTGCTGCGGGCGCATATCTTTAATGAAGCGCTCTTTTATCTCCTCGTCGACATAACGCGCGACGCGGTCCATCATCACTTGATCATGGGCTTCAACCAAAGAGATCGCATTGCCTTTTTTACCAGCACGAGCCGTACGACCTATGCGGTGTAAGTACACATCCGCTGAGCGTGGCATATCAAAGTTGATCACGTGACTTATGTCAGGTAAGTCAATACCGCGTGCGGCCACGTCGGTTGCCAGTAGTACGTTGACTGCGCCTTCACGGAATCGCGTAATGGCGTTATTGCGACGATCTTGTGGCATTTCGCCTTGAATCCAAGCACAAGGAATTTGCGCTTTTTCTAGCTCTGTACGCAAATCAGCTAAGCGCTCACGAGTTTTGATAAACACGATAGAACGTTCGGCTTGCTCGGTGAGGATTTTCTTCAATAGCTCAACTTTGTGCACCATGGTATCGGCGCGGTGATACCATTGAGTGATTTTTTTGCGTTCACGACGAGAAGGATCGGCATTGATTGTTGCTGGTTCTTTTAAGAGATCGGCAGTAAAACCTTCCACACCATGACCTTCCAGTGTTGCAGAGAAGAGCAAGGTCTGTTTACGCCAGCGACATTCCGCAGCGAGACGATCGACGATTGGGCCAAAGCCCATGTCCAGCATGCGGTCAGCTTCATCCAAAATAAGCCATTCAATCGCACGACAATCAAAACGCTCGCCTTCAATGTATTCCATCAAGCGACCAGGCGTTGCCACCACAATATCTTGCGTTTTGGCTAAGATGTCGGCGTGCTCTTGATATTGTACGCCGCCAGTGATGGTGACGATATTGAGGCGAGTATTCTTCGCCAGTTCACGAGCTTGATCCGCCACTTGCATCGCCAATTCACGAGTTGGGGTCAGAATCAAGACGCGTGCAGGGCCGGCTCGCTTGCGCGGAAAATCTAAAAGATATTGTAGCGCGGGTAAAACAAATGCAGCGGTTTTACCGGTTCCCGTTGGCGCAGAGGCAAGAATATCTCGACCATCTAGGGCTTGTGGGATCGCTTCAGCTTGAACTTGGGTGGGACGTTCAAAGCCCATATCTTCAATGGCCGCAATGATGCAAGGGTCAAGATCGAGGTCAGCAAAGGTTTTGATCACAGTGAGTACTCCACAAGCCGTTAGGCTTATTTGGCTATAAAATTAAGGTCGAACATTATAGGGGGATTGGTGATTAGGATCACATGTTATTTCTACATCTTGAGATAAAAATCTTGAGTTAGGGCAATAAAGGCTTCGCTATAACCACTTGATGAGTGAATGACCAACGATGAATCAATCACAGAAGCCGAGGCTAAACTTAGTTCAATCAATAGCCGATGAGCGGGTTTGTGTGCTACGGGTTGTACAGTGCAGCGCCGCTTAAGCTGCCAGCCGAGTGTGAGTGCTTGCTCGATAAATTGTTCCCCTTCATACACGGGCAAAATAAAACAAGCTTGCCCCTCATCGTTGAGAAGACTTTTTGCTCTGACTAATAAAGCGTGATGAGCAAGTTGATTGGTGTGCCTAGCAGTAGCTCGCTGGGGATCATGAGACAGTTCACCACTGTTGAAATAGGGTGGGTTACAAATAATTGCATCAAAGGACGGCGTAAAAGAGGTGTCTAAAATATCACCTTGTAAAACCTGTATGCGTTGCCCCCATGAAGAAGCATTACTGTTGTATTGGGCCGCTTCAAAGGCAAAGGCATCGATATCGACGGCCGTAATTTGTGCATCGCTAAAACGTTGCGCGCACATTAATGCTAATAACCCGGTACCAGTGCCAATATCGAGAATGGTTTTGGGATGGTGCGTGAAAGCCCACGCGCCTAATAGAACCCCATCGGTACTGACAGGCATTCCCGCTTGTCCACCGTCAATAGAAAATTGTTTAAATTTGAAACGCTTATTTTTGGGCGTGTGACTTTTCATCATTATTTCAAAATATAGCTCTAATTAAGTGATAACCACTATTGTTATCTATTTGTTCGGATTATTCTTCTATCTGTTATGAGAGTGTATGATAAAATGATCAACACATCATTCTTTCTATTTTTTAACATTTAGAGTTTTAAACTGGTTTTTCACCGATATTATAAATTAATGTAGCGTTTTTTGCTTTGCCCTTGCGAAGTCTTGAGTGTTTCGTCATTATTCGCCCTTAATTTTTAGATTTAGATGCGGTTTCAACCTCATCAACAATGCATACACAACATTTATCAAATAATAATTAAGGGTTATCTGTGAAGCAGACGTTAAAACTAACAGATATTATCGCGGTCGGCTTTATGCTTTTCGCGTTTTTCTTGGGTGCTGGTAACATCATCTTTCCGCCAATCGCTGGCCAACTTGCTGGAGAGCATTTACTGCCAGCCATGACAGGCTTCCTTATTACCGCTGTCGGTTTACCATTGATGACGATTATTGCGATTGCTGTCGCGGGTGGTTCTTGGGAGCATTTAACCAAAGATCTGCCTAAACAAGCTGCAACTATCATGGCAGTGATGATCTTTATCATCATTGGTCCTGCCTTTGCAGCACCGCGTACCGGCCTTGTGGCGTATGAAATGGCAGTGAAACCATTTTTCATTGATGCGCAACAATCGCATTTGACACTATTTTCGATTCTCTTTTTTGTCGTTGCGATGTTTTTTGCCTGGTCTCAAGGTCGGCTCATTGACATCATTGGTAAAGTGCTAACTCCTGCTCTATTTGTTGGATTAATTATTTTAGCCGTTGCGGTTTTTGTTGACCCGCAAGGTGAGATGGTGACTGCACAAGGCGAATACCTGACTCAGCCGTTGACGAAAGGTTTCCTTGAAGGCTACAACACCATGGATACGTTTGGCGCACTGATGTTTGGGATGTTAATTGTCGATGCACTGCGTAGCAAAGGCATTACTGAGCGCGCGGCAACCACAAAGTATTTAATCAGCGCGGCGTGCATTGCGGCGGTTGGTTTAGCTTTTGTCTATATTTCACTGTTTTATCTTGGTGCGACAAGCTCTGTGGTCGCTTTTGGTGCAGAAAATGGCGGTGCGGTGCTTAGCCAATATGTGCAAGCGCTGTTTGGCCCTTATGGGCAGATCGTGCTCTCTGTCATCGTGCTACTAGCCTGCCTAACCACGGCAATTGGTTTGATTTCAGCATGTTCAGATTACTTTTGCACATTGACTCTAATTGCGTATAAATCTTGGGTGATCATTATTGGTGTTGCTTGCGCTATCGTGGCAAACGTTGGTTTATCACAATTGATCACGCTTTCCATCCCCGCACTGTATGCGCTTTATCCAGTTGCGATTGCCTTGATTATGTTGACCTTCTTAAGAGGGAAACTACCAAACCCAGCAGTGGCATACCGTGTTGTGCTACTTGTCTCTTTTCTTTTTGCGTTGATCGACGCGGCAAAAGTCGCTGGCGTTGATGTGTCTGCGTTCAATATGCTGCCACTGTTTGAGGTCGGCATGGGGTGGTTACTTCCTACACTCGCTGCGATGATTTGCATGTTCTTTATTGCAACTACCGTTCAACAAAGTGTGGTTAAAGAAGCGGCATAATCGCGTTTTTACTCGTAAGCATTAAAGAGGCTGAACACGATTGTTCAGCCTCTTTTTTTAGGCGTGCGCCAGCTTTTATTCCAACAGATCAAACGAATTTTTCCTGTATCTTCGTCACATTTTTAAGTAGAATTCTTCGGTTAAATTCTACTCATAAATGTTGAGCAAACATGTTTGAAATCAATCCTATTAAAAACCGTCTTCAGGATGTGTCAGAGCGCACAAATATCCTGAGGGGGTATCTTTGACTACGACGCTAAGAAAGAGCGTTTAGAAGAAGTGAATGCAGAACTCGAGCAACCCAACGTCTGGAACGAACCTGAGCGTGCACAAGCGCTAGGTAAAGAACGCGCTTCGCTCGAAGCCATTGTCGATACCATTGATCAGTTAGATCAAGGTGTGGATGATGTGGAAGGACTACTGGAACTGGCTATTGAAGCAGAAGACCAAGAAACCTTCGATGAAATTGGCCCTGAACTGGATGAGCTGGAAGCTAAGCTTGAACAGCTTGAGTTTCGCCGTATGTTCTCTGGCGATCACGATTCTTCAGATTGCTATATTGATCTGCAGTCTGGTTCGGGCGGCACCGAGGCTCAAGACTGGACATCAATCCTGCTACGCATGTATTTACGTTGGGCAGAAGCGAAAGGCTTTAAGACTGAAGTGATTGAAGTGTCTGAAGGTGATGTTGCTGGCCTAAAAGGCGCAACCGTGCGCATTATCGGTGATTACGCTTATGGTTGGCTGCGCACCGAAACTGGCGTACACCGCTTGGTTCGTAAATCCCCATTTGATTCGAGTGGCCGCCGCCATACCTCTTTTGCCTCTGCGTTTATCTATCCTGAGATTGATGAAAATATTGCTATCGACATCAACCCAGCCGATCTTCGTATCGATGTTTATCGCGCTTCGGGAGCGGGTGGTCAGCACGTTAACACCACCGAATCGGCGGTGCGTATTACGCATATTCCAACCAATACCGTTGTTCAATGCCAAAACGATCGTTCGCAGCATAAAAACAAAGACCAAGCGATGAAACAATTGCGTGCAAAACTGTTTGAACTTGAGTTACAAAAGCAGAACGCAGAAAAGCAAGCCAATGAAGATGCGAAATCTGACATTGGCTGGGGAAGCCAAATCCGATCTTATGTATTGGATGACTCCCGAATCAAAGATTTACGCACTGGCGTTGAAAACCGTAATACCCAAGCTGTATTAGATGGTGATTTAGACAAATTTATTGAAGCAAGCCTGAAATCAGGCCTTTAATGCTTTTTTACCGACATATAAGGTACATGTAAAATGACTGATGCTGTTCAAAACGAAATGAATCAAGAGCAAATTGCGCAAGAAGAGAACAAACTCATCGCAGAGCGTCGCAGCAAGCTGGATCACATCCGTAAGAGCTGTAAAGCGAATGGCCACCCAAATGACTTTCGTCGTGACAGCCTTGCGGGCGATCTTCAACAGCAATTCGGTGAAAAGAGCAAAGAAGAGTTAGAAGCCTTAAACCATGTTGTGGCGATTGCAGGTCGTATCATGGCGAAACGTGGCCCTTTCCTTGTTATTCAAGAAACCTCTGGTCGTATTCAAGCTTATGCTTCAAAAGAGGTTCAAACTGAGCTGAAGGAAAAATACCAAGGTCTAGACATTGGTGACATCATCGGCGTGAAAGGTGCGTTGCACAAATCTGGCAAAGGCGATCTCTACGTTAATATGGAAGAGTACGAATTGCTGACAAAGGCACTTCGTCCATTACCAGAGAAGTTCCACGGTTTGACTGACCAAGAGATGCGCTACCGCCAACGTTATGTGGATTTGATTGTTAATGAAAGTTCACGTAATGCGTTCATTGTTCGCTCTAAAGTAATGACTGCAATTCGTAACTTCATGATCTCAAAACAGTTCATGGAAGTAGAAACGCCAATGATGCATGTGATCCCTGGCGGTGCTAGTGCGCGTCCATTCATCACTCACCACAATGCGCTCGACATGCCAATGTACTTGCGTATCGCACCTGAGCTTTACCTTAAGCGTTTAGTTGTGGGTGGCTTTGATCGCGTGTTTGAAATCAACCGTAACTTCCGTAACGAAGGTCTTTCTCCTCGCCATAACCCTGAATTTACTATGATGGAATTCTATATGGCGTACGCAGATTACAATGATCTGATGGACTTTACTGAGGAGTTATTAAGCACTGTGGCACAGGAAGTTTTAGGTTCGACTTCAATGCCTTATGGTGATGAAACGGTAGAATTTGGTGGTCAATATGCTCGCATGAGTATGTTTGAAGCCATCAAACACTACAACCCAGAGCACGCTCAAATCCAAGCGTTAACTGAACAGGATCTGCAAAACCGTGAGCTCATGGTATCTATCGCGAAATCGGTTCATGTAGACGTTGAACCTTTCTGGACTTGCGGCCAACTGCTTGAAGAGATCTTCGGTGAAACGGCCGAACCTAAGTTGATGCAACCGACCTTCATCACTGGATACCCTGCGGATATTTCACCATTGGCGCGTCGTAGCGATAACAACCCATTCTTCACCGACCGTTTTGAGTTCTTCATCGGTGGTCGTGAAGTCGCCAATGGCTTCTCTGAGCTTAATGATGCTCAAGATCAAGACGAGCGCTTCTTAGCGCAAGTGAATGCCAAAGATGCTGGCGACGATGAAGCCATGTTCTACGATGCTGATTATGTTGTTGCGTTAGAGCACGGTCTCCCACCAACGGCGGGTCAAGGCATTGGTATTGACCGTTTGGTGATGTTACTCACCAACACCCATACGATTCGTGACGTTATCCTCTTCCCTGCGATGCGCCCACAGCAGTAATTGCTACTTTCGTTCCGATAAACCGCCTAAATAGGCGGTTTTTTTTTGCATTAGTCTGAAAAGTTTTGTTCACTAGCGTGGGCTAACAGACAAAAATTTCGAAAGGATTATGAAATAGTTCCCTATATTAAATGGCAAAGCGCTTATTTGTTGTCTAGTCTTATGATTGAGACAGACTACAGCGCCAAGTCTCGTTAATGTAACAGCCGTTTAATGTGCCAAAAGTAGCACTGCATATAAATTTAAAGATAAGGAATAATAGATGGGCACTCAATTCCGAATGGATTCTGTCCCTGGTTCGCTTGTCGTCGTTGGTGGGACATACGAGCCTTGGTTATCTGTACTTGAACAGGTTGGTTGGCGTTGTACACAATGCGCAGATTTACGTAAAGCGGATGCCTTGTTTGCAGAAACAGGCCCATGCATTGGTATTGTTGATTTGAGCCATGATGAATTCAGCCTCAATGGCATTGCCAATTTGGTCAGCAACCATAAACAAGTACGTTGGTTGGCGTTCATTCGCGAATCACAGTTGAGCTCGGATACGATTTGCCAATTCATTGTTAACTTTTGTATCGACTTTTTTACGGCGCCGATTCCCGATGCGCAGCTACTGAGCACCATTGGACACCAACTTGGAATGCTTAAGTTAGAGAAAAAAGTATGGCCACATTATGGAGCAACAGGGGATATTGGTTTAATTGGTGAGTCCACTCCCATGAAGCGCTTGCGTGATCAGATCAAACGCATCGGCCCTACAGATGTCAGTATCCTCATTTATGGGGAAAATGGAACGGGCAAAGAGACGGTCGCGAGAGCGGTACACAAAACCTCGTCTCGCGCACAAAAACCTTTTATTTCAGTGAATTGCCGAGCTTTATCGGAGAGCCGCTTTGAATGTGAGCTGTTCGGTATTGGTTGTGAAGACTCATCTCAAACTTCATTATTGGAGCGGGCAGATGGTGGGACGATCCTACTCAAAGATATTCTCACGCTACCTAAAAGCCAACAAGCGAACCTCTTGCGCTTCCTGCAAGAAGGAACGATAGAAACTTCAATGGGTGTCAAAGAGGTGGATGTGCGTATTTTGGCCGCCAACTCTTCCGATATTGAAAAAGCGCTGATTGATGGCAATTTTAACGAAGAGCTGTACCACTATATCAACGTATTGCGTATTAATGTCCCGAGCTTAAAAGAGCGGGCGGGTGATATTGCTTTACTGGCACGCCACTTCTTGCAGGAGTATTCAAAAGAGTTTAACGCGCAGGCGCGCAGTTTTACTGAAGAAGCGGCGCGCTCATTGGCTCGTTATCACTGGCCGGGTAACGTTCGTGAGCTGATGAATCAGATCAAACGTGTGGTGCTGATGTCCGATTCAGTCATGTTGGATGAATTGCAACTCGACTTACCAAAACGCAGTGATGGTAAGCGCAGCCTAAAAAGCATTCGTGAGCGTTCAGAGCGAGATGCGCTATTACTGGTTCTAGAATCCAACTCAGGGCAAGTATCAATGGCCGCCAAAGAGCTAGGTGTATCTAGAGCTACTATGTATCGCTTGCTTAATAAGCATAACTTAATCACTGAAAATACCTATTAACTTGATGATTATTCAAGTAAAAATGGCCACATTTAATCCATGTGGTCATTTTTTATAATCATATCTTTTGCGAATAAGTTATTCTCTAGCTGAATGTGTCACTTATTTGCTGTCATCGGCTTTCATTTTAGGTTAATGCATTGTTTTTTAATTGTTTGAAAATTAAGAGTTGAATAATCACCTCAGTTGCATAGAATTTAACCGTGAGCCGTGCTCACACACTCATTTCACTTTGGATTAACTATTTGCTTGGAGGCGCAACATGAATCATTTCGTTTTTGTTCATACTGTTCGCGTTTCTATCGATCTTACTGCGCCTAAATCGTCTCTTACTACAGACGCCTGTCGTATGTTTGATGATAAAAAAGGCACCGATTTTTAGTTAATCCGTAACCTTGAGATAGGCTGCGGAAAAATGGCAGCTTATCAAAGTGTTGATCCACCTTGTTCGCCCCCATTTTTCCAGCCGTCAACGTTTAGTTTACTACTGGAGAATACTCATGCGTCATTCAATTTATTTACAACTTGCTACTTTACTGGTCCGTGCTGATTTACGCCGTGAAGAGCGTCAATGGCAACTAAATGTTCGCCGTCATGCTTTTGAGCTGCCTTTTAATAGCCAACACTTGCTTAAAGATATTGGCTTAGAAAGTGATGGACGCGCTATTGGCGTTTCAGTCCCTGACTCAATTAAAGCTGAACGTCATATTCGTCATCTTCGCCGTGTGTTAAGCATGCGAATAACAACGTAAAACGAGGGGCTAGTGGCTTCGCTAGCCCCGAAGATATCTACGGACAAGGGTTGGAGTAAGTCGTCCCAATCTCTTGAATTTTAAGAAGCAATTCATTACTGAGTACGACATCTAAACTATCGATATTTGTTTTCAACTGCTCTAGGTTTGTCGCGCCAATGATATTGGATGCGACAAACGGACGTTGATTGACAAACGCCAATGCCATCTGTGCTGGATCAAGGCCATACTGGTTAGCAAGCTCAACATAAGCGTGAGTGGCTTGTACACCTTGCGCCGTAAAATAGCGAGAAAAGCGTTCAAATAGGCTGCACCGAGCACCGTCAGGTCTTGCGCCATTTAAATATTTACCACTCAAGCAACCAAACGCCAGTGGCGAGTAAGCCAGCAGTTGGACACCTTCGAAGTGGCTAATCTCAGATAAGCCAATTTCAAAGCTGCGATTCAGTAAATTATAAGGGTTTTGGATAGAGACAATTCTTGCTAGATCGTGTTTTTCTGCCAATTTTAGCAACGTCATCACGCCCCACGGGGTATCATTTGACACACCGATGTAACGCACTTTTCCAGCCTTGACGAGATCATTAAGCGCTTCGAGCGTTTCGATTAAAGTGACTTCTTCTTGCTGATCAGGATAAGGGTAGTTAAGTTGGCCGAACATGTTCGTTTGGCGTTGAGGCCAATGTAATTGATACAAATCGACATAGTCTGTTTTTAAGCGTCTTAAACTATCATCAATCGCTAAATGAATGTTGCGTCTATCGAGTGACATCTTTTCGCGGATGTGAGGCACGTTACGCGGGCCTGCCACTTTAGTCGCTAACACCACTTTTTCACGTTTACCTGATTTTTCTAACCAGTTGCCAATATAGCTTTCGGTCAGACCTTGGGTTTTACCGTTGGGGGGAACTGGGTACATTTCCGCAGTATCGATGAAATTCACACCTTGGTCTAAGGCGTAATCGAGCTGCTCAAAGGCTTGTTGTTGGCTATTTTGTTCACCAAAAGTCATGGTACCTAAGCAGATCTTGCTCACTTCCAGTGTGGAATGAGGCAGTTTGGTGTATTGCATATTCCTTCCTTGATGCTCTCGCTGGTGTAGTGTGTGACGTTTTTACTATAAGCGAAGATGGCAGTGAAACGGAAACGAATTGTGCTGTGAAAGATCAAACGGTTACGTTTTTCATGAGCAATAACGAGCACTTTTAAATAAAGTGTTGCTCAAGAATGCTCGCGGTAAATTGAGTTCGAAGATAAAAGCCTCGTGGCAGGGTTTTGATAGGTTTGCCATTAGCACCGTAGGCTTCGGTTAATGCTCGCCCATTTGCCGCTTTTGGCCTGAGCTGTAATACTTCACCGTGCTTAGCGGTGATCTGCTCAACTTTGCCAAGAACGATGAACTCCATCAGTTCTTCCCAATCATTTTTTAGCTGCTGTTCTTGTGCAGGTGAAGGGCTCCATAGCAATGGCGATCCGACATGGCGCTGGGCTAGGGGGATCTCTCGCTCACCCTCTATTGGGATCCACAGTACTCGAGAGAGTTTATTTCGCACGTGGCTTTGCTCCCATGTTAAACCATGAACACCGGTGAGTGGGGCCACACACACAAACGTTGTTTCGAGCGGTTTTCCAGTGTAACTGATTGGAATACTTTTGAGCTCGATACCTAATTGCTCGAAATCTTGCTGAGGTTTGCTGCCTGCTGTTGCACCCAAATGCCACTCTAATAGCTGACCGACCCATCCTTTATCTTTTTTTAAGTCAGGGGGCACGGTCATCTTGGCTTCTTCGGCCAGTTGACTAAAGCTTAAGCCTGCAATGTCTTGGGCTCTAAGCATTAATTCATGTTCAGTTTTAGGTGCAGGTTTCATGATACTTTGAATGATAAAAACGCGATTGTAGCAAATTCTTATACACAATGTGCTGTCGTTTCTTTTGCTTAAAAGATCATCGCAATTCAAGTTATCCACAGGTTGATCGGAAAAATATTCCATTTTTTGTTTGTCTGTATGCATTTACAGGGTTTTGCTTGAGAGAGTGGGCCTCTTAATCAGTAAATCTTATTTCTACTAGAGTGGGGGTGTGGATAACGAGCTAATTGGTGGATCTTTGAGCATGTTGTGAAAGGATCAATTTTTTGTTAATCGCAACGTAATGTGAATAATGGAAAATCCAATTAATTCATTGTTTTTAATGTATTTAATTTATTATTATCTTTTTTATATTGGTCCGTATTCTTTTGCTTTTTGGGGAAGTAAGTCGCTATCTAGAGATTCTTCACATAGTTACTCACAGAAAAGGTGAATAAATGTGGCTGGTGTCGCATTATTTTGTTGATAACTTTAAATTTGATGAAAAGTTATCCAATTAATGATTAGGAATACATAAATCTCGTGTTAATCACACTAGTAAGTTTGCTCCTATTGGGGATATGTGGAAAAATCAAAGCAATTAAGATTTTACTAGAGGTTGGCCAGTGATCGATGGCGATGGTTACCGACTCAATGTTGGTATTGTGATTTGTAACAACCATGGTCAGGTATTCTGGGCGAAACGATACGGACAACACTCTTGGCAGTTTCCACAAGGTGGAATTGACGACGATGAAACTCCTGAACAAGCGATGTTTAGAGAGCTTTACGAAGAGGTTGGGCTTACAAAGAAAGATGTGAAAATCATAGCAACAAGCCGTCATTGGTTAAGATATAAATTACCAAAACGGCTCGTTCGTTGGGATTCTCAACCTGTCTGTATTGGGCAAAAACAGAAATGGTTTCTTCTGCGCTTAGAGTGTGATGAATCAAGAATCAACATGCAGCGCGGCAGTACCCCTGAATTTGATGGTTGGCGTTGGGTCAGTTATTGGTATCCAGTGAGGCAAGTAGTCTCTTTCAAGCGAGATGTTTATCGTCGTGCCATGAAAGAGTTTGCATCATTCGCGATGCCATTTAAAGAACGTAATAACAAAGGTAAGCGCAAAAATAAAAGAGGATAGACATGCTCTCTCAGCTAAGGGAAATAGTTGAACAAGTATCCAAGGTAGAAGATGTACACCAAGCCTTGGATATTTTGGTTAAGCAAACGTGCAATGCGATGAGTACCGAGTGTTGCACTGTCTATCTTGCTAACGAAGAAAAACATCGCCTAGAACTGATGGCAACGCAAGGCTTAAAGTTCAAAGGCGACAAAATCCACATCGGTTTTGACGAAGGTTTAGTGGGCTTAGTGAAACGTTCAGCTGAGCCAATCAACATTGCTGAAGCGTCGAAACATCCTAATTTTAAATACTTCAAACAGCTTGGCGAAGAGGTGTATCAAAGCTTTCTTGGTACGCCGATTATTCATCGCAAGCGAGTATTGGGTGTCTTGGTCGTGCAGCAAAAAACACCTCGCTTATTTAGTGAGATGGAAGAGTCTTTTATTGTCACTCTGGCGGCGCAAGTGGCCGTGATTATTGCTCATGCTCAAACACAAGGGCAGTGGCTGCTTTCGAAAAAGCAGTTATCCACCAGTGGCATTGCTGCGTCATCTGGCATCGCGATTGGTGAGTTTTGGTGGGATGACACCCAGCCTCAACTGTCTGATGTTTACCCCGCCTCAACGCTCGATATTGAACGAGAACAAGAGTGGCTAGTGCTGGCGGTAGAAAGCGCCTTGAACGATTTTCGTCGTTTAAGAAAAAAACTCGATAGTGATATTAATAAAGATGCGTTAGCCATCTTCGATCTCTTTACTCATCTACTCAATGATCCGATGCTACGCAACGATCTGAAAAGCCAGATCCAAAAAGGCGATCGTGCAGATTGGGCATTACGGCAAGTTGTGGAGAGTTATTCCAACCGTTTTGCGAAGATGTCAGATGTTTACTTACGTGAGCGTGCACAGGATATTCGTGAGCTAGGTCAGCGACTGCTATTCTTTTTGCACAACACTGAGCATGATCAGCAGCAACTTGATAAACCGATCATTTTGGTGGTACGCGAACTTACTGCTTCAATTCTCGCCGCTATTCCTAAAGATAAATTACTGGCGGTGGTCTCTTTAGAAGGGGCTGCCAATTCCCACGCAGCAATATTGTCACGGGCGCTGGGCATTCCCGCAGTGATGGGGATTTCACTTAATCTCAAGGAGATCAACGGTAAAAAGGGCATTGTCGATGGTTATAGCGGCAAGGTTTTTATCTCACCAAATAGACAAATTCTGGCGGAATATCGCGCTTTAGCTTATGAAGAAAGCGAACTTTCTCAAATGGTTAATGAAACCATTGCAGAAGCTCCTTTTACGCAAGATGGCACACGTATTGAAGTGATGCTCAATGCTGGATTAAGTGCGGATACCAACATCGCAATTAACCAAGGGGTTGATGGTGTCGGGCTGTATCGAACCGAAATTTCCTTTTTGCTGCAACATCGCTTTCCATCAGAAGAAGAACAAGTGCAGCAGTATCGCAGCGTTTTGAACGCTTATCCTGATAAACGGGTGGTGATGAGAACGTTAGACATTGGTGGCGATAAAGCACTGCCTTATCTACCTATTGAAGAAGACAATCCCTTTCTTGGTTGGCGAGGCATTCGTTTTACGCTCGATCATCCCGATATTTTTTTGATTCAACTGCGGGCGATGATGCGTGCCAGCGGCGATAACCAAAATCTCAGCATTTTATTGCCCATGATTTCAGGAACGAAAGAGTTGGACGACGCAATGCGGTTGATTGAGCAAGCGTATCGAGAAGTTTCTAGCGTTGATGATCGGATCATAATGCCCAAGATTGGCATTATGATTGAAGTACCATCGATGATTTATCTTCTACCATTGATTGCGAGCAAAGTGGACTTTGTTTCGGTTGGAACCAACGATTTAACCCAATATTTGTTGGCCGTTGATCGGAACAATGCACATGTTGCTGATGTCTATGACTCCATGCATCCAGCGGTGGTGATGGCGCTTAAACAGATTTTAGAGACTTGCCAGTCTCATCGTATACCTGTTTGTGTGTGTGGTGAGTTGGCCGGAGACCCTATCGGTTCACTGTTATTAATTGGTTTGGGTTATCGCATGCTAAGTATGAATACCTCCAACGTAGCCAAGGTCAAATATTTGGTGAGGCACTCTCAATTAGGACAGTTACAGCGACTTGCTGACAAAGCGTTGATGCAACCTTACGGCAACGACATTTATAATATGATGCACTCATACTTTGAAGATAAAGGCTTTGCTGGCTTTATCCGCGCAGGCAAAAAATAGGAAGCAATGTGAATTTTGAGTTGATGGTGTTGATGGTGTTATTGGGCTCAGTCGTTGGTTTTATGGCTGGTTTACTGGGCATTGGTGGTGGTTTAATTGTCGTTCCGGCGTTGCTTCTTTTGCTTCCCAAGGCGGGTATTTCCCCCGAACTTAGTATGCATTTAGCGTTAGCGACATCGCTAGCGACCATCATTGTTACTTCGGCTTCTTCGGCATTAAATCACCTTAAATTGGGCAATGTGGATATGTTTGTCGTCAAGTGGCTCATGCCCGGCGTTATCGTCGGTGGGTTTGTTGGCTCAATGATCGCAGATGTGATTCCGACTCAATATCTACCGAAAGTATTTGGCGTGATTGTTTTTTGCCTGGCGATTCAAATGTTTTTATCGATAAAAGCGCAAATGCAAAGATCGATGCCCGGTGCGTGGGTGACCATGCTATGTGGCAGTGGTATTGGTATTGTCTCTAGTTTAGCGGGAATTGGTGGCGGTTCGCTCTCCGTTCCTTTTTTGAATCGTCATGGCGTTGAAATGCGTAAAGCCGTCGGTTCTTCTTCTGTCTGTGGGTGTGTGATCGCAATCTCTGGCATGATTGGTTTTATTTTGCACGGTTATCAAGTGGAGAATTTACCACCTTACAGCATTGGCTATGTCTATTTACCTGCGTTAGTCGCCATTGCTTCGACCTCAATTCTCACTACTCGATTAGGAGCGCGTTACGCGACTCAGTTACCGACGGCGGTATTGAAAAAAATATTCTCCGTTTTTCTGATGGTTATAGCGGCAACTATGCTGTTTTAATCACTTATTATCTTCACCTCATTTTTAGTAAGAGAACACGTTTATGTCTCAGGGTTTTATACAGTTCCCAAATATTGATCCCGTGCTGATTGCGATTGGCCCTATATCCATTCGCTGGTACGGCTTAATGTATTTAGTTGGTTTTGTTTTTGCGATGTGGCTTGCCAATCGCAGAGCGGACAAACCAAATAGTGGCTGGACTCGTGAGCAAGTCTCGGATTTGCTGTTTGCTGGATTTTTAGGGGTGGTCATTGGTGGTCGTGTCGGTTACGTGTTGTTTTACAATTTTGATCTGTTTCTCCAAGACCCGCTCTATCTTTTTAAAGTGTGGACAGGCGGGATGTCTTTCCATGGTGGTCTACTTGGCGTGATCAGTGCAATGTTTTGGTATGCACGGAAAAATAACCGAACGTTTTTTGGTGTCGCCGATTTTGTGGCTCCTTTGGTTCCATTTGGTTTAGGCATGGGACGACTAGGCAACTTCATGAACAGTGAATTGTGGGGGCGAGTAACCGATGTTCCATGGGCGATCATTTTTCCAAACGGCGGGCCTTTGCCTCGCCATCCATCACAGCTTTATGAGTTTTTCTTAGAAGGGATTGTGCTGTTTATTATATTGAACCTGTTTATCCGCAAAAATCGGCCAATTGGTTCAGTCTCAGGGCTATTTTTGATAGGCTACGGAACATTCCGTTTCCTTGTCGAATATGTTCGTGAACCTGATGCACAATTAGGATTGTTCGCTGGATTTATCTCCATGGGGCAAATCCTGTCGCTACCGATGATCATTGTCGGTGCACTGATGATGGTATGGGCGTACAAGGTTAACCATAAAGTGACTCAATAGTGTTAAGGATAGTTTGTGAAACAGTATCTTGAACTTTGTCAGCGAATTGTTGATGAGGGCGTTTGGATCGAAAATGAACGTACCGCCAAACGCTGCCTAACGGTGGTTAACGCTGATCTCACCTACGATGTAGGTCAGAATCAATTCCCGTTAGTGACAACGCGTAAAAGCTTCTGGAAAGCCGCAGTTGCTGAGCTGCTTGGTTATATTCGTGGCTACGATAATGCAGCCGACTTTCGCGCTTTAGGAACCAAAACGTGGGATGCGAATGCGAATTTAAATGCAGCTTGGCTTAACAATCCATACCGCAAAGGTGAAGATGATATGGGCCGCGTGTATGGCGTTCAAGGACGTGCGTGGGCCAAGGCGGATGGTGGGCAGATTGATCAACTGCGTAAGATTGTTGATGATCTTTCACGTGGCGTTGATGATAGAGGTGAAATCCTAAACTTTTACAACCCAGGTGAGTTTCATATGGGTTGCTTGCGCCCCTGCATGTACAGTCATCACTTTTCGTTGTTGGGTGATACTTTGTATCTCAATAGTACGCAACGCTCGTGTGATGTCCCGCTTGGCTTGAATTTTAATATGGTTCAGGTCTACGTGTTCCTCGCAATTATGGCGCAAATTACCGGCAAAAAAGCGGGCGTGGCCTACCATAAGATCGTCAATGCGCATATCTATGAAGACCAACTGGCGTTGATGAAAGATGTACAACTTAAGCGTGAACCGCTCCCTATGGCGAAGTTTCATATCAACCCGAAAATTAAAACGCTAGAAGATCTTGAAACTTGGGTTACCTTGGATGATTTCTGGATTGAAGGCTACCAATGCCATGATGCAATCCAGTACCCGTTTTCGGTTTAGTTGCCCTCTCGCATTATTAAAAAGTACTGTTTTCTAGTTGTAAAAAATCCCCGAAGCGTTGCTCGGGGATTTTTTTTGATCTGTCGTGTGGTTTGTTCGTTACTTAAGCCGTTAGTGCCAGTATACCGCCAGGCATAATGATAAAGACCGATAGTAAATAACCCGCAACGACCGCTTTATTCTTTGTTGCCATCTCAGCAATCATTTCTGCGCCTTTAATTGGCAGTTCACGTAAAAACGGAACCCCATAGATTAGTAGCGTAGCGAGTAAATTAAACGTTAAGTGAACTAAGGCAATTTGCAAGGCAAAAACCGCAAACTCTCCAGAAACGGCCGTTGCCGCGAGTAGGGCGGTAATGCAAGTGCCAATATTAGCCCCTAAAGTGAATGGGTAAACATCGCGTACTTTCAATACACCAGTGCCGACCAGCGGAACCATTAAACTGGTGGTAGTTGAAGAAGATTGAACCAATACAGTGACGATTGAACCTGAAAGGATTCCGTGCAGCGGTCCGCGCCCAATGGCATCTTTGAGTATCTCTTTCGCACGACCCACCATCAAACTCTTCATGAGCTTACCCATGACAGTGATAGCCACAAAAATGGTCGCAATACCAAGAACAATCAACATCACGCCACCTACAACTTCACCAAAAGTGATCAGCTGGCCTTTTAGTGCCGTGATAATTGGGCTCGTGATAGGTTTGATAAAATCGAGTCCTTTCATGCTCATATCACCAGTAGAGAGCAAAGGTGACACAAGCCAATGAGAAATTTTCTCTAAAATACCAAACATCATCTCTAACGGTAGGAAAATTAGTACCGCCAAAAGATTAAAGAAGTCGTGAATTGTTGCACTTGCAAAAGCGCGTTTAAATTCGACTTGGCAACGAACGTGTCCAAGGCTAACAAGCGTGTTGGTTACTGTGGTGCCAATATTGGCACCCATAACCATTGGGATCGCCATTTCAACAGGTAATCCGCCAGCCACAAGACCGACAATGATAGAGGTTACGGTGCTTGAAGATTGAATCAATGCTGTGGCGACTAACCCTATCATCAACCCCGCTATTGGGTGTGAGGCAAACTCAAACAGTACCTTAGCTTGATCACCTGTCGCCCATTTAAATCCACTACCTACCATCGCCACTGCAAGTAGCAGTAGGTAGAGCATGAATGCCAAGTTCGCCCAACGCAGCCAACGAGTGGTACTCGCAATGGGTGCAGCAGTAGTTGTCGCTTGGTTCATTTTCTTTTCTCCATTGACCTTTTGAGTGTTGTTCGGTCTGTTGTTGAATCTGAGCGAGATAGTAGAGAATAATTATTTCATTTATATGACAGTGGGTTTCTCATTGATAACTCTGATAAAAACAAGTTTCACGGTGACTTTTAATTCTTTATTTATTGAATTTTCATGATGTTATGCGATTTTAACAACGTGGAGGAGGAGGGCGAGGGACGCTAGTTTTAGATATTTTATGACGAAGTTGTCATTTTTGAACTCTAACTGCTCGGTATTAAGATTAGCTAACGTTCTTAAGTTCGGTTTTTCCGAGTTAATTGCTCATTTGGCTTGGGTTTGTTATAAACAACGACCAGATAAAATTGAGTGTCCTTATCATGTTTCACCTCAACTATAATCATCTTTACTACTTCTGGATGGTATGCAAGCAGGGATCGGTCACTAAAGCTGCAGAAGCACTCTTCTTGACTCCACAAACCGTCACTGGGCAAATTAAGGCTTTTGAAGAGCGCATGGATGGTAAGCTTACTAAGCGTAATGGTCGTAGCATTGAACCGACAGAACTTGGGCAACTGGTTTTTAAATATGCTGACCGGATGTTCGGCTTAAGTTATGAGATGCTCGATATTGTCAATTATAGTCAGCGCTCTAATCTGCTGTTTGATGTAGGAGTGGCGGATGCCCTCTCTAAACGGCTTGTCAGTAAAATACTGATGACGACGGTCCCGGCCGATAGCAGTATCCACTTGCGTTGTTTTGAATCGACCCATGAAATGTTGTTAGAGCAACTTTCACAACACAAATTGGATATGATTCTCTCTGATTATCCCGTCGATTCCAGCCAAAGCCCGGGCCTGTTCAGCAAAAAACTGGGTGAGAGTCACATGAGTTTTTTTTGTTCAGGCAAGGTTGAAAATGTCTCTTTTCCCGCCATTTTAGAGCAGAGAAAGTTGTTGATACCGGGAAGCCGAACCGCGATGGGGCGTAATCTATTGCAATGGTTTGACCGTCAAGGCCTGAAGCCGAATATTCTGGGGGAGTTTGATGATGCGGCATTGATGAAAGCTTTTGCGCGTTATCATCATGATGCAATTTTTTTAGCACCCTCAATCTATGTGACTGAAGTTGGTGATGATCTTCCTTTGCAACTCATCGGTCAGATTGATGATTTAAAAGAAGAGTACTACGTCATTTTTGCTGAGAGGATGATCCAACATCCGGCAGTGAAAAATGTTTGCGATGCAGATTTTAATAATTTGTTTGTATGATGCTTTCACTACTAACGATAAATAGATTACTATCTCATTATCTAGCAATATTATTAATTATCGCTTGCCAAGTAATACTAATCTAAACTGGTTATACGCCTTCTGATGCCGTTATTGACGCTCTATTGAATGGTTGCCGTCATAAACGGTATAACAATTAAACTACGTAGAAAAAGGTACTAACCTTACTTATAAACTCATAACCTGTTGGGTTAAGGAAGATGCAAACTTGTGATGCGTTTGATGTAAGAAGTTGTTCCAAGGGAGCTTATTCATGAACCTACAAGAAATGGAAAAAAATTCCGCTAAAGCAGTGGTGTTGTTAAAGGCTATGGCTAACGAAAGACGCCTACAAATATTGTGTTTATTACACAATCAAGAACTGTCGGTTGGTGAGCTATGTGGGAAATTAGAATTGAGTCAATCGGCACTTTCGCAGCATCTTGCTTGGTTAAGAAGAGATGGGTTAGTGGATACAAGAAAAGAAGCTCAAACGGTTTACTACACACTCAGCAGCCATGAGATCAAGGCGATGATTGAGTTGTTACACGGTTTATACTGCCGCTAGTGTTTTGAAAAATACACAATCCGAAATTATGTTTCAGTAACATAGTTCGGATTTTTTTATATTAAAATTAGAGTAAATACTTTACTTGACATTGCAGATATAAAAAAACCGGCCTTAGCCGGTTTTTATTTTCGCGTGGAACCAAGTCTAAATTATAGAGCTTTGATTGCTGCAGCGAAACGAGACTTATGGCGAGCAGCTTTGTTCTTGTGAACAAGACCTTTAGTCGACATACGGTCAAGGATTGGTGTAACTGCAGCAAATGCAGCAGTTGCAGCTTCTTTATCGCCAGCTGCGATAGCTGCGATGGTTTTCTTCATGTAAGTGCGCATCATAGAACGACGGCTAGCATTATGCTGACGACGTTTCTCAGCTTGGATAGCGCGCTTCTTAGCAGATTTACTATTTGCCAAGGGTCTAACTCCCAAAAACTTAGTTCGGTGACAATTTAAGGGCGGGGAATATCCCTTATTTGCTCTCAATTGTCAAATGATTTGTGCAAAAACCGTTCTAGGCCAAACAAATTTTGGTATAGGAAGGTCATCGCGGTTAAGATGCGGGGATTCTAACAGTATTTTTTTTCCAATGCTAATACTTATCTGATCTCGCACTGACATTCCTTATGTGTTGTTGTGGATAATGACGTTTTGGCTTGTTTTTCGAGGTAATAGTGAGCAAACGCCTACTCAAATCTGGCTTGATTGTCAGTGCTATGACGTTGATTTCTCGTGTGTTGGGCCTAGTTCGTGACGTAGTTGTTGCGAATTTGATGGGGGCAGGTGCGAGTGCCGATGTTTTTTTCTTTGCTAATAAAATTCCTAACTTTTTACGTCGGCTATTTGCCGAAGGGGCTTTTTCTCAAGCGTTTGTTCCAGTACTGACCGAATACCATTCATCCGGAGATATCAATAAAACACGCGAGCTGATCGCTAAAGCATCTGGCACATTGGGGGTGATTGTCACTTTGGTGACTGTTGTGGGGATCTTATGCTCTGGTGCGGTCACGGCACTGTTTGGGGCTGGTTGGTTTTTAGATTGGCTTAATGATGGTCCTGATGCGCATAAGTTTGAGCTTGCGAGTTTATTATTAAAAATCACTTTTCCTTACTTATGGTTCATCACTTTTGTTGCTTTATCAGGAGCGATTCTCAATACCCTGGGCAAGTTTGCCGTCTCTTCTTTTACCCCTGTATTTTTGAATGTGATGATCATCGGTTGCGCTTGGTTTTTGTCGCCGCACTTACAGCAACCGGAAATTGGCTTGGCGATTGGCGTCCTTCTTGGGGGATTGGTCCAGTTTCTATTTCAAATTCCATTTTTGCTCAAAGCAGGTTTATTGGTTTGGCCTCAATGGGGTTGGAATGAACCGGGGGTTGTGAAAATTCGCACCTTGATGTTGCCCGCTCTTTTTGGGGTATCGGTCAGTCAAATTAACTTATTGCTGGACACCTTCATCGCCAGCTTCTTACAAACGGGCTCCATTAGCTGGCTTTACTATTCAGACCGTTTGCTAGAATTTCCGTTAGGCTTATTTGGTATTGCGATTGCTACCGTTATTTTGCCCGCATTATCCCGTAAACATGTCGATGCCCACAGCGAAGGATTTTCGCAAACCATGGATTGGGGTATTCGTATGGTTTGTCTGCTCGGTTTTCCTGCGATGTTAGGCCTGATTGTGTTGGCAAAACCGATGCTTATGGTGCTATTTATGCGAGGTGAGTTTACCCCGAATGATGTCAATCAAACGGCGTTGTCACTCTATGCATTTGGTTTGGGCTTGATCAGTTTTATGCTGATCAAAGTGCTCGCACCAGGGTACTACTCTCGGCAAGACACCAAAACGCCAGTTCGTTATGGCATTATCGCCATGATCTCTAATATGGTCTTCAATGCACTTTTAGCGTGGCATTTAAGTTATGTTGGTTTGGCGTTAGCTACGTCATTATCTGCTTTTATCAACATGGCACTGCTTTACAGAGGGTTACATGTGCAAGGGGTGTATCAGATCACCCGTAAAACTATTGGTTTTATTATTCGCTTAATGGTGGCCAGCAGTGCGATGGTTGTGGTCATTGTTTGGCAATTGGAAGAAATGTCAACGTGGCTAGAGTGGAGTCTGACACAGAGGGCTACATCATTGGTGATGCTGATCAGTATCGGTGCGGTCAGTTATTTGCTTTGCCTAGCCGTGCTTGGCGTGCGTTTAAAAGACTTAAAAGCGGCGACAGATTAATGGTGATTAGTATATAATCCGTCGGTTTCGCACCTTGCTAATTGAGAACTATAGGTTTTAAGCATTTTCTAATGGAATTGATTCGCGGCATTCACAATATCAAGCCACAGCATCATGGCTGTGTATTAACCATCGGAAACTTTGATGGTGTTCATTTAGGACATCAGCAAGTTTTGAAGCAAGTATCCAAGAAAGCGCAATTATTGGGTTTACCTTCGGTGGTCATGACGTTTGAACCGCAGCCATTAGAATTATTTGCCAAGCACAATGCACCAGCTCGATTAACTCGATTACGTGATAAATTTGTGCAATTGAACAAGCAGTCGGTTGACAGATTGTTATGTGTGAATTTTAACCAGCACTTTGCTAATTTAACGGCAGAAGCTTTTATTCGTGACTTGTTGGTCGCTCAGTTGGGTGTTAAGTTTCTGGTGATTGGTGATGATTTTTGTTTTGGTAAAAATCGCCAAGGTAATTTCAGTATGCTGCAGCAAGCTGGACAACAGTTTGGTTTTGAGGTGGTAAGTACCCACAGTTTTTGCTTGCAACAACAAAGAGTGAGTAGTACTGCTATTCGTAACGCTTTAGCAAGCGATGACTTAGTGTTAGCTAAGCAGATGCTCGGTCGTGATTACGGTATCAGTGGTCGAGTGTCGCATGGTCAAAAGTTAGGGCGAACCATTGGTTTTCCTACAGCGAACATTCCGCTTAAGCGCTGTGTTTCACCGGTCTCTGGTGTTTACGTCGTCAATGTCTATGGCCTTGATAACTCGCCTATCGGAGGAATTGCCAATATTGGTAATAGGCCAACAGTCAACGGGGTTCGCCAACAACTTGAAGTACACTTGTTTGACTTTCATGCCAATTTATATGGCAAACAGCTAGAAGTGGCACTTTTACATAAGCTTCGAGATGAAAAGAAATTTGAATCTTTTGGAGCGTTAAAGCAACAAATTGAATTGGATGCTGATGCGGCAAGGGTGTGGTTGCATCAGCTAAAGAATTAGTCGGATTATTCCACCGATTAATATCATGTCTAACGTCGCCCAATATAACGGAATTAAGAATCGATGAGTGATTATAAAGATACCCTGAACCTACCTGAAACAGGGTTTCCAATGCGTGGCGATCTGGCTAAACGTGAGCCAGAAATGTTAAAGCGTTGGTATCAAGAAGATCTTTACGGCGAAATCCGTAAAGCCAAAAAAGGCAAAAAATCTTTCGTATTGCACGATGGCCCTCCTTATGCCAACGGTGATATTCATATTGGTCACGCACTGAATAAGATTCTTAAAGACATTATTATCAAATCGAAAACCTTATCTGGTTTTGACGCGCCTTACATCCCAGGTTGGGACTGTCACGGGCTACCTATCGAATTGATGGTAGAGAAAAAAGTCGGCAAACCGGGCCAGAAAGTGACCGCGGCTGAGTTTCGTGAAAAATGCCGTGAATATGCAGCAGGTCAAGTGGAAGGCCAGAAAGAGAGCTTTAAGCGTTTGGGCATCATGGGTGAGTGGGATAAACCTTATCGCACCATGGATTTCGCCACCGAAGCGAACATTATTCGCGCATTGGGTAAAATTGCCGATAAAGGCCACCTGCTGAAAGGTTTCAAACCCGTTCACTGGTGTACTGATTGTGGTTCAGCACTGGCTGAAGCGGAAGTTGAATACAAAGATAAAGTGTCACCTTCGATTGACGTACGATTCAAAGCAGCCGATGAAGCGGCGCTGCTTGAAAAGTTCACGCTCGCGGCTGATCACGCCGGCCACGGTCAAGTGTCGATTGTCATTTGGACAACCACACCTTGGACCTTGCCAGCTAACCGCGCAGTCTGCTTACGTGATGATCTTGAATATGTTTTGTTGCAAATTGAAGCAGACGGTGAACGCCCTGCTGAACGCATTATCGTTGCGTCAGAACTTGCAAAAAGTGTCATGGATCGTGCTGGTATCAGTCATTACCACAACCTTGGTTTTTGCCAAGGTGCAGACCTTGAACTAATGCCTTTTAATCATCCATTTTACGCATTTACTGTGCCTGCGATTTTGGGTGAGCACGTAACTACTGAATCGGGTACTGGCGTCGTTCATACTGCACCTGGTCATGGTCAAGAAGACTTCGTGGTCGGTCAGCAATACGGCCTTGAAGTAGCCAACCCTGTCGGTTCAAACGGCGTATATCTAGCAGACACCGAGCTATTTGCTGGTCAACATGTGTTTAAAGCGAATGACTCTGTACTTGAAGTACTGAAAGAAAAAGGTGCTTTGTTGCACCACCATGCCTACGAGCATAGTTATCCTCATTGCTGGCGTCATAAAACCCCAATCATTTTCCGTGCAACACCACAATGGTTTGTCTCTATGGAGCAAGCCGGTCTGCGCGCCCAAGCTTTAGAATCGATCAAAGGCGTACAATGGATGCCGGAATGGGGTCAAAGCCGCATCGAAGCAATGATTGAAGGTCGTCCTGAATGGTGTATTTCTCGTCAGCGTACTTGGGGTGTACCGATTGCGCTATTTGTGCATAAAGAGACGGCAGAACTTCATCCTAATAGCCCTGTGCTGATTGAAACAGTGGCGCAATTGGTAGAACAAAAAGGGATTCAAGCGTGGTGGGATGTCGACACTGCTGAGATCTTGGGCGAAGAAGATGCCAAGCATTACGAAAAAGTACTCGATACACTGGATGTGTGGTTCGACTCTGGTGTGACTCACTACGCCGTTGTTGATAAGCGTGAAGAGTTCAATGGCCACGGTGCAGATCTGTACCTTGAAGGTTCAGATCAGCATCGTGGTTGGTTCCAATCTTCATTGATTTCATCGGTAGCAATGAAAGGTGCTGCGCCTTACAAACAAGTATTGACGCATGGCTTTGTGGTCGATGGTCATGGCCGCAAGATGTCAAAATCAATCGGCAACGTGGTTGCGCCAAAAGATGTCACCAATAAACTGGGTGCAGACATCCTGCGTCTATGGGTTGCATCGACTGATTACACTGGCGAAGTGGCGGTTTCTGACGAAATTCTAAAACGTTCGGCGGATGCTTATCGCCGTATCCGTAATACAGCACGTTTCTTCTTAGCCAACCTCAATGGGTTTAACCCAGCAACGGATATGGTTGCAGCAGACGAGATGGTGTCGCTGGATCGCTGGGCTGTAGGCCGTGCCTTTGCGGCGCAACAAGAAATTGTCAAAGCATATGAAGAGTATAATACGCATGGCGTGATCCAACGTTTGATGCACTTCTGCTCAATTGAAATGGGTTCGTTCTACCTTGATGTGATTAAAGATCGCCAATACACCGCTAAACAAGGTGCACATGCACAGCGTAGCTGTCAAACGGCGCTGTATTACATCGTTGAGGCTTTGGTTCGTTGGATGGCACCGATCATGTCATTTACGGCTGATGAAATTTGGAACGAAATGCCAGCGATGCAAGCTAACGGCGAGCCGCGTGAAAAATTTGTCTTCACGGGTGAGTGGTTTGAAGGTCTGTTTGGGTTAACTGAAGGCGAAGAGTTGAACAATGAATTTTGGGCAGAGATGCAAAAAGTTCGTAGCTCGGTGAACAAGTTGCTTGAAACTGCTCGTAGTGAAAAAATCATTGGTGGCTCATTACAAGCTGAAGTGGTGCTGTTTGCTGATGACGCTTTAGTGGCTAAGTTGAACAAGCTTGAAGATGAACTGCGTTTTGTACTGCTGACATCAAAAGCGATAGTGAAGCCTCTGGCTGAGAAAAGCGATGCGGCACAAGCAACGGAAACTGCAGGTTTGTTTGTGTTGGTGAGCGCAACCGAAGCAGAGAAGTGCGATCGCTGTTGGCATCATACTCCTGACGTTGGCACTATCACTGGTCATGAAACTATTTGTGGCCGTTGTGTGTCGAACGTGGATGGTGAAGGCGAAGTTCGTAAGTTCGCTTAATAATATTGGGATTCAATATGGCAGAGCAGACGCTTACTTGGAAACAATCAGGAGTTCGCTGGCTATGGCTAGCGCTTCTGGTCTTTACCTTTGATGTCGGTATAAAGCTGATGGTCATGGATAACATGGGGTATGGTTGGGCAAATCGCATCGAAGTAATGCCTTTTTTTAACCTACTTTATGTACATAACTATGGTGCGGCATTTAGCTTTTTAGGCGATCAAGCGGGTTGGCAACGTTGGTTGTTTACCGCTATTGCCTTTGCGGTGACGGGGCTCCTCACTTACTGGATGAGTAAGCTGCCTGCGCAAGAGAAGTGGCATAATATCGCTTATGCCATGATTATTGGTGGCGCAATCGGCAACGTGTTTGATCGTATCGTGCACGGTTTTGTGGTTGATTATCTTGATTTCTACTGGGGTAATTATCACTGGCCAGCGTTTAACTTGGCTGACAGTGCCATTTGCCTTGGTGCAGCAATGATTATCCTTGATGGCTTTCGTAAAAAAGACGATGCGCACTCATAATGGCTAAAATAGTTGAATAACCCTAAGCGCTGTCTGTTGATTCAGGTGGCGCTTTTTGTTTACTCTTCATCTCTAAAAATACGGTGGCGATAGGCGTACTAAAAACGGGCATTTTTATGTCGTTATGGATGCCTTGTCTCCACACTAAAATAAATAAAGAGAAATCACGTGACGACGATAAAAGCAAACAGTGCGGTAACCCTACACTTCACCATTAAATTAAAAGATGGCTCTATTGCGGATAGCACTCATAATATGGGCAAACCAGCTAAATTGGTTATTGGTGATGGCAGTCTAAGCGACAATTTTGAGTTGTGCTTAATCGGTCTGAGTGCCGGAGAATCCAAAACCATTGAGTTAAAAGCCGAAGACGCGTTTGGTTTGTCTAACCCAGATAACATCCACCATATGGATCGCGCCAAATTTGCCGGTAATACTGAGGTGGAAGTTGGCACGATTATGGCGTTTAGTGGCCGCGATGGCTTAGAAATTCCTGGCATTATCACCGCTATTGCGGGCGATTCGGTAACGGTTGATTTTAACCACCCACTTGCAGGACAAGATGTCATTTTTGATGTTGAAATTTTGTCTGTAGAATAATTGGCAACTTGCGATAACCCTATTCAATGAGCAATGAAATGAAAATATTGTTAGCCAACCCTCGTGGTTTTTGCGCCGGTGTTGATCGTGCGATCAGCATTGTTGAACGCGCACTTGAGCTGTATCAGCCTCCGATTTATGTACGACATGAAGTGGTGCATAACCGCTTTGTGGTGGAAGGGCTGAAGCAGCGCGGGGCCATTTTTGTTGAGGACTTACACGAAGTACCTGATGACAATATTGTAATCTTTTCTGCTCATGGCGTTTCGCAAGCAGTGAGACTTGAAGCGAAAGCGCGTGCATTAACCGTGTTTGATGCCACTTGCCCTTTGGTGACTAAAGTGCATATGGAAGTGGCTCGAGCCAGTCGCCGCAGTATGGAAGTGGTATTGATTGGCCATGCAGGTCATCCTGAAGTGGAAGGAACCATGGGCCAATACGCCAGTAAAAAAGGCGGCATGTACTTGGTTGAAAAACCGGAAGATGTTGAATCACTAAAAGCTATCGTTAAAGATCCGACTAATTTACATTATGTTAGCCAAACCACCTTGTCGGTGGATGAAACAGCCGATGTGATTGATAAATTGCGTGAAGTGTTTCCGGATATTCAGGGACCACGTAAAGATGATATCTGTTACGCGACACAAAACCGCCAAGATGCGGTGCGTCAACTTGCATTAGATGTTGATTTGGTGGTGGTGGTGGGCTCGAAAAACTCATCAAACTCTACGCGTTTAAAAGAATTGGCGGAAAAGATCGGAACGCCGGGTTACTTGATTGATTGCCCTGAAGATATTGATCCAACGTGGTTTGATGGTAAGAAAACCGTTGGCGTCACGGCCGGCGCATCGGCACCCGAAGCATTAGTGAATCAGATCCTAGATCGAATTAAAGAGCTTGGTGCTCAATCGGTTGAAGAAGTGCTTGGACGAGAAGAGAACATGTTTTTTGAAGTGCCCAAAGAGCTGCAAATCAAGCAAATCGACTAGTCAATAAAAAGTATTTGTAGACGTACCAATAAAAGAAGAAGGGCTTCCAAATGGAAGCCCTTTTCTATAACGCAAGCGAAGCGTCATTCACACTATGCAGTTTCTGTGACTGCTTTCGGTTTTTCTTCATCGGTAAGTTCGATGTCGCCTTTACCTTTGGAGATTCTAATTACATATATGGTTACGGACAGTGAGAACAAAATACCGGCAATGGTTGATGCTTGCATCGGTAAGCCAAAGCCTAATGCACTGTTATTAAGAATGAAGGTGGCACAAACCGTGGTCATAAACATCGCGGGGATAGTCGCAATCCAATGCAGTTTGTTATGGCGTAGTAAATAGGCGGAAGCGGTCCAAAGCATCATTACTGCTGTGGTTTGGTTGGCAAAACCGAAGTAGCGCCAAATAATACCGAAATCCACTTGAGTGAGAATGGCACCCAAAACAAACAGCGGCAGTGCCATGAACAAGCGATTACGCAGCGTTTTTTGTTCCATATTGAAATATTCAGCCAAGATCAAACGGCTAGAGCGAAATGCAGTGTCGCCTGAGGTGATGGGTAGGATAACCACACCCAAGAAGGCGATGATGCCGCCAAACACACCTAATAAGCCAAAGGATGCGCTGTACACAACGTTACCTGGGCCGCCGTTTTTCACTGCTTCTGATAATCCTTCCAATGAGCCAAAGAAAGAGAGTGCAATCGCACACCAGATAAGTGCGATAATGCCTTCACCAATCATGGCACCGTAAAACACGAAGCGGCCATTTTTTTCATTTTCCATACAGCGAGCCATCAATGGCGACTGAGTTGCATGGAAACCAGAGATAGCACCGCAAGCAATCGTGATAAAGAGCGCTGGCCAAAGTGGTAGATCGTTCGGGTTCATGTTGCTGAACATGTCGCTCATTTCAAAACTGCCCATCACAGTGTGTTCACTGGAAAGTGCAATCGCGGTCATTAAGCCAACCGACATAAAGATCAACAATGCGCCGAACAGTGGGTAGAAACGGCCGATGATTTTATCGACAGGAACGATGGTGGCGAGAATGTAGTAAGCGAAAATGATCACCACCATTGAGGTCATGCTCACCGTTAGACTCGTTTGCTCGTTAATCAGATTGGTGATCATCCCTGCAGGCGCAGAAACGAAAACAACCCCCACGAGCAGTAACAGTACAATGGCAAAAATGTTCATAAAATGTTTGGCGCCATTGCCTAGGTAACGGCCGGTAATGGTAGGCACTGAAGCGCCGCCATTGCGTACCGACAACATGCCTGAAAAGTAGTCATGCACCGCACCTGCAAAAATACAGCCGACGACAATCCACAACATTGCCGCAGGACCATAGAGTGCGCCCATGATTGGGCCGAAAATTGGGCCTACGCCAGCAATATTAAGCAATTGTACCAAGTAGACTTTTTTGGTCGACATAGGAACATAGTCCACGCCATCACTCATGGTGTGGGCCGGTGTTTTACGGTTCTCGTTAATACCAAATACTTTTTCTACAAAAGCGCCGTAGATAAAGTATCCGGCTAGTAGGGCTGCGACACAGATAAGAAACCACATCATAGCAATTGTCCTTTATGAATGAATTAAGCTCACTGTGGATAATAAAGGGCTCTGTGACGAGAAACATCTGCTTTTCCAGTGAGCGGCACTATAGCCAGTTAAGTGGCTATTTCACACAATAAGTGGTTTAAGGCTCGTCTCATCATCTGGATCAATAATGCTTTGCTGCTGGGAGGCAATGAGTGGCATCTTACAAGCAATCTGCTAGGCTAATTGAATGAAAATAAGAACTTAAGGACAACAATGAAAAAATTAAGTGTATTGTGCGCTGCTATATTGATGGTTGGGTGTGCGGCCTCTGATGCTGAATTAGCACAAAACGGAGATTGGCAACAAATTGGTTATCAAGATGGAGTCACAGGTCATACTCAGCGCAGCTATAAAAAGCTTTCTGAGCTGGGTTTGGTGCAACAAGCCGATTACGAAGCGGGATACGTTAAAGGGCTAAGCGAGTATTGTAACCCCAATTTCGCCTATCAAATTGGATTGTCAGGACTATATTATGAAGGTGCGTGCGAAGGAACCGAGCAAGCACAGCGCTTTCGCATGGAATGGCAACGGGGTTGGAATGAGTTTTCTAATTAACCCACCTATTGATGGGTTATCCATTTAAGATATCGCTATTAGAGAAAATATATGCATGAAGAGTTTATTGCTTTAGCTATTGCAGCCATTGGCGTTCTTGGTTTGACGTGCCAGTGGTTAGCATGGAAGTTGCGTCTTCCTGCTATTTTATTTTTATTAATTGCGGGCATTGTCGTTGGTCCGTTGACTGGGTGGTTAGAACCTCAGCAGCTATTGGGAGAATTATTATTCCCTTTGATTTCTCTTGCGGTTGCGGTGATTTTGTTTGAGGGTAGCCTCACACTCAACTTCAAAGATATTCGCGGCGTCAACCACACTGTGTGGAGCATTGTGTCGCTTGGAGCCCTAGTTTCATGGGGAATAACCAGCGTTGCGTCGTATTATTTATTGGACTTTGATTGGTCACTTGCGCTGCTGTTTGGCAGTTTGACCGTAGTTACCGGGCCGACCGTCATAGTACCGCTGCTACGTACCGTGCGGCCAAATGCTCGACTTTCTAATATATTGCGCTGGGAAGGAATACTCATCGACCCGTTGGGTGCACTGTTTGTGGTGATGGTGTATGAGTTTATTATCTCTAGCAGTGAAGCGCATAGCTTATACGTTTTCTCTTTAATTATTGGTGTTGGTTTAAGTATAGGAGCGGCCGCTGGCCAAGCCGTCGCTGTCATATTGAGGCGAGGCATGTTGCCTGAATATTTACAGCCTTTTGCTGTATTGGCTGTGGTACTTGGCGTCTTTTCCGCTTCTAACGCCATCGAGTCAGAGTCTGGCTTACTGACGGTGACGGTGATGGGGATGTGGCTGGCAAATGCTAAAAACGTCAATATTCAGCATATTCTTCATTTCAAAGAAAACCTGACTATTTTGCTAATCACTGGCCTCTTTATCCTTTTGGCTGCACGCATCGAGCTGGCTGATTTCCAAGCATTAGGGTGGAGTGCATTGCTGTTGTTGGTGGTAATGCAGTTAGTTTCCCGTCCGATGTCCATTTTTATTGCAACCGTGCGCAGCTCATTATCTTTCAAAGAGAAAGCTTTTTTGGCTTGGGTGGCGCCTCGCGGTATTGTGGCTGCTTCTATTTCTTCTCTATTTGCTATCAAACTGACAGCGGCAGGTGTAGAGGGAGCGACACTATTAGTGCCTTTAACGTTTATGGTCATTATTGGAACGGTGATTTTACAAAGTGCGACGGCGCGTCCTATTGCAATGGCATTGAAGGTGGCAGAACCTGCTCCGCGTGGTTTTTTGATTATTGGTGCGAATGACGTCGCTCGAGCGCTTGGAAAGGCGTTTGCGAAATATGATTGTCGCGTTGTGCTCACCGATTCTAACTGGGACTACATTAGTCAGGCGCGAATGGCGGGGCTAGCCAATTATTATGGTAATCCGATATCAAGCCACGCCGATGAATATTTAGATTTGATTGGTATTGGTCATGTGGTTGCACTTAGCCCTGATAAGCATTTCAATATTATGGCTTGCATGCATTTTCTCAGTGATTTCGGTGAAAAACGCGTATTTTGTTTGAACGATCATGCCAATGACAATAGTAGCGATAAACACAAAGTGGCTCAGGAATATCACGGTTTATCACTTTTTAATGGTGAAGTGAGTTATAAAAAATTAGCCAGTTTGATCAACCAAGGTGCAGAAATTAAGCACACAAAACTGAGCGAAAGTTTCACCTACCAAGATTATCTCCAGCAGAACAAAGAACATTTTGTTTTGCCACTGTTTATGGTGAACGTCAAAGGCCGTATCCAGATGCACCATTCTATTCAGGAGTTTTTACCTACGGAAGGTGAAATAGTCGTCTCGTTGATCAAACAGAGCCAGAGCCACTAGTGGCTCTCGTGTTCACTTTCCATTGCCCGGCGAAGAAAACCATCAGACTCCGTCAATTTATCCATAGCTTCTGCATAACTTAACCCCGTCAAGTGCATCAATATCGCTACTTTTACATTGTTGTTGCTTTGGGCTAATAAGTATTCAGCCTCAGCGCGTTCACAGTCGGTTGCTTGCATCACAATTCGCACCGCTCTGGCGATGAGTTTTCGGTTAGTGGCCTTAACATCGACCATTAAATTTTGGTAACTCTTACCAAGACGGATCATGCTAGCGGTGGTGAGCATGTTGAGTACCAGCTTCTGCGCTGTACCGGATTTTAAGCGCGTTGAACCGGTCAGAGCTTCTGGCCCAACGACAGGGCTAATGGCTATTTGCGCCAATTCTGCAATCGGGGAATCCGGGTTACATGATAGGGCAATGGTTGTCGCGCCCAAATCATTAGCATACTCCAAGGCACCGATGACATAAGGTGTTCGCCCACTAGCGGCAATGCCAACAACCACATCTTGATCCGTAAAATGAATACTTTTGAGATCTTGAATGCCGAGTTCTGCGCAATCTTCCGCCCCTTCTTTAGCACTGAACATGGCCTCTTTCCCACCGGCAATCAAACCAATCACCATCTGATCGCTAACTCCAAATGTTGGAGGGCACTCTGATGCATCAAGAACGCCTAATCGACCACTGGTTCCTGCGCCAATGTAGATTAATCGACCACCATGTTTGAATGCATAGGTAATTCGATCCACGGCTAAGGCGATCTCCGGAATGACTTTTTCGACGGCCAGCGGAACGTGTTTATCTTGTTGATTGAGCCGTTCTACAATTTCTTGTGCTGATAGTAAGTCAATATCCATTGTGTCAGGGTTGCGACCTTCGGAAATAAGGTGAGAAAGCGCAGAGAGCAGCGCGTCATTAGTCATACCATTCCTTACTTATTAATGAGTAAAATAGACCACACCCAACGAAGCGAGAGCGCTTGCTCCGGTTACTTCTGGTAGATTGCTGGGTAAATTATGCAGACGACGTTGAGCAAGCCAAGCAAAAGCCATCGCTTCCATGTAGTCACTATCCACCCCTTTATCGCTGGTGGGCATGATGCGCCAGTGTGCTAAATGGGCCTGCAAACGTTCAACCAATAGCGGGTTACGGGCACCGCCCCCACACAGCAGCAATTCCGGCGCTGGCCCACATTGGTAGTGTGCGACTTGCGTGGCGATGGTGAGTGCTGTGTATTCACAGAGTGTACGTTGCACATCTTCTGCTGCTAACGAAAACTCAGCCAATATCTGCTGAAGCCAAGGGAGATTAAACAGCTCGCGACCTGTACTTTTCGGTGCATTCAACGCAAGGTACGGCTCTTGATTGAGACGTTCGAGTAGTGGTTGGTGTACCTTTCCCGATCTCGCCCACATGCCATTATCATCAAACTTATGGCCTGTCTGTTCAAAGCACCACGCATCCATCAACATATTGCCCGGGCCCGTATCGTAGCCTAATACTTTTTGCTGCGGCCGCAGTACCGAAATATTAGCGATGCCGCCAATATTGAGTACTACAACGCTCGAATCGGTTGATTTGAAAATGGTGTCGTGAAATGCAGGGACTAATGGAGCTCCTTGGCCGCCGAGCGCCATATCTTTGCGACGAAAATCAGCCACTGTGTCGATGCCAGTTTTGCTGCTGATGATATTGGCATCACCGAGTTGCATCGTAAAAGGCGTATTATCGTTGGGTTGATGAAAAACCGTTTGGCCATGGCAGCCAATCGCGCGAATATCGCACGCTTGATAGCCTGATTGAGCCAGTAAAGCGATGACTGCATCAGCAAACAGATGGCCGAGCAAGTGGTCTAACTCGCCAATCTCTTGCACATTGGTTGATTGCCCAATACAGACATTCAGCAAACGCTGTTTGAGATCTTCTGGCATTGGGAAATCAGCGTGAGCCAATAAACGAATTTGGTTGCCATCCATTTCGACCAGCGCTGTATCGACACCATCCATGCTGGTGCCAGACATCACACCAATGTAGCGTTCAATGCTCTTCATTCGCTTCTCCTTCAACTCAAAAACAAAATCATTGTAATAGAAATTCAAAGCGAATAACCTCGTTAAATTAACTGTTTAAGTAAATTTTTGGAGTGAGCATGGGACCGTTGTGGCTAGATGTGGCAGGCTGTGAATTGAGCGCTGAAGACAAAGAGATTCTTGAGCATCCCACTGTCGGCGGGGTCATTCTTTTTGCGCGTAATTATCACGATAACGCGCAGTTGCTTGCGCTTAATAAAGCGATTCGCCACGCAGCAAAACGTCCGATTTTGATTGGTGTCGATCAAGAAGGTGGGCGAGTACAACGTTTTCGTGATGGGTTTTCGCTGATCCCTGCCGCGCAGCAGTATGCCAAGCAGAATAATGGTGAAGCATTAGCTCGCCAAGGTGGCTGGCTGATGGCGGCGGAGTTGATTGCTCATGATATTGATCTCAGCTTTGCTCCTGTATTGGATAAAGGTCATGCGTGTAAAGCGATTGGTAATCGTGCTTTTGGTGATGATGTACAGAGCATCATTCGCCACAGTTCAGCCTATATGCAAGGTATGAAAGAGGCTGGCATGGCAACAACAGGTAAACACTTTCCCGGTCACGGCGGGGTAATCGCTGACTCGCATCTTGAGACGCCCTATGATGAGCGCAGCACGGTGATGGAAGAGGACATGGCAATATTCAAAGCGCAGATTGAAGCTGGAGTGCTCGATGCCATGATGCCTGCGCATGTGATTTATCCTCACTATGATGATCAACCTGCCAGCGGCTCTGCGTTTTGGTTGAAGCAAGTACTTCGCCAGCAGTTAGGGTTCAAAGGATTAGTCTTTTCTGATGATTTAACAATGGAAGGGGCATCTGTCATGGGCGGTCCTGCCGAGCGCGCGCATCAATCGCTAGCCGCTGGATGTGACATGATTTTAGTGTGCAATCAACGCGCAGCTCAAATTGAAGTATTGGATAATTTGCCGATTTTGGACGTGCCAGCGGCTGAGTCTCTACTCAAACGTCGTGCTTTTAATCTTCCTCAACTGCAAAGCACTGAACAGTGGAAACAAGCCTCAGAAGCGATGAAACGACTGCTTGGTGAGTAAAAAAATGGCGCTGTGCGTGAAAGCTTCAGCGCCGTTATTTTCTATTCGTTGCGGTTAGTGAAAACCCAGAACTTCTTTTAAATTTTTTAGATAACGTCGGCTGACGGGCACTTTGTGATCACTAAGGGTGATGATTTCCGCCAGCCCATTGTCCAATAATTTGATCTCTTTAATGGCCCTAGTATTGATTAAATACTGGCGGTGACAACGAACCAGTGGCGTTCTTTCTTCCAAAATTTTGAGCGTTAATTGGCTGGTGGCTCGTTGTAAATGGGTTTGCACATGAACACCACTGATGTCGCTCAAAGCAAACTCGACATCTTTGGTGGCAATGATCACAATTCTATTTAATCCAATGCAGGGAACTTGATCTAACCCTGCTGGTGATAAAATCGAAAAATCCTGCTTTTTGTGCCCTTGGCGAACTAAACGTTGCAGCGTTTTCTTTAAGCGCTCAGGGTCAACTGGCTTGAGTAGATAATCAAACGCATTTTCCTCAAACGCTTGCAGTGCATACTGATCATAAGCGGTGACAAACACCACATTGGGCATCGTATCTGGGTCAAGCATCCCTAGCAGCTCAATGCCAGTAACTTGTGGCATTTGGATGTCGAGAAACACCACGTCTGGCTTTAGCTGATTGATTTTTTTTAACCCTTCGATCGCATTACTGGCGTGACCAATCACATCAACATCGCCCGTCTCTTCTAGTAGCTCAGTCAGTTCTTCCCGAGCGAGCAGTTCGTCATCAATAACCAGTGCCGATAGCATGTTATTCCCTTAGTTAAATCCTTGATGAGGAATGAGAAAGCTCATTCGTGTGTATTGATTAGCCAATACTTCCGTTTTTAGTGCGGCTTGTTCGCCAAATTTATTAGTTAAGCGTTTATTGACAATTTGCATGCCTAAACCATCGTAATCTTCATTCGGAGCTTGGTAACTGCCCGCATTATCTTCCACTACAATTTTGTATCCTTCCGTTTGCGCTTGGCTGTAGATTCGTACCCGTCCGCCTTCTAACAAGTTAGAGGTGCCGTGCTTTATCGCATTTTCTACCAGTGGCTGTAGAGTAAAACTGGGTACATTGCGCTCAAGCAGTAATGCATCATCAATGGCGATATCCACTTCAAGGCGATCGGCAAAACGCGCTTGTTCTATGGTTAAGTAGGCTTTGACATGTGCTAATTCTTCTTTAAGAGTCACTGTCTCAATATTTTGTTTGAGGTTACTACGAAAGAAGTGCGAAAGATGCTGGATAAGTTCTCGCGCTTTGTCGGGATCACGGCGGGTGATGGCACTAATGGTATTGAGCGCATTAAACAGAAAGTGAGGGTTGACTTGAGCATGCAGCAGTTTGATCTCGGCGCGAGAAAGCAGCATCTGCTTTTGTTGGTATTCGCCGTACAGAATTTGGCTCGACAGTAATTGTGCAATCCCTTCCGCCATTGACATGTTAATGGTTGAAAAAAGCTTACGTTTCGGCTCGTACAGCTTTATGGTTCCAATTACGCGATCACCTGCTCTAAGTGGAATGATTAACGCTGAACCGAGTTTGCAGTTTTTAGAGAGTGAGCATTGATAGGGGGAATCTTTTCCGTCGAGATAAATAATGCGGTTTTTGGTGATCGCATCGAGTGTACTTTGTGAAGAGATGGGCGTATTGGGTTTGTGGTGATCGTCACCAATACCGATAAACGCGAGTATTTTTTCTCTATCGGTGATGGATACCGCGCCAACATTGGTCATTTCGTAAACAATTCGAGCGACTTTACCTGCATTGTGTGGATTAAAACCGTTGGCCAAAATGCCAACTGAACGCTCAGCAATATTCAGCGCGCGACGAGAAAAGGTGGCGGAGTACTCTTCAAAAATGGTTTTTCTGTCTTGTAAAATGCTCATGAATAGCGCTGCGCCGACTGAGTTAGCGATGATCATGGGCGCGGCGATGGTCGAGACTAAGGCGTATGCATCAACAAACGGTTTAGCGACTAACAAAATCACCAACATTTGCACTATTTCAGCAAACAGTGTTACGGCAAAAACAATGCTGGGGCTAAACAGGAGTCGCCCTTTGCCCTTTCTCAGTAAATAGGTGTGCAGCAATCCACCAATCAAACCTTCTGCAGTAGTTGAAATGGCGCATGCCACATCGGTAAAACCGCCTAAAGTGTAGCGATGCATACCGCCAGTAAATCCAACCGCAAACCCCACAATGGGGCCACCAAATAACCCACCCATGACAGCACCTATCGCCCGCGTATTGGCAATCGCATCGTTGATCTGCAAACCAAAATAGGTGCCCATGATGCAAAAGAGGGAAAACAAAACATAGGTACTGATTTTGTGGCTAATTCGACTGGAAATGTTAAGCAGCGGCAAGAAAATGGGTGTTTTACTCAACATATAAGCGAGAACGAGGTAAACACACATCTGTTGCAGTAAGGAAAGAATTAAATCCATGTCAAAAACCCGTTGGTTTGGTGATCCCCTTTTCACTTGAAGCTACAGTAGTATTGGCTTTGTTCATTTTCCTAAGCGTAGAGTTTTCTATATACATTAGGATTTATGTACGAATGGCCAGACTGTAACACCAATCTCTTTGGGTATGATTTACGATTCATCCTCACTATTTTAGGTGAGATAGAGAGAATAAAATACGCGTCAGCTTATATTTTTTGCTTTAATAGAAGATAAATACGTGTGTAATTTTATTTTTACACATTATGTTTTTTTAAATTTACACTTGAAATGTTTTTAAAGCCTGTTAATTTGTCTTTTATTGGTGTTTAGGTATGCAATAAGATTTTGTGTAAACAAATAATTACAGGTGATGAGATGCAAAAAAGTGAACTAAGTAATATTAATATCAGTGATGAGCAAGTGCTGATCACTCCGGAACAATTAAAAGCTAAGCTGCCGCTCAGTCATCAAGCTCGCCAGTTCATTCAACACTCTCGTCAGACAATTGCCAATATTATCCATAAAAAAGATCACCGTTTACTGGTGGTGTGCGGTCCTTGCTCTATTCATGATATTGATGCGGCAAAAGAGTACGCAAAGCGCTTGAAATCACTCTCAGAGCAGTTGAGTGATCAACTGTACATTGTCATGCGTGTTTACTTTGAAAAGCCGCGTACAACGGTTGGCTGGAAAGGGCTGATTAACGATCCTCATCTTGATGGCAGTTTTGATATCGAACATGGTTTACACGTTGGTCGTCAATTGTTAGTTGAGCTAGCGGAGATGGAGATCCCTCTGGCGACCGAAGCGCTTGATCCGATCAGCCCTCAATATTTAGCCGATACATTCAGCTGGGCGGCGATTGGTGCACGTACTACGGAATCCCAAACACACCGGGAAATGGCCAGTGGTTTGTCGATGCCGATTGGGTTTAAAAACGGCACCGATGGCAATTTAGCAACGGCAATCAATGCGATGCAGGCGGCATCATCCAGCCACCGCTTTATGGGCATTAATAGTGAAGGGCAAGTGGCCTTACTTACCACTCAAGGCAACCCAAATGGGCATGTCATTTTACGTGGCGGTAAGCAAACCAACTACGATTCAGTGTCGGTCACCGAGTGTGAGCAAGAGATGGCAAAACATAAATTGGATGCCTCGTTAATGGTGGATTGCAGCCATGCTAATTCACGTAAAGATTACCGTCGTCAGCCGTTAGTCGCTGAAGATGTGATTCATCAAATTCGTGAAGGAAATCAGTCTATTATTGGCTTGATGATTGAAAGTCACCTCAATGAAGGTAATCAATCTTCTGACCTTCCTCGCAACGAAATGGAATACGGTGTATCGATTACGGATGCCTGTATTAATTGGCCATCAACTGAGGCACTATTACGACATGCTCATCAAGAGCTCGTTCCGTTCTTAGAAAATCGCCTAAAAAAAGGTGAATAAAGGGAAGTGCCATGGCTGTTGAACTTAACGAATTACGTGATCAAATTGATGCTGTCGATAAACAAATGGTCGAGCTGCTTGCACGCCGATTAGCTTTGGTTGAAAAGGTGGGGGAAGTCAAGAGCCGACATGGTCTACCGATTTATGCTCCTGATCGAGAAGCGGCGATGCTAGCTTCTCGCCGCGCTGAAGCGGAAAGAAAAGGCGTCCCGCCACAACTGATTGAAGATATTTTGCGCCGTACTATGCGTGAATCTTATGCCAGTGAAAAGGATTCTGGCTTTAAGTGCTTAAACCCAGAGCTGCGCTCTGTGGTGATTATTGGCGGTCATGGTCAACTTGGTGGTTTATTTGGCCGTATGTTCAAACTGTCGGGCTATCAGGTGAAAGTATTAGGCAGTAAAGATTGGCATCAAGCCGATGAGATACTGCATGATGCCGGTTTGGTTGTAGTGACGGTTCCTATTCACTTAACCGTCGGTGTGATTGAAAAACTTGCTCATTTGCCTGCCGATTGTATTTTGTGCGACCTCACATCGATTAAGTCTAAGCCGCTACAGGCGATGCTTAAAACACACTCTGGCCCAGTGGTTGGATTACACCCAATGTTTGGTCCAGATGTCCCTAGTATGGCCAAGCAAGTGATCGTCTATTGCGATGGGCGAGGAGAAGAGAGTTATCAGTGGTTGCTAAAACAGTTTTCGATATGGGGAGCGAGTTTGTGCCAGATTGATGCCGCAGAACACGATCACGGCATGACCTTGATCCAAGCACTGCGTCACTTCACTTCGTTTGTATACGGTTTACATCTTTCTAAAGAAAATCCGAATATCCAAAAATTACTGCAGCTGAGTTCACCGATTTATCGTTTAGAACTGGCGATGGTTGGACGGCTTTTTGGTCAAGACCCTCACTTGTATGGCGATATCATTTTCTCATCGGAAGAGAACGTTGAGATGATAAAACGTTTTCATGCTTGTTTTGGTGAGGCGTTAACCTTACTTGACGGGCGTGAGAAGCAAGCTTTTGTGGAAAACTTTAGCAAAGTGAGTGATTGGTTTGGCAGTTATTCACAACAATTTATGCTTGAAAGTCAAAACCTGTTAAAACAAGCGAACGATGCCATTCATCGTGTTTAAGGCTGTCTGAACGGCGAGTGCGGTTGTTGTGAATACGGCCGCCGCTCATTCTTCCGGTTCATCCCCTAAATCAGACAAGTATTCCAGTTCGCGATGGAGCAAACTTTCATCACCCATGTTCAATTCAACTAAACGTTTCAAATGGCCAATACTTTCAATATCAATGTGATTGATGCTGACACGAATAATGTTGTTTTGAATGTGGATCAACTTGGCGACTAGATTAATAGTGACATCGCTGTCTGGTAGTGTGAAATGGACTTGTGCCATTTCATTGAGCACTAATTTGTCCGCGTCAGGGCATGAGAGCAATAACCCATGCAGCGACAAATCCTGAATCGTTGTGGTGACGGTATGTTTACCTTGCAATAAGGTGGCAGGCATCTGATAGATGATGCGTGAAAAGCGACGTCTTTCAATCATGGTACTCTCTCTTGTTGAGCGTTGACCTGTGCCAGCTTCGGCTCTGTATCGATCATTGAAAAATTATACCCATTAAGTTTAGACCTAATTGAAGGCAGTGTCGCGAATCCTGCATCTTGTTGTGTGATGCGTGATGTACAAGTAATAAAAAGGCCGCAATAGATTGCGGCCAGAGACTTCAAATACAGAGTTATTTGGTCATACGCTTGTATTTAATGCGGTGTGGTTCAGCCGCTTGAGCGCCCAATGTCTGTTTTAACCACTCAGTGTATTCGCTGTAGTTGCCTTCATAGAATTTCACTTCACCTTCATCACGGTAGTCCAGAATGTGGGTCGCAATACGGTCTAGGAACCAACGGTCGTGCGAGATAACCATGGCGCAACCAGGGAATTCCAGCAGCGCTTCTTCCAATGCGCGTAGCGTTTCAACATCCAGATCGTTGGTTGGTTCGTCGAGTAATAGGACGTTACCGCCAGCTTTAAGCAATTTGGCTAAGTGAACACGGTTGCGCTCACCACCCGATAGCTGACCGAGCACTTTTTGTTGATCGACACCTTTGAAGTTAAAGCGAGAGCAGTAAGCACGCGCAGGAATTTCAAAATTGTTGATCTTGATAATATCCGCCCCTTCAGAGATCTCTTGGAAGACGGTATTTTTGTCGTTCATGCTGTCACGGAACTGATCAACCGAGGCTAATTTCACGGTTGCGCCCAATTCAATTTCACCAGAATCTGGTTGCTCTACGCCACTTAGCATTTTAAACAGCGTTGATTTACCCGCACCGTTAGCACCGATGATGCCGACAATCGCTCCTTTCGGCATGCTAAATGACAAATTATCAATCAGTACACGATCACCAAACGATTTGGTTAAGTTACGAACTTCCAATACTTTGTCACCTAAACGTTCGCCCGGCGGGATGAAGAGTTCGTTGGTTTCATTACGTTTTTGATGTTCAGTATTATTAAGTTCTTCAAAGCGTGCCATACGTGCTTTGGATTTTGCTTGGCGGCCTTTCGGGTTTTTACGAACCCATTCCAGCTCTTTTTCAATCGTTTTTTGGCGAGCACTCTCTTGAGATGATTCTTGCTTTAAGCGTTCATCTTTCTGTTCGAGCCACGAGGTGTAGTTACCTTGCCAAGGAATGCCTTCACCGCGGTCAAGTTCTAAAATCCAACCAGCAGCATTATCAAGGAAGTAACGGTCGTGGGTGATGGCGACGACTGTGCCTGAATAGTCGACAAGGAAGTGCTCTAGCCAAGCAACAGATTCCGCGTCTAAGTGGTTGGTTGGTTCGTCAAGCAGCAGCATATCTGGCTTTTCAAGTAGCAAACGGCAGATCGCCACACGGCGGCGCTCACCACCAGACAAAACGGCGATTTTAGCATCCCATTCTGGTAGACGAAGTGCATTGGCCGCACGTTCTAAAGCGTTCTCTAAATTATGGCCATCTTTGGCTTGAATCAGAGCCTCGAGCTCACCTTGCTCTTTGGCTAACGCATCAAAATCGGCGTCGGGTTCTGCATATGCCGCATAAACAGCATCGAGGCGAGTTAGTGCGCCAGCCACATCAGAAACGGCCTCTTCCACCACTTCACGCACGGTTTTTGATTCATCCAGTACTGGTTCTTGAGGCAAGTAGCCGACTTTCAATCCTGCTTGCGGGCGTGCTTCTCCATCAATATCGGTATCGATGCCAGCCATGATACGTAACAGGGTGGATTTACCTGAACCATTGAGACCTAAAACACCGATTTTAGCTCCAGGGAAAAAGCTCAGAGAGATGTCTTTGAGAATTTGACGCTTAGGCGGGACAATTTTACTCACCCGCGACATGGTATATACGTATTCAGCCATTGCCGATTGTTCCTAATCTTAGTAACAGAAGAAAGTGGTCATTTTATACCAAAGCGATCGCATTTGTTACTAGGTACCTAATTTTTAGAGCTTAGATGGTGTTTTTCATCGATAAAAAAGTAACGAAAGATTAAGTTACTAAGTTCATATGTCGCACTTTTATGAATTTAATATTATTTACATCTATGGCCTTTACTTTTTTATCTAGAATCAGCGTAATGAAACGGAAATTCCCTTGCTTTGGATAGGACGAGAGCACATGGCGCTCATGCATTTTATAAGACCGCAGCGATTGTTATCATCAATATTAGCGTTGAGCTCCTTGGTGTGCGGCACCGCGTTTTCAGGCGCAATAGAGGATTTGGATAGTCAACGAGAGCTGTACGATCAAGCTCAGAGGTGGCTTGATGAAGATAAAGTTGATGAAGCTAAAAAAATTAGAAATAAGATCAAAAACTATCCATTGACGCCTTATCTGGATTATCGATCTCTGCTGGTCGATATTGGTAATAAACCGCCATTAGCGGTTCAGGTTTTTATCGATACACATCAAGATTTCCCGTTTTCAAACCGCATTCGAGCACCGTATCTAGATGCGTTGGCGGCGAAAGGAAAATGGGCTACCTTGCTTGATTTTCAAAAAGTGGAGCCGAATGATGAGCCTTATCGCTGTCATTACTATAATGCGCATTACCAAACAGGCCAGCGAGATATTGCGTTCAAAGGCGCACAAAAACTATGGCTCAGTGGCAGTAGCATTTCTGACGCCTGTGATCCACTCTTCACCGCATGGAGTGAGCAAGGCGGGTTAACCGATGACTGGTTGCTTAAACGAATGTTATTGGCGTTTGATGGGCGTAATTTAACGCTAATGAAATACTTACAGAAAAAATTAGTTAAGCCAAAATCACAGGCGACAGCGCAAGCGATGATGGATCTCTACCGCTCGCCAGAAAATGTGTTGACTTTTGCTAAACAATACACCGATGGCACGTTTAATCAGCAGTCGATTCAATTTGCGTTAGAAAAGCTAGCACGCCAAGATGCAAAGCTTGCGCAAAGTGTGTACCAAACTCTTCTCGATCAGAAAATACTGTCGGATGCTTATCAGCGTCCTATTGCAGAATATATAGCCAGAATATTGCTTGATACCGAGGAGCAAGCACTCGCAAACTGGCGAGATAGTGTGATAGCGCAAAGCTCAAACAGTCTTTTGCTCGAGCAGAGGATCCGCAAGGCACTGACCGTTGGTCGTTGGGATGAAGTGAAATTCTGGACAGAGCAGCTCCCCGCTGATGAAAAAGCCAGCTTACGTTGGCAATATTGGCTTGGGCGCGCTGATATTGCGTTGGGTGATGAAGCCAAAGGATTACAACGTTTAAATGCGATGATTGGGCAACGTAATTTCTACAGTGTCGCGGCCGCTAATATGGTGAAACAGTCAGTAAATTATCCCAGTACATCGATTAAGCTTAATCCCAATTTATTGACGCCGTATAAAAAAGCCTTAGTACGGATCCAAGAGTTGATTGAACGAGATAAAATCGCGGCTGCAAAAAGTGAATGGAAATGGTTACTCGATCGTGCAGATACAAAAGAAAAAGAGATGCTAGCAGCCTACGCCGACTCCCAACGTTGGTATAGTTTAACTGTGACAGCCTCTATTTCGGCGCGGATGTGGGACAACATGCAATTGCGTTTTCCATTAGCCCATCAATGGTGGTTTAACTTCTATGGCCAAAAACACGACATTGACCCAATTATGCTGATGTCACTTGCTCGTCAAGAAAGTGGAATGGATGTTGAGGCTCAATCGCCCGTTGGCGCTCGCGGTATCATGCAGATTATGCCGAGCACGGCTAAGTATACGGCTAAAAAATATCAGCTGACCTATAACGATGAGCAAGAGTTATATGAGGTGGGCAAAAATATCGAAATAGGCAGCCATTATTTAAATGGATTATTAGAGCAATACGGCGACAATCGAATTTTTGCATTTGCTGCCTATAACGCTGGGCCAAATCGCGTCAATCAATGGCGAGAGAAAACACAAGGCAAGTTAGATGCTTACGCTTTTATTGAAGCGATCCCTTTTCGGGAAACCCGCGGGTATGTGCAAAATATTTTGATGTTTGAGACTTACTATCGAGATTTGATGGGGATTGAAGGTGAATTTCTCAACCAAGATGAGCTCAATACAAAATATTAATTCCAATACGAAGTGAAAGTTCTACAATAGCGGAACGTATCACTTTGCGAGTACATTCATGCCACACCAACCTGAGTACACTGATTGGCAGCAGCTAATGGAATTGGTTAAATCAGCCACAGAGCAAGAGCAGCACGCAATGCTACTCACCATGATGATGACCCCAGATGAGCGAGATGCGCTCGTGGCGCGTGCGAACATCTTATGTGAGCTACTTAAAGGGGAGTTATCACAGCGGCAGATTAGCCAATTGCTCGGAGTAGGAATTGCGACCATTACGCGTGGCTCAAATGAGCTCAAAAGTAAATCAGAACAAGAAAAGTCGCAATTAGCCGCTCTGCTACTCAAGGTGTCTTAAGGGTTCCTTGAGTTTGCCAACCTTTTATAAATTAGCAGGGAAATGCTCTGGGTTGATAAAAGGGATTAACGCGAGGATCAATGCTTGATGGTAGACCGAGCTGCGAGTGAGTTGGTTATGAGTGAGCAGGCTGATCGCCCCACCTTTCTGTTTGATATTTTGGCAGTCAAACAGTTTATCCATCACATCGCCTAGCTCATTTTCATGGCTTAACAGCTTCAATACTTGAGGTGGTAGCATTAAGCTGGCTGAACGCGATTCTCCTCTATGAGTGGCGGATTCAATCACCATCCATGCAAAAGTCACTGTATTCTCAATGCCCGCTTCTAACCCGACGTAATAATCTGCCGTGGGATCTTGCTCTTTCGCATTTCGTACTCGGTTAAGTGCGCCTTGATGGGTTTCTTCATCTGTCATCGGTTGCTCCGCGACACCACTGGGCACACTCACCCCTTTAAATGAGAAAGTATCCTGCGGAAAGGTACTTTCAAATGCACTTTTGACTGCATTGATTTTGGCCGGGTTAAGAGAGGCAATGATCACATTTTTCATAAACAGCGTTTAACTCTTTTTGTTGTTGATACCATGAAACCAACGCATTTAATGGCATTGGTTTGGCAAAATAATAGCCTTGCATGAAATCACATTGGTAATCAGCAAGCCAATTATGCATCTCTTTACTTTCAATCCCTTCAGCTGTGACTTGCATTGATTGAGAGTGGCAAAGTTCGATCAAAGGCTTAATGATCTTGTGATTGTCAGTGGTGATGAGTGTATCTAAAAAAAGCCGATCGAACTTAATTTTTTGTACTGGATATTGCACCAATTGAGTAATGGAGGTGTAACCAGAACCGAAATCATCAATCGCCAATCCGTAGCCTAAATGCGATAGTTCGTGAAGCAGTGGAAAACCTTTTGAATTGGCAGAAAAAGTTTCTGTAATTTCAAAATCAATCAAATGGGGAGGAACTGCATTCTCCTGCGCATGTTTATGAATGTAATGAGCTAACTGTAAAGAGTTTAATTCTGCTGATGAAAGGTTAATCGATAACTGAACAGGGTGTTCAAACATCGCTTGCAGTGCATGGAACTCCTCGAAAGCTGAACGGACGACCCAGCGATCAATGTTGCCAAATAACCCGGTTTGTTCAGCTATCGGAATAAATTCTTTTGGTGAAATCGTACCGAGCAACTTGGATTCCCAACGAAGTAAAACTTCAAATCCTGAGACTGTATTGCCAGCACGATTTAAATAAGGTTGGTAGACCAAGCTAAATTCCTGATCAAAATCACCTCGGCGTAATGCTTGCTCAATATTGGCTCTGCGCTGAACACCCTTATTGAGCTCTGGCGAGTAGTAAGCTATTTGGTTCTTCCCGGCATTTTTTGCTTGATACATGGCCGTATCAGCATTAGATAATAATTTTTCTAAGGTATAGCCATCGGTTGGGTAGGTGGCTATGCCGATACTTGCTGTGATTGGGAAGTTCCCGAGTGGTGAATTGTGCTGATTTTGTAGTGGAGCCAGTAACTGGCTTGCAAATTCGCTTGCGGCTTGTTTAAAAGTACTAGGGGCAGAGATAAAAATTGAGAACTCATCCCCAGAGAGTCGAGCAGCTAAACTTTTAACTTGATACTTTTCAAAGGAAAAGTTGCGCAATGAGCCGATATGTTGTGCAAAATTGACTAACAATACATCACCAATCTGATGTCCATATTTATCATTGACGTATTTGAAATTATCTAAATCAATATACAAAACCCAGATGTTATCTGTGTGTCTTGCTTTTGCTAGCACTCTTTCTACCGATTGTTGAAAGTGGTGGCGATTGGCAAGTTTTGTTAAGTGGTCGTACTCGGCAAGTGCTTTTGTTTTCTTATATGTGGTATCAAGCTCCTGATACATATCGTAAAAACGAGAGGATAGCCGGCCAATTTCATCGTTACTCTTGAGAGTTTCGATATTGTCACGCTGCTTATTCTCTACTTCTTTCAATTGTTGATCTAATTGGGATATGGGCTTGATTACATGCCGGTATAATAAATACAAAAGCAGCAACACAGTCACTAGAGTCGATATTCCAAACGACAACGCTAACCGTTTTTTAATGGCATAAAGTTTGTCGTTAATTAGATACTGTGCAGGATCAAGCGTGGCATAAAGATCTGATTTTAATTCAACAGTTTGCGTTAATCCTACCTTTTTAATATCCGCTACGTCAGTGAAGAAAATGGTACTTCGGTTATCAAATTCTATTTTCTTCATCAGTCGATTAAAGGGTTCTAGTACGACGAAAACAACAACAAAGAAAATTTTATCGCGGTTATAGCTAAGCGGTGTCGTAAGTGTTTGAGTATCTAAAACATCATACCGAACTAGAATACCTTCACCGCTGGAATTTGTCGTATAGTCAACATAAGAGGTTTTCTGTGTGCTATCGAAAGTGTCTTGTATGTGGTTGAGAATTTTTGTATCGATTTTAGCGAAGGGGTCACCACTATTTTCGGCATAATAAAGAACATTTTTGCTGCCATCCAAAATCGATAACGCAATGAAATTATTCTCTTGTGATTGGAGAATGTCCAATGTTTGCTGAAAGTTATCAACCAGTTCTAACTCTCGATAAGGGTTGCGCTCATGTGCAACGTAGTGACGAATGATATCGCTTTTCGTGAGGGTGTAAGCGTAGCTATTCACCAGGTATTGGGTTTGACGAAAGTGACCCGCGAGTTTTTCCATACTCAGTTGAAGATAGCTTTCTTCTCTTTTCAGCAAAGCATCTTTCTGATTGGAGTAGATAATGTAACTAGATGCCACTGCACTGAGAAGAATAACCGGTGTTATCAGCAACAGAATTCTATTGTTGAGCTTCATGTTGTTCCAAAATACTGTTAATGATTTTTGCTCTCAAACTAATATCGGCAGGGAGCAATTCGCTATCAATAATGCCTTGCTCTAACAAAGCTGGGTTTGGAAATAATGATGCATCATTTCGGTAACTATCTGGCATTAAATTTAGGGCACTTAAGTTTGGTGTCGCAGCTTTAATATCTTTTGCATTTATTGCGGCAACTTCTGGGCTCAATAAGTGGTTTATAAACTCTTTTGCATGTTCTTTATTTTTTGAATTGCTGTTGATGGCTAAACAATCAACCCAAATATAGGGTCGGCCTTGCGGGGTGACAAAATCCCAATCATTGCTGCCAAAATACTTATTCAATGAAAATTGGTCACCGCTGTATGCGAGTGCCATATCTAAGCCATCACTGTCAGGATGGCTTCGGACGTAACTCAATATATATTCATAGGTTAAGATATTGCGATTCACGGATAGCATCTTTTGATAAGCCTGTTTCAGTGCATTATCGTTATTTGTAATTGGCGATTGTTGTTGGGCATACAATGCTGGCAACAGGGTTTCAACTGTATCGTGAAGCATCCCCACATGGCCTTGGAGTGCTGGTGGCATGTCGATGAGATCAGCCCAGTTTTTGGGTTTGGCTGGAAATTTACTTTTTTTGTAGACGATGCCTACGGTTCCCCAAAAGTAGGGAATGGCGTGGCTACCGCACGCTTGATTCCATTTCGTATCATTATGCTTTCTATTCGGTAGAGCACTCAGATCTTCAAAGGTGTTGAGCCGAGAGTAGATAAGAGCTGATACGTTATCTAACACTACAATATCAAAAGGTAGCTGGACACTTTTGACCATCAATAGACTGCGTTCATCGTCATTATCAAAATGATATAGATTAATATCGATGCCGCTACTTTGCCGCCATTGATCAACGATTTGCGGTGACATAGTGTCTTCCCACAAATAAATATTGAGCTCTGAGCTTCGAATGTGCGCTGAAATGCCTAGCAGAAATAGCATTAAAGCCAAAGGATGGATTTTCATCATGATATAAGTAGATGAACCTTATTTATTGGAAAAGGGCATCGTTCACAATGAAAGTGTCACAGATATCTTATGACGTGCGGAATATATTCCGTGAATTCAAAGTAGGCTGACAGCCCAAAACATAGTGATTAATTATGTGTGAAATGATTGGGCATTATATGAACTATGTTGATGGCTGTCAGCTGACTTCTGTCAAATATTTGACTTAAATGTGATTATTGAAGTTTTACTTGGGTCGGTTTAACATTTTCGCTTGGGTAGCAACCTAATACTTTTAAATGCTTAGTGATTTTTGTTAGCTCATTCAATGCTTGCTGCATTTCAATGGAATCAAGATGTGATTCAAGATCAACATAGAACATTTCTTCCCAAGGATTACCCATAATAGGTCTCGATTCCAATTTGGTCATATTGATGCCGTAGCGTTGCAGCACTAACAAGCTTTCAACAAGTGAACCAGCTTGTTGTGATGTCGACATGATTAATGTCGTCTTCGCTGGAATTTGAGTAGAGACTTCCACGGGTTTTCGCGCAACAACAATAAAGCGAGTCTGGTTTTCTGTTTGATTGGCGATATTAGATTTGATCGATTGTAAGCCATACAGTTTACCGCTAGAAGCATTGCCAATTGCGGCAACATCGTTGCGATTAAGCTGCTGTACTTTTTGCATCGCATCAGCGGTGCTCGCACAGGTTTCAAGTGTAACGCCTTTTAGGCGGCTTAAAAATTCGCTGCACTGCTGGTGGGGCTGTGGGTGTGAATAAAGGATTTTAAGCTCTTCCAAACGTAATTCAGAGGTGGCGACCAAGCAGTGCTCAATCGGTAAAGTGAGCTCACCGACAATGTACAAGGTAGTATGTTGCAGCAAATCATACACTTCGTTAATTGAACCTGAACTGGTATTTTCAATCGGCAATACCCCATAGTCAGCATGACCTGATTCAACTGTTTTAGTGACTTCTTTAAACTGATCGCAATTGAGTTCGATCAACTCTGTATTTTTACGACTGAAGTACTCACGGGTTGCAAGATGGGAGTAAGAACCTTTAGCACCTAAAAAAGCAACCCTTGCCAGCGGTTTGCGGCTTAGTTGCGGATTGGCTAGATTCTGCAAGTATGCTTGCTGTAGCAAGACGGAGTCTTCAATGATGGTATGAAATAGTTTAGTAATGTACTGAGCATCTAAATTGTATTTTTCTTTACCAGTATTAATCAATTTGACTAAAAGTTGCTGTTCACGTATTGCATCTCTCACTGGTTTTGCGGTTTCCACTTTGCTTTTAGCGACTTCAATGCTGAACTTTCGACGCTCTGCCAGTAGGTTTAGCAGTTGATCATCAAGCTCGTTCAGTCGCAAGCGGATCTCTTCAAGTGAATAGTGCTTTTCAGTCATAAAAATGTCCTTGTAAAAAAGCCTCCCAGTGGGAGGCTTCCTGTTCGTTTTTGACTTATCTTCTGTCAACGACCATGCCTCCAAGGTTATTGGAGAAAAAAGAAGTCAAAAAAGAACAGTGAGGTTAAGTGCATAAGAAGGTGATTTCTCTTTGAATGTAAAGACACAATAAGCAAGCAACCGTAGAGCGTCAAGCAAAAAAATAGCGCTTGAAAGCGCTATTTTTCATCATATTAAACTTTATTCAACTTCTTCTTCTACTTCCGGTTTGTCGGTACGACGAGCTTCCGGTTTATGGCGCAGTTTGTTGAGTTGGCGTTCTAATTTTTGTTCTACCTCATTGATAGCTGCGTAAAGATCTTCGTGGGTTGCAGAAGCGACTAATTGTCCTTTGGGTACCGTGATAATAGCTTCGAATCTTTTTTGTTTATTGGGCTCTTCACTAAAGCTAGCTTGGCATCCTATGATATCCACTTGCCATTTTTCTAGTTTTTTAAATTTGCTCTCAATGTGAGTGCGGATTGCAGAGGTGATGTCGATATTTTTACCAGTGATAGTTACTTTCATAGATGTTTTCCTCTGTTGCATCCCTCATGGGTTAACTTCAGATTACTGATTTAATACTAAAGTAATGTGATATAGATCACTTTATTGAATGTGATTTCAAAGGGCGAGTTTAAACGTGATCTCACGCAAAGAGTGCTGACAAAGAGTAAAGAAAAAGCTTGTGATTCCTATCAATCTGGATAGATTGGTTAAAAGATCAAGCTAAGAATTTCTCATTTTTAGGGTGTTTTTGCGGCCTAAAAAGAGCGCTGCTCATTTCTTATTCAAGTGTTTTTTGTGATCTTTATTCTAACGATGTTTTGAACACCTCCCTTTTTATTTCAGTTTTCCCTGCACCACTCATTTTCCAGCCGTCTTTTGCTGGCGTGTTATTATTCCCATCGACTCCAAATAAAAAAACCACTCAAAGCGTGAGTGGTTTTCATGGCGTACCTAAGCTTATTGCAAACTATTGTGGATTGAGTGCAATTAACTTTTGAGTTCTGGCAATGGCATCGTTCAGTTTGAGCTGTTTATACGCTTCCAACTGAATGTGTAATGATTTGCGAGCCGCTTCAGTGTCTGGATACGTTTTTTGTAGCTCCTGAGCACGGTTGATGGCCGCAATCCAAGATTCACGGCGTAAGTAAAAATCAGCTGTGGCAAGGTCATATTCAGCCAGCCTATTTTTTAACGCGAATAAGCGTTTATGAGCATCTTCTGCATAAGGGCTTGTTGGGTAGCGTTGCAGCAGTTTCTTAAAATCAGCAAACGCAGCTTTTACCGGTTCTGGATCACGATCCGCGCGATCGACATTAAATAGGTCATGCATGAAGTTGCGATCTTGCGCCATATGCGTCAAACCACGCATGTAGAGTACCCAATCCATTTTTTCATGGGTTGGATTCAAACGGGTAAAGCGTTCAATGGTCGCTAAACCTAACGCAAGATCATCGTTTTTGTAGTAAGCGTAAATAAGGTCAAGTTGAACTTGTTCTGAATACGCGCCGAAGGGATAACGTGAATCTAACGCCTCAAGTTTTTGAATGGCTGTTAACCAGTTACCACTTTGCAGTGAGGTTTGCGCTTCTGAGTATAATTCAGAAGGCGGCACATCAGGGACAATCTCTTCGCTGCTTGAACAGCCAAATAACAGTGATAATGCGAGTAAGCCTGATAAAGTGTGGTGTTTCATGACAGGAGTCGTTTCCTTGAATTAATGCTTCTTAATTGAGTGCGTAATCGCTTTACAAATCGTTTCGTTACTTTCTTAGCAGTAACAGATACAATGACGCCATATTTTATCCATACTAGACGCTATTAGTCTCACGGTTTTTAAAAAAGTTCGATATGGCTCAGCAGATTGAATTAACAAATACAGTAAAAGATAGCCAGTTAGGTCAACGTTTAGACCAAGCTGTCGCTGAATTATTCGCAGATTTCTCTCGTTCACGTCTAAAAGAGTGGCTTTTAGAAGGCAAAGTTCAGGTCAATGGTGAGGTGATCACTAAACCAAGAACGAAAGTCATGGGGGGAGAAATCATTACGGTCCAAGCCGAGCTTGAAGATGAAGAGCGTTGGGAAGCGCAAGATATACCTTTAAATATCGTGTATGAAGATGACGATATTATGGTCATCAACAAACCACGAGATTTTGTCGTTCATCCAGGCGCGGGTACTCCAGATGGCACAGTCTTAAATGCACTGTTGTTCCACTATCCAGCTATTGCAGAAGTACCTCGTGCGGGGATTGTGCATCGTTTGGATAAAGATACGACTGGTCTAATGGTGGTCGCTAAAACGGTTCCTGCACAAACACATTTAGTTCGAGCGTTGCAAAAGCGTAAGATTACGCGTGAATATGAAGCGATTGTGATCGGTACTATGACTGCTGGTGGGATGATCGATAAGCCGATTGGCCGCCACTCAACAAAACGTACATTGATGGCGGTAAGCCCGATGGGTAAACCAGCGGTAACTCACTATCGTGTGGCCGAGCATTTTCGTGAACATACGCGACTTCGTTTGCGTTTAGAAACGGGCCGTACTCACCAAATTCGTGTGCATATGTCATATTTACAGCATCCTTTGCTTGGGGATACCGCCTATGGTGGCCGCGCTCGCATTCCGAAAGGGGCAACGCAAGAGCTGACCGATATGATCCGTGGTTTTGATCGTCAGGCTTTGCATGCCGTTATGCTTCGACTTGAGCATCCTGTGACTGGTGAAATGCTAGAATTTCATGCGCCAGTACCTGACGATATGATCATTATGGCGGAAGCTTTACGCGTAGATACTAAGTTGAATAAAAAAGACGAGTTCTAATGCAGAAGATCATCCCTAACTGGAATGCACCTAAACATGTAAAAGCTTTCTCCTCGACTAGAGTCGGTGGCTTTTCGTTAGCTCCTTATCAAGGACTGAATTTAGGCATGCATGTTGGGGATGATCCTTTATCCGTTGAAAAAAATCGCCAATGGCTAACGCAGCAAGCGGCGATGCCCTCTGAACCTATTTGGCTTGAACAAACGCATTCAACACAAGTGCTAGAGGTTACTCAACCTACTCAGCAGATTCTGAGTGCCGATGGTGTTTTTACCCATCAGCATAATGTGGTTTGTTCTGTAATGACCGCTGATTGCTTACCTGTTCTACTCACTAATCACCAAGGCAGCGAAGTGGCTGCAGTTCATGCTGGTTGGCGCGGTTTAGCTAATGGGATACTCGAAAATGCGCTCGCCAAATTTTCTAGTGATATCCTAGCTTGGCTCGGTCCTGCTATCGGTCCTACGGCATTTGAAGTCGGTGATGATGTATACCATGCCTTTGTTGATCAAAATACCAAAGCAAAGGCTGCATTTTCTCTTCAAGAGAATGGAAAATGGCTAGCAAATATTGCACAGTTAGCCACGTTAAGGTTGCATCAATGCGGTGTTTCAGAAATATCAGATAGCGGCCTTTGTACCTTCCATAATCCTCATCAGTTTTATTCCTATCGACGCGACGGAATCACAGGTCGCCAAGCTTCATTTATTTGGATCGAAGAGTAACTTACGCAAGATCAATCTTCCCTAACTTGCCCCTTGAAAAAGCACTAGTGCGTAGCCATCTTTAGCTACGTAAGATTAGTTTCTCAATTAAGGTGAGGAAAGTTGGTATGCGTCTTGATCGATTTACAAGCAAATTTCAAATTGCCATTTCTGATGCTCAATCATTGGCATTAGGCCGTGATCATCAATATATCGAGCCTGTTCATTTGATGGTGGCATTGCTCGATCAAAATGGCAGTCCAATTCGTCCACTTCTTACTATGTTAAGTGTGGACGTTATGCAATTGCGCTCGAAGCTCAGTGAGATATTAGACCGTTTGCCAAAAGTTAGCGGTATCGGTGGTGATGTTCAGCTTTCTAGCGCAATGGGTACTATGTTCAATTTGTGCGATAAACTCGCGCAAAAACGGCAAGATTCCTACATTTCTTCGGAAGTATTTCTGCTAGCCGCACTAGAAGATAAGGGCGCGCTTGGTCAATTACTCAAAGAAATAGGGCTTACCGAGAAAAAAGTTTCTGAAGCAATAGAAAAAGTGCGTGGAGGTCAGAAAGTGAATGATCCAAATGCAGAAGAGCTAAGACAAGCGCTTGAGAAATTCACAATAGATCTAACTGAACGAGCGGAACAAGGCAAACTTGATCCTGTCATCGGGCGTGATGATGAAATTCGTCGCACCATTCAAGTATTGCAACGCCGGACCAAAAACAACCCCGTGATTATTGGTGAGCCCGGTGTAGGTAAAACGGCGATTGTGGAAGGGTTAGCGCAGCGCATTATTAATAATGAAGTACCAGAAGGTCTACGTGGTCGTCGAGTATTGTCATTAGACATGGGGTCTTTGGTCGCAGGGGCTAAGTATCGTGGTGAATTTGAAGAACGCTTAAAATCGGTGCTTAACGAGCTAGCGAAAGAAGAGGGTAATGTCATCCTCTTTATTGATGAGTTGCACACTATGGTCGGTGCAGGTCGAGGCGAAGGCGCAATGGATGCGGGGAATATGCTTAAGCCCGCTCTGGCTCGAGGAGATCTACACTGCGTCGGTGCGACGACTTTGGACGAATATCGTCAATATATAGAGAAAGATCCGGCACTTGAGCGACGTTTCCAAAAGGTACTGGTTGATGAGCCTAGCGTAGAAGACACAGTAGCTATTTTGCGTGGTTTGAAAGAGCGTTATGAGCTCCATCACCATGTGGAGATCACCGATCCCGCTATTGTTGCTGCTGCGAGCTTATCGCACCGTTATATTTCTGATCGCCAGTTGCCCGATAAAGCGATTGACTTGATCGATGAAGCCGCTTCAAGTATTCGAATGCAAATAGATTCAAAGCCAGAATCTTTAGATAAGCTTGAGCGCAAAATTATTCAGCTGAAAATTGAGCAACAAGCGCTAACGAATGAACACGATGAAGCGAGTGAAAAACGCTTACAGGTGTTAAACGAAGAGTTAAAAGTGAAAGAGCGCGAGTTTGCCGAGCTGGAAGAAGTTTGGAATGCGGAAAAAGCAGCTCTTTCGGGTACACAGCATATTAAGTCCGAATTAGAGCAAGCGCGTATGGATATGGATTTCGCACGTAGAGCGGGTGACTTGAACCGTATGTCAGAACTTCAATATGGCCGAATTCCTGAACTTGAAAAGCAGCTCGACCTTGCAACTCAAGCTGAAATGCAAGAGATGACTTTACTGCGCAACAAAGTAACTGATGTAGAAATAGCGGAAGTGCTTTCAAAGCAAACTGGTATTCCAGTTTCTAAAATGCTGGAAGCTGAGAAAGAAAAACTGCTGCAAATGGAGGATGCGCTGCATCAACGAGTTATCGGACAAGTTGAAGCCGTCGAAGTGGTATCAAATGCGATTCGCCGTAGCCGAGCTGGGTTATCTGATCCAAATAGACCGATTGGTTCCTTCTTATTCTTAGGGCCAACTGGTGTGGGTAAAACTGAATTGTGTAAAACACTCGCAAACTTTATGTTTGATAGTGAAGATGCCATGGTGCGAATCGACATGTCTGAGTTTATGGAAAAACACTCAGTAGCGCGATTAGTCGGCGCGCCTCCAGGTTATGTGGGCTACGAAGAGGGTGGCTACTTGACCGAGGCTATTCGTCGTAAACCGTACTCGGTTATCTTGTTGGATGAAGTTGAGAAAGCACACCCTGATGTCTTTAATATCCTACTACAGGTATTAGATGATGGGCGCTTAACTGATGGACAAGGACGCACAGTTGATTTTCGTAATACAGTGGTAATTATGACCTCAAACTTAGGGTCTTCGCAAATTCAAGAAAAATTCGCAAGCTTGGATTATGAAGGCATTAAAAAAGAGGTAATGGAGATTGTAGGTAAACATTTTAGACCAGAGTTCTTAAACCGAGTGGATGAAAGTGTAGTATTCCATCCGTTGGCGCAAGAACAAATTAAATCGATCGCTTCTATTCAATTAGCCCGTCTTGGTAAACGAATGGAAGAGAAAGGTTATCAGCTTGAGGTATCTGAAAAAGCGTTAGAGCTGATTTCTCAAGTTGGGTTTGATCCTGTTTACGGAGCAAGACCATTGAAACGCGCTATTCAACAAAGCGTTGAAAATCCATTAGCGAAAGAAATCTTGGCAGGAAGAATCCTACCGGATAAAAAAGTTAAGCTAGTTGTTAGCAATGACCAAATTATTGCTCATCAAGACTAAACATTCACATTCAAAAGGGCCAGAAATGGCCCTTTTTGTTGTCATCCCTAAACCACCGCCTTGGGCGGTGGTGATTGAACCTTGGGGCTATTGCCCGAAGGAGTGCCCATGCTAGAAGTAAACCTCTTATTCACCACAAGTAAGAGGAAACTAAAAACATGGGC
>NZ_CAWPJM010000054.1:0-210464 GCF_963888495.1 Vibrio sp. 2-2(8) | reverse complement strand
CGCTGCTTCTAACTTAAATTCTGCGCTAAATAGTCGTCTTGTACGTTTTGTCATAATGTCACCTGTTAACTTATGAGGTGATGATATCACCTCTAACTAAGTGACCAAATTCACTATGCCACTACAATTAGAATCAATCCATGAGAGGAAGAACAACCTCTGCCGTTTCAAAAACAGATTCTGAGTATTCAGGGTAAATATCTAAAAGTGTGTTAATCAAAGCATCAACAAGTAATAACGCTCCAACTTTAGAGGAGAAAGCGCCCCCAGTAAGTGGCCCTTCCGGTCGCGCAGCAACCAGCATTTCATCTGAAATAGACGATAATGGACTGTGGCTTATATTGGTTAAAGAAATGACAGGAACACCTCGTTTATGCGCTTGGGAAGCAGCATGTATCACTTCTTTGGTTGTACCCGAACTCGATACCGAAAACCAAATGTCACCTGTAGTGCTTCTACGGGCACTCATTGCTGCAAGATGAGTATCATCATACATAATCGCTTTTTTGCCGATACGAACTAGACGGTAAGCAAGGTAACGCCCAACGATGCTAGATGCCCCAACACCTACGCAGCCGATAAATTGAGCTTTATGGATAAGTTCGCAAATACGTTTCAGTGAGTTTCTGTCGATCAGCTTTGCAGTATCAAGGAGGCTCTCTACCGCGCTTTGTGCTGATACATCACATATATCACCATCAATTTTAGGTTGTGAGTTGTTTGCAGACTGACTTAAATCAACCGCCAATGCCATTCTAAAATCTGAATAGCCTTTGTACCCCATATCTCGACAGAGACGCAGAACCGTCGCTTCACTCGTTTTTGTATTTCGCGCTAAATCAGTAATGGTTTGATACTGAACATCATGTGCGTTTTCCATCACATAGTCGGCAACCAATCTTAGTTTTTTACTTAACGGCTCAATATTTGATCGCAACCGAACCAGTAAGTTTTTAGGCAAATTCACGGGGCATCCTTAACAATAATTTGGCTACTGATAAAGTATCAAAGACCTGAATCTATTAATACACTATCTCAATGATTTGTTTCTAGATTCTTAAATATGAAGGGAGCATCGCTCCCCTCATTGATGAGAATCAAGATAATGACATAAATCCCGCATCTTTCATTTTCGCAATAACATCTGCTTTCTGCTTATCCGTTAAAGAGCGGATTGGCTGACGAGGATTACCCGCATCAATACCATGCAGTTGCATAGCAACTTTACCCGCCGCAACGCCACCATATTCAACAAGGACACGAATGATAGCAATCACTTTATCCATTAGAGAAGCGACTTCATCATGTTTACCTTGATTAAAGGCTTCAATGATTTTGAGATATAAAGGCGCAGCGTAGTTGTAAGTACTACCTACTGCACCCACAGCACCAACAGCTAAGCCTGCAGGCAGAAATTCATCAACACCAAATGGCACATCAAACTTTCCGCTAGATACACGAACGCAACGTTGGTACTCGTACAGATCAGAATTGTTGAACTTCGCACCCGACAAATTCGGAATACGTTGCTCACCTTTGATTAAGAACTGCTCTAGGTCCAGATTTACACCTGACATTCCTGAATGATAGTAGTAAAAGCCTTTTGAAGGCGCTGCCGCAGCAATTTGCGCGCAATATTCAACCAAATCGTCAACACTTCCTGGTCTAAAGAAACAAGGGCCAATCGCAGATGTTGCCAAAATATCGAGAGTTTCGGCGTGTACAGTTAAGTTTATTGAGTCAACAATGCTTAAAGCACCAGTGTGTAAAACCAAATCCAGTTTACCGTCCGCAGCTTTTACCCAACGTTCAGCAATCGCTTTTCGCTCTTCAACAGAACAGTGGATTCCTTCTCCCGTGGTACCACATATGTAAGCACCTTTAACACCTTGAGAAATTAGTAACTCAGCAATTTGATCAATCGCACCAAAGTTAACCTTGTTGTCCACTGTAAATGGAGTATGCGGAGCAGCAATCAGGCCAGTTAATTTTTTCATTTCATTTACCTTAATAATTTAATTTGCAGTCGCCAAACTACTGTCCATAACCTAAGAACATTTCAGGTAGTAGTAGGGTGAATTGTGGGAAAATTGCAACAAGAGCCAAAACAATAAACAAAGGCACTAGCAACGGCATTACACCTCTAGTCAATGTATGGAATGGAATGTCACCAACACGTGAAACAACATAGAGAGCCATGCCCATAGGCGGTGTTAGAATGCCAATCATTAGGTTAAGAATTGCCATAACGCCAAAGTGAACAGGGTCGATACCTACAGCTGCAGCCACTGGAACCAAGAACGGGACCAAGAGTAGAAGTAAGGCTAATGACTCAATAAAGGTACCTAAGAACAACAACAGTAAGTTGATTAGTAGCAACAATATCAACGGGTTATCGCTGATTGTTAAGAAATAATCTGCAAGCATTTGTGGCAACTGCTCACGAGCTACGATCCAACCAAATACGGTTACACCCATAACCATTAACGCGACAACTGCCGTAGTGTTTACTGTCTCTTTTAAAATGTCGACCAAGCTGCTTAACGTAAGTTGTTTGTATACCACTAGACCCAAGAACAAAGCATATAGAGATGACACTACTGCGGCTTCTGTTGGAGTAAACTTGCCAGAGAAAATACCACCGATGATGATCACAGGCGTTAAGAGTGACAAGAATGCTTCTTTAAAAGATTTTAGTTGTTCACGACGAGTCGCTTTTGGCAACGTCATGTACCCACGCTTTTTACAGATGAAGTAACTCATTACCATCAACGCGACACAACACAAAAGACCCGGAATGGCACCCGCTAAAAATAAAGCCCCGATGGATGTATTTGACACAACACCGTAAATGACCAAAGGAACTGAAGGGGGAACTAAAGGACCAATAATACAAGATGCAGCGGTCAAACCACCGGCAAAATCGTCGTCATACTTAGCATCACGCATTGACTTAATCTCAAGTTGTCCTAAACCACCAGCATCAGCTAATGCTGAGCCGGACATACCTGAAAATAACAAACTTGCCATGATATTTACGTGGCCCAAACTACCCGTAATATGACCAACAAGAGACTTAGCGAAATTAAAAATACGTTCCGTAATACCAGCACTGTTCATTAGGTGTCCAGTTAACACAAAAAAAGGAACCGCTAATAAAGTGAAGTTATCGATACCACCTATCATCTGCTGAGCAGCAAAGTTAATACCTGTGCTATTGGTTAATACTAAAAATACAAGAGCGACAAAAATTAACGAAAAACCAACGGGCATACCTGCAAATAGCAGAGCTAGCCAGCCAAAAATTGAACCAACCATAGTCACTACCTCTCAGCGATTTGCGAGTCATTCATCGATGCAGATTTTGCACAACCACACAACTCTTTAAAAATATGGAACATTTTTTCCAGTTGTCTGAACACCATAAACACACCACCTAATGGCAGACTGTAGTTCATCCAACTAATTGAAACTCCAAGAGTAATCAATTCAAAGAAAGCATTTCTTTGAACATGCTGATACCCAAGGTAAATGATGGCAGCAATAGAAACTAGAACGGCAAGTTCCAATGATAAAACCAGACACAGCCGCACTTTCTCCGGTAGTTTGTCTGAAAAGAAAGTAATGTTTACGTGTGAACTTCGCTTGATAGCGATTGCACACCCGACTAACGACATATACATAAAGAGAACTCTAGCGAGCTCTTCACTCCACAAGGAAGGAGCATTCAGCAACCAGCGAGTACCGATCTGCCAAGTCAATACAACTAGCAGCGCGGCCATCAAAGGTACTGTGATGATTTCTTCTATATTATTGAAAATCTTACGTAACATCTTGAACTCCATAGCTGGCCAAACAAGGCCAGCTAAAACATTGAGAGATCGACGAATCAATCCATTTACATTGCAGCAAGTTTCTCAACGATAGGTTGACCAATTTTGCTTTCAAACTCTTTGTAAAGGGGTTGCATTGCTTCACGGAACGGAGCAAGATCTGGGTGAGTCACGTTAACACCTTCGCTTTGGAAGAATGAAACCTGTTCTTCTTCTTGCTTTTTCACAGATGCAGTATGTGCATCACCCGCTTTCTTCACTGCTTTTTGGACCAGTTCTTTCTCTTCGTCAGACAGTTTCTGCCAAGTTGCATCGGAAATAATTACCATCTGGTCGTTCACAATGTGGTTTGTCATCGCCAAGTTCTTTTGCACTTCGTAGAACTTCATTGTTTTGATCGTTGGTAGTGGGTTTTCTTGTCCATCTACAGCGTTAGTTTGAAGTGCTAAGTAGACTTCTGAGAAAGCCATAGGCGTTGGTGATGCACCAGAAAGCTTTGCATAATTGAGGTTAGGTTTAGCATTAGGTACACGCAATTTCAGACCTTTAAAGTCTTCAATTGAGTTAAGTGGGCGGTTAGAAGTAGTTTCACGCGTACCGTTGTACCAAGTATCCAGCGCTCGCCAGTTAAACTTCGTCAACATCTCTTCACGAATACCTAATCCGAATTCAGAGTCAAACATACGACGTAGATGATCAAAATCGCGAGCAACATACGGTAAAGTTACGGCTTCTGCTCTTGGGATCCATAACCCCATACGTCCAAACTCAGCATAAGTGATATCAAGGTCACCCATACTCAGTTGTTGAAGCATTGCACGGTCATCACCAAGTTGAGCACTTGGATAAAGAGCCAGTTTAATTTCACCCTTACTCATTTCTTCTAGAGTGTCTGCTAGCATTTTTGCAGAAGTGTATTCCACAGAACCTACGGAAGCCTGCATTCCCATTTTTAATGTAGTAGCAGCTTGTGCTGAAACAGCACACCCGAGAGTTAGCATTGCGATAGTAATCTTATTAATGGCTTTCATGTTATTCCCTTTATTTTTCGTGTTACACCTTACTTCACCATTTTCAAAAAAAAATTTTATTTTGTTTGAAAAAAATCTTCGTTATGAATTATCATTGCCGTGAAGATTATTTTCAAACCACCTTTTTTCAAAATGTGATCGCGGACAAAAATTGATTATTTCTGCCCTTTTGCAAATAAAGCAAAGAATCAAGTCTATCTATTCAGATAGGTTGTTCGCCCGCAGTCAAAGACATACGAGGCCTGTTGTGAGAACAAAAAAATTAACGATCGAAGAACTTAAAAAATCTTTACAAGGTCAAACTGTTGTTTCTATACAGCCAGTGACCGGTAGTCCTTTAGACAAAACAGAATTCATTGTTGCAATGGCATTAGCCGCTCAGCAAGCGGGCGCAAAAGCACTTCGTATAGAAGGTGCTATTAACGTCGCGGCAGTTGCCGCAGCGGTGTCTATACCAATCATCGGTATCGTAAAACGTGATTTAATAGGCAGCCCAATTAGAATCACGCCGTTCGCTTCAGACGTTGACGCTCTTGCAAATGCTGGTGCTACTATCATCGCATTTGATGCAACTAACCGCCCTCGTCCTGAAAGCCGTGAACATATTGCCCAGGCAATAAAGAATACTGGCTGCTTTGCAATGGCAGACAGCTCATGTTTTGAAGATGGAGAGTGGGCACACACTCAAGGCGTTGAAATTATTGGCACAACATTGTCAGGATACGTAGGAGATGCTGAACCAACCGAGCCTGATTTCCAATTAGTACAAGCTTTCTCAGACGCCGGCTATTTCACTATGGCTGAAGGACGCTTTAATACGCCGGAACTCGCAGCGAAAGCTATTAAAGCGGGTGCTGTCGCTGTTACTGTTGGTTCGGCAATTACTCGCTTAGAAAGCGTGACTCAATGGTTTAACAAAGCAACTCAAGCTGCAGGAGAAAGGAAATGCGCACTCTAGCAATCGATATCGGCGGAACAAAAGTCGCATTGGGTGTCGTCGAAGGTGGCGTTCTAATTAAGAGACATCAAATAGAAACGCCTGAATCACAGAATGTTGTGCTTTTTACCGAGTCGACACTCAAGGACATCCAAAACTGGATTGACGATATCGACAATATTGGTGTCTCAACGACTGGCTTTGTAACCGAAAGCGGCATTACAGCCATCAACCCAGATACGCTCAGCTTCCCGACACCATTTCCGTTCGCTCAAGAGCTGGAGAGGCAAACAGGTAAAACAGTTTCGATGTTAAACGATGCTCAGGCAGCTGCCTGGTATGAGTTTGTGCAGTTAAATGATGCTTCAGTAAATATGGCCTTCATTACTGTTTCTACAGGTGTTGGTGGTGGAATCATTATTGACGGAAAACTTCATCAGGGTCATAGCGGACTCGCCGGGCATATTGGGCACATGTCCATTGATATCAACGGCAAAGAATGTGGATGTGGTCAAGTTGGATGTGTCGAGTCAATTGCTTCAGGTACTGCAATTAAAAAAACCAGTGATGAACGGTTTAATAAGCCATTAACGAACATCGAATTGTTTGAACAGGCAAAAACTAATCCTGTTGCTGAGCAGATTATTACTACTAGTGCGCAAGCTATTGCCACCCTGTGTTGCAATTTAAAAGCCTGCTTAGATCTGGATATTGTTGTACTTGGCGGCGGAATTGGCTTTGCGGACGGATACTTGGAAAGAGTGAATAACGCAATCCAAAACCGCCCAAAAGTTTTCCAACTGCCTGTTGTTGCAGCAAAAGGCAATTACGATGCATGTTTACTCGGTGCTGCATTTCAATTTAAGGAGTAGCAGATGACGTTAAAAGCGATTTCTGCACCACGTCTTTTTGATGGTGTTAAATATCATGATAATTCGGCTTTACTATGGGAAGGCACATCAATAAAAGCCGTTGTTCCTATTACTCAACTCCCTGCGGATATCGAACATCAGCATTTTGAAGACGCCATCATCGCTCCGGGCTTTATCGACATTCAGGTGAATGGTGGCGGTGATGTTATGTTTAACAATGACCTATCCCCTTTTGCGGTTGATACTATTTGTCGTGCGCATCGCTCCCATGGCACAGCTTACTTATTGCCAACTCTAATTAGCACCACACCTAGCGACATTCAAAAAGCACTCTCAGCTATCGATAAAGCTATAAAAGAAGGGATTGTGGGTGTTTTAGGTATTCATCTTGAAGGCCCTTGGCTAAACCAAGAGAAGAAAGGCGCACATAATTCAGAGCTTTTTTACTCTCCTACACCTGAGCAGCTAGCAAATTTTAACTGGCTAACAAAAGGTAAAACGCTCGTTACTGCTGCAGTGGAAAACATTTCTACAGACTCTTTAGAATGGCTAAAACATAAAGGGATTGTCGTAGCCTGTGGTCATAGCAATGCTAAAGCAGATGAGTTGACCGTTGAAAAGATGCAATTAGTGGATGGTTTCACGCATCTTTATAATGCTATGTCAGCATTGGAAGGTCGTGAACCCGGTGCAGTAGGAACGACAATGTTGAGTGACCACACATGGTGTTCCATCATCACCGATGGCATTCATGTTCATCCAAAGAGTTTCTTGCTGGCTCATAAAGTGAAACCAGAAGGAAAACTACTTATCGTTACCGATGCTATGGCGAGTCTTGGCAGTGTGACCAACCAGTTCGAACTTGATGGCGAAACCATTCGTGTGGTGGACAACAAACTGGTCAACAGCCGAGGAAGTCTGGCTGGGGCTCACATAGGCATGGATGAATCCGTAGCGAACGTAATTAAGTGGGGAATTTGCGAACAAGAAGCCTTGAAAATGGCTTCAACCTATCCATCCATTGCTATGAAATGTGAAGACCTTGGCTTCCTTAAACCGAATTATAGAGCGGCTGCCACAGTCCTTAATACTCAATATCAAAGCCAAGCAGTACTGGCGGATGGCGATCTCTATTAAGTAACGGCACCCTAAAATTCAAATATATTTAAAGATCGAATAAGAAAGCGCTTTTGATTAGAAAAATGGCTTTTTACACATTCGATCTTTTTTATTTTCGAATCAAAAAGCTATTCAAAAAAGCAAAACGATTAAAAGACAACAAAAGAAGTCATTTCTGAAGAGAGAATTGTGTTTGATTGGGGAAAACTGATAAGACAAATGTGTCGCTGAAACCATAAGATGTCCTAACGCCCTACTACGAATCAATCAGTTAAGAACAGTTCAAAACCATATGGTGTCCTAATATGAAAGCATAAGGTGTCCTATTTTTTGCTTCGGTTTAATCCTGATGAGTGTTGTGAAAGAAAACTACTTACAGTCCAGGCAGCATTACAGCCCCAAAATGCACAAATTAATCGTAACAAAGTTTTGGACAAAAACTGTTTTAGCAAACCACATCGATCATCATAAATGGCTTACTCTCAACGCTCACAAAACTAATTCCCTCCTCTTTAAGGGGAGAGTTAGGGTGGGGTGACCCCCTCCTAGCCTCCCCCTAAAAGGGGGAGGAACTATTAAGTCCTTAACCCGATACCACGCGAAACCAGATAATGCGCAACCCCATACAGGGCCACGACAAAAATACCAAGCACACTGAACGAGGTAACAATTCCCACATCCGACACACCAAAAAAACCGTAGCGGAAGGCATTAACCATGTAAACGATTGGGTTGATTTTCGATACCGCTTGCCAAAAGTCAGGCAATAGGCTGATCGAATAAAACACCCCACCTAAGTAGGTTAATGGCGTCAATACAAAGGTAGGAATAATCGAAATGTCATCAAAGGTTTTAGCAAAAATGGCGTTAATCATGCCGCCTAAAGCGAACACAACAGAGGTGAGAAAAACCGTCGCCGCAATGATCCCCCAATGATCGACCTTGAGATCAACAAAGAACAGCGACACTAGAGTCACTATCGTGCCTACCAACAAACCACGCACTACCCCACCCATCACAAATCCGGCGATAATGACGTAGTTAGGTACAGGCGCAACTAACAACTCTTCGATGTTTTTCTGAAACTTCGCACTAAAGAAAGAAGAGGCGACGTTCGAGTATGAGTTAGTGATCACCGACATCATAATTAAGCCCGGGACAATATATTCCATATAGCTAAAGCCGTTCATCTGGCCAATACGCGAACCAATTAGATTGCCAAAAATAATGAAATAGAGCGTCATGGTGATGGCTGGCGGTACTAAGGTTTGCACCCAAATACGCGTAAAACGGTTGATTTCTTTAGTCAGCAAGCTGCAAAAAGCCGTCCAATATAAACGATACATCATGATTATCCTCGGCTCTGCTGTTGAACAATGCTGACAAACAGCTCTTCAAGGCGGTTCGCTTTATTGCGCATTGAAAGCACCGTAATTCCCTGTTCTGTTAACTGTGAAAAGACTGAATTTAGCCCTTTCGTTTTCTCCAACTCAATTTGTAACGAACCGTTGAGCATGGTTTGCGAGATCACACCACTGAGTTGTGGCGCTGGCGGAGAATTCTCTGCGATATCTAAAATAAAGGTTTCGAGCTGTAATTTGGCCAGCAAATCCTTCATCGAGGTATTTTCAATAAGCTCACCTCGGTTAATAATGCCGATATTGCGGCACAGCATCTCCGCTTCTTCTAAATAGTGCGTGGTTAAGATAATGGTGATCCCTTGCGCGTTAATTTCGGTTAAGAACTCCCACATAGAACGGCGCAGTTCAATATCCACACCGGCGGTGGGTTCATCTAAAATCAGCAACTTAGGTTCATGCATTAAAGCTCGAGCAATCATCAAACGACGTTTCATACCACCAGAAAGATTACGTGCACGCTCTTTACGTTTTTCCCACAAATCGAGTTTTGAGAGGTACTTCTCTGCCCTCTCTTTCGCTAACGCTTTCGTCACGCCGTAATACCCAGCTTGCTGCAACACAATTTGCTCAACCGTTTCAAACTGGTTGAAGTTAAACTCCTGCGGCACTAAACCAATATGTTGCTTGGCCAGTTCAAGATCTTTATCAATATCAAAACCAAACACTTTAACGGTGCCAGAGGTTTTATTGACCAGCGAAGAGATAATGCCAATGGTGGTTGATTTCCCAGCCCCATTGGGCCCAAGCAGTGCGTAAAAATCGCCTTTTTCAACCTGTAAACTCACCCCTTTTAGGGCCTCAAACCCACCAGCGTAAGTTTTTCGTAATTGTTCTATTTCTAATGCGTACATTCGACGGATCACTCTTTGTGATATTAACCTATCCTATGTGCTGCTAAGGCTCGCATTTTTCAACCCAATATTAGAAATTGATAAAATAAAAAACGCAGATCCAGCGATCTGCGTAATTCATTCTTGCACAACCTTAACGCTTAACGATTTTGGGCTACCTGCTTAACCGCAGCATTGAGCGCTTCATAACGAAACGAAAAAGTCTGCTCGGTTGGCACCAGATCCAAAATATGAAACTTTTCCAGTTGCTGCTTGGTGTGCACATTTGGGCAAAGTAAGTAGACCGCGCAGTGAGCATCTAAGGCATCATTAATCGCGTTTTCTAAAGCAAGTCCAACCGTCACATCAATCATAGGTACATCAGTAAGATCTAAAATCATCGCTTCATAGTCACTGATGTGATTGTGCTGGCGAGCGATCGCTTTAGATACACTAAAAATCATCGGCCCTGAGAGATAAAAAAACAGCACCTTACCATTGGCTTGATCCAATAAAGCTCGTTCGCTATCAGTCAATGGCACATCGTTTTCATCAGCATCACTAATGGCTTTCACTTGGCGAGCTTGCTCGCGGCTCAAGCGTTCTATGATCAAAATATTTGAGATAAAAACGCCCAAGCCAACCGCAACAATCAAATCGACAAAGACAGTTAACAGCATCACGCCATACATGATGGCCATCCCCTGCACACTCACTTTATGCGCGCGTTGGATAAAGCTCCAATCAAGAATATTAAAACCAACATACACCGCAATCCCTGCCAATACCGCCATTGGAATCGGTTCGGTTAAGCCTCCCGCCACCAATACCACTAAGGCTAATACTAAGGCACGAACTACACCAGACAGAGGAGAACGCGCGCCGACCTGAATATTGGTCACCGTACCCATGGTTGCACCTGCACCTGGCAACGCACCCAATAAGCCCGCGATCATATTAGCCAGCCCTTGCCCTCGCAGTTCTTTATCGGAATCATGCTCTTTACGCGTTAGAGAATCGCCAATTACCGCGGTGAGCAACGTATCAATGCAGCCGAGCGTACCGAGTACTAAAGCGTCAATCACCATGGTGGTGAACATCTCGGCATTGAAGGTTGGAATAACAAAAGAGGGTAAGCCAGCAGGGATCACACCAATACGGCGGATCTCATCGCTATCAAATAACAGTACCGAAACAAGCGTCACGCCGACTAAAGCGACCAATTGAACGGGCACTTGTTTGCGATATTGAACCGGGAGAAAAAATAAAATGCCTAAGGTTAACAAACCAAGAAAGAGCTCACTGAACTTCATCTGGCTAATGATCTCGGGCAACGCGGTTAACGTTCCCATCACTCCCCCAGCGGGAGCCGCCTGACCAAGCAGCGGTGACAACTGCAGGATAATCAAAATCACCCCAATTCCTGACATAAAGCCAGAGATCACGCTATAGGGCATTAAGGTGATGTATTTCCCAAGTTTTAAAGTGCCAAGTACAATCTGAAAAGCGCCTGCCATCATGACAACCGTGAAGCTAACTGCAAGCCCCGTTTCAGGATAACGCGACACCATGCTGGTTAAAATGGCCGTCATAATGACCGTCATTGGCCCTGTGGGTTCAGAAATTAATGTAGATGAACCACCAAACAAGGCAGCAAACAGCCCCACCAATATTGCTCCCCAAAGCCCTGCTTCTGCACCCGCACCAGACGCCACACCAAAAGCCAAGGCAAGTGGCAGTGAAATAATCGCGGTCGTGACGCCACCAAAGACGTCTCCTTTTAGGTCGATATCGGCAAAACGGCCTCTAAACACAATGCTTTTCCTCATACTCAAAATAGGTTGTCTCACTCTAACAAATCATCATTCTAATCATTAACCATTATTTTACATGTGATTGATTCTCTGTTGACCATCCAAATAGCGATGGAAGCAGTTTAATTTTTTTACTAGGAAAACTCGTCAGATGAGTGAGTGTTTTGTCATTTTATAAGAGAACAGAATTGTAACATTGTGTATAGTCAGGCCTATTCTTGCGCATTACCATTGATGCGATTGAACTATTTTTAAGGGAAGTGAGATGCCAGAACTGAAACAGCTTTTTGAAAATAACTCACGTTGGTCTGAATCGATTAAGGCTGAACGTCCTGAGTACTTTGCAAAACTCGCTCGCGGGCAAGACCCAGATTTTCTATGGATTGGTTGTTCTGATAGCCGAGTTCCGGCCGAGCGTTTGACTGGGCTTTATTCTGGTGAGCTGTTTGTACACCGCAACGTTGCAAACCAAGTGATTCACACTGACCTTAACTGCCTTTCTGTGGTGCAGTACGCGGTTGACGTACTGAAGGTCAAGCACATCATCATCTGTGGGCACTATGACTGCGGTGGCGTCAACGCAGCGATTGATAACCCACCGCTGGGCTTGATCAACAACTGGTTACTGCACGTTCGTGACTTATACCTTAAGCACCGTACCTACTTAGATGCAATGCCAGAACAAGATAAAGCCGACAAATTGTGCGAAATCAACGTTGCAGAGCAAGTGTATAATTTAGGTAACTCAACCGTACTGCAAAACGCATGGGAGCGCGGCCAAGATGTCGAGCTGCATGGCGTGGTCTACGGTATTGAAGACGGACGTTTGGAATACTTAGGCGTTCGCTGCGATTCACGTGAGCGAGTCAACGACACCTATCAAAAAGCGATGGAAAAAATTCTTAATGCGCAACATAACTTGCTGTGCCGATAACAGCGTATTAATTGCCGTTAAAACTGATAGTTAAAAATACAGAATGCCCACTATTTAGTGGGCATTCTATTATCGCTGGCAAAATTACGCTTGCGGCACAACTTTACCAATGTAAGGTAGGTGACGATATTTTTGCGCGTAGTCGATACCTACGCCCACGACAAATTCATCTGGGATTTCAAAACCGATCCACTTGACCTCTACAGGTACTTCACGGCGTGAAGGCTTATCCAGTAAAGTACAAATGTGAATGGATTTAGGTTCACGTAAAGACAAAATTTCTTTTACTTTATTTAGTGTATTACCCGTATCAATAATGTCTTCTACCAGCAACACATCTTTACCTTTAATGTCATCATCCAGATCTTTCAGAATGCGCACATCACGTGAGCTTTGCATCGTGTTGCCATAGCTTGACGCGGTCATAAAATCGACTTGATGAACTAAGTCAATCGCGCGAGCTAAGTCTGCCATGAAGACAAATGAGCCGCGCAACAAGCCCACCAGTACCAGATCTTCACTACCTTGGTAATGCTCTGTGATTTGTTTGCCTAATTCACGAATTCGTTCCTGAACGACTTGCTCAGAAATCATCACTTCAACTGTATGTTTCATACTGTTCTCTTTTCGGGTGATGCGACACGCTACGATCATCGCAGTTTAATGATGGCGTCGCGTAACTAGCTTGGCGCGTATAGTACCACTGCCACACAGGATAGTTAAATAATTAGCAAAACTCTGGATATGATGAAATAAAGCTCCTACGCTGCCGCGAACACCTTCACAGCACATACGTCACATCAATAAAACACACAATAAAACACGTTGAATCCGATAAGATTTAACACAATCGCACAAAAAACAAACTCGAAACGTTGACCTCAACCATATGCAGCAGTACACTCATAAAGCTTTAAAGCAACTAACAAAATAATCATTAGAGCGAAAAGCTCAATTCAACAGTCATTGGCAAGGATTAACAACTCATGGAAACATCGATAGAAAAACGCCCCAGAACTCGCTTATCACCACAAAAACGCAAACTTCAACTGATGGAAATCGCCCTTGAAGTGTTTGCTACACGGGGAATAGGCCGAGGTGGCCACGCAGATATTGCTGAAATCGCCCAAGTTTCAGTCGCTACTGTCTTTAACTACTTTCCAACCCGAGAAGATTTAGTCGACGACGTACTCACTCATGTTGTACGTCAGTTTTCAAACTTCCTCGCAGATAATATTGATCTTGATTTGCATGCGAAAGATAACTTAACCAACATCACCACTAAGATGATTTCTCTTGTGATTGAAGATTGTCACTGGTTAAAAGTATGGTTTGAATGGAGCGCTTCAACGCGCGAAGAAGTGTGGCCACTTTTTGTCTCCACCAACCGTACTAATCAACTTTTGGTACAAAATATGTTTATCAAAGCCATTGAACGTGGCGAAGTGTGCGATCGGCATGAACCAGAACATCTTGCTACGCTCTTTCTTGGTATCTTCTACTCACTGTTTGTACAAGCAAATCGCATACAAGACGAAGCCAGCATGGGTGTACTCGTGAAAAGCTACCTCAGCATGCTCTGCATCTATAAAAAAGATCACTAGGCTTAACTTCCTAGTCTCTGAATTATGAGCATAAAAAAACCGCTGAATTCAGCGGTTTTTACTATTTAACTAACCAGCAATTTAATGAACCGGCAATTTAACGCATCAGCGTTGAAGTTACTTTTTCTTCTTCGCTTTTGCGTTTGGCAGATCAGTAATCGTGCCTTCAAATACTTCCGCAGCAAGGCCTACCGATTCATGTAACGTTGGGTGAGCATGAATCGTCAAAGCGATATCTTCTGCATCACAACCCATCTCGATAGCCAAACCGATTTCACCAAGCAGTTCGCCGCCGTTAGTACCAACAATAGCTCCACCAATCACGCGGTGAGTCTCTTTATCAAAGATAAGCTTAGTCATACCGTCAGCACAATCAGAAGCGATAGCACGGCCAGAAGCTGCCCATGGGAATGTCGCGACTTCGTAGTTAATGCCTTCTGCTTTGGCTTCTTTTTCAGTTTTACCAACCCAAGCCACTTCTGGCTCAGTGTACGCAATTGAAGGGATAACTTTAGGATCGAAGTAGTGCTTCTTACCAGAAATTACTTCTGCCGCTACGTGGCCTTCATGCACACCTTTGTGCGCCAACATTGGTTGACCAACGATATCACCGATCGCGAAGATATGAGGAACGTTAGTACGCATTTGCTTATCAACATTGATAAAGCCGCGCTCATCCACTTCAATACCTGCTTTTTCAGCATCCATCAGCTTACCGTTTGGTACGCGGCCGATAGCAACAAGAACGGCATCATAACGCTCAGCTTGCGCTGGTGCTTTTTTGCCTTCCATTGAAACGTAGATACCATCTTCTTTTGCTTCAACAGCGGTTACTTTGGTTTCAAGCATCAGGTTAAATTTGTCTTTGATACGTTTGGTGTAGACTTTAACCATGTCTTTATCCGCCGCTGGGATAAGTTGGTCAAACATCTCAACCACATCAATCTTAGAACCTAGCGAGTGGTAAACCGTCGCCATTTCTAGACCGATGATACCACCACCCATGATCAACAGTTTTCCAGGAACTTCTTTCAGTTCAAGTGCATCCGTTGAATCCCAAATGCGTGGGTCTTCATGAGGAATGAATGGCAGTTTAATTGGACGAGAACCAGCTGCAACGATGGCGTTATCAAAGTTAACCACGGTTTTGCCGTCTTCACCTTCAACTTCAATGGCGTTAGGGCCAGTAAATTTGCCGAAACCGTTCACGACAGTCACTTTGCGCATCTTCGCCATGCCGCCAAGACCGCCCGTTAACTGGTTGATAACTTTTTCTTTCCAAAGGCGGATTTTATCGATGTCCGTTTGTGGTTCACCAAACACAATACCGTGCTGGGCCAATGCTTTCGCTTCTTCGATAACTTTTGCAACGTGCAGCAACGCTTTTGATGGGATACAACCCACGTTCAAACACACACCGCCAAGGGTGCTGTAGCGTTCAACAAGTACTGTTTCAAGACCTAAGTCTGCACAGCGGAATGCAGCGGAGTAACCAGCAGGACCGGCACCAAGTACGACGACTTGGGCTTTGATTTCTTTGCTCATTTTGACCTCTTGTAGTCATTATCCCTAACAGGCTGAGTGGATGTTCTCGTTGTTTTTAGTGTTTAATCCAATGAATTAAACCCATGACTGAGCCAATTACTTAAAACAAATGAATTAAAACGAATTATTTTCAGACCGCAACAGTTTACAGAGATGTTAATGGTGTGAAAAGTAAATCCATTTAGCCTGTGAGCTAGACGACAATTCGATTAAGAAAAAACCCTTCATAATCCAATTGTTCAATTATTCGTGTTAACAAGGGCGGCTTTAACGGCCGCCCTCTCTTTCACTAAACTTGGCTTACAGAACCAGACGACGAATGTCTGATAGCGCTCCATTTAGGAATGTGATGAAACGCGCACCTTCCGCACCATCAATCACACGGTGATCGTATGACAGTGATAGTGGCAGTTGTAGGCGTGGTTCGAACTCTTTACCGTTCCACACTGGCTTAAACTCAGACTTAGATACCCCAAGGATACCAACTTCTGGCGCGTTAACGATAGGCGTAAACGCTGTACCGCCGATGCCACCTAAGCTAGAGATAGTGAAACAGCCACCTTGCATGTCTGCAGCGGTCAGTTTACCTGCACGGGCTTTCTTCGATACTTCAGCCAGCTCTCTTGATAGCTCATAAATGCCTTTTTTGTTCACATCTTTGAAGACAGGAACAACAAGACCATTTGGCGTATCAACAGCAATACCCACGTTCACGTACTTCTTCAGAATCAAGCTTTCGCCATCTTCAGAAAGTGAAGAGTTAAACGATGGGAATGCTTCTAGTGCTTTCGCTACCGCTTTCATGATGAACACCAGTGGGGTGATCTTCATGCCAGTGTCGTTCTTCGCTTCAATCGCATTTTGCTCTTTACGGAAGTTCTCAAGCTCGGTGATATCCGCATTATCCCATTGGGTAACGTGTGGGATCATCACCCAGTTACGATGCAAGTTAGCACCAGAGATCTTCTTAATACGTGAAAGCGGTTTTACTTCTGTGTCACCAAACTTGCTGAAGTCCACTTTTGGCCAAGGTAGCAAGCCAAGCGCGGCGCCATCACCTTTACCAGAAGCCACTGCGGCAGAACCCGATTCAAGACGCTTCAGCGCTTCTTTCACGTAGTTTTGCACGTCTTCTTTTAGGATGCGGCTCTTACGGCCAGAACCTTTGACTTTCGCTAGGTTAACACCAAATTCACGCGCAATACGGCGCACAACCGGTGATGCGTGAGAGTACTCATTGTTCTCTTCAAACTCGGCAGGTGCTGCCACCGCTGATTTTACCGCTTCCGCTTTTGGCGCTGATGCGGCTGGAGCCGCTGCTTGCGCAGGGGCCGCTACGGCAACGGGCGCTGCACCGGCAACTTCAAACACCATGATAAGAGAGCCTGTTGACACCTTATCACCAGCCGCCACTTTAATTTCTTTCACAACACCAGCAAACGGCGCAGGAACTTCCATTGATGCTTTATCGCCTTCAACGGTGATAAGAGACTGCTCTTCACTCACGGTATCGCCAACCGCCACCATGATTTCCGTCACTTCGACTTCATCACCACCGATATCCGGTACGTGGATCTCTTTTGCTGCCGAAGCGGCTGGTGCTGCGGCTACAGGTGCTGCCACTTGAGCAGAGGCTGCCGCCGGAGCGGAACCCGCCACTTCAAAGATCATCACCAGTGAGCCTGTCGATACTTTATCGCCCGCGGCCACTTTGATCTCTTTCAGTACACCAGCAAATGGAGCAGGTACTTCCATTGAGGCTTTGTCACCTTCAACCGTCAGTAGAGATTGCTCTTCTACGATTGAATCGCCGACTGCGACCATGATTTCAGTGACTTCCACTTCATCACCGCCGATATCTGGCACGTGAACTTCTTTAAGCTCAGCGACAGCCGCGGCAGCAGGAGCCGCAACCGGTGCAGCTTCCACTGCTGGCGCTGCGACCGCAGCGCCTTCTGCTTCAAAAATCATGATAAGTGAACCGGTCGATACTTTATCGCCAGCGACTACTTTGATTTCTTTTACAATACCCGCTTGAGAAGCGGGTACTTCCATAGAAGCCTTATCACCTTCTACAGTAATAAGAGATTGCTCTTCTTCAACCTTGTCGCCAACGCTGACAAGAATCTCAGTAACTTCAACCTCATCCGCACCAATATCCGGTACATTAATTTCGATTGCCATTATTCTTTCCTACCTTAATTAAGCGTATAGCGGGTTTGTTTTTTCAGTATCGATGTTGAATTTCTTAATCGCTTCAACCACAACTGATTTCTCAACATCACCACGTTTCGCTAGTTCGCTTAGCGCGGCAACCACAACGTAACCTGCATTCACTTCGAAGTGACGACGTAGGTTTTCACGGCTATCAGAACGACCAAAACCATCAGTGCCTAGTACTTTGTATGATTCAGCCGGGATAAACGCACGTGCTTGCTCAGCGTAGTTCTTCATGTAGTCAGTTGCTGCGATGGCAGGCTCGCTACCCATTACTGTTTGAATGTAAGGTACTTGCGGCTGCGCTTCTGGATGAAGCATGTTGTAACGCTCACATGCTTGGCCATCACGAGTCACTTCATTGAATGATGTTACTGAGTAAACATCTGAAGCCACGCCGTACTCATCACTTAAGATTTGAGCCGCTTTGCGTACTTCGTTCATGATCGTACCTGAGCTCATTAACTGAACTTTACCTTTAGAGCCAGTCGTTCCTTGTGGAGCGTAGCTTTCTAATTTGTAGATACCTTTACGAATACCTTCTTCAGCGCCTTGTGGCATTTCAGGCATTGCGTAGTTCTCGTTCATCAGCGTTAGGTAGTAGAACACGTTCTCTTGATCGCCATACATGCGGCGAATACCGTCTTGCATGATGACTGCAACTTCGTAAGCAAATGTTGGATCGTAAGAAAGACAGTTAGGAACCGTTGCCGCCAATATGTGCGAGTGACCATCTTCGTGCTGTAGACCTTCACCGTTCAGCGTCGTACGACCAGCGGTAGCGCCCAATAGGAAACCACGTGCTTGTTGGTCACCTGCCATCCATGCCATGTCGCCAACGCGTTGGAAACCAAACATAGAGTAGTAGATGTAGAACGGAATCATTGGCAGATCGTTTGTCGAGTATGAAGTTGCAGCAGCAACCCATGAAGACATAGCACCCAGCTCGTTAATCCCTTCTTGCAGTACCTGACCTGAAGTCGCTTCTTTATAGTAAGAAACGATGTCGCGGTCTTGAGGAGTGTAGTTCTGACCGTGCGGGTTATAGATACCGATTTGACGGAACAGGCCTTCCATACCGAAAGTACGTGCTTCATCTGCAATGATTGGCACAATATTTTTACCAATGCTCTTATCTTTGAGCAAAATGTTCAACGCACGGACAAACGCCATTGTGGTTGAGATTTCTCGTTTTTGCTCTTCAAGCAGAGGCTTGAACTCTTCAACCGCTGGAATCACAAGTTCTTGAGTGAACTTAGGCAAGCGTTGAGGTGTGTAACCTTTTAGCGCTTTACGGCGAGCGTGTAAGTATTCGTGCTCTTTCGAGCCTTCTGCCAATGTTAGGTATGGCAACTCTTTCACAGCTTCATCTGTTAGAAGATCTTGTAGACCAAGACGATCACGCAGTTGCAGCACGTGAGTCATGTCCATTTTCTTCACTTGGTGAGCGATGTTCTTACCTTCTGCCGCTTCACCCATGCCGTAACCTTTAACGGTCTTCGCCAGAATCACGGTTGGCTTGCCTTTCGTGTCTTGAGCATTAGTAAAGGCTGCGTACAGTTTAGAAGACTCGTGACCACCACGCTTAAGCGCGAAAATTTGATCGTCAGTCATGTCAGCAACAAGCGCCGCTGTTTCTGGGTATTTACCAAAGAAGTGTTTACGCACGTAAGCACCATCTTTCGCTTTAAATGTTTGGTAGTCACCATCGATGGTTTCGTTCATCAACTGAAGCAGCTTACCTGTGGTGTCTTTCGCCAGTAGAGAATCCCAGTTGTTACCCCAAATCACTTTAACAACGTTCCAACCTGCGCCTTTAAATAGGCCTTCAAGTTCTTGGATGATCTTACCGTTACCCATGACCGGGCCGTCTAGACGTTGCAAGTTACAGTTGATAAGGAAACATAGGTTATCAAGCTTCTCACGAGCAGCGAATGAAATCGCACCGCGTGATTCTGGCTCATCCATCTCGCCATCACCTAGGAACGCGTATACACGCTGTTCAGAAGTGTCTTTCATACCACGGCCATCAAGATATTTGAGGAAACGCGCTTGATAGATTGCAGAAATTGGACCCAGCCCCATAGATACGGTCGGGAATTGCCAGAATTCAGGCATCAATTTCGGGTGTGGGTAGGAAGGAATACCTTTGCCATCCACTTCTTGGCGGAAGTTGTCAAGTTGCTCAGCCGTTAGGCGGCCTTCAACGAACGCACGTGCGTAGATCCCTGGAGAGATGTGACCTTGATAATAAACCAAGTCACCGCCATCTTTTTCATTCGGCGCACGGAAGAAGTGGTTAAAACATGTTTCGTAGAACGAAGCAGAAGACTGGAATGACGCCATGTGGCCGCCAAGATCGAGGTCTTTTTTCGATGCACGTAGAACGATCATAATCGCGTTCCAACGGATGATTGAGCGAATGCGACGCTCAAGCGTTGTGTCACCTGGGTATGCTGGTTCTTGCGCAGCTGGAATGGTGTTGATGTAGTTCGTGGTAATACCGGTTGGCATATCAACACCGTCTAGACGTGCTTTATCTAGAATTTGCTCAAGTAAGAACTGAGCGCGTTCTACACCTTCTTCACGTACAACTGACTCAAGGGCGGCTAGCCATTCCTGAGTTTCCAGTGCATCTACGTCATGCTTCATGTCAGACATGGCGATCTATCCTTCTATTGGTTGGATCTATAAAACAAGCAATTCGCCGTAGGTTACGACTCATTACCCTGCTGAATTCGGCGCAACGAACGCTCACGACGAGACTCTTCTTTGGTCAAATCCAACAATGTTTCTTCGATATAAGCTAAGTGAGAATGGGACATTTCGCGCGCCTTTTCCGGCTGACCAGAAACGATCGCATCCACGATATTAGCTCGGTGTCTACTTACTTTATCCACCACTTCATGGCGGCGGTGTAATAGTTTTAAATTCTGTAGAACATTTTGCTCAAGCAAAGGAGCGAGGCTGCGAACAATATGCAAAAGCACCACGTTGTGGGCCGCTTCAGTGAGAGCGACTAAAAACGCGACCACCGCAGACGCTTCTGCTTCGACCTCTTTTTTCGCTTGTTGTTCACCAATTCTCGCCAAACAGGCTTGAATGCGAGCAAAATCTTCCTCAGTACCACGCAATGCTGCGAAATAAGCTGAAATACCTTCCATCGCGTGGCGCGATTCCAATAGATCGAGCTGGGTTTCAGAGTGGCTAGACAATAAATTTAGCAGAGGATCAGAAAAACTCTGCCAAATGTTCTCACTGACAAACGTACCTCCACCTTGACGGCGGGTTAATAAACGCTTGGCTTCGAGGCGTTGAATGGCTTCACGAATGGATGGACGAGACACCTCGAACTGTTTTGCCAGTTCTCGTTCTGGAGGCAATTGTTGCCCCGGAGAGAGTGTTCCTTCCACTATCAGCCTTTCTAACTCCTGTTCAATTACATCAGAGAGTTTTGGCTGACGAATCCTTTGATAAGCCATAATTTATTATTCTTCTACTCTTTGCAGTCAATTGGTAATACCAATTTCAAGTTGGTGCAGAAATTAACATAATTAAAACGTAGCTGTCCAGCCAAAAGTTGACCTAAATCATAGAACAGCCCACGCTTAAACACTTTGATAACAATAGTCGATTAAAACAGCAATATTATTGGTCAGACCAATTACAAAATGAATACAGATGGGGAAATAATGGGCTAGAAATGGGGAAACATTCTTTGGCTCCTCCCCCTTCAAGGGGGAGGCTGGGAGGGGGTGTAATTAGAAAAACACAAAATCAATCAAAAGATACACCCCACCCTAACCCTCCCCTTAAAGGGGAGGGAAGATCACTTAACCGCAATCTTTCAAGAGGAAACATTCGTTGGCTCCTCCCTCTTCTAGGGGGAGGCTGGGAGGGGGTGTAATTCGGAAAACACAAAATCAATCAAAAGATATACCCCACCCTAACCCTCCCCTTAAAGGGGAGGGAAGGTTATGTCACGCATCGAAAGAAGAGAAATATCAAGCCGTTACTTCGCTTCGAGGTGATCAATCATCAATTGCAATGACTGATTGCCGCGAAACTCATTAATATCAAGCTTATACGCAAGACGCACCGTTTTCACCGACGCATCTGGCCAGCGTCTTAAATCGACATTAAAAGCAATGCCATCGATCATAATGTTGGTTGGGTGGCCTTTGAATAACGGCTCAAGCATCAGTTTCAAATGCTTTTCCCCCACCAGCTTTTGGTGCAGTAGTTTGAACTCACCGTCAAAGAGAGGTTCAGGAAACGCCTGCCCCCATGGGCCACCGGAACGCAAGGTTTCAGCGGTGTGCATCGAGAACTCTTCAGGTGTTAACTCCCCGTCGGATAAAATCACGCCCTTGAGCGCGCTTTCATCTAACTCGCGACGTACAGCTTGATCAAACAGCTCAGCAAAACGCTCAAACTCTTTTTCGGCAATAGTTAAACCTGCCGCCATCGCGTGACCACCAAATTTGACGATTAAACCGGGGTTTTGTGTATCAATGCGATCCAGCACATCGCGCATGTGTAACCCAGCAACAGAGCGGCATGACCCTTTGATACTGCCATCGCCACCATCGGCAAACGCAATCACAGGGCGATGATATTTATCTTTAATACGTGAGGCTAAAATACCAATCACACCTTGGTGCCAATCGCGTTGAAACAGCACTAAACCGTGCGGCAATTCGCTATTTTCACTCAGTTGTAAGCGCTCACAAAAAGCCAGCGCTTCTTGCTTCATCCCCTCTTCAATCTCTTTACGAGTTTGGTTAAGGCCATCCAGCTCACTAGCCATTCTACGCGCAGAATGAATGTCATTGCACATTAGCAGCTCAACGCCAAATGACATATCATCCAAGCGCCCTGCCGCATTGATGCGTGGCCCTAACGCAAAGCCAAAATCCGAGGCAACTAAACGCCTCGCGTCACGTTTAGCAACCTCAATCAAAGCTTGAATACCCGGCCTTGCATGCCCGGCGCGAATGCGTTGCAAACCTTGATGCACTAAAATGCGATTGTTTTCATCGAGCGGCACAACATCAGCGACAGTACCCAGTGCGACTAAGTCAATCAGCTCCATCAACTTGGGTTCACTCATACCTTGTCGAGTAAACCAGCCGTTTTTTCGCATATGCACGCACAGCGCCATCATCAAATAGAAAGCCACCCCTACGCCAGCTAATGCCTTCGAGGGAAACGGGCAGTTAGCCAAATTGGGATTCACCATCGCATCAACCTCTGGCAACTCGTGTCCCGGTAAATGGTGATCGGTCACCAAGACAGTCAGCCCTTGCTGCTTGGCATAACGCACCCCGTCGATAGAGGAGACGCCATTATCGACCGTCATGATCATCTGCGCGCCAAGCTCAATCGCTTGATCGACCACTTCAGGGCTTAAGCCATAACCATCTTCAAAACGGTTAGGCACGAGATAGTCCACATTGTTCGATCCCAACATTCGCAACGCCAAAACAGATAAGGCGCAACTGGTTGCGCCATCAGCATCAAAATCCCCGACGACTATGATGCGCTGCTGCTGCTCAATGGCGTAAAAAAGTAGTTGTACCGCTTGCTCTATACCACCTAATTGTTGGTAGGAATGCAGTGCTTTCGCAGCCTTGTCGAGTTGTTCAAGGTTCGTGATACCACGGTTGATATAGATACGTTTAAGCAGTGTAGGAATCGTGTCAGGGAGTTGCGAAAGATCGGGGGCTGGTCTTTGTTTTATTTCAATCATAAATCAGCGGGCTCAAGAACACTCAAGCCCGACTCCTAAAGTTATTGAATCTGCTGAAGGCGTTGCAACAATTGCTCTGGTGGTAAATAACCGCCAACCATTTCGCCATTCGGTAGGAAAATCGCAGGCGTGCCGTTGATGCCTAACTCACGCCCGAGCTGATAGTGTTTGGTAATCAACTGCTTAGCTTGTTGGATGTTCTGCCCTGCTTCTGGCAATTGATGATTGGTTTTTGCCTCATTCATCGCTGCCATTTTATCATCTGCATTCCAGATAGCGGCCATCTGATCAGCTACCTGCCCCGTAACGCCTTGACGCGGGTAAGCCATGTAGCGCACGGTGATCCCTAAATCGTTATACCCTTTCATTTGACTATGCAAACGAGTGCAATAACCACAGGTAATATCAGTAAAAACAGTCACCACGTATTTTTCATTGGCGGCTTTGTATTCGATCATACTCGATTCAAACTGCGCGATCTTCGCCGCATTAACGGGCGCTTGGCGTTTGGCTAACACATCGACATAACCACCATTCTTATCTAATTCATACAAGGTTCCGGCGATAAAATGGCTCGCGTCAGGCGCAGAAAACAGCACGCCACCGGAAGTTTGCACTTCAATAACCCCCGGAATATCAGAAGCTTGAACACTCAGTACTTCCAATCCGAGTTTAGAAAAACGTTGTTCAAAAACCGTTTTATCAAGCGCAGCCGCTTGCACAGCCGTTGACGTCACTTGCTCTGTGGTTTCGGCGTTACACGCCACAGCAAAAAGTGGCAATGTAAGAAGAGTCAGTTGGCGTAATACGCTCATTAAATTCACCTTTTCAAGCCCTTGGATGGTGCTCGCTATGTAATTGTTTAAGTCGCTCAGTCGCAACATGAGTATAAATTTGCGTGGTCGATAAGTCACTATGACCGAGCAGCATTTGCACTACACGCAAATCGGCACCGTAATTGAGTAGATGCGTGGCAAAAGCATGCCTTAATACGTGTGGAGAGAGTTTTTCCACATCGATTTGTGCGATCACTGCGTAGTGTTTAATTCGGTGCCAAAAGGTTTGACGAGTCATCTGCCTTGCTCGTCGGCTGGGGAAAACCACATCCGACGTTTGTTCGCCCAGCAAAGTAGACCGCCCTTGTTCAAGAAAAGTTTCAATCCAATCAACGGCATTTTCGCCCATCGGTACAAGACGCTCTTTGCCACCTTTACCAATCACTCTTACTACGCCTTGACGTAAACTGATATTTTCCATGGTCAGTGAAACCAATTCGGTCACCCGTAGCCCTGTTGCATACAAGAGTTCCAACATCGCTCTGTCACGTAATTCTAGAGGATTATTAGTATCGGGAGCATTCAATAAATCTTCCACTTGCTGCTCAGATAAATCTTTAGGCAGACGCTGCGGCAATTTAGGGCTAATTAAGAGCGCGCTCGGATCATCGCCGCGGAGCTTCTCACGGTGAAGATATTGAAATAAACGACGAATCGCCGACAACATACGTGCCCGCGAGGTTTGCTTATAGTCTTGATCAGCGAGCCACGCTTGGTACTGCTGCAAACCAGTGACACTAATAAAGTCAAGGCGATAATTATTGTGCTGCATCCATTGCAACAATTTCGTCAGATCATTGCGATACGATGAGAGCGTGTTTTCAGCTAAACCACGCTCCATCCACATCGCATCTAAAAACTGTTCCACAACCCCTTGATCAGGAGAAATATATTCAGACACATCAAACCTCTGTGGTGAAAATCGAGTTGCTCAGGTTATGTGAGCCACTGGTTTAATACCATAAAAAAACATCATCGGCAGGATAATCGCTGCAAAGCGCGTCATTTTATGGTTAGAATTCACTATTCTTGATTTAAAACGAACACAAAATTATGAAGATCGGTCTTTTTTACGGCTCAACAACTTGTTATACCGAAATGGCAGCAGAGAAGATCCGTGCGCTCATCGGTGAGGATTTGGTGGAGATTCACAATGTGAAAGAAACGCCACTCTCTTTGATGAGCAACTATGATCTTTTAATACTGGGCATCTCAACTTGGGACTTTGGCGAAATCCAAGAAGATTGGAGCGCAATATGGGATCAAATCGGTGGCGTGTCGCTAAACGGCAAGTACGTCGCATTATTCGGCTTAGGCGATCAAGAAGGTTATGGCGAATGGTACCTCGATGCGATGGGGATGCTGCATGATGAGCTAAAACAAATTGGTGCTCAATTGATTGGCTACTGGCCCAACCAAGGCTACCATTTTGAAGCGTCAAAAGCCCTAACGAAAGATGGCCGCCACTTTGTTGGTCTCGCACTCGATGAAGATTCGCAATACGAGCAAAGCGACGAACGCATTCAATGCTGGGTTGAGCAAATTTTAGTGGAATATCACGATTCGATTTAATTCGTTGTTCGCTATTTGTTGTTAGCCATTTGCTGCCAACAAGGCTCGATAGCAACGCCAATCAAACACCAAACCGGGGTCAGTTTTGCGTAGTGGTGCAATGTATTGATGCCCGGTAATGCGTTGATTGGTGATGAGCGGATAACGCCGCTGCAATGCACACGTCAAAGTCGCTAAGGCTTGATATTGCGCAGGAGTATAAGCCGTCTCATCGCTCCCTTCCAATTCAATCCCAATCGAATAATCATTGCATTTTGCACGACCAGCGAAGCTTGACTGGCCCGCATGCCAAGCTCTGGCATTAAATGGCACAAATTGCACTACTTCTCCCTCTCGCCGAATGAGGCAGTGAGCCGAGACGCGCATCTGGTGGATGGTTTGAAAAAAAGGGTGTTGATTCGGGTCAAGCGTGCCAGTGAAAAACTGCTCAATATATGGGCCGCCGAACTGGCCCGGAGGCAAGCTGATATTATGTACCACCAGCAATGAAATATCTTGCGCATCGCTTCGCTGATCATAAAACGGCGATGGCACTCGACGTGCGCTTTGATACCAACCCTTTTTATCGATCATCAGTTGCCCCCTTACACTCAAACAAAAATGAACCTTAGCCAGAGGAAATGCGAGATTAGTGGCTGAATTTGAGTAAAACTCAGCGTATCATTCTCACTCTGTTCAACACCATATTAGATTTGCGATGAAAAATACACACAACAGCCAACAACGCCTTGATTATCTGAAACAGCAACTCCCATTGGAAATTACTCGTGCCGTTAGCGATGCACTCAGAGAAGATCTCGGTGGCAGCTTGGATGCGACTGCTGATATCACCGCAAACCTTATTCCAGCGGATGCGCGTAATAGCGCGACTCTCATCACCCGTGAACATGGCGTATTTTGTGGCCAAGCATGGGCAGAGGAAGTCTTCAAACAACTTGGTGGTGAAGTGAAAATTGACTGGCATGTCCAAGATGGTGATCAAGTTAAGCCAAACCAAGTTTTGTGCACTCTTGAAGGTCCAGCTCGCGCGCTGCTGACTGGTGAACGCAATGCGATGAACTTCATTCAAACCTTGTCAGGTTGCGCCAGCATTACTGCTCAGTATGCCAAACAGCTAGAAGGCACCGAATGCCGACTACTTGATACACGCAAAACTATCCCTGGCCTGCGCAGCGCACTGAAATATGCTGTCGCGTGTGGCGGCGGCTTTAACCATCGTATTGGCGTGTTTGATGCTTATTTAATTAAAGAAAACCATATCATTGCTTGTGGCGGTATTACCCAAGCCATCAGCACCGCTAAACAGCTCAACCCCGGTAAACCTGTCGAAGTCGAAACCGAAAGCTTGCAAGAGTTAGAAGAGGCGATTCAAGCGGGTGCTGACATCATTATGCTGGATAATTTTAGCATTGAGATGATGCGCGAAGCGGTAGCAATTAACGCAGGCCGCGCGGCTTTAGAAAATTCGGGTAACGTCACATTAGAAACCATTGGCGATTACGCGCGAACCGGTGTCGATTACATCTCAGTCGGCGCGCTGACTAAGCACATTAAAGCACTCGATCTCTCAATGCGCTTTCAGTAATTAATTACATCAATTATTGGAATAAAGATCAAAAATTTCAAATAGTTAAGGAAGCCGGGCGAGCTTCCTTTTTTATTGCTTGCGTATCAAAATCAAGACGGCATTTTTAAGTCAGTCGTATTTCAGTGATTGATATATGCAACTAAACAGGTAAAAAATCCAAATCGCTCGCGCACTGCTCTTTATCTCATTCCCACCAACCCACAAGCTTCTTATGCTCTGCCCATCCTTATGCGTTCAAACGGAGCAAAACAAATAATGAACACAAATAAGAAAACGAAACAAAGTGGTTTTACCTTAATTGAATTGATGATTGTGGTAGGAATTATTGGTGTACTTAGCGCGATTGCAATCCCTGCATATAAGAGCTATTTGATCAAAACAGAGTCTAATACAGCCGTCAGTATTCCTAGAACATTACTTACAAATATTGATTTATATATACAAGAAAAAGGCAGTTTCCCTGAAACAACAGAAGCGAGCGAAGTTGGTGCAGCTTCAGATATGAGCGCAATGGGGACCCTAGCATTAACTAAGAATGCCACCACACCTACAAATGGAACCTTAGTTTTTACTGTCAATAATGCTGATGCATCTATAAAAGATAAAAAAATAACATACACACGTACAAATTCAGGCTGGAAGTGCACGCATGATATTCCCGAAGCATTATTGGAAAAAGATCTTAAAGGATGCTTAAGAACGATTCCTTGATAAAATGCTAACCAACCTCCCTGCGATTCTGCGTCAGGCTCAGATATTGAGCCCGACGCAAGAACACGCAGTTATTGAACATATCAAAGCGTCTGGTGCGAGTGTGCCTGAAGCTTTGCTCGCATTGGATTTTTTCCATCCTCATGATCTGACTGAGCAGTTAAGTACCCTTTTTGGCTTACCGGACACCGACTTAACCCGCTACGACTACCCACAGCTCTGCCAACAGCTTGGTTTGCGTGATCTCATCACCCGTTACCAAGCACTGCCGATTGCCCATAATGGCCAAACCCTGACTATCGCGGTTTCCGACCCGACCCATTTACAAGTGGAAGATGATTTTCGCTTCGCGACAGGCTTACAAGTCGAACTGGTTTTAGCCGACTACAAAGCGCTGCAAGCAGCCATCCGGCGCTTGTATGGCCGAACAATTCAAGGATCCTCTTCTTCAGGGAAAGAGATCAGCCAAGATGAACTGGCGAACTTAGTTAAGCTGTCTGATGATGAGATTCAATCGATTGAAGACCTCAGCCAAGATGACGCACCAGTCAGCCGTTTTATTAACCAAATCCTGCTTGATGCGGTGCGAAAAGGCGCATCCGATATCCATTTCGAACCGTACGAAGCGCTTTACCGAGTACGATTGCGCTGTGATGGTATTTTGGTGGAAACGCAGCGTCCCTCAAGCAACTTAAGTCGCCGGCTTGCCGCGCGGCTTAAAATTTTATCCAAACTCGATATTGCCGAACGGCGCTTACCACAAGATGGACGAATTAAACTGCGGTTGAATCAAGACACCGCCATCGATATGCGCGTTTCCAGCCTCCCTACTTTATGGGGTGAAAAAATCGTACTGCGCCTACTTGATAGCAGTGCTGCTAACTTAGATATCGACAAATTGGGTTATAACGACCAGCAAAAACAACTCTACTTAGCTGCGCTGAAAAAACCACAAGGGATGATTTTAATGACGGGCCCGACGGGCAGCGGAAAAACCGTCTCGCTCTATACGGGGCTACGCATTTTAAATACTGCTGAAGTGAACATTTCTACCGCTGAAGATCCGGTTGAAATTAACTTATCCGGTATTAACCAAGTTCAAGTGCAGCCAAAAATTGGCTTTGGCTTTGCGCAAGCATTACGCTCCTTCTTACGGCAAGATCCCGACATTGTGATGGTTGGCGAAATCCGCGATTTAGAAACTGCCGAAATCGCCGTGAAAGCAGCACAAACCGGGCATTTAGTTCTTTCTACCTTGCATACTAACTCCGCCGCCGAAACGGTGATTCGCTTAAGTAATATGGGAATTGAAGCGTTTAACTTAGCCTCTTCACTCAGTTTAATTATTGCCCAACGTTTGGCTCGTCGCCTTTGTCGGCACTGCAAAATTGCCGTCGTGCCCTCAATGCAGTTGCAGCAACATTTTCAGCTGCTAGCGACGGAAACTATTTATGAAGCGAATCCGCATGGTTGCAACGAATGCACAGGGGGCTATTCAGGTCGAGTCGGCATTTATGAAGTGATGGCGTTTAACCCACAGCTGGCCGAAGCGATTATGCAAAAAGCAAGCATTCATCAAATAGAACAGATCGCGAAAGCCAACGGAATGCAGACACTACAAGAATCAGGCATTGAAAAGCTCAAAAACGGCGTAACCAGCTTCAAAGAGCTGCAACGCGTGCTCTATTTCTAACGCTTTGATCCCTCTTAGCTAGCCATTGAGTGACTCTATTGTATGAACACAAAAATCAAATCAGAACTCAAAAATTATCGTTGGAAAGGCATCAATAGTTCGGGCAAAAAAGTATCTGGCCAAACTCTCGCTTTAACCGAACTGGAAGTGCGTGACAAACTTAAAGAGCAGCACATTCAGATCAAAAAAATCAAAAAAGGGGGCGTCTCTTTTATCACCCGCTTGACTCATCGCGTGAAGGCCAGAGACATCACCATTCTGACACGCCAATTGGCGACCATGCTGACCACGGGCGTGCCCATCGTGCAAGCCTTAAAACTGGTCGGAGATAACCATCGCAAAGCCGAAATGAAATCCATTTTGTCGCAAGTCACCAAAGGGGTTGAAGCCGGAACGCCAATTTCCAAAGCGATGCGTACCGCCAGCACCCATTTCGATACCTTGTATGTTGATCTCATTCACACAGGTGAACAGTCAGGTAACTTGGCTGAAGTGTTTGAGCGGCTAGCGACTTATCGAGAAAAAAGTGAACAACTGCGCGCTAAAGTCATTAAAGCGCTCATCTACCCAACCATGGTGGTGTTGGTCGCGTTAGGTGTTTCTTACTTAATGCTTACTATGGTGATCCCTGAGTTTGAAAGCATGTTCAAAGGATTCGGAGCCGAATTACCTTGGTTTACACAGCAAGTATTGAAACTCTCTCATTGGGTGCAAAGTTACAGTTTGTGGGTACTCATCATCATAATCCTCACCACAATTGCCGTGAAAGCAGTACGCCAAAAATCTTTTTTAATACGCTTAAAAACCAGCCGATTAGGATTAAAGTTTCCCATTCTTGGCGGGGTGATAGGCAAAGCCTCTATTGCTAAATTCAGTCGCACACTCGCCACCAGTTTTAGTGCAGGCATTCCGATTTTAGCCAGCTTAAAAACCACCGCCAAAACCGCTGGCAATGTCCATTTTGAGACGGCGATTAATGAGGTCTATCGTGATACAGCAGCCGGTATGCCAATGTATATTGCGATGCGTAATACCGAAGCCTTTCCTGAAATGGTGCTGCAAATGGTGATGATTGGTGAAGAATCAGGCCGATTGGATGACATGCTCAATAAAGTCGCCACCATTTACGAATTTGAAGTTGATAATACCGTCGATAACTTAGGCAAAATTCTCGAACCATTGATCATTGTCTTTTTGGGTACGGTGGTCGGCGGTTTGGTGGTGGCAATGTACTTGCCCATCTTTAACTTAATGAGTGTATTAGGATAGTATTAGCACTGCTAATCTTTTAATTATCGAGTCTGTGCATGGAAGTTTTTATTTATTACCCTTGGCTCTTTCCACTTTTTGCAGCGTTGTTTGGCTTAATCGTGGGGAGTTTTCTCAATGTGGTCATTTATCGTCTACCCAAAATCATGGAGCGAGAATGGCGACAAGAGTGCGCTGACTGCTTTCCCGAATATCACATTGCGCCACCGGAAGGGCAACTCACGCTCAGTGTCCCTCGTTCTAGCTGCCCACACTGTGATACGCCAATCCGTATTATTGATAATATTCCGCTACTCAGTTGGCTCTTTTTAAAAGGGAAATGTTCCCGTTGCCAAGGCCCGATCAGTGCACGCTATCCTTTGATTGAACTGCTCACCGCCAGTATGAGCTTTGTCGTGGCTAGCCACTTCGGTTTTAGTTATTTTTCACTAGCGCTATTGTTTTTCACTTTTGTGCTCATCGCGGCGACGTTTATCGATTTCGATACCATGCTGTTACCCGACAAGCTGACACTGCCACTACTGTGGGCGGGCCTCAGCTTATCATTGATGCACATTAGCCCAGTCAGTTTGCAAGATGCAGTGATCGGCGCCATTGCTGGCTATCTGAGCTTATGGTCGGTCTATTGGCTGTTTAAACTCGTCACAGGCAAAGAAGGAATGGGTTATGGCGATTTCAAACTGCTGGCTGCTCTCGGCGCTTGGTTGGGCTGGCAATATCTGCCCATCATCATTCTCATGTCATCTGTGGTTGGCATTGTCTTTGGCCTAATTCAATTGCGCTTGCAAAAAAAAGGGATCGACAAAGCCTTTCCTTTTGGCCCCTATCTCGCCATTGCTGGCTGGCTAACCTTGCTGTGGGGTAACGATATTATGAGTTGGTATTTAGGTTCAATTATGGGGTTATCGTCATGGGGTTAGTGGTGGGTTTAACAGGCGGGATTGCCAGCGGAAAAAGCACCGTTGCTCATTTATTTCAGCAGCATTTCTCGATTGATGTCGTGGATGCTGACATCATCGCTCGAGAAGTCGTCGAACCAGGTAGTGAAGGATTAACGGCGATTTGCGCGCACTTTGGCCTCACCATATTAAAGCCCGATGGACAATTAGATCGCACCGCGTTAAGAGAAAAGATCTTTGCTGATGAGCAAGAAAAGGCTTGGCTTAATCAGCTTCTTCACCCAATGATCCGTGCAAAAATGATTGCTGATTTAGCAAAAACCACCTCGCCTTATGCTTTATTGGTTGTGCCATTATTGATAGAAAATAACCTACAAACCTTAGTCGATCGCATCTTAGTGGTTGATGTTGATCTAAAAACCCAAATCGCTCGCACTATGGCAAGAGACAAGGTATCAGAGCAACAAGTCCGTTCGATCTTAGCCGCTCAAGCGAGCCGTGAGCAAAGATTGCAATACGCTGACGATGTGATTAAAAATAGCGCAGAAAACCAAAAACTTTTGCCTCAAATCACAGAATTACACAAAAAGTATCTAGCCATATGCAGCCTAAGTCTGTAAGAATAACCCAGACCGGACCTAAGGCTAGCTAGATGACCACGCATAAGTTTGAACACCCACTGAACGAAAAAACTCGTATCTATTTAAGAGTCGAAGCGCTGCTTAACCAGTTGATGCATTCCGCTCAGTTTCGTGACGGTATTCAACACCAACTCTTCTTTCGTTCATTGTTTGATTTACTCGAAATCTTCGAACAGATCCAACTCAAAAGCGAGTTGGCTAAAGATATTGAAAAACAGCGTTTGAACTACCGTAGCTGGCTCAATGTGGATGGTGTTGATCAAGAAATGTTGCTATCGCTCCTTGAAGAGATCGACGAGGTCCATCGTAATTTAATGAGCGCTGAACGCTTTGGTCAATCACTCAAAGAAGATCGTTTCTTAAGCACGATTCGCCAACGTTTTAATTTACCGGGCGGGTCGTGCTGTTTTGACCTGCCAGCCCTGCACTACTGGCTACACATTCCGATAGAAAAGAAGACCCAAGATGCGCACCAATGGATGGAAACGCTGCGACCGTTATCAGATGCGTTGCAACTTTGGTTGAAGTTAACCCGCGAAACGGGCCATTTTAAAGCACGCCTAGCACGATTAGGTTTTTATCAAAGCGATGCCGAAGACGCTAATATCTTGCGCTTGTCGATCCCACTTGAGTATGGGGTATATCCCATGATCTCTGGCCATAAAAATCGCTTCGCGATTAAATTTATCGAATTCCAATCAGGCCAAGCAACAGGGCGCGATATCGAGTTTGATCTCGCCGTCTGCTGTTAATCAATTCCGCTTCAATTCCCGACTGACTCTTACTTTCCATTGCGTTAGGTAATACACTTACGCCTATCCATCGTTACTTGAAGTCCGTTATGTCAAAGAAAATTACCATTGTAAAATGCCCGCAGTGCAAAGCCGATGTCGAATGGGGAGAACAGAGCCCTTATCGTCCTTTTTGTTCCAAACAGTGTCAGATGATCGATTTTGGCGAGTGGGCCGATGAGGAAAAAAGTATTCCCGGTGCACCGGATATGTCAGACAGTGATGGTTGGTCAGAAGATCAATATTAGCGTACATATAAAAACAGGGGTCGATTACTCGACCCCTGTTTATTACTATGAGAACGCTAGTTTATAGCATTACTTCTTAGCAAGTTTCTCTTTGATACGAGCTGACTTACCAGAACGCTCACGTAGGTAGTACAGTTTGGCACGACGTACTGCACCGCGGCGTTTAACTTCAATGCTATCAACCACTGGAGAGTGAGTTTGGAACGTACGCTCAACACCTTCACCGTTAGAGATCTTACGAACAGTGAATGCAGAGTGTAGGCCACGGTTACGGATTGCGATTACAACGCCTTCAAAAGCCTGTAGACGCTCACGATCACCTTCTTTTACCTTAACTTGAACAACAACAGTGTCACCTGGTGCGAATTTAGGTAGGCCTTGTTTCATTTGCTCTTCTTCAAGAGCCTTGATGATGTTACTCATTTTAAAAATTCCTAGAATAAACTGATACTAAATTAAATAGGTTACTGATGTATTTGAGTTTCTTTAATGAACTCAACCAGTAATAGTTCCTGTTCGTCAGTCAGAGCTAGGTTTTCCAGGAGCTCTGGCCTTCTATGCCAAGTTCGGCCCAACGACTGTTTCAGTCGCCAGCGACGAATATCCTCGTGATTACCGGATTTCAGTACCGCAGGTACTTCTTTTCCATCTAACACTTCAGGACGCGTATAGTGCGGGCAATCTAGCAAGCCATTTGCAAAAGAATCCTCTTCTGCTGATGCGAAATCTCCTAATACTCCCGGAACAAACCGAGAGACAGAATCAATCAACGTCATGGCTGGCAGTTCGCCGCCTGTCATCACAAAATCACCAATCGACCATTCTTCGTCAACTTCTGATTGGATGATACGCTCATCTACCCCTTCATAGCGTCCGCAAATAAGAACTAGGTTCTCATTTGTCGCCAGCTCTTCGACTCCTTTTTGGTCGAGTTTTCGACCTTGAGGAGAAAGGTAAATGACTTTCGTCTTTCCCGGTGCGGCTTGTTTTGCTGCATGAATGGCATCGCGCAAAGGCTGAACCATCATGAGCATTCCAGGACCACCACCGTAAGGTCTGTCATCGACGGTGCGATGTTTGTCATGAGTGAAATCTCGAGGATTCCAAGCTTCAATAGACAGCAAACCTTTTTTAACCGCTTGACCTGTTACTCCAAAATCAGTAACAGAACGGAACATTTCAGGAAATAGGCTTATAACGCCAACCCACATGTGTTCTCTCGCTCTGAAATTTTAGAGTTAGAATGCCGGATCCCAGTCAACTTCGATCCGTCGAGCTTCGCGATCAACATTCTTGATCACTTGCTCTTCAAGGTACGGTACCAACCGTTCCTTTTGGCCAAAAGCATCTTTCAAATTCGCTTTCACAACCAGAACATCGTTGGAGCCAGTTTCTAATAGGTCAGTGACCTCACCAAGGTTATACCCCTTAGTGGTAATAACTTGCATACCGAACAATTCACGCCAGTAGAATTCATCTGCTGACAATTCTGGTAATGATGCGGGATCAATAGCAATTTCAAAGTTGGTGAGTAGATGTGCGTCTTCTCGAACATCTAAACCTTCAAGTTTTACCACCATACTCTTACCATGGCGCTTCCAACTCTCTACTTTGTACTCGATCCACTGGCCTTTTTGGTTAATAAACCAAGGGCTGTAATCAAAAATACTTTCAGCTTCGTCTGTGTAGGAAAAAACTTTGAGCCAGCCACGAATGCCATAGGTAGCACCAAACTTGCCCATAACAATCTTTTCGTTTTCTTTGCTCATTGTTTCTTTACCTTTCATCGACATAAGCTAATGTTCTTCTATAAAAGTAAGAATTAAGCCGCTTTTTGAGCGTCTTTTACTAGCTTAGCTACGCGATCAGATAGAGATGCGCCTTGACCAACCCAATGGTTAACGCGATCTAGATCAACACGTAGGCCTTCTTCTTGGCCAGTAGCCGTAGGATTAAAGAAACCTACTTTCTCGATGAAACGGCCAGTTACTGCGTTACGGCTATCCGCAACTACGATTTGATAAAATGGACGCTTTTTAGCGCCGTGACGTGCCAAACGAATGGTTACCATGTCGTCCTCTTTGCTTTCTCAATAATAAAATTAACCCCAAAAACCATTTACGAAAAACAGTCTGGGGTCTCGTGCCAAAATAAAGCCTCGGAATTTTACTCTTATTCCGAGGCTTTGCAAGGGGTTTAGCTATTTTTTCACCAGCAGAAGCATTATGCTTTTGCAGTGATGAGCATCACGCTTTAGTAAATTTTAAGCATCGCAATGAGTTAGGTTAACGACCAAAGAAACCACCGCCGCCCATGCCACCCATTCCGCCCATCATGCCTTGCATATTACGCATCATGCCTTTCATGCCACCTTTCTGCATTTTTTTCATCATTTTCTGCATTTGGGTGAACTGTTTCAGTAAGCGGTTAACATCTTGTACTTGGGTGCCAGAACCCGTCGCGATACGTTTTTTACGTGAACCTTTTATCATGTCTGGGTGCTGGCGCTCGTGCATGGTCATCGAACAGATGATCGCTTCCATCTGCTTGAACATCTTATCATCGACCTTGTCTTTCACGTTCGCTGGTAGGTTTGCCATGCCAGGCAGTTTATCGAGCATGCCCATCATGCCGCCCATATTCTGCATTTGCCCGAGCTGTTCGCGGAAATCTTCTAAATCAAATCCTTTCTTTTCCTTGAATTTTTTAGCTAGGCGTTCTGCTTGCTCGTGATCAACATTACGTTGTAGATCTTCAATTAATGAGAGAACATCGCCCATTCCCAATATGCGTGATGCAATACGATCAGGATGGAAAGGCTCGAGCGCGTCAGTTTTTTCACCGACCCCTAAGAATTTAATCGGTTTACCGGTGATATGACGAACGGAAAGTGCGGCACCACCTCGAGCATCACCATCAACTTTGGTTAAGATAACCCCCGTTAACGGCAGCGCATCACCAAAGGCTTTTGCGGTGTTCGCGGCATCTTGCCCCGTCATGGCATCCACAACGAACAATGTTTCAATCGGATTAATCGCCGCATGCAGATCTTGGATCTCTGCCATCATCAGTTCATCAATAGCAAGACGGCCTGCAGTGTCGACAATCAGCACATCGAAGAATTTCTTCTTCGCATGGTCAATGGCCGCATTGGCGATATCAATCGGTTTTTGGTCGGCTGAAGAAGGAAAAAATTCAACGTCCAGATCGTTAGCTAGAGTTTCAAGCTGTTTTATGGCCGCTGGGCGATAAACGTCAGCCGAAACCACCAGTACTTTCTTTTTATCACGTTCTTTAAGCAGCTTAGCAAGCTTACCAACACTGGTGGTTTTACCCGCCCCTTGTAAACCCGCCATTAAAATCACTGCTGGCGGCTGGGCTGCAAGGTTAAGCGCTTCGTTTGATTCGCCCATTACCGCTTCAAGCTGCGCTTGAACAATCTTGATGAACTCTTGTCCCGGTGTCAGCGATTTAGACACCTCAACACCCACTGCGCCCTCTTTAACGCGCGCGACAAAATCACGCACTACAGGCAGTGCAACGTCCGCTTCAAGCAGCGCCATGCGCACTTCGCGTAGGGTTTCTTTAATATTGTCTTCGGTGAGACGGCCTTTGCCGCTGATATTTTTCAGCGTCTTGGATAGTCGATCCGTTAAATTTTCAAACATCGTTGTCTCTTCGCTAGTTCGGCGATTAATTGGGGTCAGTATACCTTAGCCAATCTAATAGTCATACCCATTGACGCTTCGCGATAAGCGACTTAAACCCGTAAACGTAACATTGGGTCCCCAAAACAGGGGGGTCAAAAAGAGTTATCTCTGCGATTTATAGAATAAAAGCCTTCACCCTGTTAATTATTTGCACCATGACCTCAACTAAGGTGGGTATATGTCAAATCAATCGGTATCCAACGTAGCTCATTATCGTGATGCAAGGTATAATTCGTCAATTCAGCCACCATTTTGTAAGAAGTATGGAAAACTTAATCGCAATAGTCGCCACTATTTTGTATTTTTTATCCATAGCGACCATTATTCCAGGCTTAGTTAATCAAACTGGGATTCGTGCGCAGACAGTATTGTTCAGTTCAGCACTGGCGCTGGCTTTTCATGCGTGGTTACTGAGTGATTTAATCTTCAACGCTAATGGGCAAAACCTCAGTATGCTCAATGTGGCATCATTGATAAGCTTTATCATCTCACTGGTGATGAGCATTGCGATGTTAAAAACGCGATTGTGGTTTCTGTTGCCGGTGGTGTATAGCTTCGCCGCGATCAACGTCAGCGCCGCCTCATTTCTTCCCAGCATGTTCATGACTCACTTAGAAAACAATCCGCCACTGTTGTTGCATATTTCTCTAGCACTATTTTCGTATTCAACCCTTTCGATTGGCGCACTCTACGCTTTGCAATTGGCTTGGCTGGACTACAAGCTAAAGAAAAAGAAGATGCTAACCATCAACCCCAATTTGCCACCACTACTGATGGTAGAAAGGCAACTGTTTAAAATCATCTTGATAGGTAACGTATTACTTACTGGTACCTTGATTACTGGTTTTGATTTTGTCGGTGATATGTTTGCTCAAGGCAAAGCGCATAAAGGCATTTTGTCTTTCATTGCTTGGGTTGTCTATTCTGTATTGTTGTGGGGACATTACCGAAAAGGTTGGCGCGGTAGAAAAGTGACTTGGTTTGCTGTCGCTGGTGCAACCTTACTCACACTGGCCTACTTTGGTAGCCGTTTTGTAAAAGAAATCATTTTGAGCTAACTCAACACGTTTGATAGCGTATTGACACATTCATTTAATTAGATCATTACTTAATCACACTATTTATAAGGAAACACCACGTTTTGGACGACATTTCAACGGGTATATTGTTTGCACTACTCGCGGGTCTCATCGTAATTTCGGCTTATTTTTCAGGTTCAGAAACCGGCATGATGTCTTTGAACCGCTACCGCTTAAAGCACTTGGCCAATACTGGCCACAAAGGTGCAAAGCGTGTCGAAAAACTGCTTGATCGTCCAGATCGCCTCATTGGTTTGATCCTCATTGGCAACAACCTAGTCAATATTTTAGCTTCTGCAATTGCCACTATTATTGGTATGCGCCTTTATGGGGATCTAGGAGTGGCCATTGCCACTGGTGCGCTGACGTTGGTCGTTCTGGTTTTTGCTGAAGTGACGCCAAAAACATTAGCAGCGCTTTACCCTGAACGCGTCTCTTACGCCAGCAGCATCTTACTGACCTTCTTAATGAAGATATTGTCACCATTGGTGATGTTCATTAACTTCATCACCAATGGTTTCATCCGCTTACTAGGCCTTAAAGCCAAGCATGGGGCGGAGGATCATCTAAGCTCTGAAGAGTTGAGAACCGTCGTCAACGAAGCGGGTGGCCTTATTCCTCGTCGCCACCAAGATATGCTGCTTTCCATTCTCGATCTCGAACATGTCACGGTGAACGACATCATGATCCCACGTAACGAAATTACTGGTATCAATATTAACGATGATTGGAAATCTATCGTGCGTCAGTTAACTCACTCGCCACACGGACGCGTGGTGCTTTACCGAGACAAAATTGATGAAGCGGTGGGCATATTACGCCTTCGTGATGCTTCTCGTTTGATGTTGGAAAAAAAAGAGTTCAATAAAGAGATGATTTTACGTGCCGCTGATGAAGTCTACTTCATCCCGGAAGGCACACCGCTCAACGTACAATTACTTAAATTCCAACGCAACAAAGAGCGGATTGGCCTGATCGTTGATGAATACGGTGATATCAATGGCTTGATCACTGTTGAAGATATTCTCGAAGAGATTGTGGGGGAATTCACCACCTCAATGGCACCAAGCTTAGCCGATGAAATTACACCACAAAGTGATGGCAGCTTCTTGATTGATGGCAGCGCAAATATCCGTGACATTAACAAAGGGCTGAAGTGGAAACTGCCAACGACGGGCCCAAGAACCTTAAACGGTTTACTTTTGGAGCACCTTGAAGATATTCCAAGTAGCCATTTAAGTGTCAAAGTTTCTGGCCATGCGATGGAGATTGTAGATGTAGAAGAAAACCGCATTAAGCAGGTTAAAGTCTTTCCACGCAAAACCAAAAAACATTAATCGCCAGTCACTGCATAAAAGAAAGAAAAAAGCTTGGTCACTGCCAAGCTTTTTGTTTTTAAAGGGCCAGATCTGGCGATCTTTAATCCACTTTCAGCTCTTTGAGCATCGACTCAGGTAAAGCAAGCTCATCATTTTTATTCACCGCAATACCTGCTGTGATAATCGCTTGAGCAATCTCTTTAGCTTCTGTTAACGAGTGCATTGAGGCTGTACCACATTGGTATTCGTTTAGTTCAGGGATCTGATCTTGGCTCTCTACTTTTAGCACATCATGCATCGCCGCTAACCACGCTTGCGCCACTTGCGCTTCTGTTGGCGCGCCAATCAAACTCATGTAAAAACCTGTACGGCAGCCCATAGGTGAGATGTCGATGATTTCTACATCATGACCATTTAAGTGCGCGCGCATAAAGCCAGCGTATAAATGCTCTAAAGTGTGAATCCCTTTTTCCGAAAGAATATCTTTGTTTGGAGCAGTAAAACGGAGATCAAATACGGTGATTGTATCCCCTTTAGGCGTCTGCATATTTTTTGCCACACGTACCGCAGGCGCATGCATACGAGTGTGATCTACAGTAAAACTGTCGAGTAATGGCATTGCTTTCTCCTTATTTGGCAAAGAGCGATGCTCTGCCTATCAATGTTAGATTATGATCGAGAGATCATTTTAGGTACGAAAAATAGCTTTCAAGAAATTCTTCAAAACTTTGAGTATCGTGTTGTTCTATCTGTTGCTGAGCGGCTCGAGAACGCAGCACTTCCTCTTCCATCACAGACTCAGAATAAGTTTGATAGTGATGTGCCAGGTTGGCTTGTCGGTATTCGGCTCCTAATGCACAACCTACCTTACCGAGCCCGCCAAACTGTTTAGTCTGTTCAAGTAGTTGAGCGGAAAAGGTTAATTCTGGATTATCAATCCACGAGCTTAGTTTCTCGCATACGGCTTGGTATGCGTTGCCACCACAAGCGCTATCCATTACTTGCGCTATTTTGCGTAAGTCATCGAATACATTATGCGCCCACGCTTGCAGCGTCAGTTTCTCACCGCGACAGCCAATTTGTAACTCTAAACCCGGTTTACGACCTTCTAAAATCACTTTGTTCCAGTTATCTCGCCAACATGCCAGCTCACAATTGTCCATCGGATCTGAATCTGAAAGAGCTGTCCAAGTGAGGAACAGATCGAGAAAACGCACTTGATCTTCAGTAATACCAATCGGGCTAAACGGGTTTACGTCTAACGAACGCACTTCGATGTATTCGACTCCGCCTCTCTCTAACGCTTGTGACGGCTTTTCGTCATTTTTGGCCACACGTTTAGGACGGATCGGTGCATAGAGTTCGTTTTCTATCTGCAAAACATTGCTGTTGAGCTGACGATGTTCACCATCGACATACACGCCTAGTTCTGCAAACTCTTTTGATGGAGTGCGGATCGCCTGATTCAACCCTTCTAGATATTGATCCAAGCTATTAAAACCAATTTGCAAGCCACTTTGCGCGCTATTGGTATAACCTAAATCACTGAGGCGCAACGAGGTAGCATGAGGCAAATAAAGCGTTTTACCAATATTTTCAAATGGCAGATGGCTTTCACGTCCGCGCACAAACGATGAACATAACGCAGGTGATGCGCCAAAGAAATAGGGAATAAGCCAGCCAAAACGGTAGTAATTACGAATCACACCAAAATAGGCTTCCGATTTTGTCTCAGTACGCTGGGATTTAGTTTGCTCGCCATGCAAGGCATCCCAAAATGATTCTGGAAATGAAAAATTGAAATGCACGCCAGAAATGATCTGCATTAAGCTGCCGTAACGACGCTTTAAGCCTTCTCGATAAAGGGTTTTCATTTTACCCGTATTCGATGAACCATATTGCGCCAGTTCGATATCATCTTCGCTGCCAACATAACAAGGCATAGAAAGCGGCCACATCTTTTCGTCACCCAATTTGGTTTGAGCAAAATGGTGAATATCCGCCAGTTGTGAGAGTAAAGTCGGCACGTCATGAGAGACTGGTGTAATAAATTCAAGCAATGACTCCGCAAAATCAGTGGTGATCCAACGGTTGGTTAATGCGCTGCCGAGTGCTTCTGGATGAGGAGTCAGAGCTAACGAGCCTTCTGGGGTATAGCGTAACGTTTCACGCTCAACGCCTCGGCCAAACTGCTTAAACACTTCTGATTTTTTAGTGACTTGTTCAAGTCGTGCGGCAAAATTAGTCAAAATAATGATTCGCTTATAGGTGAATGATCCGAATGAAAGCGGCTCTAACTCAGCAAGAGAGTAGAATGGAGGCAAACAATCTGCCCCCTATAAATGTGTACTCTAGCGGATGATTTCAAGCTCTTCTACGGGAATATCTAATTTTTCAAGTTGTGGCTTCAACGTTTTCGCATCACCCACCACGATAATTTGATACTCTTGTGGTGCAAACCATTTAGCGGCGAGTTTATTGAGCGTTGATTTTTTTACGTTTTCTACCAGTTCATTTCGTTGCTGTAGGTAATCTTCATCCAAACTATAGGTCAAAATATTACTAAGCAACTGCGCTTTTTGTGATGGTGTTTCATACGTCAGTGCATCTTGTTGGCCGACAGCAAGGCGCATAAATTTTAGCTCTTGGTCGGTTAAGCCACTTTGACTGAATGTTGCCATCTCTTTTTCTATTTCAACGATTGAAGCTACAGTGGCATCAGCACGCACTTGAGCATTGAAAACGATAGCGCCCACTTCTCGATTGCTCGCGAAATAACTCCCTGCGCCATAGGTGTAGCCTTTATCTTCACGCAAATTCTGATTAATGCGGCTGTTAAAGTTGCCCGCTAAATTAAAGTTAGCCAGTTGGCTGAGAAAAAGCTCGCCAGTGGCATCGAAAGGCAACCCTTTTCGCACAAAACGGACGATGCTCTGCGGCGCATCAGGCTTATCAACCAGATATATCTTCCGCTCTGTCAGTGAGTTCACCACTTGGGGACGTAACAAAGGAGAAGCTTCACCGCGCCACTGCCCTAAAAAGGTTAACTGTTTAGCGACCTCTTTTTTGGAAATGTCGCCAACGACAACGATTTGCGTACCATGTGGCGTGTAATGTTTCGCATAAAAGCGTTTTACATCTTCTAATGTTAAATCGTTTAGTGATTGCTCAGTGCCTTCACTTGAACGCGCAAAAATAGAGTTGCCAAACAGTACTTGACGAGTAGCTTGTGAAGCAAGCCATCCCGGTGTTTGATGCTGATAAACCAACCCTTCCAGCATCTGCTGCTTCAGCCGTGTAAAATCACTCTCTTTGAAAGCAGGATGAAATAAAACTTCTTCAACCACATCCAATGTTGCTGCAACATTCTTCTTCAAACTAGAGACCATAATACTGGTCGAATACTCATTGGCAGTAACACTGATAGTCGAACCTAACGTGTCAAGTTGAGCTTGAATGGCTTCCACTGAGCGTCGAGTTGAACCTTCTTCAAGTAACGCTGCGGTTAAATTAGCTAACCCTTCTTTGCCACGCGCGGCATGTCGCTCTCCTGCTGGTAAATTGATATTAATTAGCACGGTCGGCGTTTCGCTGGTTTGTGTGGCTAATAACTCAATACCGTTATCAAAATAGAGTTCATACAGTGTCGGCATTTGTGCTTTCACACCTTTTGCCACAGAAGGCATGATTGAGCGATCAAATTGATCTTCAACCTGGCGGTAAGCCAATTGATCTTCGGTTATCGTTTGATGCTCGGGCAGCACTCTTTTAGGTGGTACGAAATTAGCTTTTTGAACGGCAAGATCGGCTTTATGTTTAGGCACAACACTTAAGGTAACCTTATGTTGATGAGCAATGAAGCGCTGATAAGCCTGTTGAATTGACTCTGGGGTGACCGCATGAATCTGAGCTAATTGTTGCTCTAGGCGATCAGGCTGCCCATAAAACGTTTCGTTGGACGCAAGCTGCGTCACTTTTCCAGATACGCTTTGCAGCGCAAAAACCGCATTCGCTTCCGCCATACCGGTAATTTGATCAAGTCGACTCTGGTCTACCCCTTGTTGTTCAAACTGACTGAGTGTTTGCATTAACTCTCGATACAAGGGAGCAAGCTGAGCCTTTTCACCCGAAGGGGCCATGGCATAAACATAGAAGGTACAAGCCAATTCGGCGCAATCTTGGAATGCACCCGCATTGACGGCTTTTTGAGTTTTGACTAACGCTTGGTAGAGATAACTATTGGTACCGCTGCCTAGCACTTTGGCAAGCGCATCTAGCGATGCTTGACTTTGAGCACCGCGATATTCTGTCGGCCAGCCCACCACAACCATGGGTTGCTGAATGCGATCTTCCAAGGTAATGAAACGATCTTGCGCCAACTGGGCCGGCTGTTTAGGTGCGTTATCAACAGCTGGGCCTGCCGGTATGGTGCCAAAATATTGATTAACCCATTCAAGTGTTTGCTGAACATCAATATCGCCACCAATGGTCAGCACCGCATTATTCGGCCCATACCAACGTAAGAAAAACGCTTTAAGATCGTTGACGTCCACTCGGTCAAGATCTTCTACATAACCAATGGTTTGCCATGAATAAGGGTGTCCTTCGGCATACATCGCCTCCGCCATTTTTTCCCACATCAAGCCATAGGGGCGGTTGTCGTAGTTTTGTGCGCGTTCGTTTTTTACTGTGTCACGTTGGATCTCAAATTTACGTTGAGAAACCGCGTTGAGTAAAAATCCCATCCGATCAGATTCGAGCCACAACACTTTTTCTAGCTGATTTGAAGGCACGGTTTGGTAATAATTAGTACGGTCACGGTTGGTACTCCCATTCATGGTTCCTCCCGCTTCGGTGATCAAACGAAAATGTTCTTGATCGCCAACGTGCTCCGTTCCTTGAAACATCATGTGTTCAAAGAAATGAGCAAACCCTGATTTTCCAACCTCTTCACGTGCCGAACCCACATGATAAGTGACATCGACATGCACTAAAGGATCTGAGTGATCCGGTGAGAGCACGACAGTAAGACCATTATCGAGCTGATATTTTGCATAAGGGATCATCACTTTTTCTGGTTGAGCATCCACTTGCTCAATCAGCGTAACTCCTTTCGGTAATGATGAAAAAAAAGCGATAGGTGCGACCGTTGATGAACAGCCATAAATGGCAATAAGAGAAAGGGCACCTAGCCAAATTTTTCTCATAACAGCTCCTTAGAAAAAACCATAGAATACAGCGGCAAGCATGATGTAACGCAGTGCTTTGCCGATCAAAATAATGACAAAAGTAGGTAAAAATTTCATGCGTAGCCAACCTGCGGCCAAACAAAGCACATCACCCACCACAGGTAGCCAACTAAATAAGAGAGCCCAATAACCATATTTATTGAGCCAAGCTAACGCTTTATGACCGTGCTTTTCGCGTTCAGTTCGATTAGGCAACCAGATACCGAGCCAATAGTTGGTCAGACCGCCGAGGGTATTGCCAGCGCTTGCAACGGCGATAACCCAAAATACGGGAAATTGATTCAGGCTTAATGTGGCGAATAAACTCGCTTCTGAGCTTCCCGGTAATAAGGTAGCACTGAGAAAACCACTAAAAAAAAGCACCCACAGAGCAGAGCCAGCAAACCAATACGAGAGCGGTTCCAAATAGGTGCTAAAAATGTCTAACATTTCATATCAAGAAGAACTTTGCCTCGAGTATGGCCTGTTTCAATCTGTTGATGAGCCGCAGCCACTTCCGCCATCGGATAAACAGCTTGAATTTCCGTTTTCAATAAGCCAACGCTGACCATATAAAGCATGGTATCAAGCTGTTCAGGATTAGGATCAACTAACATGCCTGTGGCTTCAAAACCAAGTAATTTTGCTTTTTCACAAATAAGCTCAGCACTTAGAGTCGGAACAGTAACGACACGCGCATGATCTTTCAAGCATTTCAAAGCGTCGAGAGCCGCATCACCCCCGACTAAATCAATCAGCACATCCACTTCTTCTAAACGCTGTGAAGCAGGAGCAAAATTGTAATTAATCGCATGAGCACCAAGAGTCGCTAAATAATCCAAATTTTGTTCGCTGCACGTGGTATACACTTCAGCTTTTGCTGCTAAAGCAATTTGTACCGCTAGGTGCCCGACACCACCGGCGCCCGCGAGGATCAATACGCGATCCCCCTCTTTCACTTGCGCTTTATTTAGGGCTTGCGCCGCCGTTTGCCCTGCCAGTGGCAGCACCGCTGCTGCTTCTAAGGTCACAGCATCAGGAACAAGGCTGAGTTCACTTTCTGCCACACACAAATATTGGCTGTAACCGCCACCACGCAACGGAAACCCAACAAAGCCCGCCACATTATCTCCAATTTGAAAGCGGCGATTATCTTCCCCCACCTCAACAACTTGTCCAGAAATATCGTAACCTGGCACCCATGGCAGCTTATCTTTGTTTTGCGCTGCAGCCCACCCCAGACCCGCCCGAGTTTTTACATCAATAGGGTTTACACCAGCAAAAGCCACTTTCACTAACACTTCGCCAGCTTTAGGTTGAGGAACGTCACTGGTTTGAATAACGAGCACCTCTGGTCCACCAAACTCAGTAATTGCGATCTGTTTATTATCCATGTCAAACTTCCCTATTGATAAAAAGAAAGGGATGCCTCAGCATCCCTTTGAATATATACCATTTTATTGCTTCTAGTTAATCTTTAGCTCGCAAAATAACCATCGGCTCGTCTAGGCTTAGCCAACAAGAGCAAGCAAAACGCCTGCTGCAACAGCAGAGCCCAGTACACCTGCTACATTTGGCCCCATGGCGTGCATCAGTAAGAAGTTCTGTGGATTAGCTTCAAGCCCCACTTTGTTCACTACTCGCGCCGCCATCGGTACCGCAGACACACCAGCAGCACCAATAAGAGGGTTAATATCCTCTTTCGAGAATTTATTAAGCACTTTCGCCATCAACACACCACCAGCCGTACCAATACTGAAAGCAATAGCACCGAGCGCCAAAATACCTAATGTTTCCAAGTTCAAAAACTTATCAGCCTGCAGTTTAGAACCAACGCCTAAGCCTAAGAAGATAGTAACGATGTTGATCAGTTCATTTTGCGCTGTCTTGGATAAACGCTCAACCACACCCGATTCACGCATTAAATTACCTAGACAGAACATACCCACTAATGGCGTTGCTGACGGTAAAAATAGAATCGTCATCAATAGCACCGCCAAAGGAAACAGTATTTTTTCTGTCTTCCCAACGTGGCGTAGCTGAGCCATTTTGATTTTTCGCTCTTCAGGTGTTGTAAGTGCCTTCATAATCGGTGGCTGAATGATAGGAACTAATGCCATATAGCTATAAGCCGCCACAGCGATTGCACCTAATAAATCCGGCGATAATTTACTGGCAAGGAAAATAGCGGTTGGGCCATCGGCTCCACCAATGATGGCGATGGACGCAGCATCGGCCATGGTAAATTCCATACCCGGTACATAGTTGAGTAATATCGCACCAAACAGGGTGGCGAAAATACCAAACTGAGCGGCCGCACCTAACCATAACGTTTTAGGGTTTGCAATCAACGCCCCGAAATCGGTCATCGCGCCCACGCCCATAAAAATCAGCAGTGGAAAAACGCCCGTCTCAATACCAACATGATAAACGTAATAAAGCAGACCGCCGGGTTCGGTAAAACCCGCATTCGGAATATTCGCTAAAATCGCACCAAAGCCGATCGGCAATAACAGCAGTGGCTCAAAGCCTTTGCGAATAGCCAAAAACAGCAGTAAACAACCGACCAAAATCATGCAGATTTGGCCTAACTGAAAATTAGCGATCCCTGTTTCAGACCATAAGGTCAGTAATCCGTCCATGGTTCTCCCTTACGCTAAGCTCAGCAATGGTGCACCAACAGTCACAGCATCACCCTCTTTGACATGAAGATCTTGAACAATACCGCCACGTGCCGCACGGATCTCGGTTTCCATCTTCATCGCTTCCAGAATCACTAACACATCCCCTTCTAACACCTCAGAACCAGCTTGAACATTCACTTTAAAAATGTTGCCAGCGAGTGGTGAAGGAACGGCTTCTGCATTGTTACTTGCTGGCACGCTTGGTGACTGTGCTGCTTGAGACTGGCTGGCAGAAATCGAGCTAAGCTGGCCTTCTGGCCCCACTTCAACCGTGTAAATTTGCCCATCCACTTTAACACTGTAGGTTTCAATACCACCTTTTATCACAACGGTAGCAGGTGTAGGTTTGGCTGACTCCAAGGTTGGCGCAGGCTCAAATGCGTCCGGATTGTGACGATTTTTCAAGAACTTCAAACCGACTTGTGGGAACAATGCATAAGTCAGAACATCATCCACCGTATCTGTAGCTAATGAAATTCCCTCTGCTTTTGCCTTTTCAAGCAATTCAGTGGTCAACACGGCCATTTCTGCATCCAACAAATCGGCTGGACGGCAAGTGATCGGCGTAAGATTACCCAACACCTTGGCTTGCAACTCAGTATTCACTGGCGCAGGCGTGGCACCGTATTCACCTTTTAATACCCCTGCAGTTTCTTTCGTGATGCTCTTATAGCGCTCACCAGTAAGGACGTTGATCACCGCTTGTGTTCCCACGATTTGAGATGTTGGAGTCACAAGGGGAATGAAACCTAAATCTTTTCGCACACGAGGGATCTCTTCAAGAACCTCATCAAGGCGATCGGCCGCTCCTTGTTCTTTTAGTTGACCTTCCATATTAGTCAACATACCACCAGGAACCTGCGCAATAAGAATACGAGAATCGACACCTTTTAACTGTCCTTCCCATTTTGCGTATTTCTTACGCACTTCACGAAAATAAGTGGCAATCGGTTCAAGCTGTGTCAGGCTCAGGCCCGTATCACGCTCGGTTCCTTCAAGCATAGCGACCACTGTTTCGGTTGGTGTGTGCCCGTAAGTTTGGCTCATTGACGAGATAGCGGTATCCAAAATATCGATACCAGCCTCTACCGCTTTAACGGCTGTTGCCGCTGAAAGACCAGTCGTTGCATGGCTGTGCAGCGCTAAAGGTACGGCACAAGAGGATTTAATACGGGTGATCAGATCTTCAGCTTCATACGGCTTGAGCAACCCAGACATATCTTTAATACACAAAGAGTGGCAGCCGAGATCTTCCAACCGCTTGGCAAGATCAACCCAAGTATCTGAATTATGAACAGGGCTAGTAGTGTAAGACAGTGTACCCTGCGCGTGTGCGCCAACATCAATTGTCGCTTTAACCGCTTTTTCAAAATTGCGAACATCATTCATCGCATCAAAAATACGGAAAACATCCATACCATTCGCGTGAGCTCGTTCGACAAACTTTTCAACAACATCGTCAGCATAGTGGCGATAGCCTAGTAAATTCTGGCCGCGTAGCAACATTTGCATTGGGGTATTGGGCATCGCTTGCTTAAGCGAACGTAAACGCTCCCATGGATCTTCACCGAGAAAACGGATACAAGCATCAAACGTTGCTCCTCCCCAAGTTTCCAGTGACCAATAACCGATCTTATCGAGCTCTGCTGCAATAGGCAGCATGTCTTCGATACGCATGCGCGTGGCAAATAGTGACTGATGGGCATCACGAAGGACCACATCCGTAATAGCTAGTGGTTTAGACATGCTCATAAACTCCTTTTCATCCTTTCTATGCTATTTAGCTAATGCGCGGTGCTGATGCACTGCTGCAGAAATTGCCGCCACAATTTGCGGGCTCACAGCTGAAGGGTTTGGTTGAACTTTTCGATGTTGAATCGGCGCTGCGATCGGTTGTGGTACTTCTTCCGGTACCAAGGTTGACATTAACCGAACGAGATAAACGAGAATAGTTAGAAAAATAAAGACTACAGCCATCCCCGTAATCATAAGGGTGGCGGCGTCAACTAATAGGCTTCCAATAGTAGTCATGTTGCTTCCTTTCTGTGTCATCCTGACAACAATTGCTACGCATTTTTACAAATGCGATCTTGGCAAGTGGACTAGGATTATCTCGATTGGTTAATAATTGTCAATTTTGTTTAAGGGACTCTTGTAGATAACACACAAAATCGGCGAACAATTACTCACACAAATCACAAAACTCTGAATTTTCTCTATTAAGAAGGGCATTTAACTAGCCAATACGGCTACGTTAATCAAAAAATGATGCAGATACTGAGAGGGAGTTAAAACATTGCAGATTAACAAGATAAAACAAATAGTTGCCATTTTCAATTTAACAAAATAGCAACAAAAAACCAACATAAAAAAGCCCCGCACAATGCGAGGCTTCTTAATAAATGGCGCGCTCAGGAGGATTCGAACCTCCGACCGCCTGGTTCGTAGCCAGGTACTCTATCCAGCTGAGCTATGAGCGCGCAAGGTTTTGATATTAATCAGCGATAATCGTTAACAATATCAGGATCAATGACCCTTTGAATAAGTGGCGCGTCCTGGAGGATTCGAACCTCCGACCGCCTGGTTCGTAGCCAGGTACTCTATCCAGCTGAGCTAAGGACGCGCAGAGTTAATGACAGTATCACTAACTTTAAATAAGTGGCGCGCTCAGGAGGATTCGAACCTCCGACCGCCTGGTTCGTAGCCAGGTACTCTATCCAGCTGAGCTATGAGCGCGCAAAGTTTTGATATTAATCAGCGATGATCGTTAACAATATCAGGGTCAATGACCCTTTGAATAAGTGGCGCGTCCTGGAGGATTCGAACCTCCGACCGCCTGGTTCGTAGCCAGGTACTCTATCCAGCTGAGCTAAGGACGCGCAGAGTTAATGACAGTATCACTAACTTTAAATAAGTGGCGCGCTCAGGAGGATTCGAACCTCCGACCGCCTGGTTCGTAGCCAGGTACTCTATCCAGCTGAGCTATGAGCGCGCAAGATGTGAATTACATCACAAAAATTTTATTTCTGAACAAAAAAATTGACTCATGGTCAATAAATGGCGGTGAGGGAGGGATTCGAACCCTCGATACGGCTATAAACCGTATACTCCCTTAGCAGGGGAGCGCCTTCGGCCTCTCGGCCACCTCACCGCATTTTCACATTCAATCTTACGAAAGAATATGGCGCGTCCTGGAGGATTCGAACCTCCGACCGCCTGGTTCGTAGCCAGGTACTCTATCCAGCTGAGCTAAGGACGCACATTGTTCTTTATTTGGATGCTAAACCAAATAAGCAAGAATGGCGGTGAGGGAGGGATTCGAACCCTCGATACGGCTATAAACCGTATACTCCCTTAGCAGGGGAGCGCCTTCGGCCTCTCGGCCACCTCACCGTCTTGCGGAGGCACATATTACTTTTTACCAAAAATATGTCAAACACTTTCTTGGTAAAAGCGACAAAAATCAAATCAACCGTTGGCTATTTAATCAAAGCGCTGTGAAATTAAACTTTTCTGTCATATCAGTGACTTCAAAGCATAAAAAAGGCCAGCAAAATTCGCTAGCCTTCCTTGTGATAATTAGTAGTTGCTAGGTGCAACACTACCATTACCTTTTTCAGCTTGAATGCGCATGTAGATTTCTTCACGGTGGACAGAAACCTCTTTCGGTGCATTCACACCGATACGCACTTGGTTACCTTTTACACCAAGAACTGTTACTGTCACTTCATCACCGATCATTAGTGTTTCGCCAACGCGGCGAGTCAAAATTAGCATTCTTTGCTCCTTGAGTAATCTCTGTATTATATTGCAACTGCGCTATTATCCACTAAAAGTTATATTTTCGTAAACTATCTATTAGTGCGCTCTCACCCTAAAGAGACATGTTTTAGGTGAAAAGCTAATAGCTCATCTGACGTTATATAGGCCTCATGTAAAATATTGGCTGCCTTATCAACATGTTGTGGCTGCATAACTAGCATTAACGATTGTTTATCAACCGAAAGGGAACTCACTTCGATCCCTTGTTCTGCAAGTAATTCACATGAGCGTTCAACTAATTCCTGAGCTAGTAAACCTACCGTGGTCAATAAACTAACGGGTTCACTATTACGGATTTTGTCATTGAAAACCAGAGCTAATTTAGCACAAGCGTCTCGTTTTATAATGACACCTGTCCATTCTGCCTCTTCGATCACACTCCACACTTCCACACCGAGCATTTGGCACTGCTTGGCTAAACTCGGGAAATGATCATGTTGCACAGTAATAAGCGCCATATCGCGTTGAATCGCAATGCCACATACTGCTTTATGACACTGCTCACCTTTGATTAGACTGCCTGCGTTTACATCAAAAGTAGACAATACGCGTAAAGGAACTTCATTTTCCCACGCATATTGCACACAAGGTAAATGCAGAACTTTAGCGCCTTTACGTGCCATTTCTTCCATTGACGGGAAATCAACGATCTCTAATTTTTGAGCCGTTGCAACCACACGTGGATCACATGTGTAAACACCATCCACATCAGTGAATATTTGACACTCATCGGCTTTAAGAGCTCCCGCTAGCGTCACAGCGCTAGTATCAGAACCTCCACGTCCTAAAGTGGTGATATCCCCATTCTCATTCACACCCTGAAAACCCGCTACCACCACAATATGATCTTGTGCCAGCAACTCGGTAATCGTTCGAGTATCAATCATTTTAATCGTCGCGTCATTGTGTTGATTATCGGTCACAATGTTCGCTTGAGCTCCGGTTAGTGAGCGAGCTGAATAGCCTAATTTATTGAGTGTCATCGCTAATAGCGCCATAGACACTTGCTCACCAGCAGAGAGCAAAACATCAAGTTCCCTTGCAGTTGGTACACTATCGATTTGTTGTGCTAAGCCCAACAGTCGATTGGTTTCTCCTGACATTGCAGAAACAACTACAACCACTTGATTACCATCATTCTTCGCCTTAATGATGTGTTCAGCGACGGTATGGATTCGTTCTATTGAACCCACCGAGGTTCCGCCAAACTTTTGCACGATAAGGGGCTTTTTCACCTATCTTCACCTTCCCAAGACCAAAGTCTCATTAGGACCAAATCGAAAGCAGAGCACTATGTTGAGTATCGATTCAGTAGTTACAAAAACAAAACCAAGCAGATAACTGGCTCGTATCCTATTGCGCCAATTAGACCACTTGGTTTGGTAAATAAAATTACGCCCAATCAAAAAACAGTGATTGAGCGTGACTTATTACAGCGGTTTATAGATGCTCAGCAATCCAAGCATCTACGGAAGCTAAAGCGCTAGGCAAGGCATTAACATCCGTACCTCCCGCTTGAGCCATATCCGGACGGCCGCCACCTTTACCACCCACTTGCAAGGCAACCATATTGACCAGCTCCCCTGCTTTAACTTTAGCGGTAAGATCTTTGGTCACACCCGCAATCAAACCCACTTTATCATCAGCCACATTACCCAGCATGATAATGCCACTGCCTAACTGATTTTTTAGCTCATCAACCATACCACGCAGCGCTTTGTTATCGGCGCCATTAAGTTGAGCAACTAGTACTTTCACACCCGCAATTTCTTTTACATTGCTGATCAGATTGGCACTTTCTTTCGCTGCAAGTTTATCTTTTAACTGCTGCAACTCTTTTTCCAAAGATTTCGCTTTAGCCGCCATTTCAGCCACTTTGACTTCATATTGAGTCTGCTGTTGATCCAATAGATCCAGCGCGCCTTCACCCGTCACCGCTTCAATACGACGAATGCCAGCGGCAATACCGCCTTCAGAAACTATTTTGAATAGGCCGATGTCACCGGTGTTACTTGCGTGAATACCACCACACAGTTCGGTTGAGAAATCACCCATCGACAATACACGAACTTCATCGTCGTATTTTTCACCAAACAATGCCATAGCACCTTTGGCTTTTGCCGCTTCGATGTCCATAATATTGGTTTCAATCGTGTGGTTACGGCGAATTTGCGCGTTCACTAGACGTTCCACTTCTTTTAGCTCTGCGGGCGTCATTGCTTCTAAATGAGAGAAGTCAAAACGCAAGCTTTCCGCTTTTACCAATGAGCCTTTTTGCGCCACGTGCGAACCTAATACTTGGCGAAGTGCAGCATGCAACAAATGTGTGGCGGAGTGGTTCAGTGAAATTGCAGCGCGGCGCTTAGCATCAACAATGGCTTTCGCTTCATCGCCTTTGGCGAGTACGCCCTCGATAAGTTCACCGTGATGAGCAATGGCGTTGCCGAGTTTTTGTGTATCTTCAACTTTAAACAAGCCCGTGGCCGTTTGAATAACACCTGCATCACCACATTGACCACCGGATTCAGCGTAGAAAGGTGTTTCACCCAAGATCAAAATCGCTTTATCACCCGCAGATAGAGTGTCAACTTCATTGCCGTCAACAAACATAGCGGCAATGCGGCTCTCGCCTTGTGTCGCGCTGTAGCCACAGAAAGCGGTATTGGTATCAACTTTAATGATTGCATTGTAGTCAGTGCCAAATTGGCCCGCTTCACGCGCTCGTTGACGCTGCTCTTCCATCGCTTTTTCGAAACCTTGTTCGTCAATGGTCAGCTCACGTTCACGTGCAACATCATTAGTTAAATCAGCCGGAAAACCGTAGGTATCGTAAAGTTTAAAGACAGTTTCACCATCCAGTACGCTACCCTCTAAATTATCGAGTGCATCATTGAGGATCGCCATACCGCGTTCAAGAGTGCGACCGAAATTCTCTTCTTCAATGCGCAGCACTTTTTCTACAAGCGCTTGCTGCTTTTTCAGTTCTTCACCAGCCGTTCCCATCACTTGTGCTAATGGGCCAACCAGTTTGTGGAAGAAGGCACCTTGTGCGCCCAATTTATTACCATGACGCACCGCTCGACGAATAATCCGACGCAGTACATAGCCACGACCTTCATTCGATGGCATCACACCATCCACAATCAAGAAAGCACAAGAACGGATGTGATCAGCAACAACGCGTAGCGATTGATTGGAAAGATCGTCATAACCCGTCACATCAGCGGCGGCTTTAATCAAGGCTTGAAACACATCAATTTCATAGTTTGAGTGAACACCCTGCATGATCGCAGAAATACGTTCAATACCCATACCGGTATCAACGGAAGGTTTTGGAAGTGGCTCCATCGTGCCATCGGCATGACGGTTAAACTGCATGAAGACGTTGTTCCAAATTTCAATGAAACGATCGCCATCTTCCTCTGCAGAACCAGGAGGACCACCCCAGATATGATCGCCATGATCGTAGAAAATTTCAGTACAAGGACCACACGGACCCGTATCACCCATTTGCCAGAAGTTGTCTGACTCATAAGCTTTACCACCCGGTTTATCGCCAATGCGAATAATGCGCTCAGCCGGAATGCCTACTTTTTTATTCCAGATATCAAATGCTTCATCATCGGTTTCATACACGGTAACCAGTAGACGATCAGCGGGTAACTTGAGTGTTACAGTAAGAAACTCCCACGCGTATGCAATAGCGTCTTCTTTGAAATAATCACCAAAGCTGAAGTTACCCAACATTTCAAAAAAGGTATGGTGACGAGCGGTAAAACCAACGTTTTCCAGATCGTTATGCTTACCACCAGCTCGCACACAACGTTGCGCCGTTGTTGCACGTGTATAAGCACGCTTTTCTAAACCAAGAAAACAATCTTTAAATTGGTTCATTCCTGCATTTGTGAACAACAGGGTTGGGTCATTAGCGGGGACTAATGATGAACTATCAACAATTTGGTGTCCTTTACTTTCAAAGAACGAGAGGAACGCGCGGCGAACCTCATCAGTGCTCATAAACATGCAGCTCTTCCTGAAATACTCAAGTTAGAATTTTGCGTTATTGTAAAGCATGGACAAGAGTTCGACTAGTTTTCTTATAGAAAAGGCATGGCAGGAAATAAATTGCGGATCAGACGAAGAGTTAAGCTTCCGATGATGATAAAGCGTAGCTAATTTGCTCGAAGCTAAAACCTCGATACTGCAAAAAACGCACTTGTTTGGCATGTTCTTTTGAACCTTTTTCCGCAGGTTCTCTGAATTTTTTTTCAGCCACCGCTTTTGCCAATTCAAACCAATCTTGAGGCTCTTGATGTAAAGCGGTTTCAATATCATCGCTACTGACTCTTTTTTGGCTCAGCTCTTGTCGAATGCGCCGCTCACCATGACCTTTAGTGACATGTTGTCTTATTTGACTTGCGGCATAGCGCAGTTCATCCAAATAATGGTTCTCAAGGCAGTAACTCATTGTTTGAACGATAATTTCCGCATCATACCCTTTACTCATGAGCTTTTGCTGTAGCTCATGCTCGCTGTGATCTCGTCGGCTCAGTAATTGCAATGCGCATTCTTTGCACGATAACGTCGATTTGAATTTAGAGGAATACATACTGTCCCTATTGGTCATGGATAAAACAAAGCCCTGCATTGCAGGGCTTTGTTGAAATATAAACGTGGAGAAGATTACAACTCTTCTTCTTGAGGCATTTCGCTCAAAATAGGTTCTTCAACAATTAACTCGGCTGGATTGAGCAGCATTTCACGTAACTTAGTATCAAGAGCCATGGCTGCGGCTGGATTCTCTCTCAAGAATTTACAGGCGTTTGCTTTACCTTGACCAATTTTATCACCGTTATAGCTATACCAAGCGCCCGCTTTCTCAACCAATTTATGTTTCACACCGAGATCAACCAATTCACCTTCACGGTTAAAACCTTGTCCGTAAAGAATTTGAGTATCCGCTTGTTTAAAGGGAGCCGCGATTTTGTTCTTAACCACTTTAATACGCGTTTCGTTACCCACGACTTCGTCACCCTCTTTAATAGAGCCTGTACGACGAATATCTAAACGAACTGAAGCGTAGAATTTAAGGGCATTACCACCTGTTGTGGTTTCAGGGTTACCAAACATCACACCAATTTTCATGCGGATCTGGTTAATGAAGATGCACATGCAGTTGGACTGTTTTAGGTTACCCGTTAACTTACGCATCGCTTGAGAAAGCATACGTGCTTGGAGGCCCATGTGGCTATCGCCCATTTCACCTTCAATTTCAGCTTTTGGTGTCAGTGCAGCCACAGAGTCAATGACGATAACATCAATGGCACCAGAACGGGCCAAGGCATCACAAATTTCAAGCGCTTGTTCGCCCGTATCAGGTTGTGAAACCAACAGCTCATCGATGTTTACACCCAGTTTTTTAGCATAAATTGGGTCAAGGGCATGTTCTGCATCGATAAAAGCACAGGTTTTACCCACTCGTTGTGCTGCTGCGATCAATTCCAGCGTTAACGTTGTTTTTCCTGATGATTCAGGGCCGTAGACTTCAACGATACGTCCCATTGGTAAACCGCCAGCACCCAATGCAATATCCAAAGAAAGTGAACCGGTAGAAATGGTTTCAACATCCATTGTACGGTTGTCACCAAGGCGCATGATCGAACCTTTACCAAATTGCTTTTCAATTTGACCCAGTGCTGCGGCTAGCGCCTTCTGCTTATTTTCGTCCATTACTTTCTCCAAACTGTCGCTGTGGGTAGCGGCTCGTTAAATTTTTTATCGACTCTTTAGTCGCCAATTGGGGTTAATTATACTGTTGATTCATACAGTGTCTATAGCTGTGTCGAAAAAATTTCGACTAGGTTCAATTTGGCTGCGATAAAAAGTGACTCACCACTTGTAATGCATGAGTAATCGCCTGCTTGCGCACCTGTACGCGATCGCCTTTAAAACAAAGCGTCTCAGCACGTTCCCAGCCTTGCTTAGAAGCCCATGCAAAGCATACGGTTCCCACTGGTTTTTCTGCGCTACCACCGTCAGGACCAGCAATACCACTGATCGCTACACCAATAGTGGCTTGGGAATGCAAAAGTGCTCCTTGTACCATTTCACGCACCACGGGTTCGGAAACCGCGCCAAAATCCACCAGTGTCTGTGCTTTGACACCGAGCATCTCTTGTTTAGCGAGATTACTGTAGGTCACAAACGATCGTTCAAACCAAACCGAACTTCCTGCAACCTCGGTAAGTGCAAATGCCACACCACCGCCAGTGCATGATTCAGCACTGGTGAGGATCTCTTTTTGTGCTAACAATTGCTGACCTAATTGTTCACTTAATGCAAAAATCGCTTTCATTACGCCCTCTCCAAAGCCACGTTATCTTGCTTGAACCTTTATAGCAGATTGAATCTCCAGAAAACAGAATGGGCACGCAAGCGTACCCATTCTGAATCGTTCGTCCGTTGTATTTAGATCTCAAACATTAAACTATCTGCGTCTAAGAATGGCCAACGAATGGTGTGCGGAGTGCTGCTCCCCCCACCAAAAAAGTAGCCCACTTGTGGTGTAGCAAAGGTTTTGTCGCCTCGTGTGAGTGGTTGTTCACTCAATGCTCTATGGGTTAATTTTGCTTCCCATAATTGCTCACTCTCCCAGCCTACTGGCGCGAGTTCCACTCGCACTTCCGCGCCAACAGGATTGACAGAGACCACTTCAAAAGGCAATGAAGCTTGGCTATTTTGTTTGTTCGATAGGCTCAACTCATGGCTGCGCACATACAACTTTCCTGATTGATTAATCGCGTGATCTTTCGGCGGTAAGATAAACGATTGACCGTTGACCCACTGCTCGTTATTCCAGTTGGCTTGGAAGACATTCACATTGCCAAAAAAGTCAAAGACGAAGCGACTGTTCGGTTGAGCATAAAGCTGCACTGGCGAGTCGATCTGTTCGATGCGGCCATTGCTCATCACGACCACGCGATCAGAGAGTTCAAGTGCTTCATCTTGATCGTGGGTGACAAATACGCTCGTAAAACCGAGCTCTTCGTGCAAGCTGCGCAACCAGCGGCGCAATTCTTTACGCACTTTGGCATCCAGTGCGCCAAAAGGCTCATCCAGCAGTAGCACTTCCGGCTTTGTTGCAAGAGCGCGAGCCAAGGCGATGCGCTGCTTTTGCCCGCCGGACAGTTGTTCAGGATAGCGCTCAGCTAAATGGCCAAGTTGCACAATATCCAATAGCTGTTTGACTCTTTTGGTGATTTCCGCCGCCGCTGGTCTATGACGGCGATCCATCACTTGCAAACCAAACGCGACATTGTCGGCCACCGTCATATGACGAAAAAGTGCGTAGTTTTGGAACACAAAGCCAACTCGGCGCTCGCGGACGTGGACATGAGTCACATCGCGATCTCTAAAATGAATGGTTCCGCTATCAGCACCTTCAAGGCCGGCAATAATGCGCAACAAAGTGGTTTTGCCTGAGCCTGAAGGACCAAGTAAGCCAATCATCTCGCCATCATCAATCTGTAACGAGAGCGGAGAGAGCGCTTGAAATTGACCAAATTGTTTGGAAATGTTGTCTAAACGTATACTCATACCGTCTCTTGCTCTCTGTTCGTTTTTGTCTGATTGTTGTGTTGACGCCATTCAACATAAGCTTTAAAAACTAAGGTTAATAATGCAATGAAAGCCAATAGTGAGGCGCTAGCAAACGCCGCTTCCGATTGATAATCTTCATACAGTAGCTGCACATGTAGCGGTAAGGTATTGGTTTCACCACGAATATTGCCCGACACAACCGCTACTGCGCCAAATTCACCAATGGCACGCGCATTGGTTAGGATGACACCGTAAATCAACGCCCATTTAATATTCGGTAAGGTGACGCGACGAAACAGTTGCCACCAAGATGCACCCAAAATAACCGCGGCTTCTTCATCCGAGCGACCTTGCTGCTGCATCAGCGGGATCAGCTCACGCGCGACAAACGGGCAAGTCACAAAAACCGTGACCAATAAAATTCCCGGCCAAGCAAACATCACTTGCAGATCGCGCTCAAACAACCACTCGCCTAACCAACCGCTGCTGCCGTAAAGCAGTAAATACAGAAGGCCTGCAACAACCGGTGATACGGCAAACGGAATATCAATTAAAGTGGTTAATATTTTTCTACCCGGAAATTCAAAACGAGTCACTGCCCAAGCTAATAACACGCCGAACACTAAGTTAATTGGCACCGTGAGTAGCGCAACTAGCAGTGTTAAACTAATGGCATGACGCGTATCGGGTTCAATTAAATGACTAATATAAGTCGATAAACCACTGGCAAAGGCTTGTTTGAAAATGCTCACTAGCGGGATAATCAGCAACAATGCAACCCAAAACAGCGCAAAGCCAATCAAACTCCACTTCACCCAAGGTGCTTCACCGACTCGTAACGGTTGATGTGCTTTCATCATCGATTCCTTAACGTCCATGAATTCGACGCAGGTATGCGCCCTGCCATAAATTGATCAGTAGTAGCAGCGATAACGATGCCATCAATACTACCGAGGCAATGGCACTCGCCGCCGGAAAATCAAATTCTTGTAAGCGTACAAAAATCATTAATGAGGTAATTTCACTGACATAAGGCATATTGCCCGCAATGAAAATCACTGCACCAAACTCGCCCAAGCTACGCGTAAATGAGAGTGCGATACCAACCAATAGTGCTGGACGAATCGAAGGCATGATCACTTTCCAAAATACGGCGCTGTCTGATGCGCCTAACGTCATTCCCGCTTCTTCCTCTTCTTTGGAGATCTCTTCCAAGACGGGTTGTACCGTGCGCACCACAAACGGAATACTGGTAAACGCCATCGCGACAACAATCCCCAAGGGGGTATAAGCCACTTTAATTCCAAGCTCGCCAAGTACGCTGCCCACCCAGCCATTGGATGAGTAAAGCGTCGCCAACGTGATGCCTGCAACGGCGGTAGGCAAAGCAAACGGTAAATCGACTAAAGCATCAAGAATACGTTTGCCATAAAAATCATAACGAACCAGCACCCAAGCGAGCAATAATCCTAGCAAGCCATTAAACAATGAGGCGATGAGTGCCGCGCCCACCGTTACTTTGTAACTGGCCAGTACACGAGGGTCCGCCACCACCTGCCAATACTCGGTGAGCGACATTTGGCTCGTCTGCATAATCAAACCACTGGCGGGCAATAGCAGCACTAAGCTGACAAAAAACAGCGAAGTACCGAGGCTAATACCAAATCCGGGTAGCACCCTTTTATGGCGTGGGCGAGATAAAGAAGCGGTGAAGGAATGGCTCATAAACCCTCGAAACAAAACGGATGAGTAAGAAAACCACCCACACTCAGCGCAGGTGGCGATGACGAATTAACGACGTTGAAGTTGGTCAAGCTTCGCGCCATTGGCAAAATGAAGTTTCATGGCATTTTCCCACCCGCCAGCAATGCTCTCAACTGTTAGCAATTCAACTTCAGGGAAGCGATCAGCAAATTCTGCGTTCACTTTTTCATCATGAACGCGGTAATTAAACCCAGCCAGCAAACGTTGCGCTTCTTCACTGTACAGATAAGCGAGATATTCGTTGGCTACCTCAAGCGTGCCTTTACGCTTGGCATTTTTTTCCACCACGGCCACGGGAAACTCGGCCAAGATAGAGGTCTTAGGCACCACTACTTGATATTCATCCACGCCATACTGCTGACGAATATTGTTCACTTCAGATTCAAACGTAATCAGCACATCGCCAATGCCACGTTCAACAAACGAAGTAGTCGCACCACGGCCGCCAGTATCAAATACCGCTACATTAGCTAAAAATTGTTTGAGGAATTGATCCTGCTCGGCTTGGTTCTCTTTGCCAAAAGTCTTTTGTGCATAACCGACCGCGGCCAAATAGGTATAACGTGCATTACCTGAGGTTTTAGGATTGGGGAATACAGAAGCCACATCAGCTTTAGCGAGATCGCCCCAATCTTGAATATTTTTTGGATTCCCCTTGCGCACTAAAAATGCGGTCGTGGAGTAGTAAGGTGAGCTTGCATTGGGCAATTTTTCTTGCCAATTAGCATCGATAAGCTTGCCACGATCGTGCAGCACCTGAACATCCGTTACCTGATTGAATGTCACTACATCGGCGGCTAACCCCTGCAAAATTGAGCGAGCTTGCGCAGATGACCCACCGTGCGACTGTTTGATCTCCACTGTTTGGCCTGTCTTTTGTTGCCAGTGTTTTTCAAACACTGGGTTATAAGAAGCAAACAGCTCGCGAGCGATGTCGTACGATGAGTTGAGAATGGTTTGATCCGCGGCCGAAACATTCAACGATCCTACGGCTAATAAGCTGGCTAAGGCTGACTTGATGAACTTCATATATTGCTACTCCCTAATCACTACGGCCAAAATGGCGTCCTTGGCAATTAGAGTATGAGGAAAATGAATTATAACAAAGAGGATAACTAGAACTTTTTGGAATAAACTCTAGCAATAAATTGTATGCCAATTACCAGCACGACTTTATAGTAGTGTTCGGTAAGGTGGATACGTCATCTTACTCTTCCGACTAAAAAAATTAAGGACAACATGATGGCGGACTTTCCAACGATTGAAGCATATGTCGGGCAAACGCCTTTAGTTCGCTTGCAGCGACTGGCGGCTCACACCTCAAGCACCGTATTGGTCAAGCTAGAAGGCAATAACCCAGCAGGTTCAGTCAAAGATCGCCCAGCACTCAATATGATAGTGCAAGCAGAGCGTCGCCAAGAGATCCAACCGGGCGATACCATCATTGAAGCGACCAGCGGCAACACGGGTATTGCGCTGGCAATGGCGGCCGCCATCAAAGGCTACAAAATGATTTTAATCATGCCGGATAATGCCACCCAAGAGCGTAAAGACGCGATGAAAGCGTATGGTTGTGAGCTCATTTTAGTCAGCAAAGAGCAAGGCATGGAAGGAGCGCGCGATTTAGCATTAAAAATGCAAAGTGAAGGCAAAGGAAAAGTACTCGATCAATTCAATAACCCCGACAACCCGCAAGCTCATTTCGATTCTACTGGCCCAGAAATTTGGCAACAAAGCCACGGGGAAATCACCCACTTTGTCTCAAGTATGGGCACAACGGGCACCATCATGGGCACTTCTCGCTATCTAAAAACGCAAAATCCAGAGATAAGCATTGTCGGTTTACAACCAGCAGAAGGCAGTGCAATTCCGGGAATTCGCCGCTGGCCTCAAGCTTATTTACCCGGTATTTTTGAATCATCACGTGTTGATGTGGTACTCGATATCGAAGAGCAAGATGCCATCAATACGGCTCGTGCTTTGGCAACCCAAGAAGGCATTTGCGCTGGCGTCAGCTCTGGAGGCGCCGTTTTCGCTGCGTTACAAATCGCGCAACAAAATCCAGGAGCGGTGGTCGTCGCCATCATTTGCGATCGAGGCGATCGTTATCTCTCATCCGGTCTTTTTTCTTAGATCTAATCTCCACCCCAACGGGCTAATCAGTGCTGAACGCGCTCATCACTTTTTAGCCCTTGGCTTTGCTTCCACATCAGCATCCCTTGATTGCTCAGCAATAGCGAAGTTTGTTATCCTCTCCAACTATTTAAATGCATGCTCTGACGATTCTTTCTAACTCATGTCAGAGCTAAGGCCGCTGCCATTCCTGTAGGGTGGTCATTTTCACAGTCAGCCATTGATAATCGAGTGACGAATAACATGAGCAAATCCAGCGCATCTTCCGCCGAGTCTTCACCACAGCACACCCCGATGATGCGGCAATATCTGCAATTGAAAGCCGAAAACCCCGATATTCTGCTCTTTTATCGGATGGGCGATTTCTACGAGCTGTTTTACGATGACGCTAAACGCGCATCGCAATTGCTGGAAATATCACTCACCAAACGCGGTGCTTCTGCGGGTGAGCCTATTCCAATGGCGGGCGTTCCCTATCACGCCGTGGAAGGTTACTTAGCGAAATTGGTACAGCAAGGCGAATCCGTCGCGATTTGTGAACAAATTGGCGATCCTGCCACCAGCAAAGGCCCCGTTGAGCGTAAAGTGGTGCGGATTGTCACGCCCGGTACGGTCACGGATGAAGCCTTGCTCTCTGAGCGAGTCGATAACTTAATTGCCGCCATCTACCACCACGATGGTCGCTTTGGCTACGCAACCTTAGACATCACTTCAGGGCGCTTCCAACTGAGTGAGCCAGAAACCGAAGAGGCGATGGCCGCCGAACTGCAACGCACCGCACCGCGCGAACTGCTCTTTCCTGAAGATTTCACGCCAGTCACTTTAATGGGCAATCGCAAAGGAAACCGTCGCCGCCCTATTTGGGAATTTGAGTTAGAGACAGCAAAACAGCAGTTGAACCAGCAATTTGGTACGCGTGATTTGGTCGGTTTTGGCGTAGAACAGGCTAAACTGGGCTTATGCGCCGCTGGCTGCTTGATTCAATACGTGAAAGATACGCAGCGCACTGCATTGCCTCATATTCGTTCGCTGACGTTTGATCGCCAAGATCACTCGGTGATCTTAGATGCCGCCACACGCCGTAATTTAGAGATCACGCAGAACTTGTCCGGTGGCTTTGATAACACCTTAGCGGAAGTGCTCGATCACTGCGCCACCCCAATGGGCAGCCGCATGCTCAAACGCTGGTTACACCAACCGATGCGCTGTATTGATACGCTGAATCAACGCCTTGATGCGATCGGCGAGTTGAAACAGCTTGCTCTGTTTAGTGAATTACAACCTGTGCTGAAACAGATTGGCGATATTGAACGTATTCTTGCTCGTTTGGCATTGCGTTCCGCTCGCCCAAGAGACTTAGCACGCCTGCGACATGCGATGCAGCAATTGCCGCAGCTCAGTGAAATACTGCAACCCTTGTCGCAACCCCACTTAGTTCAGTTAACTCATCATGTACAGCCATTGGATGAGCTGTGCACACTGCTTGAGCGAGCGATCAAAGACAACCCACCAGTTGTGATTCGTGATGGTGGCGTGATTGCCGATGGCTACAGCGCCGAACTGGATGAATGGCGTGATCTAGCCAACGGCGCAACCGAATACTTGAATAAATTAGAAGCTGAAGAGCGCGAACGTCACGGCATTGATACGCTCAAAGTCGGCTACAACGCGATTCACGGTTTCTACATTCAAGTCAGCCGTGGCCAGAGTCACCTTGTTCCTCCTCACTATGTGCGCCGCCAAACGCTGAAAAATGCCGAGCGTTATATTATTGCCGAGCTAAAAGCGCATGAAGATAAAGTGCTCAACTCGAAATCAAAAGCACTGGCAGTGGAAAAGCAGCTTTGGGAAGAGTTATTTGACTTATTGTTGCCTCATTTAGAGCAGATGCAAAACCTTGCATCTTCGCTATCGCAGCTCGATGTGTTGCAAAACCTTGCCGAGCGCGCTGAAAGCTTAGATTACTGTCGCCCGACCTTGAGTAAAGAGCCTGCGATCCATATCCAAGCGGGCCGTCACCCTGTCGTTGAGCAAGTGATGAATGAACCCTTCATTGCCAACCCAATTGAGCTCAATCCGCAACGAAAAATGTTGATCATTACCGGGCCTAACATGGGCGGTAAATCGACCTACATGCGCCAAACTGCATTGATTACTTTATTAGCGCATATCGGTTGCTATGTGCCAGCAGAAGCAGCACACATCGGTTCGATTGACCGCATCTTCACCCGCATTGGTGCATCGGACGATCTCGCCTCTGGTCGCTCTACTTTCATGGTTGAAATGACCGAAACTGCCAACATTTTGCATAATGCGACACAAAATAGCTTGGTATTGATGGATGAAATTGGCCGCGGCACCAGTACCTATGATGGGTTATCACTGGCTTGGGCAAGTGCACAATGGCTCGCAAGCCAAATTGGCGCGCTAACGCTATTTGCCACTCATTATTTTGAACTGACCGAGCTGCCAAACCAGTTACCTCACTTAGCCAACGTGCATTTAGATGCCGTGGAACATGGCGATAGCATTGCCTTTATGCATGCGGTTCAAGAAGGGGCGGCAAGTAAATCTTACGGCCTAGCAGTGGCAGGTCTTGCTGGCGTGCCTAAAACAGTGATCAAAAACGCGCGCGCTAAACTGTCGCAGCTCGAGTTATTGAGCCAACAGCAGCCCAATGGCAGCAAAAGCTCAACTGTAGATATTGCTAATCAACTCAGTTTGATCCCAGACCCAAGCGAAGTCGAACAGGCATTAGCAGCTATTGATCCTGACGATCTAACGCCTCGCCAAGCGTTAGAAGCACTTTATCGCTTGAAGAAGCTAATGTAACAATCTGATATTAAAAATAAAAAAGGCATCGATTTTAAGTCGGTGCCTTTTGTGCTTTTATGCAATAGTTTTATAAATCAACGGTTTTATAAATCAATGGTTCTATGAATCAAGGTCTTGTTGAACCAACCTTTAGTCGTATTCAACATTAAACAGCGCTTCCATGTTCAAGCCTTGTTTAACCAAGATCTCTCTCAAACGACGTAGGCCTTCCACTTGAATTTGACGAACTCGTTCACGAGTTAAGTTAATTTCGCGCCCTACTTCTTCTAAGGTGGACGGTTCATAACCTAATAGTCCAAAACGGCGTGCAAGTACCTCTTTTTGTTTTGGGTTCAGTTCATCTAACCAATTCAGTAGTGATTCACGGATATCATCATCTTGCGTAGAAATTTCAGGATCAGAGTTGTTCGCATCTGGGATGATATCGAGTAGTGCTTTATCACCATCGCCGCCAATCGGTGTATCAACAGAACTGATACGCTCGTTAAGACGCAGCATTTTACTGACATCTTCTACTGGCTTATCCAGTTGGAACGCAATTTCTTCTGCGGTAGGTTCATGATCTAACTTCTGCGATAGCTCGCGAGCCGTGCGAAGGTAGATATTCAACTCTTTAACGACGTGAATTGGCAAACGGATAGTGCGCGTTTGGTTCATTAATGCACGTTCAATGGTTTGACGGATCCACCAAGTAGCATAGGTTGAGAATCTAAAGCCACGTTCTGGATCAAATTTTTCTACCGCACGGATCAAGCCTAAATTACCCTCTTCAATTAGATCGAGTAAAGCTAAGCCACGATTACCATAACGGCGAGAAATTTTAACGACCAAACGTAAGTTACTTTCGATCATGCGTTTACGAGCAGCTTCATCGCCTCTCAGTGAACGACGAGCATAAAGTACTTCTTCTTGAGCTGTTAATAATGGAGAAAAACCAATCTCGCTAAGATACATCTGTGTTGCATCTAAGCTTTTTGTTGACGCATCAAATCCTTCTTTGGCATCTTCGATTTGAACATCGTCATCGCTTTGGCTTTTAGTGGTGGTGAGTTCTTCATCAACCTCAATCGAATCCATGATCTCTTGGTCTTCAAACTCTTCGACTTTCGTTACTGCATTGCTGATACTCATAGCGCCTCCCCCTGGCGAGCTAGCAAGACATTACTACTTTCTAATGTCGCTACATGACTCTTTCAAGTATGTTTACGGTAAGTAGCGTTTTGGATTCACCGACTTACCTTGATAACGAATTTCAAAGTGTAAACGAACACTGCTGGTTCCTGAGCTGCCCATGGTTGCTATTTTTTGGCCAGCTTTAACACTTTGTCCTTCTTTTACCAGTAACCGATCGTTATGAGCATAAGCACTGAGGTAGTTATCGTTATGTTTAACAATCACAAGATTGCCGTAACCTCTTAATGCATTTCCCGAATAGACAACGGTTCCTGCAGCAGTTGATAAAATGGATTGACCACGCTGTCCTGCGATATCGATCCCTTTATTTCCTTGATCGCCTGCTGAAAAGTTTTTAATTATTCTCCCTTGTGTCGGCCATAACCATTTTGAAACTTTATCATCTTTTGGTTTAGCAAAGGTTACATTAGCATTAACATTTTGCTTACCTTTTGAATCAACATACTCTTTTGATTTCGATTGTTCAACTACCTTAGGAGGATCTTTCTTTGCGACTTTGGTCGAAGAACTTGCGGCATTAGATCCACTATTTTGATTAGAGTTTTTACTCACTCCGTCTACAACCATTGGGGGGGAAACTAAGCCAGCCATTGTGCTCGAAGGGGTTGCAGCCACAATGACTTCTGTTACACCGTAAGCAGGAGGCGTGTAATTGGGGATCCATAATTTGAGTTTTTGACCGGGATGAATGGTGTAAGGTTTTTTTAAATTATTGAAACGGATCAAGTCGTTTACATTTTTATCTGTGACATAAGATATAAAATAGAGCGTATCGCCTTTTTGCACTTCGTAAAAACTGCCGCGATAACTACCACGAGGAATGGCATTATAGTCTTTATTGAGCCCAGAAACGGGTGCAGGAGTATGAGCAGCACATCCGATAAGGACGCTACTAATTAGCACCATTATTACTCTGTTTCTTAGGTTACTCATCATCACTAAGCTAAATCACCGGCAACTAAAGGAACAAAACGCACCATCTCAATGGTGTTAGAAATAAAATCATCGCCTTGGCGAACTATTTTCAATAACTGTTGCTCACTACTGCCGACAGGAATCACTAAACGGCCACCTTCCGCAAGCTGATCAAGCAGCGCATTTGGGACAAATTCGGCTGCCGCCGTAACAATGATCGCATCAAAAGGAGCTTTAGCATCCCAGCCCAACCAGCCATCACCATGCTTAGTGGAGACGTTATAAATATCAAGTTGCTTTAAACGACGCTTCGCGTCCCACTGCAATGACTTGATCCGTTCAATCGAATACACGTGCTCAACCAACTGGGCAAGCACAGCGGTTTGATAACCCGATCCTGTGCCAATTTCTAAGACCTTACTCTGCGGCTCAAGTTCTAAAAGCTGTGTCATTTTTGCCACAATGTAAGGTTGTGAAATCGTTTGTCCTTGGCCTATCGGCAAGGCATTGTTGTCATAGGCTTGATGCATCATCGCCTGAGAAACAAAGCTTTCTCTTGGCAAACAATGAATGGCATCCAAAACGGTTTGATCTTGGATACCATTCGCGATCAGAAATTCAATTAATCTGTCGGCATGTGGATTGGCCATTACCCTTTTTCCTTCAACCAGTTATCCATACTTGGCAGTGACTCATGAGCCGTGAGATCAACCTGCAACGGCGTCAAGGAGACATAACCATGCTCAATCGCATAGAAATCAGTCCCTTGCCCTGCATCTTGCTCTTTACCCGGAGGACCTAACCAATAAATATCATGCCCACGAGGATCTTTCTGCTTAATCATACTTTCTGCGTGATGGCGAGCACCTAAACGCGTCACTTGAATACCCGCTAACTCCTCAAATGGACGATCTGGTACGTTCACATTCAATAATCGATTGGTTGGGATCGGGGCATTGAGATGCTGTTCGACCAACTGGCGTGCTATCTGGGCTGCCGTAGTAAAATTAGCCGTCCCGACCAATGAAAACGCGATCGCTTGCACCCCAAGAAAGTGCCCTTCCATCGCCGCCGCAACCGTGCCCGAATAGAGCACGTCATCGCCCAAATTCGCACCATGATTGATGCCTGTCAGCACCAAATCAGGCAGATCATCTTTGAGCAGTTCATTGAGTGCAAAATGCACACAATCGGTTGGTGTGCCTTGCACTGAATAGGTATTGGGTGCAATGAGATCCACACGAAGCGGCTGCTCTAATGTCAGCGAATTGGAGGCTCCTGACCGATTACGATCCGGCGCGACAATCACGATCTCGGCGAGATCCGCCAGCGCGCGTGCTAGGGTATTTAAACCTTGCGCGTATACACCATCATCATTGCTTAATAAAATCTTCATCGAGTTTTATCCTTAGAACTCGCGTTCAACCGCTATCTCTTCAACCAATTCACGAATGACTGAGGTAGCAAAACTTCCTGCATCTAAATCAAAACGTAACGTCACATTGTCTTGTTCAACTGTCCAAGAAAGATTCTGAGGCTTAAGCATCAGCGCCCGGCGCTCATGACGCATACGATTGCTGCGGATCAGTGCCATCAAGTCAGGTTCAGCATCAAGGTGAACTTGTTCTAAATCTAAAGCCTCACCTTGCGTCGGTAGTGCGTTATCGCCCGCCAAAGCAGCACTTATTTGCACTTCATTCAATGCCAGTTTGTTATTGAGATCGGTAAGATTCGCCAAGGTAACTAAGGTCGTTTTCTCTCCCTCAAGTGCGATATCTCCTTCGATAAATTGGTGTAACTTATATTGCTCGATACGGGCAGAGACAATTTGGTTGAAAATCCACGAACGGGCCGCCGAGAGATACAAACTGCGCTGATTTTGGTTACGTGAACGCACGTTCTCTTTTCCCCAGCGACGCGCTTCACTGAGGTTATTACCGTGATTGCCAAAACGTTGGCTACCAAAATAATTAGGCACACCGTGCGTGGCGATGTGCTCTAATCGCGTCACTACTTCGGCGGTGTCGGTGACTTCAGAAAGCGTGATTTCAAAATGATTGCCGACTAAATCTCCAGGGCGCAACTTTTTATTGTGACGCGTAGTTTCCAGAATTTCGATGCTCGGATATTGAGCCAAAAACTCGGTGAAATCTGGCGTCTCACCTTTTGGTAAATGTACACTGAGCCACTGCTGCGTAACCGCATGACGATCTTTCAGACCAGCCCAACTCACATCTTTTGATTTCACACCACATGCTTTAGCCAATTCATTGACCACAAAACTGGTATTTTCACCAGTTTTACGAATATGAACCATTAAGTGTTCACCACTTCCTGCCAGTTCGAATCCTAAGTCTTCAATCACTTTAAAGTGCTCTGGCTTGGCTTTTATTTTGGCTTTAGCGGCTGGTTTACCACAAAGGTAAGCCAATGAAGATAATATATCTGACATGTTTTCATCCGTCGCTGACGCGAGTTGGCGGTAATAATAAAAACAGCGACGCATGAGCCGCTATTGCGCGTTACTGAGCGTGCCATTCGTTGGCGGTAGTCCATCAATAACGTGTTTTTACATAGAAGGAGAGGTAAGTGAATTACCATTACCTCTTCAATTTGGGTCGTTTTATTAAGGCGATATTATGCTTTGATCAACCGTGCATTTAATCTGTAGTACATTTGATCAATAAGACAACCGCTTCGCAAGCAATACCTTCTTTGCGCCCAGTGAAACCAAGGCGCTCGGTTGTGGTTGCTTTGACGTTAATATTATCTAGCGTCGTTTCAAGATCTTGCGCAATGGCAGCGCACATCGCTTCAATATACGGCGCCATCTTCGGCACTTGCGCGATAATGGTGACGTCGGCATTTCCTAAACGGTAGCCTTGCGCTTTCACACGGCGATAGACATCTTTCAATAATTCACGGCTATCTGCCCCTTTCCATTTATCATCAGTATCGGGGAAATGGCGGCCAATATCACCTGCGGCAATCGCGCCAAGCAGCGCATCACTTAAAGCATGCAAGGCGACATCACCATCGGAATGAGCAATTAAGCCTTGCTCATAAGGAACGGCAATTCCCCCAATGATGACTGGGCCTTCACCGCCAAACTTATGAACATCAAAACCGTGGCCAATTCTAATCATGGTTATTTCCTATTGCGGCTAGTGAGGAAGTACGACCTAAGTAAAACTCAGCTAAAGCGAGATCTTCGGGTTGCGTAATTTTTAGATTATCCGCCCGCCCAGCGACCAACGCTGGATGTAACCCTTGCCACTCCATTGCGGATGCTTCATCGGTGATGATGACTTGCTGATCTAACGCATCCGACAAAGCCTCAAAAAGCGGCTTGGCTCTAAACATCTGTGGGGTGAGTGCATGCCATAATGCGACGCGATCAACGGTATGATCAATGTTGTTTTCGCCATCAGCACGCTTCATTGTGTCTCGAACGGGTGCAGCTAAAATCGCACCTACCGGATGCTCTTTAGCTGTCGTAATCAATCGGTCAATATCTGAAAAAGTAAGACAAGGCCGCGCTGCATCATGCACGAGAACCCATTCACCTAGGGAATTAGCTAAAACATATTGCAGCGCCGAGAGCACCGAGTCGGCTCGCTCTTGACCACCGCTGACGCGAATAACATTGGGGTTAGTGGCTAATGGCAGAGCAAAATAGTAAGGATCATCGTCACTGACGGCGACAACAACGCGATCAATATTAGGGTGCGCGAGCAGCGTCGCTATTGTGTGTTCGAGAACGGTTTTGTTGTGTATGGTTAAATACTGTTTCGGACGATCTGCTTGCATTCGGCTGCCAACACCAGCAGCCGGTACAATCGCGGTAAGAGAAAGCGTACTGTGCGGCATTTATTGACTATCCTCACCGACCAATCGATAGAAAGTTTCACCTGCTTTTATCATTCCTAATTCATGACGCGCTCGCTCTTCAATCGCGTCCAATCCTTGTCGTAAATCATCAATTTCGACGAACATTTCCGAATTTCGTAGCGTTAGGTTTTCGTTTACTTGTTGCTGCACGTCAATTTCATCGACAATGGTTCGATAATCAGCAATGCCATTTTTACCGAGCCACAAATCGTACTGTAATAAACCGAATAATAACGCCAATGTCACCGCAAAAAGTCGCATCACATCTATAACCATTCAAAACGTTCACTATGAAAGAGAACGTAAACGATAAACAAAGCGTGCTGTTTAAAAAAAGTGACGCTCTAACACAGCACGAAAATGATGGCTATTTATACCACAAGCCTTTATTTAACTCATCATTAGGAACGCAAATAAGCCGCCACCCAGAATTAAACGGTAAATGACAAACGGAGTCATACCCATTTTAGAAATCAGTTTTAAGAAGAAATGGATACAAATATAAGCACTGATAAAGGAGGTCAGGATACCCGTCGTTAAGAAACCAAAATGCACAGGTTCGCCACTGGTCACTAGCTTTAACCCTAAATAGCCACCCGCCAAAACAATGATAGGAATCGACATCAAGAAAGAAAAACGCGCGGCCGCTTCACGAGTAAAACCAAGATACAACGCCGCAGTGATGGTCGCTCCTGAGCGAGAGGTACCGGGGATAACCGCAACCGCTTGTGCCAAACCAATCATCAGCGATTTTTTCCAATCGGCTTGGTATTCATCATCCGCTAATGGAGCGTTTTTATCGACATACCACAGTAATAGACCAAAAATAATAGTGGTGGTTGCTATCACCCAAGCACTGCGTAGGTAGAGTTCAACAATATCTTTCATAAAAAAGCCGAAAATACAGGCAGGAATGGTTGCTAGTACGATCATCCATGCCAGTTTCGATTCTTTACTGCACTCGCCTTTAAAAATCGAGGCAAAAAAAGCGCGCAGTAAAGTCACGACTTCTTTCCTAAAATAGATAACCACGGCAGCTAATGTGCCGACATGCACCGCCACATCAAAGGCAAGACCTTGATCTTCCCAGCCTAAAATGGCTGAAGGCAAAATTAAATGGGCGGAGCTGGAGATAGGTAAAAATTCGGTTAAGCCTTGAATCAAAGCCAAAAAAAACGCTTCTAAATAACTCATTACTGACTCTTATTAATTAATGTCGAACCAAAGTTTGACAGGGGTGAGCGATTCTAAGTTGATCGCCTGTTGCCATATTTGACGCACACTACGACCATCATTGGGAACGATCCGTTCCGGTGACAAATCGTAAAGTGGTTGTATGACAAATGGATATTTAAAGATATCACTGCGTGGCAGTTCAGGATCTTGCGCTGAAATTTCTTCACCAAACAAGATGATATCGAGATCCAAGGTGCGATCTTGAAATTTTTTCGCCTGCGGGTCGCGCCCCCATCGAAATTCAATCGCTCGAAGTTGCGCCACGAAATCACTCAACGAAAGCCTTGTTTCCAGCGCAACGACTAAATTATAAAAGGCCGCACTATTGAACCCAACCGATGCACATTCGTAAATGGTCGAGATCTGTAGATGATTTCCGATGGTCGACAATTCCTCGATGGCCGCTTCGATATGTTTGCGTCTTTCAATATTAGAACCGACGCCAACATAGACCGTAGTCATGCATCGCCTCGCTCAATAATAACGCCAACACTGGATGCCTGTGCTACCGCGCCGGGCTTTGCTAAGCGAATTTTAACCCAAGGAACGGAAAAACGCTGCATCAGAAGCTCTGCTACTTCTTCTGCAACACGCTCTACCAATAAAAAGCGACCATTTTCAATATGTGCGATCACCGCTTGACTCACTTGTGCGTAGTCTAATGCATCGCTCACATCATCACTTTTACCTGCGGGTTGATTGTCGTGCGCCATTTCGATGTCGAGCACCAACTTCTGCTTAATCTCTTGTTCCCAATCATACACGCCAATGGTCGTAATTACCGTCAGCTGTTCAATAAAGACTTTGTCCATTTTTGCGTCTCTTCCTCTAGAGGTCGGATACCCTAATTACGTAAAAAATCGTACTATTTTGCCTAATCGCGATATCATATACCCAAACTGAGTCGAGATGCGAAATCCAAAACATTTTTTTGCTTTTCATCATGGTTAACAATGGCTTGTGAACTTGCTTTAGGGCATTTCCACTGCAGAGGTACTTATGACACCACTCGCACTGATAATGATCATTTCTGCCTATTTACTGGGTTCGATCTCAAGTGCGGTGTTGATCTGCCGTTTATTACGCCTGCCCGATCCTCGCAATATGGGCTCAAATAACCCCGGTGCAACTAACGTATTACGCATTGGTGGAAAAAAAGCCGCCATCGCGGTACTGCTGTGTGACATGCTCAAAGGTACTATTCCCGTATGGGGCAGCTACTATTTGGGGATTGACCCCATTTTGTTAGGCCTAGTCGCCATCGCCGCTTGCCTTGGCCATATGTATCCTATTTTCTTTCATTTTAAAGGCGGAAAAGGTGTTGCAACAGCACTGGGAGCAATCGCACCGATCGGTTTAGATCTCACCGCACTTATCATATTGACTTGGGTCAGCGTTGCATTTTTATTTCGCTATTCATCCTTAGCGGCTTTGGTTACCGTGCTGCTCGCTCCGTTCTACACTTGGTTGATCAAACCGCAATATACCTTACCGGTAGCAATGCTGTGCTGCCTTATCGTGTTTCGTCATCACCAAAATATTAAACGGTTATTGGCTGGCACAGAGCCGAAAGTGGGTGAGAAAAAAACGCTTGGTTCTTGAGCTAGCTTGGATGATGGATAAACCCGCTTGCAAATAACGTCAATGACGAATAAGCAAAAGGCCTCTTACGAAGCCTTTTTGATTAAGCATGACCCGGTAATTAGAGAAGACTAGCTAAGCGCTTTTTTCAAGAAACGGGTCAACATGGCGGTAACGTATTCAGGTTGTTCTAAGTTACTGATATGTCCAGCATTAGCAATAACCTCTAACTCACTGCCGTGAATGGCATCATTCATTAAGTAAGCCTCAAGAGGCGGACGAGGCATATCTTCAGCGCCAGCTGCAATCAGCACTGGCAACCTCAATTGCTCCACCTCTTCAATCATGTCACGACGACCGAAGATCATTTTCCCCAACCGAGCCACTTCCACCGCTTGTTGACCAGTAAGCGCCGATAAATGTTGCTTGAATCCAGCCACTAATGCCGGAGATTGCTGATCGCCATCTTTTGCAAAAAACATCGGTACAACTGCATCAACAATCGGTGCTGGCACTTGCTGCATCGCCGCAATCGCATCGAGCATGGCAAAATATTTTGCATGGCTGACTTCAGGCTCTAGACCAACAAAGGTATCCATCATCACTAATGATTTCACGCGCGCAGGCGCAAGAACGGCTAACTCAGCCCCCCACATTCCACCTACAGAAAGACCAATGATAGAAAACTGCTCAATCGATAAGTGGTCCATCAAAGCCAAAATATGCTGAGCATAATCTTTTAGTGTGTTCATGGATGACGGTGCGAAATCTGACTGACCATGCGCCCATAAATCAGGCACGATACAGCGGTAGTGTTGACTCAACGCTTCCACCTGAGGTGCCCACATTGCGCTGTCCCACAAATAACTGTGACCGAAAACAAGCACTTCACCTTGCCCTTGATCCAAATAACGCATCTGGCAATCATCAATAACAAATGTCTTCATTGTGAATCCAATATTAGTAAAGTAGGTTGGCATTGTAGCATTGATATGAGCGATAACAGCTCAGAGCAGAATGTAAGCAATGGCTAATTAAAATCAATACAGAACGCCACAGAAACGGAAGTACCAAAGAACAAAACGGCCTCTAAAAAGAGACCGTTGCGACACCCGCTAAATAATGGGTTTAAGTTGATCAATCGGCCAGCGAGGTGTTGCCTGCACCGCTAAATCGACTGTTTCACCATTTTTTAAACGCTGCATACCCGCATAAGCAATCATTGCACCGTTGTCGGTACAAAACTCAGTACGCGGGTAATACACTTCGCCACCAATTTTTTTCGCCAGTGCGCCAAGCTCTGCGCGTAACTGTTTATTGGCACTCACGCCACCGGCAATAACAATACGTTTCATGCCAGTTTGCTCAAGGGCTCGCTTGCACTTAATCACTAAAGTGCCACACACCGCCTCTTGAAAGGCATACGCAATATCTGCTCGGGTCTGATCATCATTCTCATTAGCTGCAATCGTATTGGCTGTAAATGTTTTTAAACCAGAGAAACTCATGTCTAACCCTGGTCGATCCGTCATCGGACGCGGAAACTTAAAACGCCCTGGCGTTCCTTTTTCAGCCAAACGAGCCAACAATGGCCCCCCGGGATAATCAAGTCCCATCAGCTTCGCGGTTTTATCAAACGCCTCACCGGCCGCGTCATCAATAGACTCTCCGAGGATCTTATATTCACCAATCCCTTTCACCTCTACCATCATGGAATGACCACCGGAAACCAGTACGGCCACAAACGGAAACGGAGGCGGATTATCTTCAAGCATCGGAGCTAAAAGGTGCCCTTCCATATGGTGAACAGGCACCGCTGGCACATTCCACGCATAAGCCAAACTACGGCCAATCGTCGCGCCAACAAGCAGCGCACCCACTAAACCAGGACCTGCGGTGTAAGCCACGCCATCAATATCCGCTGGCGTCAAATTCGCTTCAGCCATCGCTGCTTTTATCAGTGGAATGGTCTTTTTAACATGGTCTCTAGAAGCAAGCTCCGGCACCACACCGCCGTAATCGGCGTGCAGTTTTACTTGGCTGTACAATTGATGAGAAAGTAAGCCTTTCTCTTCGTCATAAATGGCGATGCCAGTCTCGTCACACGAGGTTTCAATACCAATAATGCGCATAATTTTCTCAGCACGCTTTCATCAACAATTGGAAATGGCCGCCATGTTACCCCGCCTTGGCTCCGTAAACAAATTTTGTACAGACTATAATCGACAAAGTGCTTTACAAAGCTATTGCGATCGGATTAAAATTCCGCACCATTTTTGATCAAGCTGATAACCGAGCAAACAGACAAGAAATCTTGTGGTTTAAGCCTCAAAATATCAGCGTTAACGAATAACCCCTGAGGTGAAAGGCATATGCCAATAGTTAAAGTACGTGAAAACGAACCGTTCGATGTTGCATTACGTCGTTTCAAGCGCTCTTGCGAAAAAGCAGGTATCCTTTCTGAAGTGCGTCGTCGTGAGCACTATGAAAAACCAACTACCGTTCGCAAACGCGCTAAAGCAGCAGCTCAAAAGCGTCACGCTAAGAAGCTAGCTCGCGAAAACGCACGTCGCGTTCGCCTGTACTAATAACCTTTTTCCATTAAGGAACGAGAGTTATGGCTCTAATTGATATCCTCAAAGAAGAGCAAAAATTAGCGATGAAAGCCAAGGATAAAGTACGCCTTGGCACTATTCGTTTAGCCTTATCCGCGATCAAACAACGAGAAGTCGACGAGCAGATCACTCTGAACGACGACGATATTCTTGCTGTGATGGTAAAAATGGTTAAACAGCGTCGCGACTCTGTCGCTCAATATGAAGCTGCCAATCGTCAAGATCTCGCAGATGCAGAGCAAGCAGAAATCACTATCCTTGAGGCATTTATGCCTCAGCCGTTGAGCGATGATGAAGTGAGCGCATTAATTGATGATGCGATCACCCAGTCCGCTGCTGCTGGCATGCAAGACATGGGGAAAGTGATGGCTGTCTTGAAACCGCAAATTCAAGGGCGTGCAGATATGGGTAAAGTCAGCGGATTAGTTCGAACTAAACTCGCTTAAATGCCCGCATCAAATTGCATCAAGCCGTGCTATCCTCTGGAGCGCACGGCTTGTTTGTATCTAATCATTCGTTTTAATCTTTTCTTTTAGGTTTTATGGCAGGACACATCCCTCGCAGTTTTATTGATGATCTCCTTGCTCGACTTGATATTGTCGACATCATAGACGCACGTGTGAAACTTAAGAAAAAAGGTAAGAACTACGGTGCTTGCTGCCCATTCCATAATGAAAAAACGCCCTCATTTAGTGTAAGCCAAGAAAAACAGTTCTATCACTGCTTTGGTTGTGGCGTGCATGGCAACGCCATCGACTTCATGATGGAATATGAACGCCTTGAATTCGTCGAGGCCATCGAAGAATTGGCTTCTTTTGTGGGGCTAGAAGTTCCCCGAGAGCAACGCTCTAGTGGCCATTTATCATCAGCCCCTAAAGCCAATAGTGAAGAAAAACGCACCCTTTATGACTTAATGGGCAGCATTGCGCAGTTTTACCGCAACCAACTCAAAGTTCCGGGTAATCGTCATGCCATCGAGTACCTAAAAGATCGCGGTCTTTCTGGCGAAATCGTGCAGAAATTTGGTATTGGCTATATCGCTGACGAATGGGATTTAGTGCGCAAAAACTTCGGTCAACAACAAGAAAGCCAAGAGATGCTCGTCACTGGCGGCATGTTGATCGAAAATGACAAAGGCAACCGCTACGATCGTTTTCGTGGACGTATTATGTTTCCCATTCGCGACCGCCGCGGACGAGTGATCGGCTTTGGTGGACGCGTTACGGGTGATGGAACGCCAAAATACCTGAACTCCCCAGAAACCCCCATTTTCCATAAAGGTAAAGAGCTGTATGGCCTATACGATGTCATGCAAGCCTATCGTGAACCCCCGCAAATATTAGTGGTTGAAGGTTATATGGATGTGGTGGCTCTGGCGCAATATGGGGTCGACTACTCGGTTGCTTCGCTAGGAACCTCAACTACAGGCGATCACCTGCAACTGCTTTTTCGCCAAACCAATACGGTGGTCTGTTGCTATGATGGTGACCGAGCAGGGCGAGAAGCGGCGTGGCGCGCACTGGAAAATGCGTTGAGTTATCTCAAAAGTGGCAATATTCTTAAATTTCTGTTTTTACCTGACGGTGAAGACCCAGATAGCTACATCAGAACCCATGGAAAAGCGGCCTTTGAACAGTTAGTGCAAGATGCTGAACCCCTATCCAAATACCTATTCACCAACCTACTGTCACAAGTTGATGTCGGTAATAACGAAGGGAAAGCGGCGCTTGAGGCGCTGGCACTACCACTGATTAATAAAGTGCCAGACACATCTCTACAAGCGCAATTGCTCAAAATATTAGGGCAAAAAACTGGGATTTATAAAAAGCCATCACTGCCAGAATCAGACAAACACCGCTCACAGCCACACAAAGAGCTCAAACGCACACCGATGCGTGAAGTGATCGCTTTGCTTATTCAAAATCCAAGCTATGCTGAAATGGTGCCTGATATTTCCAGCGTTCAATCCTTGCCCATACCCGGTTTAAGTTTATTAATTGAGGTACTTGAGAATTGTCAAGCGTACCCCAATATTACTACAGGCCAATTGCTTGAACACTGGCGCGGTAATAAAAACGAGACCCTTCTGTCTCGCCTCGCAAGTTGGGAAATTCCACTTGTTGAAGACAACCAAGAAGAACTATTTTTAGATTCATTGGACAAAATATTGGCTCAATGCATCGAAAAGCAAATTGAAAACCTGCAGGCAAAAGAAAGAAGCGTCGGTTTATCAGCCGAAGAGAGACGGGAGCTTCAAGACTTAATGAAAGACTTGAAAGCGTAACCCAGTTTAAATAGTCAGCAATGAATAAATTTGTTAGTATATGTGGTTTGCATTTCGCATACTAATTCCTTCACCAGATATGAAGTTGGATACCGTCTATGGATCAAAATCCGCAGTCACAGCTAAAACTACTTGTCATTAAAGGCAAAGAGCAAGGCTATCTGACCTACGCCGAAGTAAATGACCACCTACCAGCAGAAATCGTAGATTCCGAGCAGGTAGAAGATATCATTCAGATGATCAATGACATGGGCATTAAGGTGGTAGAAACTGCCCCTGATGCCGATGATCTTGCTCTAAATGATGACAACGCAATCACCGATGAGGATGCTGCCGAAGCTGCAGCCGCTGCATTATCCAGTGTAGAAAGCGAAATTGGTCGTACTACCGACCCTGTGCGCATGTATATGCGCGAAATGGGTACCGTAGAACTGCTGACTCGCGAAGGTGAAATTGATATCGCCAAGCGTATTGAAGATGGTATTAACCAAGTTCAACGCGCAGTAGCTGAATATCCAGGCACCATTCCATACATCTTAGAGCAATTTGACAAAGTTCTTGCTGAAGAACTTCGTTTAACAGACCTGATCTCAGGTTTTGTTGATCCTGACTCAGATGCAACGAACGCCCCAACAGCGACCCATATCGGTTCAGAGCTTGCTAGCGCTGACCTTGCTGATGAAGACGATCTTGATGATGACGACGATGACGACAGCGAAGATACTGACTCTGAAGAAGATGCAGGAATCGACCCTGAGCTTGCGCTAGAAAAATTCACCGAACTACGCAACAAGTATCAAAATCTTCAACTCGCGAAAAATGAGCATGGCTATGACAGCAATAAAGCCGCCCAAGCCACCGAGTTGATGTTGGATATTTTCCGTGAATTCCGACTCACGCCAAAGCAATTTGACTACCTAGTCAACAAGCTTCGCACCTCTATGGATCGCGTTCGTACTCAAGAACGTCTGATCATGAGAGCTGCGGTCGAATACGGTAAAATGCCTAAGAAATCATTCATTGCCTTATTCACTGGCAATGAATCAAGCGATGCATGGTTAGATGAAGTACTCGCTTCAGAAAAACCTTATGCAGAAAAAATCAGACAGCAAGAAGAAGACATTCGTCGTTCAATTCATAAATTGAAAATGATCGAAGAAGAAACGTCTTTGAATGTACAAAACATTAAAGACATCAGCCGTCGCATGTCTATCGGTGAAGCGAAAGCTCGTCGAGCGAAAAAAGAGATGGTTGAAGCAAACTTGCGTCTGGTTATTTCTATCGCGAAGAAATACACCAACCGTGGCCTGCAGTTCTTGGATCTTATCCAAGAAGGTAATATCGGCCTGATGAAAGCGGTAGATAAGTTTGAATACCGCCGTGGTTATAAGTTCTCAACTTACGCCACTTGGTGGATTCGCCAAGCTATCACACGTTCAATTGCAGACCAAGCACGTACGATTCGTATTCCAGTGCACATGATCGAAACGATCAACAAACTGAATCGAATCTCACGTCAGATGCTGCAAGAGATGGGCCGTGAGCCTCTGCCAGAAGAATTGGCAGAACGCATGCAAATGCCAGAAGATAAAATTCGTAAAGTACTGAAAATTGCTAAAGAGCCAATCTCTATGGAGACACCTATCGGTGACGACGAAGATTCGCATCTTGGTGACTTTATCGAGGATACAACCCTTGAACTACCACTTGATTCTGCTACGGCCACCAGCCTAAGAGCAGCGACTCGTGACGTTCTTGCTGGCCTAACTCCTCGTGAAGCGAAAGTACTGCGTATGCGTTTCGGTATTGATATGAATACAGACCATACGCTAGAAGAAGTTGGTAAGCAGTTTGACGTAACGCGTGAGCGTATCCGCCAAATTGAAGCGAAAGCACTGCGTAAACTGCGTCACCCAAGCCGCTCTGAAACATTGCGCAGCTTCTTAGACGAGTAATCGCAACCTATCCAATCTAAAAGGTGAGCACAAGCTCACCTTTTTTGTATCTCATAGTTTAAGTGGATAAAAACTAAGCGCATTTACCCTATTTTGCGGGTAGACACTCATAACTCCATCCCCTATAATCACACACCTAATTTGGCCCCTTAGCTCAGTGGTTAGAGCAGTCGACTCATAATCGATTGGTCCCCAGTTCAAGTCTGGGAGGGGCCACCACTTTCTCTCCGATAACATCCGTCAAAACCTACAAAGCCAATTAAATCAATACGTACCAAATTATTCAGCATTCATAGTCTCTTGTGACATCAATGATTTAATGTACCATCGAATGTACCAGCGGCTAAATATCGACTGTTCTGGTGGTACATCATGGCGAAAAGAATAGCCCCTTAGCTAACACTCAAGCCAAACAAGCTAAAGAATCTAGAGTCCATCCTACCCAACATAGGGTAAGCGCCTCTAGGATTATTGGCTTGTGACTAAATCGAATAATCGAAAACGATGATCTCTTCGAGCAAAGGACGAAAGACATCCTTTAGCGCGTTATGCTCTGGATGAGGTAGGTAATTTTGGCGCCCTTGCTCATCGCTAAATGTCATTAAAACGCTGTGAGTATAACCTTGGTTTTTACCTTCAGGGCTGTCGTTCACGCCCCACTCAACAGCAGCGACCCCCTCAATTTTCTCTGGCATGGCTTCAAACAGCGACTTGAGCTGTTGGATGTCGGCAGGCTGAGCTTGTGGTTTGAATTTGATTAATAAGATATGGCGGATCATTGTTCGCTCCGTTTCTGTCTGTAGAATTTCTTTTCATAAAGAGGTATAACGCTGGCTCACTGGTGCTAAAAGTGCTGCGCTTAAAACAATAAAGCGGCACTCAAGGTTTGAAGCGCCGCTTTATTGATTAAATGGGTTACAACCTTAACCGATATTGACCGATGAGCCACCAATAATTACGCCACCGCAGTCAACGGCATCGCCGACTCGCGCGGCGGGCTTGCCATCAATCATAACGCTACCCGAGCCCCCTTTAATTGCTCGCGGGTGGCTTGGGTTTTGCGGCTTATCATGAGGCTCTAGCGGGTCCCCCTGCCTTGCCACCGCTTTGCCATCAATTTTTACCGTCGGTGACCCAGCGGTGATCGGCGTAGGAGGAAAACCATCATGATCGGATCCGATATCTCCTACTAATGCACCATTTGCCATTGATTTGCTCCTTATCAGATTCGTTGATTAAGCTTGTTGCGATGTTGCTTTTACCCTAATTTTATCGGCTAGTGACACACCATCAACACCACTAAACAGCCAAAAGTGAGCTGTACGCAGCAGACACAAATTAGAGTACAAAAGTGCCGCTGGTGTGAAAAACCTTTAAGCTATTCCTCTTTTAATTCTTGATTAAAGATAGGATGCTTGTACTGATCGTTAACTCGCTGTAACGGAAGATAGTCGACATTATTATGAATACTCTTCACGAGCTCAATAAAACGTGTTTTTTCATCAAAGGAACTAAAAAAAAGTGTTCTACTAAATCGAGGATGTCTTCTGCTTTCGGAATTCAATTTCACCATCTTTTCTTTGATCGGATCAAAAAGGATCAATTGTTCAGCAAAATAAACATCTTTTTGATGTACGGTGGGATGGAAGTTGGTTAAACCAAAGGCCAGCAGGGCAAAACCGCCCGCACCGACAAACGCTAACGGGCCAACGACGGCTAAGGCCAGCAAACAGACCGCAATCCCCACCCAAGCAAAACCTCGTACAAAAGTGTAGGCCGCATCCGGGATCACTTCTTGATCGGTATAATGCACACCCGCTTGCGTTAAGCTGTAACAATAGCGGTGGTCGGGCATAAAAAGATATCTGGCCGCAGCCATGCCCGCCAGACTAAAGCCGATAAACCCCCAAAACTCTTTACTATTAAATTGAATATCTGCAAAAAAAATAAATGGCCAAAGGGGAACAATACCAGCAGAGATTGCCCCCAAAACGCGAAATATTTCGGCTCTTCTTTCTCCGTAAGCCACACTCTCCCATTGATAAATAACCTCACTGCTGTGTAAATTTGCTTTTAACTGCTCTAACTCATCTTTATCAATTAACATTTAACCCTTTCCTACAACGAGATTTCTTGTGGCAATATCATTCGCCTCTGCAGATTGTAAATCCAATTCTCCGGCGCGAGTTCCGCGGGCGCAAAATTTGAGACGCTGTTCCTGGACCCAGCGCAGGGGCAGTTCAACGCAAACTCCAACAGTATCCTTCTTACTGCCACCCAATGTGATGCGATACACTGGCTGCTCATCTTCAATACTCCATTTACCCTGTTGTTCATCAATCAAGATCAGAGGATTTGCCGATTGGGTTCGGTAGGAGTACCCCTCTTGTGGTGGTAAACGCGTGATTTGCAGCCCAATGGTTTGGCCTTGCATATAAGAGGGTAACACGAGTTCCAACTGCCACTGCATAGTCGGTCGGTACGTTTGATAACTGGGTGTCTTGGTGGGAACTGGCATTAAACGAATATTTGGTTGGTGGAGAAGGCGCTCTAACTCGGTCAATTCTTGGCCCACCGACCAATAAGTACTCTCTTTCCCCCACGTCGATTTTGATAACCAAATTTCTAACTCTGAGCGTTTAAACACATTGGTCAAAATCACCCCGATCAAATAGACAATACCAATCACAGCAAAACCGGCGAGCATCCAACCTGCAGAAATCGCAGCTATGGAGGCTCCACCAATTCCACTACCTAAGAGTGTGAAAAACTGAATATAAAAAATAATTCCCTGTGCTCCCGTTGCTCCAGCTTTTAACAAATAACCGAAGCGTTCAAGATCGGTTTTACTGCTGTCATTAAACTTACCCCAGCTTTCCCATGTTTCTAATGCGCTGGCAATCATGCCAACGGTAGCCACCAAGGCGATGGATTTAGAAAAAGTTTTTAGGGCATCTTTGGCTTTAAGGCTGGATGCCTCACCTAATGCTTCTTTTAGTGATTTATCCAAAAGCTCATATTTAACAATCGTCTTCCAAGCGCGCCCAGCACTGATGGCACCGGCGGCCACAATGGTATAGCCAGTGGCATAAATGGCTTCGCCCAACGCCGGATTCTTCGAAGGATCCCAACTGGGGTATTGTGCGACCTTACCGCGGATATTCTCCAAAACCGCCATGGTATTCCATAGGTTCAGTGCAAACAGCAAGCCCCCTAATCCACCCAGTTTTTGACTCACCGATGCGCTACTGGTTTTGACGTTTTTCGATAGCGCGCTCAGTTTCTCATTTACCGACTGCTGAAAAGTGTTCATCACCGCTTGGTTTTTGAGCGTCAGCATCATCGGCAGTTCACTACTGAGTAATTGCCCTAGCTTACGTTGTGCGGATTGCGCGGTCGCAATTTGATGGTTTTTCGGGCTCACATTACCGGGCTTGAGTTCCAGAGCATTATTCATCTCTTGCAAGATGGCATTCAACTTAGTCTCAAATTGCTTAATCTCAGCCGCATACTTGGGGTTATGTTGCAACACCGCCTCTTCTCGTACTAGGCTTTCCACTAATAATAAGCGAAGGTTAGCCAGCAAACTGGGCGTTCCTCCTTTGGGCTGAGTCTGATAAGGAAACAGCAACTCCATCACCACTTGCCAACTCTCTTTAGCTTGATTGGCTACCGCTTTTTGCAGTGCACCAAAACTCGATTGAACGGGTTCAATCCATGTCTTAAACCATGCTTTTTCCCGAATGCGGCCATCTCCCGTGAAAGTATCCCAGTTTGCGATCGCGGCCGAAAACGCCACCATATCACTAGGATTACCGGTAGAGAGAAAGGAGGTGCTAAAACCTTGGATGTGGCTGTTAATGGCTTGATTCGCCTGCAGAGAAAAGCCTGTTGACGCGAGCGCCATGAGGTTTTTCGGTGAATCAAAACTGAGCTCTTTTTTGAGGGTCTCAAGCGCTTTCTCATCATGATTGACTTGCGTAACTGCCACTAGAAATTGGCTAATTAACGCTAACAAATACGCTTGCTGGATCTCATCTTGGTTATCTATACCAAGTAGAATCGGGTCAAGGCCAAGCTGGTTGAAGGCAGACATAAACTGCGCATAGTGCTGTTTAATCTGTTCATCCAATCCTTTGAGTTGGGTGTAATGCTCCACCAAAAAGTTATCTAAATCCGCCCAGCGCACTTCATCGTTAAAACCGTTGTCTTTTTTGCGCCACTTGCGCATCTGAGCACTGGTGGGTTCAAAACGATAGAGTGTTTTCAATTCCGCCAATTGCTGATCCGCTTGCTGCTGCATGGGGGAAAGCGCCTTTGATGGCGTGATCCCTTCACTGGCTAATTGGCTAAATTCCATTTCGGCTAATTCAGCCGTAGCCCAATATTCAGTAATGGCTCTTTCTAACTCTAAAATACGGATAGGATCTTGTTTTACAAAATCGGGAATTTCTTTTTCTTCAAGACGAATTCGGCCTAATGTGCGTGTCAGCTCTGCCATCTGCATTTTATGCTGTTGCGTTTCATCACCAACCGCTTTAGTTCGCTTTGCCACTTGGGTAGTAAAAGTAACAAATAAATCTGACACATCCGCTAAAGGGTCATTCAGCGCCACAAATAAACCGCAGTTTTGCTCCGGCAAATCTTGCAAATAATCACTGCAGCTCACCACCGCTTTGTCGGCAACGAATTTGAATTCCGTACCTTTCACCGCTTCTTCACTTTTCTCTACCGGTAATGAAGGGGTACAGGTATCTTTAAAAATATCCTGCTCAGCTGGCGTCCCGATGTCCGCCACATAGTCTTCAAGATACTGAGCAAAATGCGCATGAGGGTGAGTACCATTGGACTCAAACTGTTTAAGGCTCACTTTTCGCATCACAGCATGACGGCTGCTGGTATTGGAGCGCATATGCTCACACACTCGCCACGTCCATCGTTGATGCGCATAACCGATAGAGAGCGTGTGCTGGGCGGGATAGAGTAAACAGCTTTTGCTTTCACCTTTTGAGCCGCGCTCGTGAGTGGGTTTGCTTGCCTCATCGTCAGACCACTCAATTTTGGTCAAGGTGCTGCCAACGACTTCATATTCGTGCAGTGTTTTTGCTGTTTCATCATAGACATAGAGCCAGCCATCACGCAGTTGCCTTAAGGTGTAGCTACGCTGCTTGGTAGAGAATTGACCTTTCCACTGTCGATCAGCTTTGGGTAAAGGGTGTAATGCTTGACCTTGCTTATCATAAACATCAAAGGCATAACGAACAGGAATTATCCCTATTAACGGCTGTTTAAAAGGACATGCACTGGCTGGATTTTGCGCATCATTGGTCTGCCCTGTTTTCGCAGCTTGATTGGGATTACTCATCCTTGAACCTCCTGTGATGATTGTGAATAGTGATAAGCCAGCTCTGCGGCAGCTTCAATGCGTTGCGAAGGCGTACGACTTGAAGCCTGATGCAACAAAGGATCAATCTCGGGATACTTCCCTTTTTCAAGAGCATCAACGCCTAAAAACCCCAACACATTAAAAAACAGCATTAAATCTCGCTCACTGCTAAAGCCCTGCTGGTAAGCCCATTGAGCATGACGATGAAATAATTCAGGGTCAGACTGCCACTGCTGCGCTAAATCCGGAAACCACTGCTGCACATGCCGCTCGACCGTTTCTAAGGTATTAAGCCATGTGATGTTGCCAAGCCGTTGCCACTGCTCATCGGTTAACTTGAATCGCACAGGAGTGTCCTGAGTCTCCGTCAGTTCTGGTCGTTGCACATATTGCCAACCTTGACGTGTCGGCAACCAAGCTCGATTGATCACTTTCCACAGCGGTTGGCATTGGGTACTCAAAAGTACATACGCACATTCACTGTTCGCCATTTTAAGAAACACCGTTGAACCATAAGGGGATTCCACTTGGATCAAACGACGCAGTTGTTCAGCAATCTCTTCAATAGAGTCTAAAGAAGCAAAAAAGAACCCAGCTAACCCCTGATTCTGCTCAAGGAACCAGGTTTTAACCGTATCCGTTGCTAACACGAGATAAGGAGACACCTCTTTAAGCTGCTCAAAGGGCGGAAAAAGGTACAAAGGCTCCAAAACCAATTCACCCGATAGATGATACAAGGCTTGTGCTAGATGGCTGATTTGAGCACCATCAACCAAAAGGTAAAGCCTTTCTTGTGTATCCATTTCCATCTCTGGAACCGAGCTCACCCAGTTATGCACGACAATGGAATTTGTTGAACGCATTAATTTCACTTGGCCTCTTCACACACTTCACACACAGGTGCAGGACCTTTGAGTGCTTCAATTTGTCGCGCCTTAAGTAAAGGTGACATGGATTGCTGAGTGGGAGTTACCGCTGCTAGCTCAATATCTTGCGGCGTTTTGGCTTCATCAACCCCTTGTGGCAACGCCGCTACAACACCGCCATAACCCGAGCCGCTGCCTGCGCTGCCGCCAGAGTTGAGGTTGATCGCAGGCCCGACTAGGTGCACGCCGCCGCCATCCACTTTGATAAAACTGCCCGCAGCTTTGATGGTGATCTCATTACCTGCATCTAACACCAACTTATTGCCTGCTTTAAGGTGCACTTCATTACCTGAGTCAAAAACCGTTTTTTCACCGATTTTTTGGTGCAGTGAACCACCCACATCAAGGCTACGATCTAACGCTATTTTCTGACGGCTTTCGCCCTCAACCGTTAGGTGTTGGTTATTTTTGATGTGGCTGAACTGGTCGTTATCCACTGTCAGGTGTTTATCGTGTTTGATGTGTGTGGTGGCATCATTAAGCACTAGCGCTTCATAGTCTTTTTGCGCATGCAGGTAGATTTTCTCTTGCCCTGCTTGGTCTTCAAAACTCAGCTCATTAAAGCCTTCACCTTGATGCGTTTCACTGCGCAGTACGGTTTTGGTTTTGTTATCTGGCAGTGTGTAGGGCGCTTTATTGGTGGCGTGATAAGCGCGGCCCGTGACGATGGGTTGATCCGGATCACCGTTTAAAAAATCGACAATCACTTCATGGCCAATTCTTGGGATAGCCATCATGCCATATTGGCTACCCGCCCAACCTTGCGACACCCTCACCCAACATGAACTGTGTTCATCGCCGTTAGAATATCTGTCCCATGGGAAATGCAGTTTAACGCGGCCATACTCATCGCAGAAGATCTCTTCGCCATCGGGGCCAACCACATGGGCGATGCATGGGCCATCCACTTGCGGCTTCGTGTGCGGTGTTGCACGCCACGTTACATCGGCCGGGATCAAGGTAAATTGGTTACTGTAGGTTGTTGCACCGCTACCGCCAGACTCTTCTAATGCTTGCGGCTGCCGGCCTTGATGGTTTACTTGCACCACAACCCAATCTCGGTTCACGCTGTCGTCTAAATGTTCGGCCAAATCAAACAGGGTTCCGGCTTGCAAACGCGCTTCATTGCTTTGGCCTTGTGCGGTACGCGCCTGCCTTCTTAAGTACTCTAAACGAATTTGGTTAAACGCTTTGCCGCTCTCATCGTCTTTAAATCGACCCGGGAAATCAAAATGTTCATAGTGGGTCTGCTGGTAATCCATCGCGGTGCCGAGTGCACTTTGCTTAAAACCGTAAGTCGGTTTTTTAAAGCTGTAATCCGCCAATTGGCTTTCCGCCACTTGCGATTGCGTATGGCTGATTAAGTTGGAAATGTAAGGCGTATCAGCGATACCACCGGACAGCACATTGTAAGGGATCGGCGTATCGAGCTTCGTTAAGCTTTGGCTGTCGTCACTGAAAATGAGGGTATGTTTACCTTCTTCGTGTAGGAGGTGATAGACCAAACCCTCTTCGGCGGCTAAGCGGTGTAAAAAGTGGATATCGGTTTCACGGTACTGTACGCAGAATTCGCGCTGAAGACATTCTCGTTTAAGTGCGAAGGCATAGTCGTCAATGCCCATCTCTTGCAGCACAATGGAAAGAATTTCAGGTACGGTTTTAAGCTGGAAGATGCGGCTATTTTGGCGCAGCGACAAGCGCTCTAATGCAGGTACTAAAGTGAGTGAGTAAAAGGTGTGATGATGACCAATATCGCCTTTACTAAACTGGCGCACGATGCCATGCACGCGCTGCACCACCCCGCCATTACGAAAAACCGTTAGCTGAGCCGTTTTGTCGACGACATCGATTGCACTCAAAGTTGATTGACGGCTTGCTAGCTCAATGTGGTAACGAAACCCATAACAAGGCTCGCCATTGGCCAGCACACTCTCCGATAAGGATTCTTGTCCTTGGTATTCTCGCACCACAAATGCATCGTCGGCGAGCCCGTCAACCTTTAACGTAAAATTCAGCGTGGCCATCTTCCATCCTCTTTACACTAGAAACAGCAAAGCCTTAAGCAAGTCACACTCATTGAATGCACTTTGCTTAAGGCTAAAAAAGGTGGCTGGCCGGATTGGCTTTGCTTACGCAACATCAGCCAGCCACCCAAATCAAAGCTTACGCTTCTACTGGTTTGCGCCAGTCATCTGAACCTGAAGTACCCGCGTTCACGTGATCCCACAGGATTTTACGGTAAGACATAGAAACCGTAACGTTTTGCGTAAAGTCGCCGTTCGCAGGATCTTGGCAGTGTGGCATTTCGCAGTGAATATCGACGATAGACGCACTTTCAAGTTTAGTGGTGAAGAAGTTCTCTTGTTTACCTTCGATAGACGTGCGGTACCATTTTAGCTCAACCGATTTCATCTTCTCGCCAGACGCCAACGCGTTATAAAGAAGAGGAACCGCTTTATTTAGCGCAACGGTGAATTTGAATGGTTTATGAACACGTTGACCAGAAGGCTGACCTGATTGTGGGTCAGTCGGTACTGTCACAACGTGGTCAAACATTTGAACCAACATTTGATCTTCATGACCTTCAACGAAAGCATCGCCGATAGAGTCAGTAGAAAGAGCGCCAGCAGTGATGAGACCCTGAGTTTCGCCTTCGATAGAGATATAACATGGAGTTGGCATGACTTAATCCTTATTCAGTAAGAAAAAGCGATGGAAATTGCATCGCGTTATGTAATGTTTCTTAAAGCAAAGGGGATGCCAAAACAAAAATAGTTAAATTTCAATCAATTAGATTATAAGCTTTCATTTTCGAGCAAGAACTTGCTCGTCCGGGTAGAAACTTGCTCGTATCAAGCAATTTTTCGCTGCGATTTCGCAATACGTCACTCTGTATCGCTTTTCCTAATCTAGCCACAATCTGCGGTAGATAACCTTAGCCACCTCAACTAGAATGCGGATTGAACACATTTTTACTTTGGTTGTATGCTCAAACTATCCAACACTATTGAACTGGCAGACTGGGAAATCGAACTTACTGCGATTCGTGCAGCCGGAAATGGCGGGCAAAACGTCAATAAAGTCTCCAGTGCGATCCACTTACGTTTTGACATCAGACGCTCAACGTTACCGGACATCTACAAACAAAAATTACTCGAAAGACCAGATTCCAGAATGACCAAAGAGGGCGTTATTGTCCTCAAAGCGCAATCTCACCGCACCCAAGAGCTGAATAAAGAAGATGCACTCAAACGTCTCAAAGAGATTATTCTTTCTGCGATGGTGATAGAAAAACCGCGCCGGGCAACCAAACCGACAAAAAGCTCTCAACGTCGGCGAGTTGACGAGAAAAAACGGATAGCGGCCAATAAATCATTGCGCGGTAAAGTCTCTTTTTAAATGAATGGATTGGCAGCAAGGCAAAATAAAGAAGAAAAGAAATAAGCAACCTCGCGCTAAAAACAGCAACGGGAGCACGAAGCTCCCGTCTATTCCAGATCAGCAAAACAAAGGTTCAATTGACATTTTTATATTTTTTACAGCCATTACAAGCTAACACCAAAAATGTCGCATCAACACAAATTTGCTTCATTTTGTGAGCAATAAATTATTTAGTTTTACTAAAAAATCATTGTTGCATCCAAGATTCTAATTTATCTCCAGTTTGAGACGGATTTCATTAAACTGTAAAAAAAGAGCCATCAATTACTCACTTAATCGCAGCCAGATTGTCATCTTCCCTCTCTAGCATAAGCACAAAGCATAAAATGCGAGGTTGCTATGCTCACGATAAGCCCTTTTAAATTACCGAGAAAAACGCCGTTTGGACTAGGCGAACACTTCACTGAGTGGGCGACAGGCCTAACTCGTTTAGATAAGTTTTATGCACAACGCCCACCCCATTGCGATACCGCAACATTTTTGCGTTTTACGTTAGAGGTATTGGGTATTGACTACCAAGTGGTGAAAGGATCATTAGCTCAAGTTCCCACTCAAGGCGCGACAGTCGTTGTTGCAAATCACCCACTTGGTTGTGTGGAAGGCGTTATTCTGGCTGAGATGCTGCTTTCAATTCGCTCAGACGTGCAGATATTAGCCAATCACTATTTAAAAACCGTACCAGAGTTAGATTCGCTGTTCATTGGTGTGGATGTTTTTGAAGACAAAGCCGCGCAAAAAGCGAATATGCAAGCCTTGAGAGCCGCCAATAAACACCTTGCTCAAGGAGGGCTACTATTGATGTTTCCTGCGGGCGAAGTGTCACAACTGGTTGATAGTAAAACGCAGAAACTGGAAGACAAACAGTGGAGCCGTTCAGTCAGCCGACTGATACAAAAGCATCAAGCGACGGCGTTACCAGTGTTCATCAACGGGCAAAATTCGAAACGCTTTTACATGGCTGGAAAAATCCACCCGCTACTAAGAACGTTAATGTTGGGCCGTGAACTGCTCAATAAAAAGCATCAGCGTATCGAAATCGCCATTGGCGATGCGATCAATCATAAAGAAATCCAACATCTGTGTGATGAGACGCTGGTCAGCTATTTAAGGCTCAACACCTACCTTTTAAGTCACATCAACCCAACCAAGCGCAATAAAACCAATGATGAGCCGTTACAACCCATTGCACAGCGGCTCCCCCTAAGCGCTTTGTTACACGATATTGAGCAGCTTTCTTTTTCTGATCATCTATTAAGGCATAACGAATTCGATGTGTATTGTACCAGCGCAGAAAACATCCCCTCGTTACTGCACGAAATAGGACGAGTGCGAGAGCACAATTTCAGGCTAGTAGGTGAAGGCACTGGCACCGAGCTCGATATCGATCAATACGATCGCAACTATCTGCATCTATTCATTTGGGATCGCGAAGCACAGAAATTGGTCGGAGCTTACCGTTTAGGCTTAGTCGACCGTATTGTGCCGATAAGCGGTATTGCAGGTTTGTACTCACGAACGCTGTTTCAGTATGACCACCGCTTTCTCAATACCATAGGTAATGCAATTGAAATGGGGCGTTCAGTCGTCGACATCGAGTATCAAAAAAGTATGGCTCCGCTATTGCTGCTTTGGAAGGGAATCGCAACCTATGTGCACCGAAACCCGCACTATACGCACCTATTTGGACCCGTAAGTATCAGCAATGATTACAGTGAAAGTGCGCGCCGTTTATTAGCCGACACAATGACGCAGCACTACTACAATAACCAACACGCCCATTTGGTAGAGGCAAGTAACCCACTCCCCAAGCAACAAGCCCCTTGGAATGCCAGTTTGCTGAGTGCATTGGCTGATTTACAGCTGCTTTCAAAAGTGATTGCTCGGTTGGATGAAGGGAAGAGCGTACCAGTGCTACTGCGTCAATACCTCGGTTTAAATGGCAAGTTAGTCAGTTTTAACGTAGACCCTGATTTTAATGATTCGTTAGATGGCTTGATTGTGGTCGATTTACGCAACGTTCCGGTGCGCAGCTTAAGCCGCTACATGGGCACCAAAGAAGCATACGAATACCTCACCCATCACGCGCCTAACCCTTGAAAAGGTTGAGCCGCTTTATTGACAAACTCTTCGGGTAAAAAAAGCGCCAGTCATTACTCTGGCGCATAAAAATTAAAACGTTAAACCCTAAATGCTAAGGATTTGAGACGCAGGATACGTAGAGAATGGCGGTTGGAGAGGCGGAGACGGGAATACCATCGCTAAGGAGCAGCGTGTCATGGTTAACAGGATTAGAAAGATCAGTTGTCTTCGACCAGTACCAGTAGTCGGTCGGCCAACTGCGCGCGTTAAACATGTTACCGAATCCAACGTACAGTTCGTTAAGCAACTCATCACTTTCTGCTAAGCGCCAGTTAGTTCGCCCTCCGAGATTCTGAGCATTGTAGATCTCACACAGTGCGTTTGCATTATCCCATTTGAATCGGTAGAAATCACCTATTGGACCATCAATTCCGGTTTCAGTAGTGACATCATTTGCTATTGTACTTCCACCAATACTATTTAAGTAAGCCACTGATGGTGAGTTGGTAAATAATGTCCCGCTACCTATATCGAAGATATCAATACATACACCAGCTAAGTCAGCACACACATTCACATTCACTTGGTTACTGGCAATGCCATCCTCGATGGCGGTTACCGTTGTAGAGCCCACTTCGACACCAGTAAGCAAACCATCCAACGTCACCGTAGCGGTATTGGTATCGACTGACATCCACGTCACTGACTTGGTGACAGAAGATGAAGTGCCATCACTGTACGTCGCCGTGGCGGTTAACTGTCCGTTTAGACCTTTCGCCACATTGACCGTAGTAGGCGTCACTTGAATCGCAGTAATCACAGCCGAAGAGACAGTGACATTCACCGAGTTACTGATACCATTCTTGGTGGCTGTTACGGTTGTAGAGCCCACTTCAACACCAGTGATCAAACCTGTTGAGGTCACCGTTATTGTATTGGTATCGGCTGGTGTCCACGTCACTGAGCTAGAGATGTCAGAGGAAGTCGTATCACTGTACGTCGCAATGGCCGTTAACTGTTCAGTCTGACCTTTCGCCACACTGACAGGAGAAGGGGTCACTTGAATCGCAGTAATCACAGCCGAGGAGACAGTGACATTGACCGCATTGCTGGCAATGCCATCCTTGGTGGCGGTTACCGTTGTAGAGCCCAGTTCGACACCAGTAAGCAAACCATCCAACGTCACCGTGGCGGTATTGGTATCGCCTGACGTCCACGTCACTAAGCTAGAGATGTCAGAGGAAGTCGTATCACTGTACGTCGCAATGGCCGTTAACTGCTGAGTTTGACCTTTCGCAACATTGACCTGTGAAGGCGTCACTTGAATCGCAGTAATCACAGCCGAGGAGACGGTGACATTCACCGTGTTACTGGTAATGCCGTCCTTGGTAACTGTCATGCTCGTAGAACCCACGCCAACACCAGTGATCAAACCTGTTGACGTTACCGTTGTTGTGTTGGTATCGGCTGGTGTCCATGTCACTGAGCTAGAGATGTCAGAGGAAGTCGTATCACTGTACGTCGCAATGGCCGTTAACTGTTCAGTCTGACCTTTCGCAACATTGACCTGTGAAGGCGTCACTTGAATCGCAGTAATCACAGCCGAAGAAACAGTGGCATTGACCGCATTGCTGGCGATGCCATCTTTGGTGGCGGTTACCGTTGTAGAGCCCACTTCGACACCAGTAAGCAAACCATCCAACGTCACCGTGGCGGTGTTGGTATCGGCTGGTGTCCATGTCACTGAGCTAGAGATGTCAGAGGAAGTCGTATCACTGTACGTCGCAATGGCCGTTAACTGCTGAGTTTGACCTTTCGCAACATTGACCTGTGAAGGCGTCACTTGAATCGCAGTAATCACAGCCGAAGAGACAGTGACATTCACCGCATTACTGGCAATGCCATCTTTGGTGGCGGTTACCGTTGTAGAGCCCACTTCGACACCAGTAAGCAAACCATCCAACGTCACCGTGGCGATATTGGTATCGGCTGGTGTCCACGTCACTAAGCTAGATATGTCAGAGGAAGTCGTATCACTGTACGTCGCAATGGCCGTTAACTGTTCAGTCTGACCTTTCGCAACATTGACCTGTGAAGGCGTCACTTGAATCGCAGTAATCACAGCCGAGGAGACAGTGATATTGACCGCATTGCTGACAATGCCATCTTTGGTGGCGGTTACCGTTGTAGAGCCCACTTCGACACCAGTAAGCAAACCATCCAACGTCACCGTGGCGGTGTTGGTATCAGCTGGTGTCCATGTCACTGAGCTAGAGATGTCAGAGGAAGTCGTATCACTGTACGTCGCAATGGCCGTTAACTGTTCAGTCTGACCTTTCGCAACATTGACCTGTGAAGGCGTCACTTGAATCGCAGTAATCACAGCCGAGGAGACAGTGACATTGACCGCATTGCTGACAATTCCATCTTTGGTGGCGGTTACCGTTGTAGAGCCCACTTCGACACCAGTAAGCAAACCATCCAACGTCACCGTGGCGGTATTGGTATCGACTGGTGTCCACGTCACTGAGCTAGAGATGTCAGAGGAAGTCGTATCACTGTACGTCGCAATGGCCGTTAACTGTTCAGTCTGACCTTTCGCAACATTGACCTGTGAAGGCGTCACTTGAATCGCAGTAATCACAGCCGAGGAGACGGTGACATTCACCGTGTTACTGGTAATGCCATCTTTGGTAACTGCCATCGTCGTAGAACCCACGCCAACACCAGTGATCAAACCTGTTGACGTCACTGTTGCTGTATTGGCATCGGCTGGCGTCCACATCACTGAGTTGGTGACAGAAGATGAAGTACCATCACTGTACGTCGCAATGGCCGTTAACTGCTGAGTCTGACCTTTCGCAATATTGACCTGTGAAGGGGTCACGGTAATCTCAGTGATCTCCGCTGAGCTCACATTGACCGTCACCTCGTTACTGGTCACACCGGCCTTCGTGGCAGTGAGGGTTGTACTGTTCTCTTCAACCCCGGAGATCTGACCACTATCGGTCACCATTGCCGTGTCGGTATCCATTAGTGTCCACGTAACAGAATTCGTCACTTCAGAGGAAGTACCATCACTGTACATCGCCATCGCAGTCAACTGCTGAGTTTGACCTTTCGCGACCTTCACTGGCGAAGGCGTGACTGTAATCTCGGTGATCTCCGCTGAGCTCACGTTAACCGTCACCTCGTTACTGGCAATGTCGCCACTAGAGGCATGCACGGTCACCACACCAGGCGCATTACCAGTAATGATGCCCGGTGCATCAAAAAGAACCACATCCAAGTCGCTTGCATGCCAATCAACCGCATTTGAATCCGTTAATATGCGAGACGAGCCATCAGAGTAGTTACCAACGACCTCGAAAGGCTGCTTATTACCTACCGCAAGCGTCAGTTGACTCACTCCTCGCGTTGTTAATGGTGACGCTGTAATATCTATGCGTTCTAATTTCACTGTTGGTTCAGAAGACACATCGTCTGAATTACAGCCTGTCAACAGCATCAATAGAGGTAATACTATTAGCGCAAATAAACCTTTAAAAAATTTAGTCATAATACGACCTACTCTTGAAGTTGAAGCTGAAAGTTGGGGATGGTAATTTCAATTCTGAAATTTTGAGATCCTCCTTCGGCAGTTTGGTCATCTGCAGCCTGCCTTCTGCGCCACAAGTTGAGCGCATTAGGTGCACCTAATGCGCTGATTAAAATTAAATATTTTTTCATTTTCATTAAGATAGATTAATCGAATTAAAATTAAGGGAGATAAGACGAGGGGATAATACGATTATTTTATTATCTATGGTTGTAAGATTATTCCGAAAGCACAGACATCATTAGCTCGGAAGTGCGGTATTGTTGAGCAAATCATTGAACAATCAGCCACTCCCCACAGATTGAGCGATTTAACGACTAGCCCCCAAGACGGCATCCTCAAGGTCGGCATTTTATTCATCGCCTTAACTTCTGGCCAAGGCATCACCAAGCTAGGGATTGTAATCTCTCAAGCTCAATTTCGGTCTTATCAGTTGTTTATATGCAAGGTATTGGCGGTGTGGTTATCTATATGGACGAGTGGTGACAGTAACGTGGCTTCCTCAGCCTTAATCGCTCTCTAATGCTCTACGCTTAGTCTGTTATATGCCAATTCTAACTGGGGTTGAAAGTGTTGATTGTCGGCGGAGGGTACGCCAATCAGGGCGAGAAAATACTGTTCTAATTAATGAGGTTGGCCATCAATATGCACCTCAAGAGGCGCGTTTCCATTTCACTAGCTGTCGATTACAGTCGAATAATGATTCAACCTCTTTAAGCAGTAAAGTAAATAAACAGACTTTACTGTAACTGATCAAACATTAGTGTCTTCCAACAATAATGTTTGATCAGAATATAGAGTTTTAAAGATGATTAACCATTATTTAAAATACTTGATTACATAACAATTATCACTATTTTAAAAAATTAATCCTTTCTATTAATACAAAAAAGTTAACAGATCACTTTTATTCAAACTTGATGGTAAGCGATCAGACTTTATTGTGATTAATTAAACTTTAATATGCTCCGACAATATGTGCTCTAACCACCTTGTATCACTCAACCGTTACGGCTTTGGCCAAGTTACGAGGTTGATCGACATCCGTACCTTTGATTAAAGCAACATAGTAAGAAAGAAGCTGCATTGGAATGGTGTAGTAGATCGGCGCGGTAATTTCACTCACGTGTGGCATGGTGATGATTTTCATTGTTTCATCAGCCGCAAAGCCTGCGTCTTGATCGGCAAACACATACAGCAAACCGCCACGAGCACGCACTTCTTCAATGTTCGATTTTAGCTTCTCTAACAGCTCGTTATTTGGTGCAACCACAACAACGGGCATATCAGCATCAATCAGCGCTAATGGGCCGTGCTTTAATTCTCCCGCCGCGTATGCTTCAGCATGAATGTAAGAGATTTCCTTCAGCTTTAATGACGCTTCAAGCGCGATAGGATAAAACTCACCACGACCTAGGAATAGAGTGTGGTGTTTATCTGCGAAATCTTCAGCCAGTGCTTCAATCTGCTTTTCATAGGCAAGGGCGGCATTAATTTGTGCAGGCAGTGCATGCAGAGCTTCAACAATTTCCGCCTCTTTTTCTTTATTAATGCACTGCTTTTGTTTACCAAGAGCGGTCACTAACATTAGCAAGGTTGCAAGCTGAGTAGTGAAGGCTTTGGTTGACGCCACACCAATTTCTGTTCCGGCGCGAGTCATGAATGCGAAATCAGATTCACGAACCAGTGAAGAACCCGCCACGTTACAAATAGTCATCGCGGCCATGTAGCCTTTTTCTTTCGCCAAGCGCAAAGCGGCTAAGGTATCTGCCGTTTCACCGGATTGAGAAAGCGTGATCAGCAAGCTATTTGGACGAGTGACAAATTTTCGATAGCGGAATTCAGAGGCAATTTCCACATCGCAACTCACGCCTGCCAATGCTTCAAACCAATAACGCGCTGTCATGCCTGCGTTGTACGACGTTCCGCAAGCGACGATTTGTACATGTTCCACTTGGCTAAGAATTTCGGCAGCGTTCACGCCAATGCTTTCTGTCACTACGCTGTCTTTGGTGATACGGCCTTCCATGGTGTTAATCAATGCCGTTGGCTGTTCAAAGATCTCTTTTTGCATGAAATGACGATATTTACCTTTATCGCCAGCGTCGTGCTCTGCGTTAGATTCGCTAATTTCACGCGTCACCTGTTCGCCGTTTGCAGCAAAAACCGTCACATCGCGGCGCGTAACTTCCGCGACATCACCCTCTTCAAGATACATAAAGCGGCGTGTAACATTCAGCAAAGCTAATTGGTCTGAAGCTAAGAAATTCTCACCGACACCAAAACCGATCACGATCGGGCTACCAGAGCGAGCAACCACAACACGGCTTGGATCTTTGCGATCAAGCACCACAGTACCGTAAGCACCCTCGAGTTGTTTAACCGTTTTTTGCACCGCTTCAAGCAGTGAACTGGCCGTGCGCAGTTCCCACTCAACAAGGTGAGCAATCACTTCAGTATCGGTTTGCGATTCAAAAAGGTAGCCGCGTTCACGCAGAACATCACGTAGCGTTTCATGGTTTTCGATAATGCCGTTATGCACAACCGCAATATCGCCCGACATGTGTGGGTGAGCATTAATTTCGGAAGGTTCACCGTGTGTCGCCCAGCGTGTGTGCGCAATGCCTGTGCCTCCGGCAACATGTTGCTTTTCGACTGCATCGGCTAGCTCTTGCACTTTGCCTAAACGACGAACGCGCGTTAATTGACTCGCACTATCCACCACAGCAACACCGGCTGAATCATAACCGCGGTATTCCAAACGGCGTAGTCCTTCCACTAAAATTTCAGCCACATCTCGTTGTGCTACTGCACCGACGATTCCACACATAAGGTTTTTACTCCATTTTAGATTTATGCTTCATCCCTAAAGCCGCAAGCGAAGGCCTTTATTTAGGAATGGTTGAATAGGGGTTAATTAGGCTCGGATCACTCGCACTTGGTGCGATTCAATCAATGCGGCATCTTGAACGGTTAGATCGTTATCGGTCACTAACACGTCGATATGCTCCCAAGCGAGCTCAAGGTTGGGAATTTTTCGGCCAACTTTGTCTGATTCGATCATCACGATCACTTCTCGTGAGACTTCGGCCATCACTTTGCTCAGGCCAATCAGTTCATTGAAGGTGGTGGTGCCACGTTCAAGATCAATACCGTCAGCGCCAATAAACAGTTGGTCAAAATCGTAAGAACGCAGTACCGATTCAGCCACTTTGCCCTGAAAGGACTCGGAATGGGTATCCCAAGTACCGCCCGTCATTAATAGTGTCGGTTCACTTTCTAGTTCATTAAGGGCATTCGCTACGTGCAATGAGTTGGTCATCACAACCAAACCGCGTTTATCATTCAGTTGCTGAATTAATGCTGCCGTAGTACTACCACAGTCAATAACGATGCGATTGTGGTCTCGAATTAACTTAGCCGCCGCCTTAGCCAGCTTTATCTTTCGATTCGAAACTTTAGGATTAAACTCATCATTGACCACCTCTTTAGGCAGTGCAATCGCACCACCGTAACGGCGTAAGAGTTGACCGTTTTTCTCTAAAGAGGCCAAATCCTTTCTAATCGTCACCTCTGAGGTTTCAAACTGAGCAGAGAGTGCATCAACACTGACCTCACCCTGTTCATTCACAAGGTTAGCGATGGTATGTCTTCTCAGTTGTGTATTTCGTTTCGACATTTATATTTTTCTTCAAGATTACGAATCGAAAGCAATATTAATCGAATCGAAACTTTATTGTCTATTTATTTCGATCTAAAAAATTAATAATTCACGCTAAAACCTTGTCCTAAGACAATTCTTAGGCAGTGATATTGAACTCATTAGGTGGTAGAATTCGCGCCGAAAAGAAAAAAAATTACAGAATTGACTGTTATTCTTTTGCAACTTAACCGATTTAAACTCAATAAGTGGCAAAATAACGCTATAAAATCGACAATGCTTGGTCATAAAATGACTAAACTGTTGAAAGACTTTCAGCTCTAATGTCACAAAATCACATCAATATTGTTGGGTAATAGATAAGAAAAATTGCCGCTTGTGATGACGCTAGAACACTCAACCAACTTCAAATTGTAATCATATTTACCGGAGAGAACCTTCCATGAAAAAGACCAAAATCGTATGTACGATTGGCCCTAAAACTGAATCTGTAGAGAAGCTTACTGAGCTAGTGAATGCTGGCATGAACGTTATGCGTTTGAACTTCTCTCACGGTGACTTCGTAGAACACGGCACTCGTATTGCGAACTTCCGTAAAGTAATGGAAAACACTGGTAAACAGCTTGCGATCCTTTTAGACACTAAAGGTCCTGAAATCCGTACCATCAAACTAGAAAATGGTGATGACGTTGATCTCGTGGCTGGCCAGGATTTCACTTTCACTACTGATGCAACCGTTGTAGGTAACAAAGATAAAGTTGCCGTGACTTACTTAGGTTTTGCTAAAGACCTTACTGTAGGTAACAAAATTTTGGTTGATGACGGCCTGATTGAAATGGAAGTGATTGCAACCACAGAAACTGAAGTGAAATGTAAAGTGCTGAACAACGGCGCGCTAGGTGAAAACAAAGGTGTTAACCTTCCTAACGTTTCAGTGAACCTTCCAGCTCTTTCTGAAAAAGATAAAGCAGACCTTAAATTTGGTTGTGAGCAAGGCGTTGATTTTGTTGCTGCTTCTTTCATTCGTAAAGCTGACGACGTACGTGAAATCCGCGAACTGCTAACAGCAAACGGTGGCGCAGATATCCAAATCATCTCTAAAATTGAAAACCAAGAAGGCGTTGATAACTTCGACGAAATTCTTGAGCTTTCTGACGGTATCATGGTTGCTCGTGGCGACCTAGGTGTTGAGATCCCTGCTGAAGAAGTTATCTTTGCACAGAAGATGATGATCGAAAAATGTAACCGCGCACGTAAAGTGGTTATCACAGCAACTCAAATGCTTGATTCAATGATCAAGAACCCACGTCCAACTCGCGCAGAAGCTGGCGACGTAGCCAACGCGGTAATGGATGGTACAGATGCAGTGATGCTTTCTGGCGAAACAGCAAAAGGTAAATACCCTGTTGAAGCGGTCACTATCATGGCGCAAATCTGTGCTCGTACAGACCGCGTTCTACAAGCTGAGTTGGGTTCTCGTTTAGACAGCCCACGCCTACGCATTACTGAAGCCGTATGTAAAGGTGCAGTAGATACTGCTGAGAAATTGGCGGCTCCACTTATCGTGGTCGCAACTGAAGCGGGTAAATCAGCTCGTTCAGTGCGTAAGTACTTCCCAACTGCGAACATCATTGCTGTAACCACTAACAAGAAAACGGCGGCTCAACTTGTTCTGACTAAAGGTGTAACACCGGTTGTTGTTGATACTATCGACAGCACTGATGCGTTCTACATCAATGGTAAAGAGATTGCACTGGCTTCTGGTCTAGGCAAGAAGGGTGACATCGTAGTGATGGTTTCTGGTGCACTTGTTGCCTCAGGTACAACCAACACAGCTTCTGTTCACGTTCTATAATCGAACGTCGAATAAAAAGCAGAAAAAATCGGGGCTTGCCCCGATTTTTTATTTTCGCTATTTACGCTTTACTTGCCAAACCCATCACTCTTTGTGGTATGCCTTAAGCAAGATCATCACTGCTTTTGCACAGTGAAATTCGATTTCGCCCTAAGGTTTTCGCCTCATATAAAGCAATGTCAGCGCATTTATACGAGCGTTTACCATCTGCGGTTAAGTCAGTAAAGCCAGCGCTGATAGTCACGGTGAGGCTTTGCTCTACCGCTACTCGTAATCGGTCTAGGACAGTCTCGGCTTCTTCTACAGAAGTATGCGGCATAATAATCGCAAACTCTTCACCGCCAATACGTGCCAGAAAATCCGTGGTACGCAATGTTTGGCTCAAAATTTCACCAACTTTAATAATGACGCGATCACCTTCATCATGTCCTTGTTCATCATTCACTCGTTTAAAGTAATCAATATCAATTAAGACGAGACAAACATGATGGCTTTCGGGATAACGTTGAATGATGTGCGTATGATGCTGCAATTCTGCTTCAAATTTACGCCGATTCCATAGCTGAGTTAACGCATCTTTTTCACTCAATTCTCGCAATCGGTTTTCTAAGACTTTGTACTGAGTAATATCGACTAAAGAGGTGATGTAATAACTGACTTTAGTCGCCTCTTTAATCGCTTGAATTCTCATGATGGCGGTTAGAGTCTCACCTTGTGTATTGACCATTTCTACTTCACCTTCCCAGAAATGTTGCTGCGATACCTCTTCAAGCACCTCGAGCATAAACTCCATACCATTTGGACTGAGCAGTAACTTTAATGCGTTACTACCTTTTATCTCGTCAATAGTCAAACCTGTAATCTTTTCAAATTCGCCATTAACCATCATCACTTTGTGCTTTCTGTCTGAGATCATCACTGCAGACATACCATTCAAGGCCGCTCTTGCCAGTTTGCTTTCAATACTTCGATGATGGTAATGCAACGCCATAGAAACCATGGGAAGCGCAAAAATGAGTATAACGAAGAAGACAAAAAAAGCTTCTTTGATTAAATCGTTGACGTCACGCTTCGCTCGATGATCTAATTACTCATCGGTGAGTTGAATCATCAAAAAAACAGGTTTCAATGAAGCAAATTTAAGGGTTTTATAAACCGTAACCTTGCCATTTTCGAATACATAGCCAGAAGGAGTTGTCTGCATCTGCTGCCAAGTTTTCGGTAGCAGAAGTGCAAGATTCTCGTATTGATTGGACGGTAATAAGTCTCCAAATAATTTGGTTTTATCGTTGGAAGACCAATAGAAACCTGAATCGCCGATCAGTTCAGGAGTTAATTGTGGATCACGGACATGATTTAAACGCGAAGATTGTGACCAAATATCAACATTGAGGACTAAATAGCCTTTTCGCTCCCCTAATACGGTAACTGGCGTAATCACACATAGCATCGGCTGTATAGCCGCAGCACTTCGAGCACTAGCCAATGCAATGCCCCAAACCCCCACTTCTCCCTCTGACAGGTTTTCTGCAAAGGCAACATAACCATGATGTGACAGGTCTTGAAGATTTTTTGCACTAGAGGCTAAATGGTTGTCCGCAGAATAATCAATACGAAGTCGCTCATGCCCAGATAAATCCAAAAGTGTAATCGAACTATACCATGTCTGCTTTTCAGCAACAGAAGACCATATATTTTCAAGATGCTGCTGGTTTATCTCTGAAGGAGAAAAAATAAATTCATACAAACTTTGGCTTCGACTAAGCAAATCAATAATGGAACCGACCTGAGCTTTCAACCCCCGATACTGTCGCTCACTTTCATTGAGTTGATCAAACGCCTCCGCTACCGTGTTTTGCGTTGCGTTGTCTTTCACTTCTTGGTAGCGCTGATAGTAATACCCAGTCACTATTGCGCTGAATAAGAAACAAATGATGAGAAGGATGCTGATTATTTTTGTGTATCTCATGACTTGTCTAAATATTAACCCTAAATAGTGATGAGCGGATTATAGCATCTTAAAAAATAGACAAAACAAAAAGCTACCGATTAATAATACAATCAATTTATGGAAGTAAAGGCTCGTTTTTATCCATTTTAAATTAACCAATCAATCAGTAGCTTAGGTAAGGGCTTAGTTGTTTAATTGATAGACTACGTCCACCCTATCGCGAATAATAAGCGTCGAGTCTTGGTAACTATTAGATTCAGATTTTGCATCCATTGCCATAGCACGCATCATAATCGGCTGCACGCTGGGCGAGTTGTAGTCTATCTGCCACACATCACCTAATTTCAACTTAAATCCTTCCGCCAATGATAGTGCTTTGGTATTCGCATCTTGAATCGCCGCTAGCCGAGCTTGTTGCTGGTATTGATCTTGATTCCGAACTTTAAGTTGAATATTGTCGACTTGGTTAATGCCCTCACCGAGCGCTACATCAAGGTATTGATTAAGCTGGCTTAAATCTTCAACCTCAACCGTGACACTTCTTGTTGCTTGATAACCCACTAACTCAGGCTTGCCGGACTTAGGGTAGTGATATTGAGGGGCAAGGTAGAGATTTGAACTCGATATTTGTTGGGAAGTCACACCGGATTCTTTCAAACGCGCCACAAATGCTTCTACCACTTTGTCGACCGCTCTTTTTGCCTGCTCCGCCGTCAGCGTTGATTCAACCACTTTAACTGAAAACTCAGCCATATCAGGTGCCGCAACGACTTCACCATAACCTGTCGTTGAAAGATGAGGAAAATTGATTTCCTGCGCCATAGAACCAAAACTGAGCAATCCAGATAATAGCGTTACACTTGTCATTAATTTCATGGGAGTTACCTTACTCAAATGGGTGAATACATCATAGGCGATACTCTATATAAGCACAGTTAATAGCTTATGAAATGACACAACTTTGACGTTGAACTTTTGTCATTGCGGCAACACTTGGTGAGCATATTGAACGATGGCCTGAGAAATTTCCTGTAATATTCCCGTTTCTAACTGCCAATGATGCCAATAAATACGGTTGGTTAAAATGAACCCTGGTGTAATGTCGGTAAGCGTGCCTATTTCGAGCTCTTGTGCTATCTGTAAGCGGGGGATCAAACAATACGCCGCACCGGATAGGGCTAATTTAACAAAAGCTTCTGAACTACCCACGGTATGGTTTATGACGGCATCTCTTGGCACATTGAAGTGATCATGCAAATATTTTTTATGCAGATCATCATACTGATCATACGATACCGCTGGTGCTTTTTTTAAAGTATGAAAGTTCACACCTTGAGAGAAATAACGCTGATAAAACTCCGGGCTGGCAACACACACATAGTCCATTCGGCCTAAGTAGTCAGCATGACAACCAGGAATGGCTTGCGATTCTAAGCTTATTGCGCCAGCTACTTCGCCATTTTTAATTTTTTCGATCGTACGTGACTCACCGAAAACCGTCAGGTTCAACTCAACTTGCCGCGTTTTCATCGTATTCGATAACGCAGGAAGTAACCAAGTGGCCAAACTGTCCGCATTAGTGGCAATAGCTATTGAAACGGGCCGCGTATTCTCCTCATTCATCAATTCAGGCACCAGTTCATTTTCAAGCAAACACACCCTACGATACAGCCCTAGCAATTTTTTTCCCACCAGCGTTGGCCTTGGTGGCTGCTCTCGAATCAGGACCGGTTGGGCGATAAATCTCTCTAATTGCTTGATTCTTTGAGAAATAGCCGATTGTGAAATATAGAGATTTTCAGCGGCTCGTTCAAAGCTTCCTTGTTGCAGTACCGCATCTAATGCCTCAATCCATTTGTAATCTAGCCCTCTCATCCAAGGCTCCTTTTTATGATTATTAGTATTACTAATATAATATTAAAATCATTAATTATACTTATTTTTATACTCTCGCTATTGTGCGCTCACTGTATTGAATTATTACGATGAGGTGAGCTGTGAATGTGTGGATTTTGCTACAAGGTTTTGGATTAGGTGCAACGATGATTATTCCTATTGGTGCACAAAATGCCTATGTGCTAAACCAAGGAATTAAGCGCAATCACCACTTAACGACGGCGACCATCTGTAGTCTACTGGATGTGATTTTTATTTCTCTGGGTATATTTGGTGGCGGTGCCCTACTCTCAAGTAACGAAATCTTACTGACCTCGGTTACCTTAGGCGGTGTTGCTTTTCTCTCATTTTATGGATTTATTTCTTTAAGGAGTGCCTTCACTTCAACAAGCACTAATGAATCGGATGGCGAAGTGATCGCACGTGGTAAACGAACGGTTATCTTGGGCGCGTTAGCCGTTACTGTGCTTAACCCACATTTATACTTAGATACGGTTGTGATTTTGGGATCGATTGGTGGTCAGTTTGAAGGCCATGATCGCATCGCGTTTGCTCTAGGAACCATGATGGCCTCTTTTGTATGGTTTTATTCTTTATCAATTGGTGCTGCGAAACTGGGGCCGACGCTCTCAAAGCCTAACGTGAAGAAAGGAATAGACATGGCCGTGGCTGCTATGATGTTTAGCATCGCCTTTATCCTTGCAAAAGGGCTGGCAATTCAATATCTGGTGTAAGTGTATAACCAACAAAAAGAAAGGGCATGAACTGAATAATCATTTCATGCCCTTTTCACTTGATTGAAAATGAATTAATTCATTTTATTCAGATGAACATCCATTTGTGGGAATGGGATCTCAATACCTTCTTTATCTAACTCTTCTTTGATGGCTTGTAACAAATCAAAATAAACAGCCCAATACTCTGCCGTTTTCACCCAAGGGCGAACCACAAAATTGACTGAAGAATCGGCCAAGGCCATTACACCGATAGTCGGTGCAGGATCTTTCAACAAACGAGGCTCTGCCGCGACTACTTTAGCCAGCACTTCCTTGGTTTTTTGCAGATTGGACTTATAAGAAACACCAATCACCAAATCAATGCGACGAGTGTCATGGCGTGAATAGTTAACAATTGGGCCACTGATGATCGAACCATTAGGCACAATCACCATTTTATTGTCAGGCGTGCGCAGTACTGTTGAAAAAATTTGAATCGATTCAACCGATCCAGCAGTACCACTAACTTCCACGTAATCACCGGATTTGAATGGGCGGAATGCCACAATCAAAACGCCCGCAGCAAAGTTTGATAGGGAGCCTTGTAGCGCTAAACCAACCGCCAATCCAGCCGCACCGATAATGGCCACAACAGAAGCGGTTTGCACACCAATGCGACCTAAAGCGGCAATTAATACCACTACAAATAGCGTATAACGGACTAGACCATGAACAAACTCAACAACTGCTTTGTCCATGTCTTTCTTTTTCAGAGCCTTGGCAACACTTCCAGCGACAGCTTTAACAACAATGTTACCGATAAATAGGATCAGAATAGCGGAAATAATATTGACGCCGTATTGTATCAAAAGATCTGAATTATTGGTCAGCCAAGTATTGGCTTGCGCTAAACCATCGACTAATGGAGCTTCGATGCCCATTGATTCACCTGACATATTGCATTTCCTCTTTATAAAATCATTTTGAATGTTGTTGTTACCACTGAACATCAAATACAAAAAACGACTGACAGCAGAGTGTCAGTTTTTTGGCACAATATCTCACTTTGGTTATGTTGCAAAGTCAGTTTTATGTAAACACTGACAAAACAAATAGTTACTTGGAAGCATTGATATGAGCTTGTTAGAGGTTAAGCAATATTTTAACAATCCGCCAGTCATTTTGTCTGAATCTCGGCCATAAAAAAACCCGCTCATTGAGCGGGTTCATCACTTAGTCCAGATAAATGAACTTATAGTACGTCGATCGCATTAAGGTCAGCGAAGGCTTTCTCTAAACGAGCAACCATCGATGCTTGACCAGCACGTAGCCATACGCGTGGATCGTAGTATTTCTTGTTTGGCGCAGATTCACCCGTAGGGTTACCAATTTGACCTTGTAGGTAATCATGGTTTTCAGCTTCGTACTGACGGATACCGTCCCAAGTTGCCCACTGAGTATCAGTATCGATGTTCATTTTGATAACACCATAGCTGATTGACTCTTTGATCTCGGCTTCAGAAGAACCAGAACCACCGTGGAATACGAAGTTTAGAGAGTTCGCTGGAAGGCCAAATTTCTCAGAAACATACGCTTGTGAATCACGTAGGATAGTTGGAGTCAGTACCACGTTACCCGCTTGGTAAACACCGTGTACGTTACCGAAAGAAGCTGCGATAGTGAAACGGTGGCTCACTGCGCTCAATTTCTCGTAAGCGTAAGCTACGTCTTCAGGAGAAGTGTACAGCTCAGATGAATCCATGTCTGAGTTGTCAACGCCGTCTTCTTCGCCACCAGTACAACCCAGTTCGATCTCGATAGTCATACCCATTTTAGCCATACGCTCTAGGTATTTCGCACAAGTTTCAACGTTCTCTTCTAGAGACTCTTCAGAAAGGTCTAGCATATGAGAAGAGAATAGAGGCTTACCAGTTTGAGCGAAGAACTCTTCGCCTGCGTCTAGTAGACCGTCGATCCAAGGAAGTAGTTTCTTCGCAGCGTGGTCAGTGTGAAGAATAACAGGCACACCGTAAGTTTCTGCTACAGCGTGAACATATTTCGCGCCAGCAACCGCACCTAGGATTTGTGCACCTTGACCAGCAAGTTTAACGCCTTTACCAGCAAAGAAAGCCGCGCCACCGTTAGAGAACTGAACAACCACTGGCGCTTTAACTTTAGATGCAGCTTCAAGAACCGCATTGATAGAGTCAGTGTTCACTACGTTTACTGCAGGAAGAGCAAAGTTATTTTGTTTTGCAACTTCAAATACTTTCTGTACGTCATCGCCAGAAATTACGCCTGGTTTTACGAAATCGAAGATCTTAGACATGGATTTGATCCTATTTTTTCTATCGTTTTAAAAATAAAACAGTTAAGTTTAAATTCTTGCAAACGTTTGCTCACAACTGGCGTCATTCTATCAGAATAAAAACACACGTGCAGCAAACAAGAAAGCGGGAATCACTCCCGCTTTCATTAGTCATTAAGCTTTCGCGCGTGCTTCTAGCATTTCAACCGCTGGTAGTACTTTACCTTCAACAAACTCAAGGAATGCACCGCCGCCAGTAGAGATGTAAGATACGTCGGCTTTGATACCGAACTTGTCGATTGCCGCTAGTGTGTCACCACCACCAGCCACTGAGAAACCTGCAGATTTCGCAATCGCTTCAGAGATACCTTTTGTACCTGCTTCGAAGTTTTTGAATTCAAATACGCCAACAGGACCGTTCCATAGAATGGTTTTTGCGTTAGCGATGATTTCAGCCAGTTGTGCGGTTGAGTCTGGACCTAGGTCGAAAATCATATCGTCATCTTGAACATCCGCCACGTTTTTGATTTCCGCTTCTGCGTTTTCATCAAAGGCTTTTGCACAAGCAACATCTGTTGCTACTGGAATAGAACACTCTTTCATCAACTTTTTAGCCGTTTCAAGCAAGTCTGCTTCATATAGAGACTTACCTACGTTGTGGCCTGCTGCTGCGATGAAAGTGTTAGCAATACCACCGCCAACAACCAGTTGGTCAGCAATTTTAGATAGCGATTCTAGAACCGTTAGTTTAGTAGACACTTTTGAGCCACCAACGATAGCCACTAATGGACGCTCTGGGTTATCCATGGCTTTGCCTAGTGCTTCAAGTTCTGCTGCCAATAGTGGACCAGCACAAGCGATAGGTGCTTGCATACCAATGCCGTGAGTTGAGGCTTGTGCACGGTGAGCCGTACCAAATGCATCCATCACAAATACGTCGCAAAGAGCGGCGTACTTTTTAGATAGTTCTTCTTCGTTCTTTTTCTCGCCTTTGTTAAAGCGAACGTTTTCTAGAACAACAAGCTCACCTGCGTTTAGCTCTAGGCCATCTAGGTAATCTTTTGCCAGTTTTACTTCGCAATCTAGCGCGTCGTTCAGGTAATTAACCACTGGTAGTAGAGAGAACTCTTCCGCGTATTCGCCTTCAGTTGGACGACCTAGGTGAGAAGTAACCATCACTTTAGCGCCCGCCGCTAGGCAGTGCTGAATTGTTGGTAGCGATGCAAGAATACGTGCATCAGAAGTTACTTTGCCATCTTTCACTGGTACGTTTAGGTCAGCACGGATAAATACGCGTTTACCTGCTAGGTCCAGGTCGGTCATCTTGATTACAGACATGGTTTGTCCTCTCAAATATTAATAAATAAAGTTTTTGGAAACCCGGCAACCTTGCCGAGCCTATAAATTCTTCAAACTGGTTATCGATATGGAGATTTGAGTTATTTATTTCAAGCCTGAAAATAAATAAATCTCCATCATCCTGCTACTACTCGGATGCTTGCATTGCGAGTGCCGTATCCAGCATGCGATTCGCAAAGCCCCATTCGTTATCACACCAAACGAGCATTTTAACAAGCTGCCCGTTGCTCACTCTTGTTTGTGAACCATCAACAATCGCACTATGGGGATCGTGGTTAAAATCGATGGAAACAAGCGGAGCTTCAGTATAGTCAACAATGCCACGTAATGTACACTGAGATGCGTTCACAATGGTTTGATTTACGTCATTAACTTTCACATTTGATTTAATTGTGACACTTAAATCCATCGCGGTCACATTTACTGTCGGTACACGCACCGAAATCGCTTCAAATTTGTTAGAAAATTTCGGAAAGATCCTTTCAATTCCTTTGTGCAACTTGGTGTCCACTGGAATGATGGATTGGCTTGCAGAACGTGTTCGACGCAAGTCGGTGTGGTAGGCATCGATCACTTGTTGATCATTCATTGACGAGTGAATGGTGGTAATGGTTCCTGAATCGATACCAAACGCTTCATCAAGCACTTTAATAATCGGTACAATGCAGTTGGTGGTACAGGATCCGTTCGACACAATGCGGTGTTCTGCGGTTAGTGTCTCATGGTTGACTCCATAAATGATTGTATTATCGAGATCATGTGAGCCGGGATGTGAAAAGAGTACCTTCTTTGCGCCTGCCTCAATGTGCTCCAAACCATCGGCTTTTGAGCCGTACACACCCGTGCAGTCGAGCACAATATCAACGCCTAAATCGCGCCATGGCAGAAGTTTGATTTCACTAAGGTGCAAAATTCGAATCGAGTCATACTCATCCAGCCCATGATGAACATAGATATGCTCTTGATCATTGGTGATCTTTTTACCAAATCGACCATGAGTAGTGTCGTATTGCAGTAGGTGCGCCATGGCATCAGGTAGCGCCAGCTCATTCACCGCTACCACTTTTATCTGCTGACTTTTTCCACTTTCATATATCGCACGCAGCACGTTGCGCCCGATACGCCCAAAACCATTGATCGCGACTTTAAGCATCATTCCATCGTCTTAACTTTTTTCGTGGTACAGATAGTAACCGATAGCGACCAAGAGCAACACCCCAAGCCATCAGTTGTCGCAAAAGATTCTGTTTCTAAACGGACTCAAGGTACAAGCAACAGCGGCTACGACAAGAAAGATGTCCATAAAAAATGGCTCACCAAACGGGAGCCATTTCATTTGCGGTATTGATGGTTTAAAAATTAACGTCAATACCTAACCAATAACGACGTCCATCTTCTACATAGCCATATTCTTGGTATGAAATTTCTTCATCGAGTAGATTGTAAATCGCACCTTTCAAGCTTACTTGAGAAGAAAGCGCGTAAGTGATGCCAGTATCGATGAACTGATAAGCTGGTTCAATCAAGCTGCTACGAGAAGGGCCAGTGACTGGGTTGCTCTCTTTTCCACGATAAGTCAGCTTCAACCAACTGCTCAAGTTGTCAGTCGCTTGCCAATCAATATCAGCGCTGAAGCGATGTTCAGGTTGTTGCTCAAGTGGCATACCTTGATATTTTCCGGTTTTTTGCTCTGAGTCAGTAAAGGTATAACTCGCGTTGAAATAAACCGTTTCTGTGATAGGTAAACCGAGCGTACTTTCAACCCCACGCGTGTACGCTTCATCAACGTTCACTCGATAAGTGGGATCAGAACCCCACTCGTTTGGACCTGCAGTACAAATGTGGTTGGGGCACACAACACGGGTAATTTTGTCTTTGAAATCATTATGGAAGAAAGTCAAACTCGCGTTAAGACCCTCTCCATTTTGGTACATCAACCCCAACTCTTTGTTGATTGAAGTTTCGGGTTTTAAATCTGGGTTGCCGTAGATATTACCGCCACCACTCACTTGCGCCCAATTTGGCGTGACTTCTCTGAGCTGCGGTGAACGGAAACCCGTTGCCACGCCACCTTTCAGAATCCACGCTGGATTGATGGTCCACACGCCATACGCTCTCGGGCTAAAATGAGAACCATAATTTTCATCGTGGTCAACACGGCCACCTAAGGTTAGGTTAAACGACTCGGTCATGCGCCACTCGTCTTCAACAAACGCCGCCCATTGAGTGCTTTCAATCTGAGTTAAATCAGAGGCTTTATTTGAGGTGAAATCTTCTAACTTTGAATGTGAAGCCTCAATGCCTACGGTTGCGGTATTGTTAGTCAATGGCACCACTAAGCTTGATTTAGCCACCGTATTGATGATCTCCATCTCACGGCTTTTATTGTTACTTACTTCACGTTGGACATAAGTATCCGACACACCATAGTCACCCCAATCCCCTTGGTGAGAAAGGGAAATATAGGTTCTACGGTATTCGTTTAAGCTGTCTTCGCACCCACCTTTACAACCTGTCGTTGGCACGGATAACCCTACATTGCCTCGGCGATCTTGTGCGGAAGTACCCACTTCAAAAGTCAGATCATGCTGCTCATTAAGTTGGTAGTTCAACTTTGAAGTTAAACTTTTTAAGCTTTTGTCTTGGTAGCCACGTTCAATCTTATCTTCATCGCGTTCGGTACTCTGTCCATAAACTTGCAGAGAAAGATTGTCGGCCAGTGGCCCTGTCAGGAAGAAGTTGACGCCGTTCTGATCGCCAGAATCGCGATTTTCTTGGAAAACCGTATCCAACTGAACACTGCCTGACCACTCTTGATTATCTTTTCGTGTGATGATGTTGATCACACCACCAATGGCATCTGAGCCATACAAAGTCGACATTGGGCCACGAATCACTTCAATTCGTTCAATGGCTTGCAGTGGTGGCATCCATCCCTGCTCAATACCTGGGCCATCACTATTTGGTCGAGTTTGACGCGAAGATTGACGCTTACCATCGACTAACATCAAGGTGTAGTTTGAACTCATACCGCGCAAGCTGATGTCTGTTTTATCACCACCTCCAGTCACCAACACGCCCGGCACACTGCGCAGTGCATCGGTTACATCACGATAATAACGTGATTGCAACTCTTCTCGTGTAATCACACTGATACTCGCTGGAGCTTGCGCTTGTGTTTGTTCAAAACCAGCCGCCGTCACCACTAATTTCTCATAAGATTGAATTTCTTCAGCGAAAACGTGTGATGAGGTGAATAACCCGAGCGCCGCAGTAATTGCAACATTCAGCGGATTGAGTCTGGACATGTACCACTCCTTTAAATGATAATGATTATTAATTTCAGGAGTGGATTATTCATAATTTTGATGATTGAGATAGATAGACAGATGGAATGGTCGATACCGAATATGGAACACAGTGATGATTAGATTAAAAGGCCATTTTACTTATGCATGATTTCAGTGCGATCAAAGCTTTCCATGCTCTCTGTCAATACAAAAGCCTGACTGCGGCGGCGAAAGCGCTGGAACAGCCTAAGTCCACCCTCAGTCGACGTTTGGCGTCTTTGGAAAACGATCTCGGACAAGCCTTAATTGCTCGGCAAGGCAACCGTCTAACTTTGACTAAAGCTGGGCAAGTTTTTGCAGTCTATACAGAACAACTGCTTGAATTAGCAGAAAAAAGCCATGAAGCACTGCAAGAGTTTAATAACCAAATCAGCGGTGAAATGACCTTGGTGGTTCATCCGAACTTAATTCGTGGCTGGTTGAGCAACGTATTGGATGAGTTCATGCAAACCCACACCGAAATCAACATTCGACTCTACAGCCAATATGTGGCAGAAGAGTCGCATCTTGAGCCTGATTTACTTATTTGGATTGGCCCGTTTGCTCAACAAGGCTGGAGACGTGAATTGCTCGGCCATTGGCAATATTCACCTTATGCGTCGCCACACTATCTTGCCAATAACGACATGCCAGAGCATCCACAAGATCTAGTCAAACATCCTTGGATTGATTTTATCGCTTTTCGCCAAGAAGCTTTGGCTCTCATTCATCCTATTCACGGCAGCTATCTTTTACCTGCGCTCACAAGCCGCTTGCAGAGTGATAATTTAGCTATGCAAGCGGATGCGATAGCCAAAGGAAGAGGCATCGGCTTACTGCCGACATGGTTTGCCAAAGGCTTTGAACAAGCGCACCCAAACAGTGTGCAAGCATGTTTGCCAGAATGGTTGTCGCCACCCACTGAAATTAGTTGTCATTATCCAGCAGGCAGACATCCGCTCAAACTGCGTCTGTTTATCGACGCGCTACGTCAAGCCTGTCCTGAGGAATGGAAAGCACCATAAACATCAAGATCAAAAAAGCCCAGCGAATGACTCGCTGGGCTTTTGCATTAAAAATAAGAAGGCTTAAGCAAGCAGCTCTTGTGCTTGTTTCACCACGTTTTCAGTTGTAAAGCCGAACATTTTAAACAGTTGATCCGCCGGTGCTGACTCACCAAAGGTAGTCATACCGATGATCTTGCCGCCAAAACCAACGTACTTGTACCAGAAGTCGGCGATACCTGCTTCAATAGCGATACGCTTAGTCACGGCTGCTGGTAGTACGGCTTCGCGGTAGGCTGCGTCTTGTTTATCAAACGCATCGGTCGATGGCATCGAAACTACGCGCACTTTCTTACCTTCTGCTGTAAGTTGCTCTGCGGCTTTTACCGCCAGTTCAACTTCAGAGCCAGTGGCAATCAGGATAAGCTCAGGCTGACCCGCGCACTCTTTTAGGATGTAACCACCTTTCGCGATATCCGCAACTTGCGTTTCACTGCGTGGCTGCTGCGCTAGGTTTTGGCGAGAGAAAATCAGCGCTGATGGGCCATCTTTACGCTCAATCGCTAACTTCCATGCGACGGCTGATTCCACTTGGTCACACGGACGCCATGTGCTCATGTTCGGTGTCAAACGCAGTGAAGCCACTTGCTCAACCGGTTGATGGGTTGGGCCATCTTCACCCAAGCCAATCGAGTCATGAGTGTAGACTTGGATGTTCTGAATCTTCATCAGCGCGGCCATACGCATTGCATTACGGGCGTATTCCATAAACATCAGGAAGGTTGCGCCGTAAGGAACGAAGCCACCGTGCAGCGCGATACCATTCATGATGGCCGTCATACCGAATTCACGCACACCATAGTGAATGTAGTTACCCGAGAAATCTTCCGCCGTGAGCGATTGAGAGCCCGACCACATGGTGAGGTTAGACGGTGCCAAGTCTGCCGAGCCGCCCATAAATTCTGGCAGCATTTTACCAAACGCTTCCAGCGCATTTTGTGACGCTTTACGTGACGCAATATTGGCTGGGTTGGCTTGAAGGTCCGCGATAATTTGACTCGCTTTCGCTTCCCATTCTGCTGGCAACTCGCCATTTACGCGGCGTTTGAACTCAGCGGCTTCGGCTGGGTAAGCGGCGGCGTAGGCTTCAAACTTGGCGTTCCAATCGGTTTCTTTCGCTTGGCCAGCTTCTTTGGCATCCCACTGCGCGTAAATGTCGGCAGGGATGTGGAAAGGTGCATGCGACCAACCCAGGAATTCACGCGCTGCTTTGATTTCTTCAGCGCCTAAAGGGGCACCGTGACAGTCGTGTGAGCCCGCTTTATTTGGCGAACCAAAACCGATGATGGTTTTGGTGCAAATCAAGGTTGGACGAGGGTCTGCTTTTGCAGCCTCAATCGCGGCATTAATCGCTTCAGCGTTATGGCCATCAACCGCAGCAATAACATGCCAGCCGTACGCTTCAAAACGTTTTGGCGTGTCATCAGAGAACCAGCCTTCCACATGACCATCGATAGAGATGCCGTTGTCATCCCAAAACGCAATCAGTTTGCCAAGGCCCAGTGTGCCCGCCAGAGAACACGCCTCGTGCGAGATGCCTTCCATCAAACAGCCATCACCCATGAACACATAGGTGAAGTGGTCAACGATGTCGTGACCCGGTTTGTTGAACTGCGCCGCCAGTGCTTTTTCAGCCATCGCCATGCCGACCGCATTAGTAATACCTTGGCCTAGTGGGCCCGTGGTGGTTTCAATGCCCGGCGCGTAACCGTATTCTGGGTGACCTGGTGTTTTTGAGTGCAATTGACGGAAGTTTTTCAAATCATCAATCGACAGCGCGTAACCGCTCAGGTGCAATAAAGAGTAAATCAGCATTGAGCCGTGGCCGTTTGACAGCACAAAACGGTCGCGGTCAGCCCATTGTGGGTTTTGTGGGTTATGGTTTAAGTGGCTACGCCAAAGAACTTCAGCGATATCCGCCATACCCATCGGTGCACCAGGGTGACCAGAGTTAGCTTGTTGAACACCGTCCATACTAAGAGCACGGATGGCATTGGCGAGTTCTTTATTAGAAACAAGGTTACGGGAAGACATGTCTGCTCCTGAGTGCATTAAGCGAATTCAAATTAACGGAAATGGGCTGAAAATAGCGCGGCTATTCTCTCAAAGCACTTTTCTCACTGCAAACGTTTTACTGGAGAAATAGTGCTCTTTAGCGCTTATTTTTAGGATAAAAAACCAAACTCCAATTTTTCATCTAAATTATAAGCAAACGTTTGGTTTACAGACAGGCGTAAAAATAACTTGTAATTCGACCATTCAAAACTAGAATAGACGTCTAGATGTAGAAACACCTACATAAACTAATGAATAACGATGGTGAGCGAAGCTTGCCATAGTCCAACGATTAAAAGTGGAGCTCTCATGGTTAAGCACCTGTTTACTTCTGAATCCGTTTCAGAAGGCCATCCAGATAAAATTGCAGACCAAATTTCTGATGCAGTTTTGGATGCGATTCTAGAACAAGACATCAAAGCGCGCGTTGCTTGTGAAACTTACGTGAAAACCGGCATGGTCATGGTTGGTGGTGAAATCACTACCTCTGCATGGGTGGACATTGAAGAGCTTACTCGCCAAACCGTTCGTGAAATTGGTTACGTCAACTCAGAGATGGGTTTCGACGCCAATTCTTGCGCCGTTTTGAATACCATTGGTAAACAGTCACCTGATATCAACCAAGGTGTTGATAAGGCCGATCCTAAAGAACAAGGCGCCGGTGACCAAGGTATTATGTTCGGTTACGCGACCAACGAAACTGAAATCCTGATGCCAGCACCGATCACCTACGCTCACCGCTTGATGCAAAAACAAGCAGAAGTGCGTAAAAATGGCACGCTTTCTTGGCTACGTCCTGATGCAAAATCTCAAGTTACCTTCCAATATGACCAAGGTAAAATTGTCGGAATTGATGCAGTCGTTCTTTCAACGCAACATTGTGACTCTATCTCGACAGCTGACCTACGCGAAGGCGTCATGGAAGAGATCATTAAGCCTGTGTTGCCAGCCGAGTGGCTTAGCAAAGAGACCAAATTCTTCATCAACCCAACCGGTCGTTTTGTGATTGGCGGCCCAATGGGTGACTGTGGTTTAACTGGTCGTAAGATCATCGTTGATACCTACGGCGGCGCAGCGCGTCACGGTGGTGGTGCATTCTCTGGTAAAGATCCATCAAAAGTAGACCGTAGTGCAGCCTACGCGGCGCGTTATGTAGCGAAAAACATCGTAGCGGCTGGCCTTGCTGACCGCTGTGAAATTCAGTTGTCATACGCCATTGGTATCGCAGATCCAACCTCAATCATGGTCGAAACCTTTGGTACTGAGAAAGTATCACAAGAGATCATCATTGAAGCGGTACGCCAGCACTTCGACCTACGCCCATACGGCCTACAAGAAATGCTCAATTTGCTGCAACCGATCTACAAGAAAACCGCCGCTTACGGTCACTTCGGCCGTGAAGAGTTTCCTTGGGAAGCGACTGACAAAGCCGCCATCCTGCGTGACTTTGCTGGCTTGAAGTAATTTTCAACCTAGTTTAAATTTGTAAGCCCTTGCTCATTCGCAAGGGCTTTTTTCTAGGAATGAATCTGTGCCTAATTTTGAGCTACATTACCGTGCGCAAGTAAAAGCAAAACAGTGCATCACAACCGCTCGTCACTATTTTCAACACGACTTCCCTATGCCGAGTATCAGCTATCAGTTGCGGGGAAAGGCGGCAGGTAAGGCTTATTTACAACGTTGGGAAATCAGACTGAATCCAGTGCTGTTTGCTGAAAATCAACGCGCCTTTCTCGATGAAGTGATCCCACATGAAATCGCCCACCTAATTACCTACCAGCGCTATGGTCGTGTTCGTCCACACGGTAAAGAGTGGCAGGCCGTGATGAATCAAGTGTTTCATTTACCAGCCAATACCACTCATCGCTTTGAAGTCTCTTCTGTGCAAGGCAAAACCTTTGAATATCACTGCGCTTGTGCGCATTATCCGCTCACTGTCCGTCGTCACAATAAAGTGATGCGCAATCAAGCCACCTACCGCTGTCAACACTGTGCGCAAACGCTCCATTTTACTGGCGTGCAGCTTTCCTAAATAAACTTTGGTTGCTGCTACTTGAATCCACAGCGGTGTGGTTACACCCATCTGCAATTAACAACAAAAACATCATTTATTATTCTTTAATCTGAGTGTTAGACTAATAAAAACCATACTTATATCAGTCTAAATGATGTCCTATTTTCGCTTATTGCTTGTGAATAGCAGCTTAGCTTTGTTCTCGTTTTGTGCCCTAGCTGCGCCTCCCGCTTCCTTTTCTCAAGCTAAAAAAGAAGCATTGAAAATCTATCATGATCATCCAGTGAGCTTTTACTGCGGTTGTGACATTGCATGGCAAGGTAAGAAAGGCACGCCCGACTTACAAGCTTGTGGTTACCAAGTTCGCAAACAACAAACTCGCGCCAGCCGTATTGAATGGGAACACGTCGTCCCTGCTTGGCAATTTGGCCACCAGCGCCAGTGTTGGCAGCAAGGTGGACGTAAAAATTGCACCAAAAATGATACTATTTTTCGTTCGATGGAAGCTGACCTCCACAACCTGACGCCGGCGATTGGCGAAGTCAACGGTGACCGTTCAAACTACAATTTCAGTCAGTGGAATGGCGTAGAGGGTGAAAGCTATGGCCGTTGTGAAATGCAGGTCGATTTTAAACAACGCAAAGTCATGCCACCCGATAGAGCACGCGGCTCAATTGCTCGTACCTATCTGTACATGAGCCAAAACTATGGCTTTCAGTTATCCAAGTCCCAAACACAACTAATGCAAGCTTGGAATCGCCAATACCCAGCCGATGAGTGGGAATGCAAACGCGATCAGCGAATTGCCAAAGTTCAAGGCAATCACAACCCATTTGTGCAGCAACAGTGCCGTTCATGAGGTACTTTTTGTGGGCCATTTTCGTGATTGAAACTCGCCCTTGCCCCTTGTTTTTTCAGTGTAAAGCATCCATGTTAATGGCTATTCAACGTCAGGTAGGAACTATCCATGCGTATCCCTAGAATTTATCATCCGACTCCTCTTCAACCCTCAAGCATTATTGCTCTCAATGATGATGCGGCTGGGCATATTGGCCGGGTGTTACGCATGCAAGCGGGCCAAGAAGTACTGCTTTTTGATGGCAGTGGCGCGGAATTCCCAGCGGAAATTACCGAGGTCAGCAAAAAAAATGTGCTGGTCAATGTGTTGAAAAGAGTCGAAAGCAGCTGTGAATCGCCTCTTAATTTACACCTTGGGCAGGTGATCTCGCGTGGAGACAAAATGGAGTTCACCATTCAAAAATCGGTCGAACTTGGCGTCAATACCATCACGCCTTTGATTTCTGAACGTTGCGGCGTGAAATTAGATGCCAAACGTTTTGAGAAAAAACTTGAACAGTGGCAAAAAATTGCAATCAGCGCTTGTGAGCAGTGCGGCCGCAATATAGTGCCGCTGATCCGCCCAATTATGCAATTGGAAGAGTGGTGTGCCGAACCCAGTGATGCGCTCAAGCTCAACTTACATCCACGTGCGAAGTATTCGATTAATACCCTGCCTCAACCCATCAATAAAGTCCGTTTGTTGATTGGCCCTGAAGGGGGCTTATCAGAATCAGAAATTAGCATGACTGAACAGTACCATTTTGAAGAAACCTTGCTAGGCCCACGCGTACTGCGTACTGAAACTGCGGCCTTAACGGCTATTACTGCTCTTCAAGTTCGCTTTGGCGATCTTGGCTAACCGGAGAAAAACAATGATTAAACTTGGTATCGTCATGGACCCTATCTCGTCCATTAACATCAAAAAAGATTCCAGCTTTGCCATGTTGCTAGAAGCGCAGCGTCGTGGTTATGAAATCCACTATATGGAGATGAATGATCTACACTTAGATCAAGGTGTCGCTTTTGCCGATACCAAAGTGGTGACATTGAAAGAAGATCCGAACGGTTGGTATGAGTTTTTATCTGAGCAAACTATTCCACTGGCTGATCTCGATGCAGTGTTGATGCGTAAAGATCCGCCGTTTGACACTGAATATATCTACGCAACCTACATTCTAGAACGAGCAGAAGAAGCAGGAACATTAATCGTCAATAAGCCGCAAAGCTTACGTGACTGCAATGAGAAACTGTTTACGGCATGGTTCCCTGAACTAACGCCAACCACCATAGTGACGCGTAAAGCGGAAAAAATTAAAGCCTTCCGCGCGCAACATGGTGATGTGATTTTAAAACCGTTAGACGGTATGGGCGGGGCATCTATCTTCCGCGTTAAAGAGGGTGATCCAAACGTATCTGTCATTATCGAAACATTAACTAACCACGGCCAAAACTACTGTATGGCGCAAACTTTTGTACCTGACATCAGCAACGGTGATAAACGTATTTTAGTGGTCGATGGTGAACCAATGCCTTACTGCCTAGCGCGAATTCCGGCACAAGGTGAAACCCGTGGCAATTTGGCAGCTGGTGGCCGTGGTGAAGCGCGTCCGCTGAGCGAAACCGATAAAAAAATTGCTCAAACTATTGCTCCAACATTGAAAGAAAAAGGCTTAATCTTTGTCGGACTTGACGTTATTGGCGACAAGCTCACTGAGATCAACGTGACGAGCCCTACGTGTATTCGTGAAATAGAGGCCGCCTTTGATATCTCAATTACCGGTAAGTTGATGGACGCGATTGAGCGTCGAATCAACAAGTCATGCTGAACTGGGCAAACTCTTGCCCAGTAATTTGCGATAGGTTGGAGGCAGTATGAATCTTACAAATCATTTTTTAGTCGCCATGCCAAGTATGAGAGACCCTTACTTCAAGCACAGTGTTATTTACATCTGTGAGCACAATGAAGAAGGGGCGATGGGCTTGATGATTAATGTGCCGATTGATATCACCGTGGGCGGCATGTTAAACCAAGTCGATGTTGAGCCAAGCTACCCGAAGCTTCAACTTGATAGCCTAAAAAGGCCTGTATTGAATGGCGGCCCTGTTTCTGAAGATCGCGGTTTTATCCTACATCGACCGAAAGATCATTATGAATCCAGCATCCGTATGAGCGATGACATTGCCGTCACCACATCGAAAGATATTTTAGCGGTACTGGGCACAGATGCCGAACCAAGTCACTATCTTGTGGCTCTGGGTTATTCAGGCTGGGAGCCGGGTCAGCTTGAGTTAGAGCTGGCTGAAAATTCTTGGTTAACCATTGAGGCCGATCCAGAGGTTATCTTTAATACGCCCATTCACGATAAGTGGAATCAGGCGATTAAAAAACTCGGCATTGACCCCATCCAACTCTCAGCGCAAGCTGGGCATGCTTAACTTTTACGGCTCTAACCTTTACGGCTCTAACTAGGTAACGCGCCTTTTTAGAGCCTTCGTTGCACCATTCAAGATACTGATTATGACATCCAGAACCATTATGGCTTTTGACTTTGGCACCAAAAGCATCGGCAGTGCGATTGGCCAAGAAGTTACAGGCACCGCATCGCCACTTAAAGCCTTTAAAGCCAATGACGGAATTCCACATTGGGAAGAGATCGAAAAGCAGATCAAAGAGTGGCAACCCCATTTATTGGTGGTAGGGCTACCAACAGATTTGCACGGCAAAGCATTAGAAACCATTACCCCACGAGCCAAAAAATTTGCGCAGCGTTTACACGGGCGCTTTGGCTTAGCCGTCGAGATGCATGACGAACGGCTTTCAACCCGGGAAGCCCGCGCCGACTTATTTGCCATGGGCGGCTATAAAGCGCTGAGCAAAGGCAATGTCGATTGCCAATCAGCCGTAGTGATCTTAGAGAGCTGGTTTGAAGCGCAATGGGGCGCGTAACTTAACCTCGCGTAACTTAACTTTAATACAGCGGTGCAGCACAATCCCGAATCGAGTTCGGGATTGTTCGTCTTAAACTGCGACTATTCCATATCAATCTGCACGTTATCCAATGTGCCACTGCTGATCCCTTCGCCACGCTTTGTTTTTAACATTAAACGTAAATCGTTAGCCGAGTCAGCGCTGTGCAGTGCATCTTGTTCACTGATTTTGTCCTCAACGACCAGTTGATACAGTGCTTGGTCAAAAGTCTGCATCCCCACTTCTTTTGATTTGCCCATCGTCGCTTTCAATTCGTGCAGATCACCGCGGCGGATCAAATCGGAAATTCGAGGACTGTTGAGTAAAATCTCAAACACACCATGTCGTCCCTTGCCATTTTTATCGCGGATCAACTGCTGCCCCACGACGCCTTTGAGGTTCATCGACAGATCAAACAAAAACTGCTCTTTTTGCTCTTTAGGAACCAAATGCAAAATTCGCTCAAGCGCTTGGTTGGCATTGTTAGCATGTAACGTTGCCATACATAAATGACCTGTCTCGGCAAAGGTCATCGCATATTCCATCGTTTCACGTGAACGGATCTCACCAATTAAAATCATATCAGGGGCTTGGCGCAGAGAGTTTTTCAGAGCCACTTCGTAACTCTCGGTATCCAACCCTACTTCTCGCTGGGTCACAATGCAACGCTGATGCTCATGCACAAACTCAATCGGGTCTTCCACCGTTAAAATATGCCCTGTTCGGTGCGAGTTACGATAACCCGTCATGGCCGCCATGGTGGTCGATTTGCCCGACCCCGTCGCGCCTACCACCAGCACCAGCCCACGCTTTGCAATCGAGAGATCTTGCAACACACCCGGTAACTTTAATTCTTCAAAAGTGGGGATATGAGTTTCAATACGGCGGATCACCGCACCGGGCAGCTCACGCTGAAAAAAAGCACTGACACGAAAACGGCCAATCTCTCTCACCACTGCAAAATTGGCTTCACGTGTGCGTTGAAATTCACGGCGGCGATCCTCATCCATCATGGCATCTAACAACGCCATCACCTGCGTTTGGGATAACTTTTCGCCATGAGCTCTTAACTCTCCATCGACGCGAAATAACACTGGCGCTCCTACGGTGAGGTACAAGTCGGAAGCTTTTTGAGTCAACATACCCTCAAGACATTGGTTCAGTTCCATGAGCTCTCTCTTAAAATGGTGATGAATTGACTTCCAGTTTTTTCTGCACTTCTTCTTGATCGACAATACCTTGCGCAATCAACTGTTTAGAATTCTGTTCCATGGTTTGCATGCCATGCGCCGCACCCGTTTGGATGATGGAGTACATCTGCGCAACCTTATCCTCGCGGATCAAGTTACGAATCGCTGGAGTGGCAAGCATAATTTCATGACATGCGACGCGGCCCCCACCTAAACGTTTTAGCAACTTTTGCGCAATCACGGCTCGCAATGATTCAGAGAGCATTGAACGAACCATCTCTTTATCACTACCGGGAAACACATCAATGATCCGGTCGATAGTTTTCGCCGCAGAGCTGGTATGTAACGTGCCAAACACTAAATGCCCGGTTTCAGCCGCGGTTAACGCTAAGCTGATGGTTTCTTGATCGCGCAGCTCACCGACCAAGATTACATCCGGATCTTCGCGCAGCGCCGAGCGTAGCGCTGCTTTAAAACTGTGGGTATCTCGGTGCACTTCACGTTGGTTAACCAAACATTTATTGTTGCTATGCACAAACTCAATTGGGTCTTCAATGGTTAAAATGTGTTTGTTGTGATGAGAATTAATGTAATCAACCATTGCTGCCAGTGTGGTCGACTTACCCGACCCTGTTGGCCCAGTCACCAGCACCAATCCTTTCTCATAATTGGCGATTTTATTAAAAATGTCAGGCGCTTGTAGTTCTTCCAAGGTTGGGATCACCGTTGGAATCGTCCGGAAAACCGCAGAGCAGCCACGAGATTGATGGAAAGCATTGACACGAAAACGCCCTACATTAGGCAGCTCAAATGAGAAATCCACTTCCAGTTTCTCTTCAAATTCACTACGCTGAGCGTCGTTCATGATCTCAAAAATCAAACGATGCACGTCAGCATGAGTAAAAGCAGGCACTCCGAGCTTTCTTACTTCACCATCTATCCGTACCATAGGTGGAACACCTGCAGATAGGTGTAGATCCGAAGCGTTGTGCTTTACACTAAAATCCAGTAGCTCAGCGATATCCATTTAATTTCCTTAGTAAAGTCAGGCTATGAGTAGTATTCAACAAAACATTGAACAGATCACTTCACAAATTGAAAGTGCACAACAAAAGTGTGGACGCGCTCGAGAGAGAGTGCAACTTTTAGCGGTCAGTAAGACCAAACCTGTCGAGGCGATTCTAGAAGCGGCGCGCGCTGGGCAACGTTTATTTGGTGAAAACTATGTGCAAGAGGGCGCGGATAAAGTTCAATACTTCAATACCTTGCACCCCGAACTGGATTTAGAATGGCACTTTATCGGCCCAATTCAGTCCAATAAATCGCGCATTGTGGCCGAGAACTTTGCTTGGGTGCATACGGTGGATCGAAGTAAAATTGCCCAGCGTTTAAATGATCAACGCCCAGCAGGCATGCCACCACTACAGGTCTTGATTCAAGTCAACACCAGCGGCGAAAGCTCGAAATCGGGCATTGATGAACACGAAATAGTTGAGTTGGCAGAGTTGATATCCGCGCTACCCAACCTCACGTTAAGAGGACTGATGTCTATTCCTGAGAATGTCCCCGATTACGCTGCGCAACTTGCCGCATTTCAAAAACTGGCGAGCTTACAAGCGCAATTGTCTGAACGTTTTTCAGGGTTAGATACGCTCTCAATGGGCATGAGTGGCGACATGCAAGCGGCGATTGAAGCTGGTAGCACTATGGTGAGGATCGGCACCGCTATTTTTGGTGCGCGTGATTACGCTTAGCACTGGCTTATCTATCAACCACATAATAATCAATCAGCGACAAGCAATTAGAGGTCAGCAGATGCAGCAGAGAAACATCACTTTTATCGGTGCAGGCAATATGGCCAAAGCAATTATTGCAGGCTTAGTCGCCAGCGGTTATCCAGCTGATAGAATTACCGCGACCGCACCGTCAGAAACAAGACGCAAACCACTGGAAAGTGCTTATGGCATTCACACCACCAGCGATAATCTTGCCGCAGCGCAGCAAGCCGATGTGGTGGTACTGGCGGTCAAACCGCAGTTGATGGCCAGTGTCTGTCAACCTTTGCAATCCATTGATTTTAGAAATAAGTTGGTGATCTCCATTGCAGCAGGTGTTTCTGCGGCGCGCCTTAATGAGATGCTGGCAACCGAACTACAACTAGTACGCGCCATGCCCAATACACCTTCGCTGATCAATCGAGGCATGAGCGGTCTATTTGCCGCTCCAAGCGTATCAGAGCAAGACAAACGCTTTACCGCACAATTGCTACAAGCCGTTGGTGAAGTGTGCTGGGTTGAAAACGAGTCCGCCATTAATGGCATCATCGCCGCTGCAGGCAGTGCGCCTGCCTACTTCTTTTTGTTTATGGAAGCGATGCAAAATGAAGCCATCGCTCAAGGCTTTGATAAAGAAACGGCCCGTTTGTTAGTACAACAAGCGGCGTTAGGCGCAGCCGAAATGGTGGTGGCAAACCCTGAGATTGAACTCTCGACATTGCGTGAACAAGTGACCTCCAAAGGCGGCACCACCGCCGAGGCGATTCGCACCTTTAACGAGCATCAACTTGCCAATATCGTTGCACAAGCGATGCAAGCGGCCGTAACTCGTGCACAAGAAATGGAAAAACTGTTTTAATCCTAGTGGCGTTTCACTAAGCTATAGCGCAAAAGCGCAAACGACACTCTACTCATATTAAGGGCTAGCTATGAATTCAATGAGTTTTTTGATCTCCACCCTGTTTGATCTGTACATCATGGTCGTAATTTTACGCATCTGGTTACAAGCAGCGCGTGCCGATTTCTATAACCCATTCTCCCAGTTTATCGTCAAAGCAACGCAACCTGTGGTTGGCCCACTGCGCCGAGCGATTCCATCCATTGGTAGCCTAGATTTGGCCACGGTTCTCTTTGCGTACGTGCTGTGCGTATTGAAATTTATTGCCTTAATGCTGGTGGCATCAGGTGGTGCAGTTAGTTTTAGCGTCTACTTTTTATTCTTAGGCTTACTCTCGTTAGTCAAAGCCGCTGGCGGTTTACTGTTCTGGGTGCTGTTGATCCGCGCCATTCTCAGTTGGGTTAGCCAAGGCCGCAGCCCGATTGAATATGTATTTCATCAATTAACCGAGCCGATGCTTGCGCCGATCCGCCGTATCCTACCAGCGATGGGTGGTTTTGATTTAAGTGTATTGGTGCTGTTTATTGTGCTGCAGTTTGCGAACTTCCTAATGGGCGATTTTATTGGCCCAGTATGGTATCAGTTGTAATGTCATCTGCTGTTTGGCAAGAGGGAGAGGATCTAATCCTCAAGCTCTACATCCAACCCAAAGCAAGCCGCGATAGTATCGTCGGCTTGCATGGTGAGGAACTCAAAATTGCCATCACCGCACCGCCTGTTGATGGCAAAGCCAACGCGCATTTAACCAAATTCTTGGCTAAACAATTTAAAGTCGCCAAAGGTTTAATCGAGATAGAAAAAGGGGAATTGGGACGCCATAAACAAGTCCGAATTCATTCACCTCAAGTGATACCACAGCCGATTGAAGCCATCTTGTGATGGCTTTTTATTTAGCCCACTCTGTTTTGTAAGGAGCACCACATGCGTAAATGGATGATAGCGTTTGTTATAGCCTTTATTTCGCTACCCACACTCGCCGAGCAGTTTCAAACCATCAAGAATGTTGAAGTTCACTACTCAGCTTTCAACTCAACATTTTTAACGCCACAAGTAGCGCGCAGTTATCAGTTAAAACGTAATGGTTACTCGGCTATTTTAAACATCAGCGTATTAGATAACTCGGCCTTAGGTAAACCAGCTATGGAAGCGACACTCAAAGGCAATGCGAAAAACCTAATCGGTCAGGTACGTGAACTTGAATTTAAACAATTTAAAGAGGGCAACGCGATTTATTACCTCGCTGAATTCCCCATTACCAATGAAGAGAATTTGAGTTTTGACATTGAGGTTGATGCGGGCTTAAAAGGCACCGGTAAGCTTAAATTCACCCAAAAATTCTACGTCGAAGAATAGAGAAATAGTGCAATGAAAAAAATAGTATTAGCCACAGGAAACCAAGGCAAAGTGCGCGAAATGGCTGATCTGCTGGTTGATTTCGGTTTTGATGTGGTGGCGCAAACAGAATTAAACGTCCCAGAAGCCGAAGAGACTGGCACCACCTTTATTGAAAATGCGATCATCAAAGCACGACATGCTGCCAAAATCACTGGCTTACCTGCGATTGCCGATGACTCCGGCTTAGAAGTGGATTATCTGCAAGGTGCTCCGGGAATTTACTCGGCGCGCTACGCTGGTGAAAATGCCAGTGACCAACAAAACCTAGAAAAATTATTAGCGGCAATGGAAGGCGTACCAGACGAACAACGCACCGCTCGTTTTCATTGCGTGCTGGTTTTCATGCGTCACGAAAATGACCCAACACCATTGGTCTGCCATGGTACGTGGCAAGGTCGCATCTTGCACCAAGCTCACGGCAGTAACGGTTTTGGTTATGATCCGATCTTCTTTGTCCCTGAAGATAACTGCGCTTCAGCTGAACTGCTACCTGCACGTAAAAAGCAGCTTTCACATCGTGGCAAAGCGCTAAAAATGCTATTTAAAACCTTAAGCGAGCAAAATTCATAATGTTGCAACCACCCGCGCTGAGTTTGTACGTGCACATCCCGTGGTGTGTACAAAAATGCCCCTATTGTGATTTTAACTCTCACGCGCTAAAGCACGATATTCCTGAACGTGAATACATTGATGCGCTATTGGAGGATCTCGATACCGATATCGCCAAATACCGCCTTGCAGACCATCCTCGCCCATTGCATTCCATTTTTATTGGCGGTGGTACACCGAGTCTTTTTTCTGCTGAAGGTATTGCTCGCCTGCTGCAAGGCATTGAAGCGCGTATTGCGTTTAAGCCTGAGATTGAAATCACCATGGAAGCTAACCCGGGCACGGTAGAAGCTGACCGTTTTGTTGGATATCGACAAGCAGGGGTGACGCGCATCTCGATTGGTGTACAAAGTTTTGAGCCACAAAAACTGGCACGTTTAGGGCGAATTCATGGTCAGCAAGAAGCGGTTAATGCCGCTCAATTAGCTCATCAAATTGGCTTAAACAGCTTCAACTTAGATTTGATGCATGGCTTACCCGATCAAAACTGTGAACAAGCGCTGGCCGATTTAGACAAAGCGATTGCACTAAACCCGCCTCATCTTTCTTGGTATCAACTGACCATTGAACCTAATACGGTTTTCTACTTTAAACCGCCTACTTTGCCAGATGATGACGCACTGTGGGATATTTTCGAGTTGGGTCACCAAAAATTGGCCGCCGCTGGGTACGTGCAGTATGAAATTTCTGGCTATAGCAAACCCGGCTATCAATGCCAACACAACTTAAATTACTGGCGCTTTGGTGATTATCTGGGGATTGGTTGTGGCGCGCATGGCAAGCTCAGCTTTAACGATGGGCGTATTGTACGCACCACTAAGGTGAAGCATCCGCGTGGCTATCTCAATTTACTCAAACCTTACTTGGATGACGAATTTGAAGTCGCCGCTGCGGATCGCCCTTTTGAATTCTTCATGAACCGCTTTCGCTTGATGGAACCTTGTCCGAAACAAGACTTTGTTGAAACAACTGGATTAAGTTTAAGCGTGATTCAGTCAACGATAGATTGGGCACTAGCCGAACACTATTTAACGCAAACCGAAAGTCACTGGCAAATCACAGAAAAAGGAAAACTGTTTCTTAATGACTTGCTCGAAGCCTTTATGGCTGACGACTAAAAAGATAACCCCAACAGAGATTGGCTAACCTAATCGGTAGCCAATCTTTTGCCAAAAACACGGGCTGTCAGAAAATATTGAACTTAAAAGATAGAGCGACCAATACGCTCAGCCAAGAGTTCTAACATCTTAGTGCCCGCTAAAGAATTACCTGACGCATCAAGCTCTGGCGACCAAACCGCAATCGTCATCTCCCCAGGAACAACAGCAATAATACCGCCACCTACGCCCGATTTACCCGGCATGCCAACACGATAAGCGAACTCTCCTGCGCCATCATACAAACCGCAAGTAGCCAATAAGGCATTGATCTGCTTACTTTGTGTCGGCGTTACTATCGCTTCCTTGGTATGCACGGACACCCCTTTATTCGCCAGATAACTGAAGGTTTTCGCTAATTGAACACAGCTCATTTTAAGTGAACAAGCGTGAAAATAGTTGTGCAGGACCGGGATAACGTCATTATCGAAATTACCAAACGATCGCATCAAATAGGCGATGGCAGCATTGCGATCGCTGTGCATCATTTCTGAAGCCGCTACCACTTTGTCGTATACGATGCCCTCTTCACCAGACAACTGACGTACAAACTCCAGTAAGCGCTGCCGAGGGGCTGATAAACGGCTATGCAGCATATCCGCCACCACAATAGCTCCAGCATTGATAAAAGGGTTACGCGGAATGCCCTGCTCCATTTCAAGCTGGATCATCGAATTAAACGCTTGGCCTGAAGGCTCTTTTCCGACACGAAGCCATAGCTCTTCTGGTTTATAAAGCATCATAGCAAGCGTTAAGCTCAAAGCTTTAGAGATGGATTGAATTGAAAATCCTTCCGTGGCATCTCCAGCCGAAATCACTTCACCTTGATTGGTGTAAACCGCGATCGCCAGCTTGTTATTCGGTACTTTGGCTAAAGCAGGAATGTAATCGGCGACTTTTCCTTTGCCGATCAGTGGGCGAACCTCACACAAAATATCAGCAAGTAGATTGGGTGTTAGCTTCATGGGTGACTTTACCTCGGGTGAGAAATGTTTTTCTCTATTTTTATAATGATTTTCGTAGGGCGCTAAGGCCGAAAAAGCCAACATTACAACAATGTTGGCTTTTCTTTAATCGCTAATTTTGTTGCAGCAACAAAAGTGAGTCGTTACGCGGTGCGTTTATATTTTATATCCCACACACCATGACCTAAACGGTGACCACGCGCTTCAAATTTAGTCAAAGGACGCTCTTCTGGACGAGGAATATAGTCACCTTCTGCGGCAATATTGGCAAAGCCCGGCGCTTGATTCATCACTTCAATCATATGCTCAGCGTAGTTTTCCCAGTCCGTCGCCATATGAAAGATACCCTCTTCCATTTTTAGTTTTTGACGCACCATTTCCGCAAATTCTAACTGCACAATACGGCGCTTGTGGTGACGTTTTTTGTGCCAAGGATCAGGGAAGAACAGTTGCAGTGTATGCAGGCTACCATCAGGGATCATGTGTTCAAACACTTCCACTGCATCATGGCACATCACGCGTAAATTAGTCACGCCAGCATCACGAGCAGCCGACAAACAGGCACCAACACCTGGGCTATGCACTTCAATACCAAAGAAGTTTTTTTGCGGTGCGTTTTTAGCCATTTCAACTAATGAAGCGCCCATACCAAAACCGATTTCTAAAACCACCGGGTTATCGTTACCAAAAACCGCCGCCCAATCGAGCAATTGTGGCTGGAAATCAATACCCATTGTTGGCCAACATTCATTCATTGCCGCTTCTTGGCCTTTGGTTAATCGACCCTCACGACGAACGAAACTACGGATTCGACGCAGTATTTTGCCTTCTTCGGTATATTCGTTGGTGGTTACTTCACTCATTGATCTTGCCTGCACATTGATTAATCAAAGCGGGGATTATCCAAAGAATTATTCTCGGTGCAAGTGTTATCGAAATAAACTTGTTGGATAAATCCACACAATTTGTCCGTTTTACAACGTCACATTTATGTGGTGCAATTTTGCTCCACTAAAACTATAAACCAAAGAGCCTGTCGTGACACCTTTCGCTAACGCCATTTTAAAATGGTATGACGCCTATGGGCGCAAACATTTGCCGTGGCAACAAAACAAAACGGCCTACAGCGTTTGGCTGTCGGAAATTATGCTCCAACAAACTCAAGTCGCAACGGTGATCCCTTATTTCGAACGCTTCATGCAACGTTTTCCAACCGTGATTGATTTGGCCAATGCAGAACAAGACGAGGTACTGCACCTATGGACCGGCCTTGGTTATTACGCACGTGCGCGCAATCTACACAAAGCAGCCAAAATAGTGGCCAGCGAATATGGCGGTGAGTTTCCCCTTGATATCGAACAGATGAATGCTCTACCGGGTATTGGCCGCTCAACCGCTGCGGCGGTGCTTTCTTCGGTTTATAAGCAGCCGCACGCCATTTTAGATGGTAACGTAAAGCGTACTTTAGCCCGCTGTTTTGCTGTCGAAGGCTGGCCGGGGCAAAAAAAGGTTGAAACTCAGTTGTGGCAACATGCCGAACAAAATACGCCAGCGCAAGATGTTGATAAATATAACCAAGCCATGATGGATATGGGGGCGATGGTCTGCACACGCAGCAAACCGAAATGTACGCTCTGCCCAGTTGAATCTTTTTGCATCGCCAATAAACAAAATAACCCACTCGATTATCCGGGCAAAAAACCAAAAACAGACAAACCAACCAAACAAACTTGGTTTGTGATGCTGCACCATAACCATCAAGTATGGTTAGAACAGCGCCCTCAAAGTGGAATTTGGGGTGGATTATTTTGCTTCCCTGAAAACCCCGATAGTGCCATCGAAGATCAACTTGATCACAGAGCCATCAAAGAGAGCGCTATCCGCTCTATTCGCCCACTCATCGCTTTTCGCCACACGTTTAGCCATTATCATTTAGAGATCACACCGATCTTGGTGGAGTTATCTCAACAACCGAACATCATCATGGAAGCAAGCAAAGGTCTTTGGTATAACTTAGCCCAACCGGAACAAATCGGCTTAGCCGCTCCTGTAAAACAGTTGCTAGAAAGCCTTCCATTTGAAATTAACCCTTAAAACACCGAAGAGGAAGTGACCATGAGCCGCACTGTATTTTGTGCTCGACTAAATAAAGAAGCCGACGGTTTGGATTTTCAACTGTACCCAGGTGAATTGGGTAAACGTATTTTTGACAACATCTCAAAAGAGGCTTGGGCACAATGGCAGCATAAGCAAACCATGCTGATCAACGAGAAAAAACTCAATATGATGGACCCTGAACATCGTAAATTGCTGGAAACCGAAATGACCAACTTCCTATTTGAAGGAAAAGAGGTCCATATCGAAGGCTACACGCCACCAAGCAAATAAGAGATACCTTATTTATTTCGAGGATAATCAATGACATCATGGTAAACGCTCTGATGTCATTTTTGTATTGGGAAGATAATGAGAAAGCTGACTTACTTTTTTATTGCAATGCTACTGGCCGGTTGTAGCCGAGAATTAGTTGAACGCATATACAGCGTCGACTATGAGCCGACCAACCGTTTTGCCAAAAACTTAGCGCAATTACCCGGGCAATTTGTCAAAGATACCGCCGCCTTAGATGCACTGATCAGCAGTTTTTCTGGCAACATTGAGAAACGCTGGGGCAGTAAAGAGATCAAAGTCGCCGGTAAAAGCAACTATGTAAAATACATCGATAATTACCTGAGTCGTTCCGAAGTCAATTTCTCCACGGGAACCATTATTATCGAAACAGTTTCCCCAACTGACCCCAAAAAACATCTGCGCAATGCCATTATTACCACCTTGCTCACGCCTGATGATCCCGCACACGTTGACCTTTTCTCTTCACAAAATATCGAATTGAATGGTCAGCCATTTTTGTACAACCAAGTGCTTGATCAAGATAAACAACCGATCCAGTGGGGTTGGCGCGCGAATCGATTTGCTGATTATCTTATTGAAAATAAATTAAAAGTTAAGAACGTTGATTTCAAAAAAGCCTACTATGTGGAAATTCCTATGGTAGCGGATCATGCCTCTAAACGAGGTTATAAATACGCCGACATCGTGCACCGAGCCTCGAAAAAATATAACATTCCCGAAGATCTGATCTACGCGATCATAAAAACTGAAAGTAGCTTTAACCCCTACGCCGTCAGTTGGGCCAATGCGTATGGCCTGATGCAAGTGGTTCCTAAAACCGCAGGTCGAGATGTCTTTAAACTGGTCAAAAATAAATCTGGTGAGCCCAGTCCTGAATATCTGTTTGATCCCGAAAAAAATATTGATACGGGAACGGCCTATTTTTATATTCTGAAAAACCGCTACCTCAAAGAGGTCAGCCATCCAACGTCACTCGAATACAGTATGATTTCGGCCTACAACGGCGGCACAGGAGGAGTACTCAATACCTTTAGCAAAGATAGGAAACGAGCGATGAGGGACTTAAATTCACTGCAACCCAATCAAGTCTATTGGGCGCTGACCCAAAAACACCCTAATGCTGAATCGAGAAGGTACTTAGAAAAAGTAACAAAATTCAAAAAGGAATTTAACGCAGGTGGATAAAAAAGCGCAGCTTTGTCTAAATTCGCAGCAAACAAACCGTTTTTTCAAAATATTTCCAAAAAGCAGTTGACGATTGAAGGGAAAATCCGTTTAATAGCGCTCCGTTGCCCGGATAGCTCAGTCGGTAGAGCAGAGGATTGAAAATCCTCGTGTCGGTGGTTCGATTCCGCCTCCGGGCACCACAAATTAAATTGTTGGTGCTTTTGTTAAAGTAGCAGCAAGCAATAAATAAAGTGCGCCGACTTAGCTCAGTAGGTAGAGCAACTGACTTGTAATCAGTAGGTCACCAGTTCGATTCCGGTAGTCGGCACCATTTATTGCCTCGATAGCTCAGTCGGTAGAGCAGAGGATTGAAAATCCTCGTGTCGGTGGTTCGATTCCGCCTCGAGGCACCATTATTTGGTGCGAAGTCTTAGACTTACACAGATAATTCCCCCTTAGTTCAGTCGGTAGAACGGCGGACTGTTAATCCGTATGTCGCAAGTTCAAGTCTTGCAGGGGGAGCCAACTTTAAAGCCAAGTCTAACGACTTGGCTTTTTTATTACCTGTCATATTTATCCAATCCCCTCTACCTCTACAGCGATTACCTCTACAACGATTGAATTATGGGTCAGTCCATTTTCCGTCAAAAACTAAAACCAGTCTGGTGAGTTTGCTCCTTTAGTGTAACCAAGCGGATAAACGTGTGTTTTTCAACGCGCTTTTATTCGCTATTTGCTCCATTCAAAGCTCCTATTTTCTTTTCAACGCCTCTTTCCCTATCTAATCTGACACTAATTTTTAACGAAAATGGGCAAAAACGAGTCACTAAGTATAGAAAAACAACAAACGACATTTTTTTTGCATTTTACTGTTGACGTTAAATGCGAAAAACCTTTTAATACACCCCGTCGCCCGGATAGCTCAGTCGGTAGAGCAGAGGATTGAAAATCCTCGTGTCGGTGGTTCGATTCCGCCTCCGGGCACCACAATTTCTAAATTGTTGGTGCCTAGCACAGACAATAAATTTAAAGATAAAAATGTGCCGACTTAGCTCAGTAGGTAGAGCAACTGACTTGTAATCAGTAGGTCACCAGTTCGACTCCGGTAGTCGGCACCATTCTTTAAAACCTGTTCCCCCTTAGTTCAGTCGGTAGAACGGCGGACTGTTAATCCGTATGTCGCAAGTTCAAGTCTTGCAGGGGGAGCCACTTTTCATCAATGAGCACTGCTTATTGATTCGGCGCCGACTTAGCTCAGTAGGTAGAGCAACTGACTTGTAATCAGTAGGTCACCAGTTCGATTCCGGTAGTCGGCACCATTTATCTGCATAAGATAAGCAAACATTCTGTTCCCCCTTAGTTCAGTCGGTAGAACGGCGGACTGTTAATCCGTATGTCGCAAGTTCAAGTCTTGCAGGGGGAGCCACTTTCTAAAGCCAAGTTTTCAAACTTGGCTTTTTTTGTGTCTTGCGTATGCTCATAATAAAAAGAGCCAGTTTGCACCAGCTCAATCGATTGGAACGTTCGCGGTAATTCACGATAGCCGGTTACTTAAAACCCTTCTCTTTCTTAATCAAATCGTACGCATTTTGGATCTCTTGCGATTTTTCTTTCGCAACGTTCATCATCTCTGGTGGTAAGCCTTTGGCCATCAATTTATCTGGGTGATGCTCATTCATCAATTTGCGATAGGCACGTTTAATCTCTTTAGCATCCGCATCTTTACTCACGCCTAACACATCGTAAGCATCAGTGAGGCGTTCAGCTTGCGCGGCTTGTTGCCACTGCCCAGATTGCTGGTAGCCTTGTTGTTGGCCACCAAAATTTCCGCCTTGTTGAAAACGAAAGGCCGCTTCTTGCATACGCAAGCGTCTTTCCAGTTGATCGGATGAGAAACCCAAACTACGAGCGATTTTGTGCAGTACATTGCGCTCGCTAGGGTGAACATCCCCATCGGCAAACGCGGCTGATATTTGCAATTCGAGGAAAAATTGCAACAAGTCAAAGCGTCCACCCGTCGAAAGGCGCACACGCTCCAACACTTCCTCTAAAGGAAAGCCACTCTCTTTCCCCTCACGAAACGCATCTTGAGCCGCTTTACGTTGCTCACCATGTAAGTTCATACGCTCCATCATGATGGTAGCTAGCTGGATCTCTTCTTTGGTGACTTGCCCTTTCGCTTTAGCAACATGGCCCATGACCGCGAAAGCGGCTTTAAAAAATTCGTCTTGTCGCTCAGTTTGGCTTGGCCCAGAACCAAATGAGCTAGTTTTAAACCCCGCTTGATTCAAACGACGAGCTTTATCAAATTGATGCCCGAGAAACAAACCAAAAAATGCGCCAAACGGTCCTCCAAATAAGAAGCCAAAAAAAGCGCCAAGAATTTTGCCAAAAATATGCATTATGTGCTCTCAATCTATGAATTTTTCAGGAGTAAAGCGGTCTGATAGTGCCGGGAGCTTCAATTTCCTTTATGATAAGAAACGTTTTATTTTACATTCGGCCATCCATCTTCCGAATCAATCAAGTTCAAACAGGATAGTACAACTCGATGTCATGTTTTTCCCGCACCTTGTTAGCCGCTTCAATTAGCGCAGCTCTTTTTGTGCCACAGACTCAAGCAGAAGCTATGTTAGACAATAGTGTGCAGGAAATGCCCGCTATAGATCAATGTTTGATCAACGAACCTGAAGCAGAAAACTCAAGTCAGCAACCGATTAATGTCGAGGCTGATACGCTAGAAGCCGTGAACGGTGAACGCGCAAACTACTCAGGCAATGTGGTCGTTGTTCAAGGTAAAAAACGCATTCTAGCGGATACCGTTACCCTGCATCAGAAAGATAATATTGTGGTTGCGCAAGGTAATGTCAACTTCAGTGACGGTGAAGTAAGGACCATTTCTGACAAAGCCACCAACAATCTTAATACGGATTTAATGACATTAGAGAACACAAAATATCAATTTTTGTGTGAACCCGGCCGTGGTGAAGCTGTGTATATTTCCAAAACGGGTAAGGCCGTTTATGAGATAGAAGATGGTTCGATTACCTCTTGCCCTGAAGGCAATAATGCATGGCGATTGAAAGCATCCAGCATTGATATTGACCAAAATGAAGAGCAAGCCACTTTTTATAATCCGCGCTTCGAGATTCAAAATATTCCGATTTTTTATCTGCCATTTCTTACGGTGCCGATTGGCGACACACGTAAAACGGGATTTTTATACCCTACCGTTTCTTACGGTTCTAGCGATGGTTTTGAAGCCCAAGTACCTATTTATTGGAACTTAGCGCCAAACTATGACCTAGAAACGACCTTTAAATATATGCAAGAACGCGGTACGCAATTAAACAGTGAATTCCGTTATCTGAATGATTTTGGTACAGGTAACATTAAATCTGAATATTTACCTGATGATCAAAAACATCCGGAAAAGGGCAGCCGCTGGGGCTTCCAATACCAACACAGTGGTATTTTCAACCAAGCTTGGAAGTTTGAAATTGACTACTCTCAAGTCAGTGACATTAGCTACTTTAGTGATTTAGACTCAGGTATCGGTAACCGAGAAGATGGTCAGCTTATCCAAGAAGGTAAAGCCACCTACCGGACCCACAATTGGGATTCATCGATACTGGTTCGAGATTTTCAACTGCTTACCACTGAAGATAAAACCAGCCCCAACCAACCCTATCGCCTGATGCCACAGATTGCGTTTAATTACTATGCGCCCGAATTATTACCGTATTTGAACTTTGATATCATCAGCCATCTGTCACGTTTTGAGACTGATGCCAGAGAAAAACCCGCAGCCACTCGAGCGCACATTGAACCGGGCTTTACTATTCCTCTCAGTAACACCTGGGGCACTTGGACAACCGAAGCTCGAGTGCTTGGTACTTATTACCAACAAGATCTCAGCGGTGTTGGCCTCAATTCAGATAACTATAAAGACCTAAAAGAGAGCGTTTCACGCATCATCCCGGAATTTAGAACTCATGCGGGATTAGTACTGGAAAGAGATACGGTTCTGTTTGATGACTATACGCAGACACTTGAACCGCAAATTCAATACTTGTATGTACCGAGAGAAGATCAGCGCAATATCGGGTTGTACGATACAACGCTACTGCAAACCGATTATTATGGTTTATTCCGCAGCCGTAAGTATAGCGGAGTCGATTATATTGCCCCGGCAAATCAGATCAGCTACGGTGCCTCTTCACGGTTTTTCGACGATCAGTATAAAGAACGTTTAAACATCTCTTTTGGTCAGATTTTTTACCTCAAAAAAAATCTCAAGAACTCCTCACCCAATGAGACAGAGAATTTAGACACTAACTCCAACTACTCGGCTTGGGCCGTCGAAATGGATTTCAACTATGATGATTTACTCTTCTACCATGGCGGGGTTCAGTACGACATAGACAGCAGTACGATGCAGCTCGCCAACAGTACCCTAGAGTATCGGGTTGGCTCTGGCTATATTCAAACCAACTACCGCTATGTAACTTACGATTACATTAAAAACACCGTGGACTTCAATACTAGTGGAATAACCAAAGAGGGTATTTCACAAGCCGGTTTACTGGCTGGGTATCAGATTTCCCAAAAATGGAATGCTAGCGGACAGTACTTCTACGATTTAACCACAGAAAAGAACTTAGAGTGGTTGGCTAACCTAAGCTACACCTCAGATTGTTGGTATATTGGTTTTACTTATAGTAATCAACTGCGGAAATGGGATGGTGATTTTGTTACCGACCCTAATGCTACGCCACTCTACGAAAATAACTTTAGTTTGAACTTTGGTATTGTCGGTTTTGGCACCACGATTGGTGCAGGTTCCGGAATGACGGGCGTAGACAGCGCTGGAAATTCATTAAGTTATGGTCGTCCATTTTTCCTAAACAACTAATTTATTCGGCCTTTGCTTAAGCGTAAAGGCCCTTGCTCATTTTGATAGGACTACAAATGAAATTGTGGAAACACACACTGATTGGATTGATGGCAACATTAAGCCTAAACACCGCATCCGCTACTCCTGTTGAGCTCGATCGCGTCGCCGTCATCGTCAATAGTGGCGTTATTTTACAGAGTGACATTGATGCTGCATTAAAAACCTTGACCATTAATGCAAAGAAAAATGGTCAAACGCTACCCGAAGACACAGTGCTGCGTGAGCAAGTGGTTGAAAAATTGATTATTGATACCATTCAGCAACAAGAAGCACAACGCATTGGCGTTCGCATTGACGATAACCGACTCAGTGACGCGATCGCCGACATCGCGAAAAACAATAATCAAACCCTAGAACAGCTTAACGCTTCTGTTACTGCTGAAGGGCTGACTTATGCCGAATTTCGCGAACAAGTACGTAAAGAAATTGCAGCAAGTGAAGCGCGCAATGCTTTAGTTCGTCGCCGGATCAATATATTACCAGACGAAGTGGACAACTTAGCCAATATTCTTGCGCAAGAAACCAATGCAACGGTGCAATATAAAATCAGCCACATCCAACTGCGTGTTGACGACACTCAAGATAAGGCCGCAGTAGAACAGCAAGCCAAAACCTTAGTCGAAAAACTCAACCAAGGAGCGGATTTCAGCACCATGGCTTATACCTATTCAAAAGGTCCGAAAGCGCTGCAAGGTGGTGATTGGGGCTGGATGCGCAAAGAAGAAATGCCGACAATTTTTGCCGACCAAATCAAAATGCAAAACAAAGGCTCTATTATTGGGCCATTTCGCAGTGGCGTCGGTTTCCACATTCTTAAAATTGATGACGTCAAAGGATTAGAAACCGTCGCGGTCACGGAAGTTAATGCACGCCATATTTTAATCAAACCCACGGTCATTTTAAGCGATGACGGCGTACAAAAAGAGCTACATGACTTCATTCGTCGCATTAAGGCAGGTGAAGCGACCTTTGGTGAATTGGCGCAGCAATACAGCCAAGATCCCGGCTCTGCGGCGCAAAATGGCGAATTGGGTTATCAAACACCGGATCTGTACGTGCCGGAGTTTCAACATCAAATCGAAACATTATCGGTTGGGCAAATCAGCGAACCCTTTAAAACCGTTCATGGTTGGCATATTGTCGAAGTGCTTGATCGTCGTGAAGTCGACCGCACCGACTCTGCACTGAAAAACAAAGCTTATCGCATTCTTTTTAATCGAAAATTCAATGAAGAAGCCAGCGCATGGCTACAAGAAATGCGTGCCAGCGCCTTTGTCGAAATTATACAGGACAACCAAGATGACAATTAAACGCATCGTGGTTACCGCTGGCGAACCTGCGGGTATTGGCCCAGATTTGGTGCTGGCCTTATCAAAAGAAGATTGGGCACATCAACTGGTGGTATGCGCGGACAAAAGCTTGCTTGCAGAGCGCGCTAAAGAGCTCAATATTGACGTTATATTGGAAGACTACTTAGTCGCCTCTGCACCAAAACCACAGCAAGCGGGACGGTTAGTAGTGGATCATATTCCCCTCAGCGCACCAGTGATAACGGGGAAACTGAATGAAGCCAATGGACATTATGTATTAAATACATTAGAAAGAGCCGCTTTAGGCTGTATGAATGATGAATTTGATGCTATTGTCACCGGCCCTGTGCACAAGGGGGTGATCAACCGAGCTGGCGTTGCATTTAGCGGCCACACTGAATTCTTTGCAGAAAAATCTAATACTCCACTGGTGGTTATGATGCTCGCAACAGAAGGGTTGAGAGTCGCGCTAGTGACAACACATATTCCACTGGCTTATGTATCAAAGGCAGTAACGGTCGAGCGGTTAGAAAAAATCATCACTATTTTGCATAAAGATTTGGTGGAAAAATTTGCCATTGCTCAACCCAAAATTTATGTGTGTGGTTTAAACCCACACGCGGGAGAAGATGGCTGTCTGGGCCGTGAAGAGATAGAAACCATCACTCCAACACTAGAAAAAATTCGTCAGCAAGATGGCATTAATTTGATTGGCCCACTACCAGCCGACACCATCTTCAATGACAAATACTTGCAAGATGCCGATGCTGTTTTAGGCATGTATCACGACCAAGTCCTGCCCGTATTAAAGTACAAAGGCTTTGGTCGTTCAGTAAATATTACTCTTGGTCTACCCTTTATAAGAACATCGGTCGATCATGGCACCGCACTCGAATTGGCAGGGAAAGGGCTTGCGGATACAGGGAGCTTTAGAACAGCACTCGCCTACGCGATTGACTTGGTAGAAAAGAAACCTAATTAATTTCGAGAAAACTATGAGAAATGATGTCCACTTAGGGCACAAAGCGCGTAAACGTTTTGGTCAAAACTTCCTAAACGATCCATACATTATTGATGGCATCGTCTCTGCGATTAACCCTCGTCCGGGACAAAATTTGGTTGAGATCGGCCCCGGTCTTGGAGCGATAACTGAGCCAGTCGGCCGCGAAGTGGATAAATTCACTGTTATTGAGCTAGACCGTGACTTAGCTGAGCGCCTGCGCAACCACCCAGAATTATCGAGTAAATTGACGATTCACGAAGGCGATGCGATGCGCTTTGACTTCACGCAGTTGGTGAAGCCGAATAATAAACTGCGCATTTTCGGCAACTTGCCATACAACATTTCAACGCCATTAATGTTCCACTTATTTGAATTTCATAAAGATATTCAAGATATGCACTTCATGCTGCAAAAAGAAGTGGTCAATCGTTTAGCTGCCGGTCCCGGCAGTAAAGCTTACGGGCGCTTAACGGTTATGACGCAGTATTTCTGCAAAGTGGTTCCTGTGCTGGAAGTTCCGCCAACGGCCTTTGTACCGCCACCGAAAGTTGATTCAGCCGTGGTGCGCTTGGTGCCTTATGAAGTACTGCCGCATCCAACGACAAACATGAAGTGGTTAGAGCGTGTCTGCCGAGATGGTTTTAACCAACGTCGTAAAACCGTACGCAACTGCTACAAAGGTTTGATTGAGGTGGAAACGCTAGAAGAACTTGGGGTCAACCCTGGCATGCGCCCGGAAAACCTAACACTTGAACAGTTTGTTGCTATGGCAAACTGGTTAGACGCTCATCACGCCTAATAACGATTGAGCGATAAACGGTCAATGTCTATCGCTCATCTATAAAAACAAGGAGTTAACATGGATATCTCTGAACCTTGTATCAAAATCCAAGTCCATACCCAGTATCTCCCCGAACAGTCCAATCCCGATTTACACCGCTATATCTTTGCCTATGTGATCATCATCCGTAATCTCAGCAACCAGCAGGTACAGCTGATGAGCCGCCGTTGGTTAATTACCGATGCGAATGGCAAACAGATGTCTGTGGAAGGTGATGGCGTGGTCGGGGAACAACCGATTATCTTGCCCAATGATGAGTACCGCTATAACAGTGGTACGGCGTTAGAAACGCCAGTCGGTGTTATGCAAGGTCATTACATTATGTTAGATGAAGCGGACGCTGAATTTATTGTTGAAATTGAGCCTTTTCGTCTCGCTATTCCTAATGTTTTAAATTAAAAGAGGTAGCCGTGGCGAACTATATTGTCGGCGATATTCAAGGCTGTTTTGACGAACTACAGTGTTTATTGGCTCAAGTGCAATTCCAACCACAACAAGACACACTGTGGGTAGCTGGCGACTTAGTAGCAAGAGGCCCTAAATCTCTAGAAACGCTACGTTTTATCAAACAATTGGGTAGTTCGGCGCGTATCGTTCTAGGCAATCACGATCTTCACCTACTGGCCGTCTCGCTGGGCATCCACCCATGTAAACCTCGTGATAAAACCTTACCCATATTACAAGCGAACGATGCAACAGAGCTGCTCACTTGGTTGCGCCATCAACCGCTCCTCGCTGAACATGCTGACTTTGTTATGTGCCATGCGGGGATTTCTCCTCTGTGGGATCTTGAAACTGCACGTCAAGCAGCAAAAGAAGTCGAAAGTATTTTGCAAAGTGATCGTTGGCGTTGGCTTATCGAGCAGATGTACAGCAACACACCTGATATGTGGAGCTCGAAGCTAGAAGGGATTGACCGCTATCGCTATACCATCAATGCCTATACTCGGATGCGTTTTTGCTTTGCTGATGGGCGTCTTGATATGGCGTGCAAACTTCCCCCTCAAGAAATAAAAGATGAAGAATTGTTACCGTGGTTTGCCCTACCCAAACGCCTTAAACTCGATAAAACAGTCCTCTTTGGCCACTGGGCTGCATTAGAAGGTTACCGCAGCGACGAAGTGATAGGGCTTGATACTGGCTGTGTGTGGGGAGGATGTTTGACCATGCTACGCTGGGAAGATAAACACTACTTCACTCAACCAGCGTTAACCCATAAAGGCTAACGAATAAAAAGATCCGGATCGTTGCTTAATATCGATCCGAAATCCTCTATTGCTTATCAAAAACCACAAACTGCATGTTGTGAGCATTTTTGTCATCCGCTTGATACATTTCACGATGAACTTCTTGCCACTCACCCCCCCACTCGGGAAATTGCGTATCTCCCTCAATATTTAAGTCAATAAAGGTGAGGTATAGTTTATTGGCCTGTGGCATACAGGCTTGATAGATAGAGCCGCCACCAATGATCATCACTTCATCCACATGACCCGCAACCTCAATGGCTTCTTCAATCGAAGAGACAATACTCACCCCATCAATTGCCAATGAAGCATCACGACTGATCACGATATTATGGCGACCAGGTAACGGACGACCAATAGACTCATAAGTTTTTCGCCCCATGATCACTGGTTTGCCCAACGTACAGCGTTTAAACCATGCAAAATCGGCCGGTAAATGCCATGGCATTTGATTGTCTTTACCAATAATCCGATTGTCTGCCATCGCGGCAATCATGCTGATGATCATAAATAAGATCCTAAAGTGTCATCACGAAAGATAGCCCATGCCCTTACACTATGGGTTTGCGCCGATAGAATAACAAACCCGGCACCGCAAGGCCAACCGCTAAGCCCGCGATAATAAACATCGCTTTTAAAAAATTATCCATCAGTATCGCCAGCAGATCTGGCGTAAAACCAAGATGGTTAATTTCAACCATTGCAATCATCGCTTTAAAGGCAAAAACCCCGGGAACCATTGGGATCAAAGCCGCTACCGTAAACACTTTAGGGTGAGCTAAAAATTTACGCGACCAACGCACGCCAATCATTCCAACGATAGTTGCAGCAAAAAAAGTCGCCCACTCAATGGGAATTCCAAATTGCATCATTAAGTAACGTGAGCCATGACCAATCGCACCACCTAACGCACAATATTTTAGGGCTGGTACAGGAACATTAAACACCAAAGCAAAACCAACGGCTGGGATTGCAGCAAAAAACATGTCATTGGCTAAACCGAGTAATAAATTCATCCAATCCATCGCTACCACCCCCATACACCCGTCACGCTCATCGCCGCAACGATGCCCAAACTCGTTGCCAACGTAAGCAAACTTGCCATCACAAAACGGGCAATACCCATATTGATATAACCTTTAAGCATATCCGCGACCGCATTAATTAAAGGAAAACCGGGGACTAACATCAGTACAGAAGAAGCCATCACAATGGTTGGTTTATTGCCTAGCTGGTAGATGATAGCTTGCGCTGAAATGATCGAAGTGACAAATGAGGTCACCGTAAAGTTGACGAGCGGATTAAATTGGCGATGCCCAATCTCTTGGCGCACAATCATACCCGCCGCAGAAGCAATGAACGTCATCGTAAACACCGTCCAATCTCCGCCAGCTAAACGAGCAAATGCAGCACAAGAAAGACCAATCATCACCACAACCAACCAACGGTTGTAGCGTTCAGGGCTGATCTGATTGAGTTTTTTCTGCGCAAGGGAATAATCTAAAATCCCTTTTTCCATCATGATGCAGATCCGCTGGACTTGCGTCACTACCCGCATATTGATCCCACGATCAGGACAACGGCGCGCAGTCGTAATGCAATGGCCATCGTAAACCGTGGTTAGCACAAGTGAACTCGCCGAGAGCGATACTTCCACTTCACTCATGCCACACGCCGCTCCCATGCGACGCATAATATCGCCCACCAGTGTACTTTCCGCACCATGAGCCAACAACATTTGCCCAGCCTGGGCGATCAATCGAGAAACAAGCCTCTGTTTGGATGTCATGATTCCTTTCCAAACGTCCTAAAAGCCCAATAGTGTGCCCGAAATTGGGTGCTTTAAATATGATTTAGCTATAAAAAAGCCGCAATAATTATTGCGGCTCAATCAATTCAGGAAAATTAATCACGAACATAGATAACGTGGCCGTCATCTTCTTCGTCGTCCCAATCATCCCAGTCATCACCATCTTCAGTGATCACATTTTGGCTGTTCATCTCATCTTTATGGTAATCATCCCACATGAAATCGACTTTCTGAGCTTCACTGAGCTCTTCCTGCTCACGAGGTAACGTTTCCATATAGTCAGCCAACTCACGGCACAAATCCGCCGTACCTTGTTGGTTTACTGCCGAAATTTTGAAGTATCGCCCTTCCCAAGCCAGCGCATCTAAGATCTCTTGGATCTTTTCATCGGCTTCTTCTTCAAGCATCAGATCAACTTTGTTGAACACCAACCAACAAGGTTTTTGTGACACTTTTTCACTGTATTGCTCTAGCTCATCAAAGATGGTCAGCGCATTTTGCGCAGGATCACTTTGATCAATAGGAAGAATGTCGATCATATGCAGCAACACTCGGCAACGTTCTAAGTGCTTTAAGAAGCGAATACCTAAACCAGCACCATCGGCCGCGCCTTCAATCAAGCCCGGAATATCAGCGATCACGAAACTTTTCTCAGGAACCACACTCACGACACCCAAACTTGGGATCAACGTAGTGAAGGGGTAATCAGCGACTTTTGGCTTCGCTGCTGAAACAGAACGAATAAAGGTTGATTTACCCGCATTCGGCAAGCCAAGCATACCCACGTCAGCTAAGAGTAAAAGCTCAAGGCGTAATTCGCGCACCTCACCTTTTTTACCCATGGTTTTTTGGCGTGGTGCACGGTTAACGGATGACTTAAAGCGAGCATTACCTAAACCATGCCAGCCACCTTTAGCGACCATCACTTTTTTGCCATGCTCTGCAACTTCACCCACAACTTCATTGGTGTGAATGTCAACCGCTCGAGTCCCAACAGGCACCTTCAAAGTAATGTCTTTACCGCGCTTACCTGTACAGTTAGCACCGCCACCATTTTGGCCGCGCTCAGCAGCGTAAAAGCGTTGGAATCGGTAATCAACCAAGGTATTTAAGTTTTCATCGGCTTGGATATAAACGTCGCCACCATCGCCGCCATCGCCGCCATCAGGGCCGCCTTTCGTCACGAATTTTTCACGCCAAAAGCTCACGACACCGTTACCGCCATCACCCGCTTCGACTTTAATTATCGCTTCATCAACGAATTTCATTTGTTACTCCACGCTCTTTGCGTTGCGATATCATTGTCACACAATGATATAAATTCTAGCAGATACACATTCAGGATCGACCGTGATCATCCTTCGTTTTATCCACAATTGGAACACATAAGGAGAAACTCTAGTGATTAGAGTGTCTTCTTTTCTGTTCGGCTGATAAATAAAAAACCCCACCGTAACGGCAGGGCTTTTGAGTTCAGTTAGGTATAAATTTATTCAGCGTCGATGCTAACAAATTTACGGTTTTTAGGACCTTTAACTTCAAATTTCACTTTACCTTCAGTAAGAGCGAAAAGAGTATGGTCTTTACCGATACCAACGTTAGTGCCTGCGTGGAACTTAGTACCACGTTGACGAACGATGATGTTACCTGCAAGAACAGATTCACCACCGAAACGCTTAACACCAAGACGTTTGCTTTCTGAATCGCGGCCGTTACGAGTAGAACCGCCAGCTTTTTTGTGTGCCATTGTTAAACTCTCCTAAATTACTTAAGCGTTGATGCCAGTGATTTTCACTTCAGTGAACCACTGACGGTGGCCTTGTTGTTTACGAGAGTGTTTACGACGACGGAACTTAACGATTTTAACTTTATCGCCACGACCGTGTTGTACTACTTCAGCAGTAATTTTACCGCCTTCAACAAGAGGTGCCCCAACAGTGATTTGCTCACCGTTAGCAACTAGTAGAACTTTATCAAATTCAACAGTTGCACCAGTTTCAACGTCTAATTTCTCTAAACGAAGAGTTTGACCTTCGCTTACACGGTGTTGTTTACCACCAGATTGGAAAACAGCGTACATATTTTACTCCGCTCTTTCCGCACAGCCGTATGCTTTTTATTTGAGCAATTTGGGTGTGCGCTAAACTAATCATCAATAGGGCGCAGATTCTACGCGAATGAGTACCCCAAGACAAGCCATATTTTGAAAAAATTGGCGAAAAGCTAATCGCCAATGAAAAGTGGCGCAATCATGCCTTTAAGCCTTGTATTAATCAACGTTTTTTAGTGTATTATTCGAGAATTATAGAAGAACACAACACCTTATAGGTTCTAACTTCAGCCGGATTAACCATGGATTTTAAAGCTATCCAAACGCTTACTGCCGATGACATGGCAAAAGTGAATGAAACGATTCAAGCTCAGCTCAACTCTGATGTATCTTTAATCAATCAATTAGGATTCTACATCGTCAGCGGAGGTGGGAAACGCCTGCGTCCTTTGCTGGCTATTTTGTCGGCTCGAGCCCTTGGTTATCAAGGTGAAGCGCACACGACAGCCGCTGCATTTATTGAATTCCTCCACACGGCAACCTTGTTGCATGACGACGTTGTCGATGAATCGGATATGCGCCGTGGCAAAGCAACAGCGAACGCGGCATTTGGCAATGCAGCGAGCGTGTTAGTGGGGGATTTCATCTACACGCGTTCCTTCCAAATGATGACTACACTAGGATCGTTAAGGATCCTTGAGCTGATGAGCGATGCGGTGAACGTTATCGCTGAAGGCGAAGTGCAACAATTGATGAACTGTAATGATCCAAACACTACCGAGGAAAATTACCTACAGGTGATCTACTCGAAAACGGCGCGTTTGTTTGAAGCAGCGACCCAGATTGGTGCGATATTAAGTAATGCTTCTCCTGAAATTGAAACGGCACTACAGAACTATGGTAAGTACCTTGGCACAGCTTTCCAGCTCATTGATGACGTGATGGATTACACCTCTGATGGCAGTGAAATGGGCAAAAATGTGGGCGATGATTTAGCGGAAGGCAAACCAACACTTCCTCTATTGTACGCAATGCAGCATGGTACACCCGAACAAAAAGAGATGATCCGTGAGGCCATCGAAAAAGCCAATGGCATGGAACAGCTGGATGCAATTCTAGCGGCAATGAAACAAACAGGCTCGCTTGAATACACAACCAACAAAGCGCTCGAAGAAGCCGATAAAGCGATCAATGAGCTGTCTATCCTGCCAGAAAGTGAATATAAACAAGCACTGATAGCTCTAGCTCATATGGCTGTGAATAGGACAAAGTAGAACAGCAGCTAGCTTGGACGAAGAATCGATCTTTGCCTAAAAATGCACCGCTACAAAAAGAGCCTCAATTGAGGCTCTTTTTGATTCTAAGCGTTATTTAAAACCCGCCTTGCCAAATCATGCCAAATGCAAAAACAGCCACGATCGTTAAAGCACAAGCTCCTAACTTTTCTTTGCCTTGAAAAGGATGAATGCCCTGCTCTCGTTTAGCTTTCATGTAGAAATAGAGCCCAGGTAAGTAGAGTAGCGCGGAGAGCATCAAATAGTGCAAACCAGAGGCATACAAAAGCCAAATCCCATAAATGGTGGCACAAGAACCTATCACCAGAAGTTTGCCTTTATTCTTCTGTTCAATCGCGATCTTTAACGTAAAGGCGCCGATCAAAAAATAGGGAACAAGGATCATTTCTGAAGCGAAGATCAGCAGCGTATCGTAGGTACTGCCTGCGTACATCACCAGAATCAGTGAGACCTGAATGCAAATATTGGTTAGAGTTAACGCTTTTACTGGGCTCCCCGCTTCGTTTTGCTGGGCGTAGATGGCAGGAAACATCTTATCTCTAGCACATAAAAATGGCGCTTCGGAGGCCAGGACCGTCCAGCTAAGAAAAGCACCGCACACCGAAATAATTAATCCAACACCGATAATGTACTCGCCCCAAGGACCAAGAATAGTCGTCAGCACTTTGGCCATTGAAGGGTTCTGATATTGCGCCAATTCAACTGGTTTAATCACGCCCATCGACAATAAGGTGACCAATACATAAATGGTCAACGCCGTAAGCAAACCGAGAATAGTCGCTTTACCGATATCAGCACGGTGGCGAGCGCGGCTTGACACAACAACCGCTCCCTCTATTCCGATGAACACCCATACCGTGATCAACATGGTGCTTTTTATTTGATCCAGCAGATCATGGCCAACACCGAAGTGTAAGCCTGTAAAATCCAATGTGAATTTGTCCCAAGAAAAAGCAAAAGCGGCACAAATGATGAACAACACGAGAGGGATCATTTTAGCAAAGGTGGTAATCAGATTAATGAATGCGGCCGTTTGTACTCCTTTTTTGACCAACGCATGCACCAACCAAAGTAATACCGATGCACTCCCAATGGAAAGCCACGTATTACCCGCCCCAAACATCACGTTATCTGGTGTATCAAACAACATGCCTAAGGTACTAAAAACAATTACCAGATAAGAGACATTAGCCACCATGGCGCTAAACCAGTAACCCCATGCGGAACAAAAACCCGCAAAGTCACCAAATCCTTCTCGAGCAAAACCAAATACGCCACTATTAATATGAGGTTTATGAATGGCAAGTTGTTGAAAAGAGAGCGCGAGAAAGATCATACCAACGCCGGTGATCCCCCAACCGATCATTACCGCCAAAGGGCTGGCGACTGAGGCCATGTTTTGTGGCAGGCTAAAAACACCAGCGCCAATCATTGAACCAATGACCAGTGCTGTCAGTGAGCCCAAACCAAGCTTATTATCCATGGGAACTATCCAGTGAGTGTTTACACATTAGAGGAAGGCGCTATTTTAGAGAACATATTTACCAGACATCAATCCCTATGTGATCGCGGTCACTGAGATAGTGAGTCAATAGTCAAATTCATTGCTAGGGATCAAAAAGTTTGTAAGTTCACGACGAAAATAATGCACTGCTCAGTAAAAAAAACCGCATATTACACAGTTCAAAGCATCATCATACAAAAATATTGGTAAAAACCATAAAAAATGCCGCTTGGATGAGCAAGCGGCATTTTTGTATAAGATAATGTTATTCTTTATTTGGCGAAATCAACACCTAGCTGAATATCACCTTTCAGTGTTGTCAGCATTCCATCTAACGCGGCTTGTTCATAGGCACTCAATGCACCATAGCTCAACACTTCTTCGACACCCTCTTTACCGAGTTTAATCGGTTGTGCAAAGAATGAAGCATGCTCACTACCACCGTCAACGTAGGCACATTCCACAACACCTGGTTCACCTTGTAGTGCTTTGACTAATGATAAGCCAAAACGGCAAGCCGCTTGACCCATTGACAGTGTTGCACTGCCGCCACCCGCCTTCGCTTCCACTACTTCGGTGCCTGCGTTTTGAATACGCTTAGTTAGTGCTTCCACTTCTTCAGCCGTGAACTCAACCCCTTCAATTTGCGAAAGCAAAGGAAGGATAGTGACGCCTGAGTGGCCGCCAATCACAGGCACAATAATCTCGCTAGGGTTTTTATCTTTTAGCGCCGCGACAAACGTTTCTGAGCGGATCACATCCAACGTTGTCACACCAAATAGCTTACGCTTGTCGTAAACGCCTGCTTTTTTCAAGACTTCCGCTGCAATAGGTACTGTTGTATTGACAGGGTTGGTGATAATGCCCACACAGGCTTTTGGACAGACAACCGCAATCTTTTCAGCCAACGCTTTCACAATGCCAGCGTTAACATTAAACAGATCCGCGCGATCCATACCCGGCTTACGAGCGACACCAGCAGAAACAAGGACTACATCCGCACCTTCAAGCGCAGGTGTTGGATCTTCGCCAGCATAGCCTTTGATCGATACGGGAGTAGGAATGTGGCTTAGATCGGCAGCAACGCCCGGAGTCACCGGTGCGATGTCATACAGCGCCAGATCGGAACCAGCAGGAAGATGGTTTTTAAGTAGAAGTGCTAGGGCTTGACCGATGCCACCAGCGGCACCAATAACAGCTACTTTCATCGTAGTTCTCCTTGAGAATAAATCTCTTATAAATGTTTTTGTGTAGGGTATTTTTAAGCTAGAAAACTATAGCAATCACAATATGATTACAATCAATTAACGCTAGCTTTGCGACCTCGCGCAATTCGCTAAAATCGTGCTACAGCACCGATGGCAATTATGACCTTGTTTATCTTTACCGACAAAGAGTTAAGTTGCCATTCGACCAAAGTTTTACATAAAAGTTTACAGTGACCTTTTAGACACTTTTGGACGATAATTTGGCGATAACTGCATAGCTATGCGAGAATATGCAGCAATAAATGGCTAATCGAAGACGATAACTATGCGCAACAATAATGATAAGCAAGATAATCTGGTTCGTGCTTTTAAAAATCTATTAAAAGAAGAACGTTTTGGATCTCAAGGTGACATTGTCGATGCCCTGCGCAATGAAGGGTTTGATAATATCAACCAATCCAAAGTATCTCGCATGCTGACTAAATTTGGCGCGGTACGCACTCGCAATGCAAAAATGGAGATGGTCTACTGTCTTCCTGCTGAACTCGGTGTACCAACCGTATCAAGTTCACTGCGTGAATTAGTGCTAGATATAGATCACAATGCCGCGCTGGTAGTGATTCATACCGGACCAGGAGCGGCGCAGCTTATTGCTCGGTTACTTGATTCTCTGGGCAAATCAGAAGGCATCTTGGGTGTGGTGGCCGGTGACGATACCATTTTTATCACACCGACACTGAACGTAACGACAAAGCAGCTGTTTGATTCAGTCTGTGATCTGTTTGATTACGCAGGGTAATTTGTCACTAAACGCATTTCATCTCACTCTCTAGTAGAATCACACTGAGTCAAGTCGGCGTGATTCTCTTCACATCTTCAGCAATAAGTTGTCACAGCAGAAAGAGGAATAACTCCTTGATAGGCAAGCTATTGCCATATTTTGGCTCTGACAATGACGCTTATTGATAGCCAATTTCGCTACATTTTTTAACATTCCTGTAATTATGTGTCGATTTTTTGGTATTATTTAGCCACTTTTTCAACATACGGATTGAAAAAGATGCCGTTTCTAGATGAGGAAACTCCCCTGATACCCAAACAATTTGAAGTTGCGGGTAGGCGGCAAGTGAGTCAGTCGTCATAAGCATGGATAATTCTGTGATTGGGGTGAACGAACGTAGCCAACACCACAGCAACTTCAGGTGGGAAGGGTGTAACAACAATTATCTATGGGGTTAATAATGAATAAGGAAGGAAAATTCATGGCATTGAATAAATTGATTAAAGTTGGAATTATTGCAGCAGCGGTCATGGGTACAGGTACGTTAAGCGCACAAGAGTTCATTACGATTGGTACAGGATCCGTCACTGGTGTTTACTACCCGACAGGTGGTGCTATTTGTAAGCTGGTTAATAAAGGGCGTAAAGATCACAACATTCGCTGCTCAGTAGAATCAACGGGCGGATCGATCTACAACGTGAACACGATTCGTGCAGGTGAACTCGATTTCGGTATTGTTCAATCTGACTGGCAGTACCATGGTTATAACGGTACCAGTGAATTTGCCGAGCAAGGCCCGAATAAAAAACTGCGCGCAGTTTTTTCCCTTCATACCGAACCTTTTAATATCATTGCCCGCGCGGATTCTGGCATTGAAAACGTGGCTGACTTGAAAGGTAAACGTGTCAACATTGGTAACCCAGGTTCTGGTGACAGGGCCACCATGGCAGTGGTGATGGATGCATTTGGTTGGACCAATGACAGCTTCAAATTGGCTTCTGAGCTCAAAGGCTCTGAGCGCTCTCAAGCATTGTGCGACAATAAAATAGATGCCTTTATTTATATGGTTGGCCATCCAAATGGTTCAATCAAAGAAGCAACGACCTCATGCGATGCAAAACTCGTCTCTGCTACTGGCCCTGAAATTGAAAAAATTGTTGCCAATAACCCTTACTACGCTTACAGCACGATTCCTGCTGGCATGTACCGTGGAACAGATAAAGATGTAACCAGTTTTGGTGTGGCTGCGACCTTGGTATCAAGCACTGATGTGTCTGATGAAGTCGCATACAATTTGGTCAAAGCGGTATTTGAAGATTTTGATACCTTTAAACGTCTTCACCCTGCCTTTGCTAACTTGAAAAAAGAAGACATGGTGAAAGCGGGGATCTCCATTCCTCTTCACCCTGGCGCAGAAAAATACTACAAAGAAATCGGTCTGCTAAAATAATTTCGCATCGCGAAAACCAACAATAGCGATACCGAATCAAAGGAGGCTGAACGTCTCCTTTGATTGCCCTTTCAGTCACGAGCGATATGCCCTTTCGTTTACAACGACTCTCTGGGCACATTTGGGTTTTAAATGATTTAACAACCCACCTTTTGTTCTGTTCCGCAATAGCCCACTTCTCATTAGCAGTGAATTGACCCTGTGACCAACCGAGACGTAGGCAGCCAATAATAAGGATAACGTACATGACGAAGACACTTACTCCGTCAACCGATGTGCAGGAAATGGTAGCGCAATCTGATACTGGCGCAAGAAACCCTCACGGCTTGCCGGGGCGCATTTTGTGGTTTGTCCCACTATGTTGGTCACTATTCCAACTTTGGTATGCTTCACCGCTGCCCTTTATTTTTAACTTTGCCATCTTAAACGATACGCAAGCACGAGCCATTCACCTCACATTCGCTGTCTTTCTCGCCTTTACTGCTTACCCTGCGTTAAAGAACTCACCACGCGATCGCATTCCATTGATTGATTGGATTTTGGCATTGGCGGGCAGTTTCTCTGCTGCTTACATCTATTTATTTTACAATGAGTTGGCTGGTCGCTCTGGTGCGCCAACCTTGATTGATATAGCGGTCTCCGTCACAGGAATGGTGCTATTACTTGAAGCAACACGTCGAGCGTTAGGGCCACCGCTAATGTTGGTCGCAGCACTCTTTTTGCTCTACACCTTTGGTGGCCCCTACATGCCGGATGTGATCGCTCATAAAGGAGCGAGCCTAAACAAAGCGATGTCTCATTTATGGCTGACCACTGAAGGGGTTTTTGGGGTGGCTCTTGGAGTTTCCACCTCTTTTGTGTTCTTGTTTGTTCTATTTGGAGCAATGCTTGAACGAGCTGGCGCAGGTTCCTATTTTATCAAAGTGGCCTTTTCACTGCTGGGCCACATGCGAGGCGGTCCCGCGAAAGCAGCGGTTGTAGCCTCAGGCTTATCGGGGCTAGTGTCTGGCTCATCGATTGCAAACGTAGTTACCACCGGTACTTTTACCATTCCCTTGATGAAACGTGTCGGCTTTCCCGGAACAAAGGCGGGCGCTGTTGAAGTAGCCGCTTCCACCAATGGCCAATTGACCCCGCCTATCATGGGTGCTGCCGCATTTTTAATGGTGGAATATGTCGGTATTTCCTATGTTGAAGTGATCCGTGCGGCGCTACTACCAGCGCTTATCTCTTATATTGCCTTAATTTATATTGTCCATTTGGAAGCCTGCAAAGCAGGAATGAAAGGCCTACCTCGCCGTCATACACCAACATGGGTGCAAAGCTTACTTTCATTTACGGGTACTATTTTAGGGCTTTGCGTTCTCAGCGCTGTTGTTTACTACGGCATTGGTTGGACCAAAGAGGTGTTTGGTGACGCCGCTACTCCAATTGTTACGGTCGCGCTTTTACTGACTTATGTCGCTCTGATTAAAATTTCGTCTCGCTACGCCTCAGAAAGTGCAATGGATATGGATATCCAAGAAGTACCCGACCCTGGGCCGACGGTAAAATCAGGGCTTCATTACCTGCTACCTATTGTGGTGCTCGTATGGTGTTTGACGGTCGAGCGCTTCTCGCCTGGATTATCCGCCTTTTGGGCCACGATATTTATGGTCTTCATTTTGATCACTCAGCGACCAATCATGTCGTTACTCAATAAGAGCAACGATTTGAACACGCAAGTGAAGGCTGGATTTGTTGATCTTGCCGAAAGCTTGGTTTCGGGCGCGCGGAATATGATTGGCATTGGTGTGGCAACCGCAGCCGCAGGAACCGTCGTTGGTGTCGTCACCTTGACTGGCATTGGCTTAGTGATGACCGATTTTGTTGAGTTTATCTCCGGTGGCAGCGTCATACTGATGCTGATTTTTACCGCCGTGATCAGCCTCATTCTTGGTATGGGCTTACCGACCACCGCCAACTACATCGTCGTATCAACCTTAATGGCTCCCGTCATTGTGACACTGGGAGCCGCTCATGGTCTTATCATCCCATTGATTGCCGTACACTTATTTGTGTTCTATTTCGGCATTTTGGCAGATGACACCCCACCAGTTGGCTTGGCGGCATTTGCCGCAGCCGCTATCGCTAAATCAGACCCTATTCGTACAGGTATTCAAGGGTTTGCTTACGATATTCGTACCGCCATTTTGCCCTTTATGTTCGTATTCAACACTCAACTACTGCTAATGGGAATTGATACATGGTGGCACTTAGCGTTAACCATTTTCTCGGCCATTACCGCAATGCTGCTGTTTTCTGCTGCGACTCAAGGTTGGTGGCTCACTCGCAATAAGTGGTGGGAAACCGTCTTGTTGTTGGTACTGACGTTCTCGTTCTTCCGACCCGGTTTTTGGTGGGACATGATTTATCCTGCGAGCGAACTGCACCCAGGCACAGAGATAGCGCAAATTGTAGAAAACCTCGATGTGGGTCAATCGATAGAGCTTATCGTCGCTGGTGAAACCATTGAAGGTGATTACTTATCAAAAACAGTACTACTCCCTTTTGATGATCAAGCGTCAACGGCAGAACAGCGTATTCAATCAATGGGGCTAACCCTGAAAGAAACCAGTAATCGTATGCTGGTGGATATGATTGAGTTTGGCAGTCCAGCTGAAGCTGCAGGCATAGATTTTGATTGGGAAATCCGCTCAGTTGTGTTGGAAAGCCAGCGGCCAATGAAAGAGTGGGTTTTCTTACCTGCATTATTATTAGTGCTGACGCTAGCTTGGAATCAAAAACGCCGTATGAGAACACAAGAAATACGCGCTTAATCAATATGCCTAGCACGAGCTAGGCATATACTTTACGGAAACAAGGTGCTCTAAAGCACCCTATCGTAGATGAGATAATCCATAATGTATAAACACATCCTTGTTCCAGTGGACCTTAATGAAAAAGGCTTTTCTGACAAAGCCGTTGAACTTGCTGTTTGGCACGCGACACATTCCAATGCTGAAATTCATCTTTTAAATGTATTACCTGGTATCCACATGTCGATGGTCGCCACATACTTCCCGAAAGATGCCGCGGCGAAAATGAAAGAAGACGTCAAGCAACAGCTAAAACAGTTTGCAGATCAACATATCGCTGACGAAATAATCTACAAACTGCATGTAGCGGAAGGTAAAGCCTACAGCACCATTTTAGATTACGCAGAAAAGCTCGGAGCTGATTTGATTATCATGCCAAGCCATAAACGATCGAAGATCGATAAAGTGATGCTGGGATCGGTGGCCAGTAAAGTAGTGCAAAACTCGCCAATCAATGTACTGGTTGTCAAACCGCAAGGATAGAAACCCTGCATCGTCATAAAAAAGCGCATGAGGCGCTTTTTTTTATGCCAACGACAAGCGCCTCAGTTAGGAATTGGCTATCAAACTAATAGGCTCAATTACCTTTACTTATTGAGAATAATTATCAATAATGTTTACATCAACCCGATAACCGTTTAGGTGAACATTATGAAAAAAACGCTTAGCTTTGCCGCGATCCATTTCAGTATTGCGTTTACCGTCGTTTATCTACTTACGGGCGACATTATTCTTGGTAGTCTGATTGCCATGCTTGAGCCGATGGTCAATACCGTTGCTTTTTACTTTCACGAAAAAGTATGGGCGCACTACGCCCCACTGCGCCGCTACTCACAGTCGGCCAAAATTAAAACAGGTAGCTTTGCTGTAGTGCACTTCAGTGTTGCATTTAGCGTGGCATATATCATGACCGGAAGTTTTGTCATTGGTGGTGTTTTAGCCATGATCGAACCGAGCATTAATACGTGTGCTTACTACTTCTACGAGAAGTTCTGGCAAAAGAGGCATCCGCAAGAATGGTCACCAATGAAATGCTCTCATTAACTGTACGTTGATCAGATAGGAAAATGGGTAACACAGAGATCTTCGCTTAACGCAATATGGAAGGATTGCTGCTGACCATCAAGTTGCACCGATAAGGTATACAAATCATTCGGGTTAAGCTGTGTAAGATCTGCGTACTTCGGCGCTTCCACTTGAAATAAAGCACTGGCGTGCTGATGACGCACATCAATAGGTAACTGATAGCTCATACCATTAAATTTCACCACCGCGGAAACTAATCCTGGTGCGTAGGTTTGATAATGTAAGTGAACCAAAAACTCACAGCCACCACCATAGTGCCAGATTTGTTCAGTGGTAACATGCTCTAAACGAACATGACGAATGCATTGTAGATAAGGCTCTTGCCAAATACCCATTCGCTCATCGTATTTCTTCACCGAGTGGTGTCCCAATGGGCATAATTGCGGTAAATCTTGATCCTCCAGCAACCACTCTTCTTCTTGCTCAACAAACAAAATTTCGAATCGATTGCGGCCGAGTTGCAGCAAAGGCCGAATGTCTTTTTTATACACCGCTTGACTGCCATCACAATCAAATAGTGCCACACCGTTTAAACGTATTTCCGCATAAAAATCGATCCCCTCAAGCACAAGATCAATTGCAGCAAAACCAAGCATCACTTCATCCACCTCAACATCATGCATCAAATGCCACTCTTGCTCGGCAATTTGTGCTTCTGTCATATCGTGAGGTAATACTTGGCTAAGAGGCGCAGGAAAACAAAGATCATCTTGCGGGATCGATAAATCAGTCAACGGTGAAAGCTGCCAAAAGCCAGCAAGAGAAATTCGCATAATAAACTTGAGCTAGATCAATGTTGAGCGATTATATACAAAATAAATAAAGATGTGCTGACAAAAATAATGATTCGTCACTAAAGTACTCTGTTAGCTTTGCATAGCGAAAAAAATACCAGCCAAAGGGCTGGTATCTCACATTAAGGTAAATAACGCCTAATCACTCTTGGTCGTCTTCATCTTCTTCATCGTCATATAGAGCATCTTCGCCTTCGTAGTAAGTGCCCCAGCCGTCGTAAATAATGTCATATTTTTCAGCAAGTTGAATAAGCTTCTCTGCCTGTTCATCGATCGCTTCGGCCTTCAGTACCGATTGCATAGTCGCGTCACAGCACAATAGTTTATTGCCGTCTTCATCTTCTGTTTCTTCTGCTTCAAGCACTTCAAAGCCCATTTTAAAGGCTTCAACAACCGCTTTTTCTAGCGTGTCAAAATCTTCAGCAAATAGGTGGTGCTCTATCTCATATAACGCATCTGGATCACTGCCATCTTCGAGCAGGGCTTGAATGATGTCGCGAGTATCTTCTTTTTGAATTTCGATTAACTCTTCAACGGATACGTAGTCATCTTGCTGAGGTTGAGACATAAGGTGCTCCAGATTTGGCTAAATGTAGACTATACTCCATCAACCTGGCGTTGCAGATAGGCGGCAAGTGAGTTCATCCCCATGAACATAGATAAACTATGTGACTGGGGTGAGCAAACGTAGCCAGCACCGCTGCAACTTCACGTCGGAAGGGTATAAATGAATTTCGACGAAATATGGCATGGTTCGCCTAAAATTGCCACCAACAACGTACCGTGATCTTTATCTTTCTAAAGGATCACTGCTCAATCAAGTACAGACCAAATAAAAAAACACTTTAATTTAACAATTTATTTTCATTTTGCTAATTCAGTAGATTATCTGCCTGATGATTTGCTCTTTCACCGCATTAAACTGCCTGTTTATCAAACATTCATGCATAGCGAAAAAGGTCGCTTTGGCTAAACCTGCCCACATTATGCACTTTTTATGTAAATAACCGCATAGAAAATCACTTATTCTTCATGCTTAATTCCCCCTCCTCTGAGCCAAAAACGCATAACAAAGCACTTTGTCGTTATTAGGCTTATTTGGCTAGTTTTGGAGTTATTTTTTAATAAGCACACACTTTGAAGCATACACAACTATAAGTTTACAAAATAACAGCTAATATCACCACTAAGTAGACTTGCATCGATCGCTTAAGCTTGTCATAAAGAACATGAGAAATAAGAGTAGGGATACAAAATGAATAAGCTGTACGTTGGATCTGAAGTTGGGCAACTGCGCCGAGTATTACTCAATCGGCCAGAGCGTGCCTTAACTCATCTCACACCGTCGAACTGTCATGAACTGTTATTTGATGATGTGCTTGCCGTAGAAGATGCAGGAAAAGAGCATGATGCCTTTGCCAACACATTGAAGGACCAAGATGTTGAAGTGCTGTTGCTGCATGATCTCTTAGTCGAAACCTTAGCCGTTGCCGATGCCAAAGCGTGGTTGCTCGATACGCAAATTTCTGATTTTCGCTATGGTCCCACTTTGGCGCGCGATCTGCGCTGCTATTTAGCTGACATGGATAACGAACACCTCGCCACTCTGCTACTCGGTGGTCTTGCTTATTCCGAACTGCCCATCCACTCATCTTCGATGCTACCTAAAATGCATCGTCCGTTAGATTTTGTGATTGAACCGTTGCCCAATCATCTCTTTACCCGCGATACCTCTTGCTGGGTGTATGGCGGCGTATCGCTTAATCCGATGATGAAACCAGCACGCCAACGTGAAACCAACCATTTACGCGCCATTTATCGTTGGCATCCTGTATTTGCAGGAGAGAGTTTTATCAAGTATTTCGGTGATGAAGATCTGCACTACGATAATGCCAATATTGAAGGGGGCGACGTACTGGTGATCGGTAAAGGTGCAGTGTTGATTGGTATTTCCGAACGCACGACTGTGCAAGGAGTAGAAAATTTTGCTGCGAGTTTATTTAAACATGGGCAGGCCAAAGAGGTGATTGCCGTTAACCTGCCTAAACACCGCTCTTGTATGCATTTAGATACGGTGATGACACATATGGATGTCGACACCTTTTCTGTTTACCCCGAAATTATGCGTCATGATTTAGAAACATGGCGTTTAACGCCAAAAGGCGATGGCGGGATGAACGTCGATTCAATGCCAAGTTATGTTAATGCGATTGAACGCGCGTTAGGTTTGGACAAACTCAAAATCATCACCACTGGTGGTGATAGCTATGAGGCTGAGCGCGAGCAATGGAATGACGCCAACAACGTGCTAACGGTTAAACCCGGAGTTGTGATTGGCTACGAGCGCAATGTCTACACTAACGAGAAATACGATAAGGCGGGCATCAAAGTATTAACCATCCCCGGCAATGAACTCGGCCGAGGCCGAGGCGGCGCGCGCTGCATGAGTTGCCCGATCGAGCGAGATGATATTTAACTTTTTCAATTCAACGCAGTGAATAAAAGAGATAAAAAAGCGGCGCATCAAAACGCCGCTTTTTATTTGCTTACGCTGCGCGATACAAACCACGTCAGCTCTGAGCGAGTAACAACGTTATTCGGTGCCACCAACAGTGAGCGAATCTAGCTTAAGCGTAGGTTGCCCTACTCCAACAGGCACACTTTGTCCTGCTTTACCGCACACTCCAACGCCGCGATCAAGGCTCAAATCGTTACCCACCATCGAGACTTGTTGCATTGCCTCAATGCCAGAACCGATCAAGGTTGCACCTTTGATTGGATAAGTAATTTTGCCGTTTTCAATCATATAGGCTTCAGAGGCAGAGAACACAAATTTACCCGAGGTGATATCCACTTGGCCACCGCCAAAGTTGGGCGCATAAACGCCTTTCTTCACTGTTGAAATGATCTCTTCTGGCGTATGTTCACCCGGCAACATGTAAGTGTTGGTCATGCGCGGCATCGGTAAATGTGCGTACGATTCACGACGCCCATTACCCGTAGGGTTCACCCCCATCAAACGTGCGTTGAGTTTGTCTTGTATGTAGCCTTTCAACACGCCATTTTCAATTAAGGTGTTGTATTGACCATTGACACCTTCATCGTCGACATTGAGCGAGCCACGCAGATCTTTCAGTGTGCCATCGTCAACAATCGTACAAAGCGTTGAGGTTACTTTCTGGCCAATTTTACCGGAGAAAACAGAAGATCCTTTGCGGTTAAAATCACCTTCTAAGCCATGCCCTACCGCTTCGTGAAGCAAGACGCCCGGCCAACCAGAACCGAGCACAACAGGCATCGCGCCAGCGGGAGCTGCGACAGCTTCAAGGTTGACTAAGGCTTGTCGGATAGCTTCATCGGCAAACTGAAACGCAACTTTACGGCCATCTTGTTCGGTGAGGAAAAAGTCATAACCAAAACGACCACCACCGCCAGAGCTGCCTCGCTCGCGGCGATCACCTTTTTGTGCTAACACGCTGATCGACAAACGGACCAACGGGCGGATATCGCCTGCGTAAGTCCCATCGGTTGCAGCAACTAACATCTGTTCATGCACACCACTTAAGCTCACCGAGACTTCTTGGATCAAAGGCTCTTTGGTACGAATGTAAGCATCCAGCTCTTGCAGTAATTCTGTTTTTTGCTTTTTTTCCCAACTGGCTAATGGGTTATCCGCCGCATAATAGGCTTGATTATCGCTACGTTTAAAGGCTTGAACACAACCACTTTTACCTTGCTGCGCAATGCCTCGTGCGGCTATTGCACTCTGTTTCAAACCTTCTAATTGGATTTGATCTGAATAAGCAAAACCCGTTTTTTCACCTGTGATGGCACGCACACCAACACCGCAATCGATATTAAATGAGCCGTCTTTAATAATGCTGTCTTCGAGCACTAAAGATTCATGCCAGCTCGACTGAAAATAGATATCGGCATAATCAATTTGACGAGTGGCAATTGTCGCTAGTGTATCCGCAATATCTTGCTCGGTTAATCCTGCAGGTTTTAATAGTGCATCTTCAATGCGGTTAATACTCATAGTTTGCTCTTATTATCTATAAACTGATTGGTGAATCGGGTGTGTGCAGCAATGGGCATTTTTTGTCGAACTTGCTCAACGTAAGCCAAGTCAATATCGGCGACTAAATTCCCCACTTGCTGGTTTAAGCTTGCAATAACCTCACCCCAAGGGCTGATGACCATCGAATGACCCCATGTCTCGCGCCCACATGGATGAAGCCCAGTTTGCCCAACCGCAACAATCCAACACTGATTCTCTATCGCTCGGGCTCTTAACAAGACTTCCCAATGTGCCTTTCCGGTCACCGCCGTAAAGGCCGCAGGAACCACTAATATCTGGGCACCCTGCATTCTTAATTGGGAATAGAGGTGCGGAAAGCGCACATCATAGCAGATGGAAAGGCCAATTTGACCAAATGGCGTCGACGCAACACTCAGCTTTGTGCCGCAGGTAAAAGTTTCCGATTCTCGATAGCGCTGGTGGCCGTCAGCGACATCTGCATCAAACATGTGTAATTTGTCGTAGTACGCGACAAGATCGCCACTAGCGTCAAACAGCAAGGAGGTAGTCGTTACCCCGACCTCACGACGGATAGGCATGCTGCCCACCAACAGCCACACCCGATGAAAGCGAGCCATAGCAGCCAATTGACTCTGCAAGGGCCCTTGCCCCAATGGCTCGGCATGTTGGTGATACTGTTGTCGCGTGCCAAACACCAGTGCATTTTCCGGCGTGACAATCCACTTCGCACCTTGCGCCACAAGTAGTGACACTTGCTGTTCGATATAGGCCAAATTCTGCGCAGGTTCAGAGCTTGACGTCATTTGAATAAGTCCAACGCGATCCATGCCTACTTCCCTATTTTTCAGTCAATTTTCTCAACTTTTCTGGTAATTTAAACTCGCCCCTACTACGTGAAAGCTCTTTAACAACCGGTGAATTAATTGGTCCTTTAACCTCATAGTTGACTTGGGTAAAGACCTCAACCACAGGTGCAATCACGGTCGTAATAGCTAGGACATACAGCGCTGTTTGCGGTGTCACCGCAAAAGCCGTCAAGACGGGAATTCCTGATGTGATGTCTGGTACAAAATTCACCTCAGCATCAACAGTACGGCTATTGAGATCCGCTAAGCCTTTAATGGTCATTTCACCGGCAACAGCATCCATTTTGATGTTGTTGGTAACAAAAATCCCTTGCGAAATTTCACCACTGCCCGTAATTGAATTAAAGGCCATTCCTTTATCAAACACGTCACTAAAATCGAGCTGCATTTTACGGATAATGGAATCTAAACTGAATAATCCGAGTAAACGAGCGGCACCGCTGACATCAGAAACGACACCTTTACCCATAGTAGTCTCTATCTTGCCTTCTAAGCTGTCGATCTTCATTGACCAAGGCGCGCCATCCCATTCGGTTTGACTCGACATTTCAAATGGCGCTCTTTGGATACCGGAGCTGATGCCAAAGCGCTCCATCAAATCGCTATTATTGTCACCTTTCATGGTGAGATTCAGTTGAGTATGACTACGCTCATCACCTTGTGCGTCTTTATTCAACGTCCAAGCACCACTGATATTGACTTGGTTTGAACCACTACTGATATAAATCTTCTTCCATTGCAAAGTATCACCTTGCCGTTGGAAGTCCATATTCATCTTGCCCACCTTGTAACCCTGCAACCAAAGATCATCAATGGCCAAAGTTAAGTTTGGCACCAATCGATGAAACTGTCGGTCAAAATCAGTAATAAGCGGCTCAGACTGGCGATCTTGATCAACCAACAGTGATTTTTTGGAGCTGTCCTCCAGCTCAGGAATGTAAACGTGCAAGCGTTCAAGCGAGACGGACAAATCATAAGGTTCAATATAACTCGCTTGACCTTTTGCTTCTTGGCTCTCGAGCTGTGCGTACCAACCGAGATTTTTACGTCTAGCACTAAAATCAACATCGTGCCACTCAATGCCCGCTAGTAGAAGTGCTTTGACGTTGATGTCCACTCTCTCTGGTGGTGGGATCTCGGGAGTATTCATCTCCGCTAGAGCTGATTTTTTCTTCGGTTGAGGCTCATTGGCCAAACTCAACCATTCATCCAAATTAAAGGTATCGCTGCGGATCTGCGCATGGTGGCCAACCACTGGGCTGATTTTGAAATTGCCGCTCCCTACTATGAGATTGGTGGCCGTCAGGCGTGGTTTTTTCGATGTGATATCGATTTCAGCTTGGTATTTCGCTTGTGGTAATTGTAGGCGAGCGGTGATCGACTCTTGGTTACCCGATGCTTGCAAGTGAGCTTTGCCTGCCACGTTGAAGGCTTTTTTTAGCGGGTAAGGGTAATCACTTTCTACCATTTTTAAATCGGCTAAGGTGTCGATTTGATAAGTAAAACCGACATCATTGAGCTGAATATCAACGCCCATTTGCCAAGGAGCATGCCCTTTTAAACGGTTTAGCCAGCGCTCACCGACAAAAGGCGTCAGGGGTTTAATATCCCAGTCTCCCACCACATCAATATTCACCGCGTAACCTTGGCTGGCATTTTCACCTTTAAAATCAATCGCGATCGGTTGAGTCAGCAGATCAGCCGACAAACCGGCTGCCGTCACAACGTCATTATCAAATTCAATTTTGCCAGAGACACCCTCAAGCACCATTGGCGGTGCATCAATTTCCACGTGGTTATTATTTAAATTCGCCCAACCCCATGCTCGGGGTTCCTGTTCACTATCAAAAGGGATACGAAGCTGAAATTCAGATTGCACTTCGCCACTGACTTGGATCGCCGTTAACGCCGCTCCCACCGAATCCACTAAAGGCGTTGAGGTCATATAGTCGCGTACGGCATTGCCTTGGGCTGTTGCACTGGCTTCGATTTCGATGTGTCCACCTTCGGCTAGTTCAGGTATTCGCCCTGTGATCCGCTGGGCAGTGACATCCATTAAGGTCGCAGAGTGTGAATCAAGGTACATCGCATCGTTTTCAAACAGCAGATCGAGTTGCAAATTGGTGATCGGCGGCCACGCCGTATCAAAACTAAATTTCGCCTCTTTTAAACCAACCCAAGCTTGGAATACGCCATTGTTTTGTTGGTAGGGAAAATCGCCAAGTTCACCATACCAAAGCAGTTTAGCAGTGTTGGCTTTACCACCTTGAATCGCAGTAGAGAGATAGTCTGTTAACTTGCGCCCCAATGCTAAGGTGGGCAAATAACGCCAAGTTTCACCTGCATTGTATAAGTCCGCTTCCGCATAAAATGAAAGTAAAGGGCTGCGTTTTTCAGGAAAATCGAGACGAAATGATCCAAGCACTTGTAAGTCTGGCGTCGCCGCAGTCACTTTACTGGCCCACAATGACCAGCCATCGGCTTGCTTTTGCCACACAACATCAGCTTCACCTTGACGAATATTCAATGGTGCTTGGAAAACATCACCATAAGGTAACACGTCATCAATCAGCGTCACTTTGGCGCGGGCACTCTCCATGCTACCTGCAATGGAAGCTTTGAGATGGTGTACTTGTGGCAATAACTGCCATTGCGCCATGGCGCCATCACTGAGTTCGGCAGAATAACGAAGCGATTGCAGGCTATCTCCTTTGCTGAGCCGAATATCTTCTAAGGTGCCCCCCAAATCCAATTGCTGCAAAAGCTCGTTCGTTTTGCTGGAATCGGGCATCATTTTCACAAAGGGAAGCAAAGTTTTTATGTCTAACTGCGACAAGTTCAAACGCCATTGCGTCGGTTGCCATTCAAACGCGGCATCAAGTTTAGGCCACACTTCGTCATCCGTGCGCAACTGAAGTGAGTAAGCGTTAACTTGCCATCCTTGTTCAATAGGTAACAGTTTGATGATTCCCGACTCTAACAACAATTCATGCTGACGCTCTTCACCCCAAACCAGTTCAGAGGGCTTAAGTTCGACATAGCCATCTTTAGGTTGGTTATGTTCTAAGGTCAGCCAGGCATTAAAACTCACCTGTCCTTTCTTAATGCCGGTTTCGTCTTTGAGATAACGAGTCAACCACGGGTTTATTTTGATATTGTCAGCGCTAACATAGAAGCGACCTGAAATATCGCGTAGTGAACCATGATCTTCAAAGTTAGCACTCACTAACAGAGAGTTAATACTGGTATCAGCGATGCTCACCACGCCTTCAGCTTTATGTTGCTGAGCGTTATTTTTCCACCGAAGACGTTCAATATCTAACTGGCGAATCTCCCCCGCGACAGATTGATAGAAAACCGTCGAGTCGAGTAGCGCAAAATCATCCAATTGCCGCAACAGTAGGTTGTCTAAACGTTGAATGACATTGCCTTGTGTGCGGCTCTGTTGGTTATCTTCAGCCTGTAGCTCAAGCCAGTTTACCGAGCGAATATCCAATTTGAGTTGATGAATACTGAGATCCGCGACCACAGGTTGCATTTGCAGTATTGACTGAATGAGGTCAAATTCAACATCGATTTGTTGCGCAGAAAAGTGAATTTGCGATCCATCAGGTAGCTTTGCTTTTAGCCCCTTAAGTGCAATTGACGGGTGAGTATTACGCCAAAAACCAGTGACCTCACTTAATTCAAATTCAAAACCTGAATTTTGGTTGATCAACGTTTGTATTTCGCCTTGGAAACGATTCATTTGTGGCAAAAACACACGCAAGGTGGTGACAGCAACAGCCAGCACCACTAGCACGCAAACGATAAACCACAATACTATTCGCCAAAGGCGCGTAAAAGTTGAGATCACAAAAGCCCTACTACATCATCACAACGTCAAATTGTTCTTGAATATAAAGTGGCTCCGCTTGGATGCGCACTTCTTTTCCAATAAACACTTCCAACTCAGCAAGAGCATGAGACTCATCACCTTGCAAGGTTTCTGCCACCGCAGGGGATGCGTAAACCACAAATTTATCCGCATCGTAAGCGCGGTTGACACGCGTGATTTCACGTAAGATTTCGAAACAGACGGTTTCAACGGTTTTCACACTGCCGCGGCCTTCACAGGTTGGACAACTCGAACATAACACGTGTTCAATACTTTCACGGGTGCGCTTACGCGTCATCTCCACCAAGCCTAACTGCGTAAAACCATTAATATTCGTTTTGACGCGATCTTTAACCAGGGCGGCATCTAAGGAGTTGAGCACTCGCTTACGGTGCTCTTCAGACATCATATCGATAAAATCAATAATGATGATGCCCCCTAAGTTGCGCAAACGTAACTGACGGGCAATGGCTTGGGTCGCTTCAACATTGGTATTAAAAATGGTTTCTTCGAGGTTACGACGGCCAACAAACGCGCCAGTATTGATATCAATCGTGGTCATGGCTTCGGTTTGGTCGATGATAAGGTATCCACCAGACTTGAGCTCCACTTTACGCTCGAGAGAACGCTGAACCTCGTTTTCGGTGTCGTACATATCAAAAATAGGCTTGTCACCTTCATACAGTTCAAGCTTATCGGTTAACTCAGGCACAAACTCTGAGGTAAACTCTTTGAGATTCTCAAATTCAAGGCGCGAATCGACTAAGATCCGCGTCAAATCGGTGCCGACAAAATCTCGTAAAATACGCTGAGCTAAACCCAATTCGCCATACAGTGTCGAGCGTGTTTTGTATTTAACTCGACGCTCCAACACTTTCAGCCATAGCCGTTTAAGAAAGGCGGCATCTTGTGAAAGCTCTTTCTCATCAGCCCCTTCAGCGGCGGTACGAATAATGAACCCACCGTGCTCATCACAATAATGAGCCACGACTTTTTTGAGACGATCACGCTCTGATTCACTTTCAATGCGTTGTGAGACACCAACATGACTTGCGCCGGGCATAAAAACGAGATAGCGCGAAGGTAGGGTAATATCTGTCGTTAAACGGGCGCCTTTAGTGCCTAATGGATCTTTGACCACTTGCACCACGATATCTTGGCCTTGACGAACTAGCTCTGAAATATCACGAACTTGAAACTGCTGTTTTTCGTTCTCAGCCACACATTCAGTATGAGGAACAATGTCAGAAGCGTGAAGAAAAGCGGCCTTGTCTAAACCAATATCGACAAAGGCGGCCTGCATTCCTGGAAGAACTCGGCTGACTTTTCCTTTGTAAATATTGCCCACAATGCCGCGTTTCGCTTCTCGCTCAATGTGGACCTCTTGAAGAACTCCGCCTTCAATCATCGCCACTCGAGTTTCACTCGGGGTGACGTTTAGTAGCAACTCTGCACTCATGAGTACACCTCAATGTTTTTAATTATATAAATTCGTGCAAGAGCTGGTCAGTTTCGAATAATGGTAATCCTACAACAGCGTAATAGCTGCCTTCGATCTTCGTTACAAATCGTCCACCCAATCCTTGAATGCCATAACTGCCAGCCTTATCGCAAGGTTCACCCGATTGCCAATATTGTTCTATTTCTTCATCTGACAAAGGTTTAAACCATACATCCGTCGTTACCACGACGGATTTAGAATGATCATGTGTTGCTACGGTTACGGCCGTCATCACTTGATGTTTTGTACCAGATAAGCTGCGTAACATCTGTTGTGCTTGAGCAAAATCAGCAGGTTTTTCAAGTACTGTTTCACCTTGCACGACTATGGTATCAGACCCAATAACTATCGAAGCAGGGTTAGATAAAGCAACACCAGCCAGTGCTTTATCACGTGACAAACGTTCAACATACACTGCTGGGGCTTCATGCTCATTACGGCACTCTTCAACGTTGGGTACCACAATATCAAACTGATAACCCAGTTGAGTCAGTAACTCTCGTCTTCTTGGCGAGCCAGAAGCTAATACAATTTTTTTATTCATCATCTAAGGTGCCAGTGGCGTCGCACACGACGAAGCAGTAGGAACATCCAAGGCCATAATATGCAATTGATCATACCAACCCATAGCGAGAGCGGGTTAAATGTCACATCTTGAATTAAATATTCGCCGCAGAAGATCAGCACTTCAAGCAACATAGATAACACGCCAATGATTACGGCTTGTTGCCATAACGCCATATTACGCAGCACTAAGAAGTTAATCGCCACTAAGTAGACAACAATGGCCATCATCATGCCACGAATGCCCAATGTTGAACCAAGCAGCAGATCCCATAACAAACCAAGGATCAAAGCCGACCCTACGTTGACTCGATGCGGCAACGCTAAAACCCAATAGCATGTCACCAGCAGTAACCACGATGGGCGCAGTAGATCCAGCTCACCCGGCCAAGGGATAGTTTGTAAAACCAGAGCAAAGAGAAATGATGCACCAATCACCAATTTACTTTTCACGACACTACTGGCCATCGGTTGCTCCCTCTAACATTTTCTCTGGCGTAACTTGCAATACTTTCTGCTGCCTATCTTCGTTAGGCCAGATCAACAGCAAATAGCGTAGACGATCAAAATCCACCACGGGATCGGCGGTGATCGACGCAAATTCACGCTGGGTATCTTTGTCGACCACCGAAACGTGTGCGACAGGATAACCTTCAGGATATACGCCCCCTAAACCTGATGTGACGAGCAAATCGCCCACTTCAATATCGGTGCTGGTGGGAATGTGTTCCAATTGAATACGATCCACCTGGCCATTCCCTGAAGCAATCACTCGAATATCATTACGAATAATTTGCACTGGAATCGCACTATTGGTGTCAGTCAGCAACAACACCCGGCTGTTATGCGCCGCCACAAAAGTCACTTGGCCAACAATACCTTTATCGTTGATAACGGGTTGCCCTTCGTAAACGCCATCCGTTCGCCCTTTATCAATCACAACTTGGTGACGATAAGGTGAGGTATCGACCGCCATCACCTCAGTGACAACCTTCTTTTCATCACGAACAAAAGAAGATCCAAGCAATTTACGTAACCGTTGGTTCTCTTCGCGGTATTGATCAAACAAGATCAAATCACTTTTCAAGGTGATCGCTTCTCGTTTTAAACGTTGATTCGATTCAATCAGTTTTTGATGAGTGGCGAATCGCTCATACAGATCATCAAACATGCTGCGCGGTAAATCCGCCATGTATTGAATGGGAGCCACTAAGCTATTAAGAAAAAAACGAACGTTGGAAAAAGCACCTAAACGACTATCAGCCAGCATAAGACTGGCTGATAAAATCACGGCAAAAAAGAGACGTAGCTGAAGAGATGGTCCTCGACCAAATATTGGCTTCATTCTATAAAAATCCTAGATGTCATGATGAGAGCTTTACGGCTCCCAAAGCCATTATTCTTCGCTAAATAGGTCGCCACCGTGCATATCGATCATTTCCAACGCTTTACCGCCACCAAGGGCAACACAGGTTAGAGGATTATCGGCAACCACGACTGGTATTCCCGTTTCTTCGGTCAAGAGGCGGTCGATATCTTTGAGCAGCGCTCCACCACCGGTTAATACCATACCATTTTCTGAGATATCAGAAGCAAGCTCTGGCGGGCACTGTTCAAGCGCAACCATCACCGCAGAAACAATACCGGAAAGCGGTTCTTGCAGTGCTTCTAAGATTTCATTGGAGTTGAGAGTAAAGCTACGAGGGACCCCTTCAGCAAGGTTACGACCACGAACTTCAATCTCCATCACTTCATCGCCGGGGTAAGCCGAGCCAATTTCATGTTTGATTTTCTCTGCGGTCGCTTCACCGATTAAGCTGCCGTAGTTACGACGCACATAATTGATGATCGCTTCATCAAAACGGTCACCGCCGATACGCACAGAGGAAGAGTAAACCACACCGTTCAAGGAAATAACGGCAACTTCAGTCGTACCACCACCGATATCGACCACCATTGAACCCGTTGGTTCAGAAACACGCAGACCAGCACCGATGGCCGCCGCCATAGGCTCATCAATCAAATACACTTCACGCGCGCCAGCACCGAGTGCTGATTCACGAATCGCACGGCGTTCAACTTGGGTGGAGCCGCAAGGCACACACACCAGAACGCGAGGGCTTGGTTTGAGTACACTGTTGTCATGCACCTGCTTGATGAAGTGTTGCAACATTTTTTCGGTCACGTAGAAATCCGCAATCACGCCGTCTTTCATAGGACGAATTGCAGAAATATTCCCCGGCGTACGACCAAGCATCTGCTTAGCGGCATGACCGACAGCAGCAACGCTTTTTCCACCACGACCTTTATCTTGGCGAATAGCAACAACGGAAGGCTCGTCGAGGACAATACCTTGTCCTTTAACGTATATAAGAGTATTGGCGGTACCTAAATCGATCGATAGATCGTTGGAAAACATGCCACGCAGTTTTTTGAACATATTCTTCGCTCGTCCTGCAAGAATTAGAAGATAGAAAATTGCACTAAATGTACCAATGCCTTGCGATCACAGCAAGGCGTTGACGCATAAACATGGACTGAAACACGCAATTTCTAACAGATTCCTAACTTAGGTAGAAAAATCTTCATGAATTTGTGTGAATTATCCGGTTAATTTTTTTCACGCCACCAGATTACCCGATCGCTGCCTCGGTACAATCCAAACTGTACTCGGCCTGAGATACTGTCTTCAAAGCTATCATTAGCATCAGCATCAACACGTAACCAAGGTAACAAAGTTGAAAGATTGTAGCTGTTCACGACAACACCAGTATTCGCCGAACCTGGCGGAGTATAATCCACACTGCTCTCTCCAGAACTTAAATCACCAGCCAATGTCACTTTTACTTCTGGCGGTATCGGTGTGCCATTTTTCAGCACAGTAAAATCAGAGGAATTGAAAACAAAATCATCAATTGTGGGGAGACTGGTACAACTGTCAGCTTTATTTAAAACAAAGCTATTTGAGGTGAAGTATTCACTGGTAATCGCTTGACTTAAGCCACTCGTTTCTGGGCCATAAGTGTCGTGGATCACCAGTTTTCCCCAGCGCTGATTCTGACTCTCTGAAGATGGAAAATCATAGCCAATACACCCCGAACCAGCGCTGGTTTGATAACACACACCGTCTAAATCTTTCGTATCATCAATTGAGAGGTGTAAAATCACTCCCTCAGCGATAGGCTCTACCGGAGCGTAAGGCTTGTCATAGCGAATTTGAGCATTTTCAAGCCGAGCAATAAAGTTACTTGCATCAATCACCACACTTCCCGACCAAGCAAATCCCTCTTGCGGATTTAATAATCCCGGTGTTTCAGTATCAGTAATATTAAAACCTGAACTTTGCGCTGAAAAATTTCGATAGAGCCAAGGATTACTGTATCGCCACCAGCTACCAATCTTATAATTCTCCGTCTCACCTTCGCCATTAGTACCCAATTCATCGTAAAATCGCCCTGCTACCGCAACTTCAGGTAACCGATCAAATTTCATTGCCTGCCCCAAATAAGTGAAAGTGCTACATGCTTGAGAAAAACTAGGAGTATTACCCTCTAGGTGTAAATAATAGGGAGTAAAACGGCCTGTAGACCCAGTTGAGGCGACCGAGATCGGCAAATTAGCCGCAGTTAAATCTAAGCCAAGATAGGATGTGGGCGGGGCTAATAAAAAATCAAACACACCAACTTCAGTCACACTCTGTTGAACGGTTGTAACCTCTCCCAGCTCATGATCGTAATTCAGTGTACCAATAGAACCAGCAGAACCACCAGCTGGCTCTCTCAGTACATGATCCAGAGTTATTGATTGCTGTTGGTAATTAGTTAAACCCAAATTATTGGTAAAATCATTATCTTCATTGGGCTCAGCCGCAACTGCTTTAATATTGAGATCAAAAACCTCTCCAGCTCTGGCAAATACAGTACAACTGGTATCCGCACTTAAGCATTGCCCATCAGGTGGAGTGGCGTCAAATCGCTTATCCGTTCTTAACACCAACGCACGAGGAACTCGGGTAAAAGTCGTTTGACCTGTTAGTTGCAAATCCTGCTCATCACCACTCCCCGTTAAACGAGCATTCAAAGCAAGGCTACCAGCCTCACGATAGGATACGTTAATGCTCGCCTCACCATTTTGGTTGAAATTGAGCACCACTGGCATCGCAGTATTGGATGACTGCCCTACCGCCACACTATTCACACCAACCGATAAAGCTCTAAAACCTTGCCCCCCATTAGGGCTCAAGTAATCACTCCAAAAGGAAACGGGTTTTTGTACATTTTTAAAACTAGGCAAACACAGTTGTGAAGCGTTATCTTTTCGTACCGCTTTAATGGTCCCAGTTACCGATTGATTGGCATAGGAATTAGGCACATCCAAAATGAAGCCACTATCAACGAAATTAAGTGTACAATTTTGGGCAGAATACCCCCCACTACCATATCGACAAAGATTGGTCGAAAAAGGTTTCGCACTAGGTACTGAGCTCTGAACCCCCACAGTTACATTCCCTGCACTATTTTTACGAAGCTTCAGATTAGCAATACCATTCGTCATATTAACTTGGGAGCCACCTTGCCATCCACCGCCAGCAGAAGGCAATGAATTTGGTAGTAAAGTCGCGGTGATCGGCTGTTGGTAAAGCTCACTACAACTGCTATTTGCACAAGCTTGTATTTGTACATCAGCGGCGTTGCAAGTTAGCCCATCTGACGATGGTAAAGTAAAACGAAAATGATCAACCTGCTCCCCCACGTCACGAGACTTCAAGGCACAAACCTTAAAGTTTTCAATCTCATGGTTATTAACAGAAGCCCCTGTTGAGCCTGCAAGGGAAAGTAAGAACTCTTCAGGTGTCGCACCTTGATTAGGATTCGATAGCACATTAAACCAATCGATAACTGTCTGCATATTGCCATTCACCAGACGATCCACACGAACATAAACCGCGTTATTATTTCGTGAATCGATGGTGATGAAATAGCGATGCCCGGGACCTGGCCCTGGAAAAGAACAGTTACCGCCCCACCATTGACAAGTACGACGTACATCCAGCTTGGGGTTCAAATTAGCGGCAGTTCCCACTAGATAGCGATAACTTGCGGCTTCAGAGCCTCGAATGGCAACGGCTTGGCGACGAAAACCAGGCCCTCCGACTCTTCCCTCTGTTGGGTTGGAATAATTTCCCCATTCATCCAAACCAACCCCAAGCCAACCTCCAGCAAAACCCGGCTTAATTGGATTGGAACTTGTGGTGGGTGCATACCCTAAAGAGCCGCCAAAACCACCCGTTCTAGGGATAATCTCGGCATCCGAAAAAATAATCGACACCCCATCAGCACCATCACCGGTTAAATTCGCCCACGCATAGTAATCAAACTCAACAGTAACTAAGTTGCCAGCCGCTGGGAAAATTCGTTGATAAGTCACTGCGGTTGCTTGGTTATTCTGATCCTCAGTTAAGCGTAAGCGATTACTGATCAAACTCGGCGTAAAGCTACCAGTACTAGTATAAGGGATCCAATTCTGACCAAGCGAGGAGCGGTTAAAATCATCCTCAAAACAAGCATAGCCTTGCTGCTCATTTTGATTGATCTGAGTATTCCCCTCCATCATTAATCGGCGGCTTGTCGTACGGCCATTGATTGTGGCAGAGTTATTCAGAGCTAGAGTGTTACCTATGTAAACATAACCATTAACTTGTGTATTACCATTCAGAGAAAGATTATTAAATCCAACGATCGTTAAATTCCCCGCACCAGAAATATTGATATCTGAACTATTCCAGCTAGAACTATTTTTTATAAATAGCCGAACATCGCCTTCTACTTCAACAATTGCATTGGAGTTTAACTGTAATGTTTCAATCCAATAGTCACCCGACGACAACACAAGAGTTGCGCTTGAGCCCATATCTAAAGACTTTATTTTATATTCAGACAACCCTGAAAATTGAAGCGTGCAGCTATCGTATAGTTGTAGTTTTCCTATATTTGATTGGTTCAATACAATGCTTTGTCCACTATAACACCAGTTGATTTGGTTATTATTATTACTGGAATTTTTGAATGCATTCCCACCGCTTAAACTTAAGGAAGCCACACCTCCCCCTGTAACTTGGCAAAACTGATCATCACAACGAGCATTTTGGCGTTCAGAAATATTGTTGATGGAACAAAATGCCAGTGGGTCACCCGCTGTTCCCGTAATCTGTGAGTATCCGTATTGGATAAGTTGAGGATTTGGAGAGCTTGCACAACTGCCCTGACCTTGGGCAACGTGAGGAAAATAGATAGAATTATCAATCTGCTGGAAAGCCATTACACTTGTTGCAGAGATAGATAGTATTGTGCTGAGCAGTATGCTAATCAGCCATTTATAGTGAATCACTTTTCACCCCCACTTCGATGACTCGCTGCAACATCCAATCACCAGACTGACAACGCCCGGTTGACGTCAGTTGATGAACAGTACGGCCATCATCCATTGTACCCACCAAATTACATTTAACCTTTGCGCTACATTGCGCTAATCCTTCACCTTCAAACGTGAGTGATTGTACAGAATTAGTATGGCAACTCCCGCTAGGTGGCGTTTGATAAAAACGACTCAGTTCAACGTTGATCGCCGATCGCGCGGCCATTTCGGCCCTTGTCCCTAACACCATCGAAACCAATTGCTGGCTATTGCGCTGTTGATTACGGTTAGCGACCGATGCAACAAAGCCGACCACCACAATGATAAAGATGACCAAGACTAAGCCGCTGCCTTGCTGTTTACGGCGTGTTGTAGATAAGCGCATCATGGTCAAACTTTACCTCCTCGCCGCGGTCGGAAAATGTCAGTTCAATTTTCACTAAGCCGTTGCGTTGTAGCTCTGGCTGTGTGACGTGAAAATTAGCTTGGCTAATGTTTTCAGCCATCAATACTGGAGTGCCAAGCTGCTCAGGGCTGAGCGCACTGCGATTAAGCGTGTAATCCGCGTAACGATAAATACGACTGTTCTGATAACAAAAAGCCACTGGCGTGCGATAAAAATAGACTCGTTTAGCTGGCGATTGAATTACAAACCCAGTCGGTTGTGTCAAGGCTACATCGACCATGCTTGTGTTGTTGGGTGATGTAAAATCCACATCTGCGTTTACTTGCGCTGTTTGTCCGCTTGCACTTGGCGTTTGGCGTAGCGAAGCGGCGTTGGTTGGAAACACGACCAGACGATCGCCATTGAGTACCTTTTTGTCGATCGGTAACAACCGTACCGCAGCCGAAGGCGATTGCACGGTTGGCAGCTCGCTGTAGATCGCGCTGTCAGTGATCGGTAAAAACTCAATGCAACCATTTTCTACCATCACGCTGTTTGGTACCGCTTCACGCAGTTCTCGGCTCAGCCGCTCAGTAACAAAGCGCCCTTGTTGGATCAAAGCTTCGCGGGCGGTGGTATCAACATAAATACCCATACTTTGGCGGATCACAGAGCCTAAAAATAGCCCGACTACCGACAACAGAATAATCGCAATCACCATTTCAATCAGGGTAAAACCACGCATCAGAAATTGCCCTTAATCGCTGCAAACGGGTAGCGATTGCCCTTCGGGTCAATGATCACCACAGATACCCGTTTATAGTGAGTCAGTTGGTTAGCGTTCACTCCGCTTAGTTGCCCGCCACTGTCCTGTTCATAAAATATTTGAATCTCAACGTTATAACGTTGGTAATCAGCACTGATATCAATGCCTAATACATCTTTAACCGATCCCGTTAGGCCATGGAAATCATCCACATCGTTGTACAAAGTATTATTGGTTTCACTAGATTCGGGACCAAGTTGCGCAATGGACGTACACATTGTTCGTCCTGATGCTGTCACTAATACACACTCAGGCACTCCACCATTAGGGCCGGAGTTTTGGTCAAAGGCTCGGCCCATTACTTCATCCATAACCGCGCGGCCTAACTCGGCGGCTTTTACTGCTAGCACCTGTTCAGCGCTTTGTTGCGAGCGAGGATAAAGCGCGGCCGTGATGCCTGTCATGGCTATTGCTGTCACTGTGATAACGATGATCATCTCAATGAGAGTAAACCCGCGCGGCGCGTTAACACGCATAAATGTACCCCTCGCTATTGATGCACACTTGGCGAGATTCACCCGATTGCAGATTATTTAAGGTAACAGTGCAGTTTGCCGTTAAGCACTGCGCGGCGCGACCTAAACTATCAAAATCTAAAAAATGGCTACCATCGTTATTGGTTAACGTCAGGGTGATACCGTTCGCCGCCGCGTCAACAAAACTGCTGTCTGCCGGCGTACTTGGTAGTGAAGTGGTGCAAGCACCAGCAGAAACGGAAGGAGATACTTGCTGCGCTTGATTATTGCTGACCAACCAGCGATTACAGAGGTCGGTGCGCTGCATGGCGCGGTTTTGGGTCAAACGCAGTGAGGCCAACACTTCGCTTTGTGTAGTCACGCTTGAAAAGGAGGAGATGCCGGTATAACGGCTTGCGGCGTACACAGCCACAATGCCCAGCAGCACAATCACCACGACCAGTTCGATCAACGTAAAACCAAGCCGTGCTGCTAAATGTTGCTGCATTTTATACCTCTAGCGAAAAAACAAGTGCTTAAAGTATATAAGAAATTTCCGTAGTGGGCTTAAGTTTTACTGACTTTTGTGGGTGAGAAATAACTAGCAGTAAAGGCCAGCAATGCTGGCCTTTACTCTATCTATGGATTTGTACAGTCAGCATTACCAACAGAAACTACTGCTGGAGTATTAGCATCGTTAGCCTGCGTATATTTAACACACTGACTTGTATAATTTGGAATCCCAAATGTAGCTTCTGCTGGAGCTGCACCAGACACAACCTTAATAAAGCGAAAATCAGCATTAGTTCCTATACCAGTTACAATTGCAGATATATCTGCGTCAGTCGCTAAAGGATAGCCGAAAGCAGTATTAATTGTCTGTCCACTTAACGTAACAGATGCACTAGACAGTGCTTCCTCACCTTCAATTGCAGATTTACCATAAACAATTCCTGCCGCACCTTGAATTGAACCAGATAATCCTTCCAGCGTTGCATTACGCGCGTCGTCCTGCAAATTCAAAAAACGTGGTGCGGCGGTGACGGCGAGAATGCCGAGAATGACAATCACAACCACAAGTTCGATTAGGGTGAAACCGTTTTGTCTTTTCATAGTTACTTTCTCTCTATGTTTTAATCAATGCGCAGACTTACTGCAAAGTGACGGTCACACGACCAGTTTTTATCTCATACACAAACTGGTGCGCGGTTCCGCCCTCTTTTTGCACATAAGTACAAGTGGCTTGACCGTCATCGGCTTGTGCTGAATATTTTACATTAGCGTTATTGGCTGCATTAGCGACTGTGTCAACTTTTGGTGGGTTTTGCAGCAAATTATCCATTAAATCAATACATGACTGATCCGTAATCGCCGCTGGATAACTGGTATTATCGGTATTGAGCGCCAACGGATAACCGTCCCTAAAACCTGTTGCGGCCCCGCTGCTATCTGTAGAGCGAGTCAGCCAGAAATTGACACCATCATAGTTGACGGTGTTTTGTTTTTCCGAGCCCAAAGTCACAGAGGTTCTTGCCTGAGCTTCCCACTGAGCACGCGCCGATAGAACACCAGTAGCAAAACCACCGGCAACCCCTTCGATGCTGGCTTTTTTCGCTTCATCGGTGACATCTAAAAAGCGGGGTAGCGCTGCAACGGCTAATAAGCCGACAACCACAATCACTACGACTAATTCAACTAAGGAAAAGCCCGTTTGTTTGTTATCCATGCTCTACCTATCTCTTTGTTATTACCGTGTATTATACGCACTTGTTCTCGCATCGCTACGGGGCGAGTGCCCATTTCACTGCTTATGTCGAAAACTCATGCTGAAAAATCGACGCTTACTGTAAACTTATCCCTTAAAAGTTCAATGGTTATCACCTGTTTTTGACTGTAAACATAGCGACATTGATACTGATTTGCTTGATGTGCCGACTCAATTGAAATCACTTTGCTTTCAAGCAGTTGTTCATCTGGGTATAGCAGGCTTAACCAATAACGACAATCTATACTTGATTCATTCTCAGCCAATGGTAACACCCAGCCCGTTGTACTCATATTGAGTAATCGACCATTCGCGATTAAAGTTGAGGGCCGCCCCTTTAATAACCAATCTTGCTTATAAAAATTGGCACTTTCTACGATTTTACTGCTCGCCATCGCTAATGCGGTTTGATTGGCTTCTTTTTCTATCGACTGCCATGCTGATAGCAAAGCCATCAAAAGAACAAATACAATCAACCCCCAAATTACGAACTGAGAACGCTCTATCGCCGTTTTCATCTGACAACCTTTATCCTTTGATCGCGTCGAGCATTCCCCACATTGGCAAAAAGATGCCAAGTGCCAGCACCAACACCATAGCGGCAACAATCACCAATAAAATCGGCTCTATGCGCGCGGTGAGGGTTTTGAGATCGTAATCCACCTCTCTATCATAGAAGTCCGCGACTTCAAGTAGCAACTCATCAATGCGCCCTGTCTCTTCACCCACCGAAATCATCTGAATAACTAATGGCGTAAAAATATTGGCGTTTACCGCGGTGGTGGATACGCTTGTTCCCGCTTCAATGGCAGCTTTCATTTCTAACAGGCGAGATTCTAGAAATTTGTTATCCAACGCTTCGGCAGATAATGCTATCGATTGGTTTAACGGCACCCCCGCTTTCAACATCAAGGCAAAAGTTCGAGAAAAACGCGCCAATTGCGCTCGGTTCACTATGCCGCCGACAATAGGCATTCTTAAGCGAAACTTATCCCACTTTTGACGCCCTGCGGCTGTGCTCAACCAAGCTCTGAAAGCAAATAAACACCCAAGCAATACGCCTATCATCATCGGCCAGTAGTTGACAAAGAAATCTGACATACCAATTAAAATGCGAGTTGGCAGCGGTAAATCAACCCCGAAACGGCTAAACATGCTAGTAAATTGTGGGATCACTTTAACGTTGAGAATGAACATCGCGACCAAAATAAAGCTGATAACAAAACTCGGATAACGCATCGCCGTTTTAATCCGTTTACGAGTTTCGACTTCTTGCTCGTAGTAATGAGACAATTGCAACAAGGCTTCATCAAGCCGCCCTGTGTTCTCACCGACGTGGATCATCGACACAAACAACGGGCTAAAGACTTTCGGGTACATCTGCATTGAGCTCGATAAACTGCGCCCGTTGGTTAGCTCATTACTAACCGCTTCCAATGCTTCTTTAAGCTGTTTATTGGCACAATTTTGGATAAGTCCTTTCATCGAGCGCAGCAGCGGCACTCCCGCCTTGGTCAAGCTGTAAAGCTGACGACAGAAGATTACCAACACCTCAAGTGGCACACTTGGGGTAAACAGCGATTTCCAATCAATCGAAAAATCAGCCCCTTGGTCTGACGAAATTAAGGTCGGAATCACGCCTTTGTTAAATAGCGCTTCCGCCGCGAGCTCTTCTGTCGGGGCATCAACATGCCCCGAGGTTTTGCTACCATCTAAATTTCGACCCTGATAACGATACGTTGGCATGAGTAACCTTAACTATAGATAGATGGCTTGAATGATGCCGGATGAATCACCTTCACCTAAGCTCATCACTTCATCTAAACTGACAACCCCTTGTAGCGCCAACTCCATCGCCGAAGCTAGCAGCGGTTTGTACTGCTTCGACTGACGAGCGGCTTGCGCAAAACTAACCGCATCGTTGGCGCGCAGCGCATCCATCATCTCGTGTTCAAGTTCTAGCATTTCAAAAACCCCAATTCGCCCACGGTACCCCGTCAAATTGCAGTTCTGGCACCCACGCCCACGTGTAAAAGCCGCTTCAACTTGATTTGGGAAACGCACCGTCAGCCACTGTTTGCGCGCTTCATCAACCTCATCCACCGCTTTACAATCGGGGCACACTTTACGCACTAAACGTTGGGCAACCACCGCCCGCACGGCGCTGGCCACTAAATAACCCGGCGCGCCCATGTCCATCATGCGCAAGGCGCTATCAACCGCATCATTGGTGTGTAAGGTGCTCAACACTAAGTGGCCGGTTAAGGCCGCGCGCAAACCAATTTCAACGGTTTCTTGATCGCGCATCTCCCCGACTAGAATAATGTCCGGGTCTTGACGCAAAAAGGTTCTCAGCACCGTTGAGAAATCAAGGTCAATTTTAGGGTTGATCTGCACTTGGCTGATGCGTGGCAATCGGTACTCAACCGGATCTTCTGCGGTAATGATTTTTTTACCGGGAACATTGAGCTCTGATAACGCGCCGTACAGCGTCGTCGTTTTCCCTGAGCCGGTTGGGCCGGTCACTAAGATCATGCCGTGTGGACGTTTCAGTTGATGACGTAAACGCTGTAAAATATCATCAGGAATACCTGACTCTTCCAGTTTACGAACTCCGGATGATTGGTTGAGCAAACGCATCACCACCGATTCACCGTATTGTACTGGCATGGTCGACATACGAATATCGACCGATTGACCTTTGGCTCGGATATTAAAACGGCCATCTTGTGGGAGGCGTTTTTCTGAGATATCAAGATTGGCCATCAATTTTAAACGCAGCACTAAAGCCGAAGCGATGTTGGTTTCATTGAGTAGGGTTTCGTGTAATACCCCATCAATCCGCTGGCGCAAACGCAATACGTTGGCATCAGGTTCGATATGAATATCAGACGCCCCGACCTGAATCGCATCTTCAAATAGAGAGTTGATGAGCTTAACAACGGTCACTTCATCACTGTCATCATCACCGATATCGAAATCAAAGGCGGTATTGCCTTGGTGTTCCAGTTGTAGCTGCTCGGCAAAGGACGCAATTTCTTTGGTGCGGCGATAGTAACGATCAAACCCTTCAACCAATTGTTTTTCTGGAGCAATAACAAATTCAAAACTGTATTGGGGTAATTGAGTGAGCAGAGATTCTTGAGCAAACAGATCCGCAGGATCACTCATTGCGATGCGCAGCGTGTCGCCATTTTTGCCAATGATTAAGGCGCGTAAACGGCGTGCATGTACTTCCGGGAGGATCTGCACTGCATCAATATCGACATTGGCTCGGCTGAGATCGATCAGCGGCAGCGAAAGTTGCTGCGATAAGAAGCTAAGCATCTGCTGCTCTGACAAAAAGCCGAGTTCGATCAGTGTGTCACCCAGTTTACGTCCACTGCGTTTTTGCGCAGCAAGCGCTTGTTCAACTTGATTTTCAGTGATGATCCCTTCTTCAACCAGCAGATCACCTAAGCGTTTTCGTAGCTTAATTTGCACTCGCACTCTCCTCTAAACTGCTTAGTACGACTAGGCGATCACGAATAAACAGTTGTGACTGACTCGAGAGGCCAACTTTCGCAAGCGCTTGTTGGTAGGTATATTTGGCCGCCTGAAAATCCATCGTGCGCTCTTGTGCTATCGCAAGCCCTAACCACCAGCGTGCGTTCTCAGCATCAAGCTTGACTAAGCGTTGATAGCTTTCTAATGCGAGTGAATCTTGCTTGGCTTTTTGTGCCAAGGCTGCCCTTAGCGAGAGATAATCGATCGAAGCATTGTCAGGTAAATGAACTAGAGGGGTTAACGCCGCTTCACTCTGCTTCTCTTTAATCAGCAATTTAGCTAACGCGATCCGCAAACTTTCTCCGTTATGATTGAGCTTTATACCGCTTTGTAAAATTTCAAAAGCTTTGCGCGCATCACCTTTGCCGTAATAGAGCGCGGATAATTTTTGACGGGCGAGTTCATTTTCTGGGGTAAAGCGTAGCACTTCACTGTACGCATCCAGTGCCTCTTTGAGCTCATTGCTGTCCACGGCTTTATCAGCGCGGCTCATTGCTTTTACCGCCAGTTGCTCTGGCGTCAAATCCACTTGTTCAATCAAAACACTTGAGATTTCTTGGCCACTTTCAGCACCGAGCGCGACCGCACGGTTAGAATGCAACGGCTGTTGATTGGCTAAGGCCGAATCCTGTTTAACCGTCACTGTGGGCATTGCTGAATTTGACGTTTTTTTGTCTACTGCAACAACGGCAGTTTGGTAAACGGGACGGTGAACCGGAACAATTTTGGTGGTCGGGGAAACAAGCGCAGGCGAAGAGCTTCGCTCATCAACCTCTAACAACAGGCTCTTAGGTTCATTCACTATCGCTTGATTGGCCAGTGTCTGACTGACCACTGTTTGACTGACCATTGTTTGGTCAACCGCAGCTTGGTCAACCATAGCTTGCTGCTGTGACACCGCCCATCCACCGACCGCTAAGCTAGCAGCAAACCCGGCTACCATCCACAACCAAGCGCGGCTGCGTTTTACTTTCGCAACTTGCGCTGGTTGCAAGTTCACCACCGATTGGCGTTGCGCTTGTGCCAGTTTTGATAGTGCATCGTTCATCGCACTCATGATTGACTCCATCCCCACATAAAAGGGCGTTTAAACTTAGGCTTACAGGTATCAAACGTATCGTGAATCGCTGTAAATAGGTGCTGATTGCGAATCGTGCTGTCGTTTTGCGTAAAAGCCAGCAACAGAGCTTTGTGACACACTTGGTTAATCAAACGAGGGGTGCCATAACTGGCTCGCCACAACGCTTTTTTCTGTTCAAGATTAAACAGTTGCGCATCACCTCCGGCTTTGCTCAAGCGGCTCTCGATATAAGCGACTGTTTCATCTAAAGAGAGCGGCCGCAGATAAGCGCTAAAAGTAATTCGTTGGCGAAATTGGCGCAGATGGTGCTGCGCTAAACGCTCATCGAGCTCTGGTTGGCCGATCAACACCAGTTGCAACAACTTTGTGTATTCTGTTTCTAAATTGCCGAATAAACGCAGCACTTCTAATGCATCGTCTGGTAACGCTTGTGCTTCATCAACAATCGCGACTACTCGTTTCCCCTGCTGCTTTAGCACAATCAATTGTTGCTGAATACGATCAACAATATCCGCATCATCTTGCTTACTAAGGCCTAGTTCGCTGGCGACAGCTTGGCGAAGTTCTCGACCATTAAGCGCTGGGTTGGGTAAGTAAATCAGTGCAATATGATCATGTAAATGATTGATCAACATACGACACACCATGGTTTTTCCGGTTCCGACTTCTCCGGTTATCTTGATCACCCCTTCGCCTAAATCAATGGCAGCACTCACTGTCTGAATCGCCTCGTAATGTGGCGCTAAGCCTAAAAACAGTGATGTATTAGGCGTGAGATGAAAAGGCAGTTGCTCAAAACCAAAGTGCTCAAGATACATGATGTTTATTCTTCGTCTGGGAACCACTCCTGTAGTAGTTCACGCGAGCGTTCGAGCTCTTTTTGCCACGTATTAACACCCACAACCGTTGGTTTCAGCAAAATCACCAATTCGGTTTTCTCAGTCAGCTCAGAGGTGTTACGAAACAGATATCCTAAACCGGGTAAATCCCCCAAAAAAGGGACTTTAGATACTTGATTGGAGGTGTTGGATTTCATTAATCCACCAATCACCACCACGTCACCATCTTGTGCGCGGATTACCGAGTCTGATTCGCGGATCGTACTGCGCGCTAATGGCAACACAATTTGGTTGCCTGCATATTCAATTTGTTTCGTCTGCTCGTCGACTTCAATCACAGCGGGGTGCACGTGCAATAGCACATTGCCTTGGTCATCAATTTGTGGCGTCACGTCAAGCGAGATACCCGAGAAAAATGGCGTTAGTTGGATATCTGGTGCAACATTAGAGTTATCGCCATTACCAACCACACCCGTCACGTCAGTGACATAGTATTCATCAGTGCCGACTTTGATCACCGCTTTTTGGTTGTTAGCAGCAGTGACTCTTGGGCTGGATAGGACATTCAAATCACCCTGAGTTCCCATAAAATTAAGCACCGCTTCAAAACTACCATCTGAAATGGTGACATTGGTTTGGCCTTGCAACAGAGTGCCTATCGCATCCATCCCCGGCAGTAACGAAGCCGCACTACCGACCTTATTAATCACAACATCACCATTGCCAAAGGACATATTTGACCAATTGATCCCTTGCTGGTAACCATCGCTCAAGGTGACTTCTAAAATTTTTGCTTCAAGGATCACTTGTCGCTGCAGACGTTGCTGAGAAATGCCTAGAAACTCTCGCACTTCACGTATTTCATCTGGGTAGGCTCGAACAGTGATTACGCTCGCTTGTGGCGTGACAACAACGCCTTGACCTTTGCCCGAGCCAATCAGCTGTGCAACGGCTTTTTCAAGCTGCGGCCAGAAATCGCTTTCACTGGTGGTTTCAATTTCCGTTCCACCTTTCGAATTACTAGATGAGTTACTCGAATTGGAATTAGAACTGGAATTTGAGCTAGAACTACTCGAGGAACTAGAACCGGTATCCGTATTAGTGATCGTACCGGTGGTGATGGAAGTTAAAGAACGGCCCGTACGTTTAAGTTGTAAATAATCAACCGGGATAGTCACAGTACGAAGGCCTGACGGGTAAACCTGAATCACTTTACCCTTTTTGATAATTTCATAGCCATACATGTCACGAACGACGGCCAATACATCATCCAAAGTCACGTCGGTTAGATTTACCGTTACACTTCCAGTAACTTCAGGGTGGATGGCGGCACTAAACTCAGTTCCTTTCACTAAACTGGCAAAAAATACCCTTGCATCCACATTATCAGCTTGGATACGAAAGCGTTTAACCGTTTCTTGACTGCGCGCTGTGATTCCCTCAATGTCAGGCATCAAGTCAGCTTCTACGGAGGCCGGTAGAACGGCTAGATTTCGGCTGTTGGCTTCATTAATCGCCTGATTCAAAGACTGTTTCATCTCAACTGGATCGCGATGTCCCATAGAACAGCCCATTAAGGATACGATGACTACGCCTAATACGATTTTACGCATACGATTTCTATACCTTACTGCTTGATGTCCAGAGAAAAGAGGCCTAAATCCCACATCTTTCCTCTGCGAGAAAGGGTCACTTGCTGTGGCTCAATGGCTTCTACTGTGTAGCCAAATAGCGACTCTCCGATGCCAACCACTTGATCGTTAAGCACTGCCACACAAGGTATGCTTTGTTGGCATACAATACTTTGCAACCTAGGTAGCGGGTAACTCTCTATCTTATTGACAGGTGATGCGCTCTCACTCGCCCAACCTAATGGCGCGGTAGGATCTTGCGCTGCCCAACTACTGCATACAAAACACATCAACAGCAGTGAAAAAACGGATCTAACCACCAATAAACTCCTGTCTAATGCCTAATGTGTACACTTCCATAATGACTCTGGCTTGGGGGTAATTTTCTACCTTGTATTGGAAATGACGCCAATAATACTTCATCGGTAAACTTTCTAAATTGGTCAAATAATTCAATATCGCGAAGTAATTACCGGTGAACTCCAATCTCACAGGATGAACATAATAGCCTGAATATTCAGATGATTGGTTGTTATTTGCAATCGGCTCTGCTGCCAATGACTCCATGGAGACCAACGTCAACTCTGGGCTGGTTGCCAAAACACTTTCAAGCAATTGCGCCATCTTCGCGGGTGTAATCAGTGAATCAACCAATGCTGCCAGCTCAAGCGAGAGAGTTTGGCTCTGCGTCATTAACTGTTTGAATTCTAGATTAATCTCTTGATTAGGATCTTTATTAAGCTTAGCAGTCAATAACAGAATTTCACCTTGCATTCGCTGGTTTATCTGCTCAACAGACTGAAGCTGCAACCGATTAGCCGCCACAGATTTCATCGCAGGTTCGAGTAACAAGCTAAACAAGAGCAGTGTAATCACCACTAAGCCACACAGGGCGATCAACATTTTTTCACGCGAACTGATGGCTAAGAATTTGTTGCTGATGCTCTGCCAATTCATTGGCTATCCTCCGCTTTAGTTTTAAGCTCAAAGATGAGAATGCCTTGCTCATTGCGCGCTATTTTTAACTTTTCAAAACTACGTCCCACTAGGTTCAGTTCGCTTTTAAACTGACTTAACCAGTTTGGAATATCTTTCGCCTCTCTGGCTAAGCCTTGCAAATCGAGCTGCTCATGTTGAATGGTAATGGTCGTTAATGAAATATCATCACGGCTGAGTGTGGCGAGCGAACGCATGACTCCTGAGTAACCGACCTGTTGTGATTGATCAAACTCATTAATCGAATCCAATGTGGCTTGTTTGCCCTTAATTTGCTGCTTCAAACGCTCAATCGCCGCCATTTTTTCAACCGATGGCTTATGCTTATCAACTTTCTGTTTGGTCGTTTCTAATTCAGCAGCAAGGACTTTATTTTGCGCTTGTTTAGCTTGTAGCTGCTGTTGCAATTGACTATTTTGCCATTGATAACTGGCATAGGCCAATAGCATCACTAAAGCGACAATGCCCCAAATCGCGCAGACCATGGACAGTGAAAAATACTCTTTCTTCGGCTTAAGATGCGCCGGGTATAAATTGAGCATTGAATCGTCAATGCGAGTCACTTGCTCCACCAGCAGATGCGCCGAACTCGGTAACCGCTCATCAAGCAGGGAAACTTTGACATTTAGGCGTTCATTTAATGCATCGACCAACTCTTGCTGCGCTTCTTCATCACACAGCACTTTTAGCTGATGTAATGAGGCCCCTTTAAGCTGCGAGGAAAGGTAATCGATCGAACGTTGCAGTTCTAACGCTAAACCATCGAGCTGTAAAACCGAGCTGGCGACGCCAGTAATGGGAGAGACAACACCTCTCATCGTGCGTTGAAAACAGCATTTTTGGTCCACAAATGCGTCAAACTTAAAACTGCTGTTTTTACTGCGCTGTAGCAGCAAAAAATGTTCAAGATCACCGGCACTTCTCGCCCACACTTCATCTTCGGGAATTACTTTGCCTAACTCTAAACCCATCGCACTCAGTTGCGACGCCACTTCCAATACCGTGCGTTTTGAGACCACGTAGGCTTGAATTTTATTATCTGCGGGTAACGGAAAAGCATCAGCGATGATGTCAGTGACTTTCTCTGTCACCAGATCTTTCAATAAAAATGGCAGGGCGACTGACCACTCTTCTTTGGGTAACTGCGGTTTTTCTATTTGATAAGTTTGATAAAAATGAGCATGGAGGACAAGGTTAATTACCGTGCCCTTGATGTTGAGCGGTTTGAGTGCGTGAAAGAGTACCTGTTGCCACGTTGCACCATCAAGCGGGATCTCTGTCGGCAAAGTCGCATCATCCAAAGCCGAGAAATAGAGAGCATCAGGTCTTACGACAACGAACAATTGCCGCAACGTCGCTTTAGATGGTTTTAATTTATCAATCAGTGACTGAAGATTCATATAGGTTCGCTTTTATTTTTTACGCCAACGATTTCTTCGCCCTAAGGTCACGCTAGGGCTAATTATTTTCTCAGGTAACAAAGGCTGTTCTTCTTCAAACAGTCGGCCTTGCCCACCATGAATGCCTAGGTTTTTTAGCGTTTGCCACTCTTGCTCTGTTTCGACACCGACCGCAATAACTTGAGTCTGAGTACCGCCACAAGCACCGATCATGCTACGAACAAACAGCTGATTTTCATGCCGTTGGTCTATTTTCTTCATCAAACTGCGGTGTAACTTAAGGAAATCAATCTTAAGATCTTTTATGTAGTGAGTGCTGACAATCGTTCTGCCAGCCTGCCCTACTACTACCTTAGCACCGAGGCCGGAGATCATCTTAATAACGGGGCGCATATAATCGAGATGCTGTACTAACCGACCTTCAGGAAACTCAAAAGAGAGCTGCGATCGGCTACTCGAGGTCAGTTGCAGCAATTCATGTCGAAACCACTTAAAATACGACTTATCGGCGAATGGGACGACATGCAAGTTCACTGACACATTGACCTTAACTTCAGAGCGTTTGAGCAAACGAACCACCTGCAGCAACACGGCTCGATCCATCACCATTTCATAACCTACAGTTTCTAAAGCAGAATGAAAGCGAGAGGCTTTTATGACACCTTGTTCTGGATCATCAATACGCGCAAACAACTCATCGTGCAGCCATACTAAATCATTCGTCTTTTCAAGCAAATAGCAAGGTTGACGGAATAAAATTATTTTCTCAGGCGTCAGCACCTGATCAAACAAAGTTCGCCAACGCACACTGCCGCGTTCCTCTTGGAAAAAAGTACTCTTTTTAAAGCGGCTCCACGTATTCACTCGCTGTAACTGAGCACTTTTTAAGGCCGTTTCTGCCTCATCCAACACTCGACCACGCCGCTCGCCTTCGCTGTACATACTGATACCTATATGGCACCAGTTTTCTTTATCGAGCGGCTCAGGAGGCGATATGCGCGCTAAAAGCTTCAAACATTGTGTAGCAATAGAAGCGACCTCTTTTACCCCTTGGTGCGGCACAAAAATGGCAAAATCGGTATCGTAATAGCGAGATAAAATAACATCCGGGTAACGCTGTATGACGTTAGAGATGTTCTCCCCGACTTCCACAACGAGATCATCCGCTGCTTTTTTATCATTTTCTTCGCACAGAGAATCCCAATCATCGATACGCACTAACAAAACGCCACCACGCGCGCCATTCTCTAACAAGGCTGATTCCAATTTGCTATCAAAAAGGACACGGTTGGCCGTACCCGTCAACTTATCTAAGAAGGTTTGGGTCCGGATAAAAGTATCAAAGCGGCTACGCTCTTGACGAGCATCTTGCAGCTCATCAATCAGGACATCAAGCGCCTCACTCGCCGTATAAGGCCACTCGCGGTGATCACCTTTGGCGTACTGCTCCACTCGACCGGCGAGAATCATTCGCCCTCGCTCCTCCAACAATTCAGTTCCAAGCAATTGCTCTTTAAGCCACTTTACCCCACGAATCAAACAAAACACGATGAGACCAACTGCCAACGTAATAGACCACATGGCACCCAATGAGTAGCTATAACTGAGATAGGGAGGAACTGCTTTAAAGCTGATGCTGTAGCCTGGATTACGTTCAAGGATAATATCAATATGGTACAAACGGGCAGGGTCGACTTTGGACGAGGTATCTTTAAAACGGTAAATAACGCCAGCTGGTGAAGAGAGCTGCATTTCAACAATGCTACTGGCTTGCAACATTTTGGGCATCCAACGTTGCAATGAATAAGCGGCATCAGGATCTTCTATTTCTTTATCGACTACCTCCACAATTCCTGCTAGGTAGTGATTGAGATATTCTTGTCCAAGCCGTTGAAAAGACAAAGTTCCACCAATAAACAAAATGAACATTGCACTGGTTACGATGAGCGTAACAAAAGCTACTAACCGAGTACTCAGTTTCAGTGTTGGTGTATACCGCATGAATGCTGAATTCCTTTTCAACGTAAACTTTGTCGATCACTAAGCTGTGCTGACAAATAAGAAAATGCTAATAGTGATAACTATATAAAAAAGCCGCGGTTTTCGCGGCTTTTTTCGACATTCGAACGTTTAGAATGGGATGTCGTCATCAAAATCCATTGGTGGTTCATTATACTGAGGTTGAGCCTGTTGAGGAGCTGACTGCTGTTGCTGTGGTTGCTTTTGCATCGCAGGCTGCTGAGGTTGCCCCCATCCGCCACCTTGTTGCTGTTGTTGTGGCATTCCACCTTGCGCTGGAGCACCACCTTGAGCACGGCCACCCAACATTTGCATCACACCATTAAACCCTTGTACGACAACTTCGGTGGTATAACGATCTTGTCCACTTTGATCTTGCCACTTACGAGTTTGTAGCTGACCTTCAATGTACACTTGTGAACCTTTACGTAAGTATTCACCAGCAACTTCAGCTAATTTGCCAAACAGCGCAACACGGTGCCATTCGGTTTTTTCGCGTTGCTCGCCAGTTGCTTTATCACGCCATGAATCTGACGTTGCAATGGTGATATTTGCCACAGCAGCGCCACCAGGCATATAACGAATTTCTGGGTCGTTACCTAGGTTACCCACTAAAATAACTTTATTTACTCCACGGCTTGCCATGTTTTGCTCCGTCTTCCATCATGAGTGTTCTTTAAATAGCTGACTAGGATACCACGCTTTATGCGAGGCACAAATCTTCACAGAAATAGTTGTCAAAATTCATCTCACAATCTTGCTCAATTTCCTATTTTTTAGAACCGCCACCTCTAATTTAAGGATGACAAAACACTCAGTTACCTTACTATATGAAACTAAGCGCAATTTTATTTATCTCGTTGGCTTTATAACCTAATTTCCGTCATTTTCTAGGCAGTTGTCTAACATTCTCGTCAACAGGAAGTGACCATGAGAAAAGCAAACTATACCCGCACCATTTACTTTCTTTGCTTAGATAAAGAACAAGAACACCCTTATATTGACCATTTAACCGATCGGCTTGGACTGCCCATTCCGAAAATTGAGCCTGAAATCCTGCGCCAAACGTATTGTCCAGATAAACACAAAATATTGATGATTGACCATGCCGATTATGCGCTACTGCAGCAACGCTTGGGAAACTGCCCATTAAGCAGTCAGCATCATGAAACGATCCTTATCAATGTGTTGCAAAGATTAACCACGAATGACTTATTAACCTTTGGCCATTTAAAGGGGCTATTTTATAAAAATGACACCCTAGATAAAATTGCATTTGGGCTTGGTGAAATCATTAATGGACAAAATTGGCTACCCAGACACGCTGTAAGCCAGTTACTGCACTACTATCGCTACGCGTTTGAATCCCATACTGCTCAAGTAATTACAGACTTAACCGCCCGCGAAATACAGATCCTCCGCTGCTTACAAACTGGCGCATCGAATAACCAAATGTCGGAAGATTTATTCATCAGTGAATTCACGGTCAAATCACATCTCTACCAAATATTCAAAAAGCTATCGGTCAAAAATAGGGTCCAAGCGATTGCGTGGGCCAATCAAAATATTCTGTCTTAATTATGTGCTTTCACGCAGAATTTAACTGAGTTCACCGCTTTAGTGGTGATAGCGTTTCATAAAGCATGATAAGGTTGCGCCATCAATTAACAATTCAAATAAAAATAAGGTTATAGCATGATCAAAAAATGCCTATTCCCAGCCGCTGGCTACGGTACACGTTTTCTTCCAGCGACCAAATCAATGCCTAAAGAGATGATGCCAGTCGTCAATAAACCCTTGATCGAATATGGTGTTGAAGAGGCGATTCAAGCTGGAATGACCGGGATGTGTATTGTGACTGGGCGTGGAAAACACTCGATCATGGATCACTTCGATAAAAACTATGAGCTAGAGCATCAAATTAGTGGCACCAACAAAGAAGAGCTACTGGTTGATATTCGTGAAATCATTGATACCGCCAACTTCACCTACATTCGTCAACGTGAAATGAAAGGTTTAGGGCATGCGATTTTAACGGGTCGAGAGTTAGTCGGCGATGAACCTTTTGCGGTGGTGCTGGCCGATGACTTATGTGTCAATCAAGAAAAAGGGGTTTTGGCACAAATGGTCGCTCTGTATAAACAGTTCCGCTGCTCAATTGTTGCCGTTCAAGAAGTGCCTGAAAATGAAACACATAAATACGGTGTTATTTCCGGTGAAATGATCAAAGACGATCTGTTCCGAGTGGATGACATGGTTGAAAAACCAGAACCAGGCACCGCACCAAGCAATTTAGCCATCATTGGTCGCTACATTTTAACCCCAGATATTTTTGATCTGATTGAGCAAACAGAGCCGGGTAAAGGTGGCGAAATTCAAATTACCGACGCGCTACTCAAACAAGCGCAATCAGGCTGTGTATTGGCGTATAAATTCAAAGGCCAACGCTTTGACTGTGGTAGCGTAGAAGGCTATATCGAAGCCACTAACTACTGCTTTGAAAACATGTACAAAAAGAACGAACAAAAAGTCGCGTTGGATAAACATTCGACTCATAAAGCTTAAGTAACCGAATGCGTTAGTCACCTAATGCGTTAGTAACCTAGCGCCTCCCCAATAAAAACCACGGCAAGTTCCGTGGTTTTTATTTACTGTTTTTTTATCCAGTACCTATTTGCACAAAACTCACACTATGCAATACTTGCTTAACTTGTGTTACATAGAGCCTAGATGATGGACAAAATTGAAGTTAGGGGCGCTCGAACCCACAACCTGAAAAATATCAACCTGACCATTCCACGCGATAAATTAACGGTGATTACAGGGCTATCAGGCTCGGGGAAGTCGTCTCTCGCCTTTGATACACTCTACGCAGAGGGCCAACGCCGCTATGTTGAATCGCTGTCTGCCTATGCACGCCAATTTTTATCTTTGATGGAAAAACCGGATGTTGACCATATTGAAGGTCTTTCACCGGCTATCTCTATTGAACAAAAATCAACCTCGCATAACCCTCGTTCTACGGTTGGCACCATTACTGAAGTTTATGACTACTTGCGTCTGCTTTATGCGCGAGTCGGTGAGCCGCGTTGCCCTGAGCACAAAGTTCCACTTCGCGCTCAAACCATCAGCCAGATGGTTGATAAGGTATTGGAGTTAGCTGAAGGTTCAAAACTGATGCTGCTTGCACCGATTGTGAAAGAGCGCAAAGGTGAACACGTTAAGACGCTGGAAAACTTGGCCGCGCAAGGTTTTATCCGCGCCCGCATTGATGGTGAAACGTGCGATCTGACTGATCCACCAACCCTTGAGCTGCACAAAAAGCACACCATTGAAGTGGTGGTTGATCGCTTTAAAGTTCGTCCTGACCTACAGCAGCGCCTAGCCGAATCCTTTGAGACAGCGCTCGAGTTGTCAGGCGGTATTGCTGTGGTTACTGATATGGATGGTGAAGGCGAACAGATTGTATTCTCAGCCAATTTTGCTTGTCCACACTGTGGCTACAGTATGCAGGAGTTAGAGCCTCGGCTGTTCTCATTTAATAACCCAGCGGGCGCATGCCACACCTGTGATGGTTTAGGCGTACAACAATATTTTGACCCTGAACGCGTTATCCAAGATAGCCAACTCAGCCTCGCGCAAGGAGCGATTCGTGGCTGGGATCAGAAAAATTACTACTACTTCCAGATGCTCACGTCACTCGCTGCGCATTATGATTTTGATTTACACACCCCATTTAACAAACTGCCTAAAAAGGTTCAGGAAATCATCTTGAAAGGCTCGGGGAAAACTGAGATTGAGTTTAACTACATTAATGACCGTGGTGATATTCGGGTTAAACGCCATCCGTTTGAAGGCATTCTCAATACACTTGAACGGCGTTATCGCGATACAGAATCTAACTCTGTCCGTGAAGATTTGGTGAAATACATCTCGACCAAACCTTGTACCAGTTGTAATGGCACCCGTTTACGCATCGAAGCTCGCAACGTATTTATCAATGACACCGCACTCCCGGAAGTGGTGGAACTGAGCATTGCCGATGCCTTGCAATTTTTCCAATCTCTTGATTTAGAAGGCCAACGAGCACAAATTGCTGAAAAAGTAATGAAAGAGATCAATGACCGTTTGCATTTCCTCGTCAACGTTGGGTTGAATTATCTCAACCTTTCTCGGAGTGCTGAAACCCTATCAGGAGGCGAAGCACAACGGATTCGCTTAGCGAGCCAAATTGGCGCTGGACTCGTTGGGGTAATGTACGTCTTAGATGAGCCATCGATTGGGCTCCACCAGCGTGATAACGAACGGCTATTAAAAACGCTCACACATTTGCGCGATCTAGGCAACACGGTATTAGTTGTAGAGCATGACGAAGACGCCATTCGTATGGCCGATCATGTAATTGATATTGGCCCCGGCGCTGGTGTGCATGGTGGGCAAGTCGTCGCAGAAGGGAATGTGAATGACATTATTTCCAACCCTAATTCGCTCACGGGACAGTACCTGAGCGGCGCGAAAAAAATTGCGATTCCTACCGTGCGTACCCCGAGAGATCCCAAGAAAACGGTGGAGCTTATCGGCGCGTCGGGTAACAACCTCAAGACGGTTGATTTATCAATTCCTGTTGGTTTATTTAGCTGCGTAACCGGAGTTTCAGGCTCCGGTAAATCAACCTTAATTAATGATACCTTTTTTAAAATTGCTCATACGGCCTTAAATGGAGCCACCACAGCAACGCCTGCTCCATATCAAAAAATCAAAGGGTTAGAGCATTTTGATAAGGTCATCGACATTGACCAAAGCCCGATAGGCCGAACTCCCCGCTCAAACCCGGCCACCTATACAGGCATTTTCACGCCGATCCGTGAGCTATTCTCGGGCACTCAAGAGTCTCGCTCTCGAGGCTATAAGCCGGGTCGTTTTAGCTTTAACGTACGCGGTGGACGCTGCGAAGCATGCCAAGGTGATGGTGTGATTAAGGTTGAAATGCACTTTTTACCCGATGTTTACGTGCCATGCGATGTGTGTAAGGGCAAACGCTATAATCGTGAAACATTGGAAGTCCGCTATAAGGGCAAAGCGATTGATGAAGTGTTGGAGATGACCGTCGAAGATGCTTACGCTTTTTTTGAGCCCGTACCGATGATCGCTCGCAAACTCAAAACTTTGATTGACGTGGGTTTATCCTACATACGCCTCGGACAAGCGGCGACGACATTGTCAGGGGGCGAAGCTCAACGCGTCAAACTGGCTCGTGAGCTATCAAAACGCGATACAGGAAAAACCTTGTACATTTTGGATGAGCCAACGACTGGCTTACACTTCCATGATATCCAACAGCTCTTGACCGTACTGCATCGCCTACGCGACCACGGCAATACCGTGGTGGTGATTGAACACAACTTAGATGTGATTAAAACCGCAGACTGGGTGATCGACTTAGGGCCAGAAGGTGGACAAGGCGGCGGCGAAATTATTGCTCAAGGAACGCCCGAAGATGTGGCGCAGATCGAAGGTTCACACACAGCACGCTTTCTTAAGCCTATGTTGAAATAGAAAAAAACGGTAAAGTAAAGAAACCAGCAAGTGGTTGCTGGTTTCTTTTAATTGGAACGCGAGACCTATGGCAACATTGCATCTAAGCGGTACACAACTTGAAGCACAAACACCCGCCATCCCCTTAAACAAATCCTTTTTGCTTTCGATTGGCATTCTCTATTTACTGGCAATGCATTTTTTTATGCCCAACCCTGGTGGCTCAGGTCTGGCTTTATCTTTTAATCCAACCACTTGGCTTGCCCTTAGTTTTACGCTCTCATTAGGTCTGTATCAACTCGCATCTAACCGTAGGTTACGCTATTCCAAACTGACCATCGGTCTTTTTATCAGTTGTACCATCATGACGATTCCGCTGCTTTATACGAATGCTCTAATTGAGTCATCGCTGAGTCGAATGTTAGGACTATGGACTGGGCTGCTTTTTTTTGTATTGCTGCAACAATTTCGTTTTAGTAACAAACATAAGCAGCGATTACTCTGGTTTATCGTACTCGCGGTATTGATTGAAACTCTATTTGGTCTGTACCAATACTTTTTGCTTTCACCCGATAATATTTTTGGCTACAACACCCTAATCAACCGCCCTTATGGCATTTTTCAGCAACCGAATGTGATGGCAAGCTTTCTCGCGACAGGACTGGTTATGTCCGGCTATTTACTGGCTCGTCAACCAAAAAAGTACAATCAGCATGTTAGCGAAGTGAGCCTACTTTATGTCACTCCCCTGCTCACTGCACCGTTGCTGGTGATATTAGCCTCGCGCACTGGCTGGATTGGCGCGGTACTCGGCACGCTTTTTGTTCTGCCTTACCTATTTAAATTTTCGACGCCTAAACGGTTTTGGGGATGGAGCGCTGCGACGCTATTGGGTATTGCTTTAGGGTTTGTCGCTGTCTATTCCCAAGGCTCGGGCGATTTTCTAGAGAATAAGGCTGATTTAGAGAGCCCTCGTCGTTATACCTTTCCTCAAACCATCGATATGGTCATAGAAAAACCCTTCACGGGTTATGGCTATGGCAAGTTTGAATCTGAATATTTGCTTTATACCGCAAGGCAACACCAATTAAACCCTAGCTACCAACCGGGGTTGGCGTCGATGGATCATCCTCATAATGAATTACTATTCTGGGCGGTGGAAGGCGGTTTGTTACCTGTGCTAGGGATCACACTGGCCATGCTTTTCGTGCTCATGCGGATGTATTCGGCCAAGAAAGGGACCAGGCTTGCGATGTTCGCCCTTTTCATCCCTATCGTGTTGCACAGCCAACTCGAATACCCATTTTACCATTCTGCCATTCATTGGATAACCTTCATTATTCTGCTTTTTTGGGTTGATCAACGCGTGGCTAAATACCGTTCGGCCCCTTTTGGCCTTATCAGTAAATCCCTGTTTCGAGTATTGAGTTTAGTAGTGCCGATTTTGACTGGCTTTTATATGCTCAGCGCACTGCACAGTAATTACGTGCTTACCCAATTTGAGAAATCTCAACCCAAGAACCCGGATATCCTACAAAAGGTGACGAACCCTGTGGTTTGGAAAGACCGTTTTGATTGGGATGTCTACAGCACTTACCTCAACATTGGCCTGTATAATCAAGATCCTAAATTGATTACGCCATACATCGACTGGTCATTGGCCATCATAAAACATAAACCGCGTCCTGCTTTTTACAATAATCTGATCTTGGCTTACCAAGGTATTGGTGACGAAAGCCGCGCCGAGCAAATTCGCTCCGAAGCCGCATTTTTGTTCCCCAATATGGATTTCAGTGAGGTGCAGTATAGCCCGCCAACCAGTTCGGCTGATCGTTCGTCTGCCAATTAAATCGAGCATATGAGCCTTATTCATAAAAAAAGCTTTCCCAAAAATAGAGAAAGCTTTTGACCGTTGGGCTTATTTCACACTCCAACCCGTAGATCTCACTGCCAGATGAGTGGCTTACGTCACTGGTGGAAAATCCAACACCATGGTAGCAACGCTGAAATAGATGATCACCCCGATAGAATCCGCAATGGTCGTGATCAACGGAGCACTGGCTGACGCAGGATCGAGCTTAAACTTATTCAGAATGAACGGAAGGAGCATTCCAACAACACAACCAATAATCACCACAATTTGCATCGTTACCGCAACGACAAAAGCGATATCACTGCCGCCTCGCCAAAAACCCAATAAAGAAACAGCAATGGCCATTGTTGCCCCTAATAACGCCGCAATCCCTAACTCTCGCACCAACATGGATAGCCAATCTTTCATCACCACTTCACCAGTGGCTAAGGCTCGAACCATCAACGTTGCTGACTGGGATCCTGCATTACCGCCGCTATCAATCAACAGTGGTAAGAAGAAGACCAAGGCGACATAGGTTTGAATCGTCTCCTCAAAGTACGCAATTCCGGCACCAGAAAAAAGGTTACCAAAGACTAACAACACCAGCCAAAACACACGTTTCTTGTACATTAGCCATACGCTGGCTTCTTTAAGGTTACCGGTAAAACCAACCGCAGCGACTTTATGAAAATCCATATCCGCTTGCTGCTCGGCCACGTCCATCGCATCGTCATAAGTCACAATACCGACCAAACGGAATTGATCATCAAAAACAGGCACCGCAAGTAAATCGTATTTGCTGATGGCTTGCGCTGCACACTCTTGATCTTCATCGGCTCGAACAAACACTGTCTCTTTGGTCATGATGTCAGAGACGAGCGAGGTCGGTTGCGCCAGCACTAAATCCTTAAGCGAAAGTGTACCAAGTAAGCGATTCTGTTTATCAATCACATACGCTTGATAGATGGTTTCCCTCTCGTTGGCCATTTCACGTAAACGCGCAATCGCCTGCTGCACATCATCATCGGCGTTTAACGTCGCATAATCTGTCGTCATGATAGAGCCGACCGAGCCTTGAGGGTAGGCTGCAAGTTGTTGTACATCTTGCCGCTCTTGTTGATCCAGTAGAGCAAGTAGCGGCGGTTGGCGCGTCTCATCCAAGTGAGCATATAAGTCAGCCCTTTCATCATGGGGCATAACTTGAAGCACTTTCGCAAGCGCTTCGAGCGGCATTCTCTCCACCACTTTTTCTCTGATAGGCTCAGAAAAATACCCCAATAGCGCCGCTTGACGAGCGATTGGCATCAATTGCACCAGCTCAAAGATATCCTCTTCGCTCAAGGTCTGATTAGCCAACTGCTCAGCGAAGACTTGAGCAATATCAGCGATGGGATACTGTTCCATTAATTGATTTAAGTTTAATGGGTCACGATTAAAATTAATCGCAGCGAGTTCTAACGCTATTTTTTGTAATTTCATTATTATATCTCAGCCGATATTTAACTTTAAAAATAAACATAATAATTTTAAAGCTTATTTTTATAATCAATGTATTCAATGAATGACTTAAATTTTAAGTACACTGTTCCAATCTCACTAAAATTTCATTTAGTGAAGTTGAGCGACTTATTTTAAAGTTTGTTAATATTTATTATATAGAATAAGCGCCAATCACTCGATTCCGACTATCGATGATAGGAATCATAGGCAAATGACTGTCTAATAATAACTTTCTAGCTTGAACCTTATCCATTAAGGCCGATACGGCAATATCGCTTTTGTGCATAATATCTTTCATGATGATATTCATCTGTGATACCACCACCTTGCTTAAATAAACAAACCCTAAGTATTCACCTGCATCACCAGAGATAAAGATAAGGTTTAAGCGCTTATCGGTTAAGGACGATGAGCGTAGAATCGCAATCACCGCTTCTACAGATAGCGATGCGCCTACACAAATAAAGTTGTTATCCATTTCGGTTTGAATAGAGTGAGCAGCAGGTAGCCGGTTGCCCGTAGCTAATGATGTATTGTACATAACCATCTTTGTATCTCCTTGAAACTATCAAGGCAAAGAAACCAAATTATGCAGAAAATCCACGTAACTGAACTGCAATAAGCTTATACCATCAAGCTCAAGCATTCCCCGCCTTGAACAAGCAAGTTAGGAGAAGATAAAGTCAGTCAAATAGAGAAGCCGTGTACTTGCGAAAGTTCTAGCGGTGTACAGATGACACGCAAGAAATTCAAAAGCATTCACGCTCTAGCCAGTAGAAACGCTGTATTGAATAAATCATATGATCGACTTAAACAAACACGATACTCTATAAAAAGAGTGTGATATTGACAGGAGAGAACAAGAAAAGGAGCTTCGTTAGTATGAATACCAACTTAGCAAAAGCGAGGCTTTAAATGAAAAGTTGGCAACAAAACGTAGGCTTTTCTACTAACCAGAAAATACCACACTTGGATAATCGACTACTCGACGAGTCCATAGGTTTCTATTGCACCTCTAAAAAGTTAATAATAAGTATGCTTTCTCAGCGCGGTTATCCTAACGCAGATAAAATAATGGTCAACAAAAACAATCGAACAATGTTCATTTTTTACAATACCATGACAATACAAAGTAGCATCCAAACCGGTTCTAATATTTAGGCCACAAACTTTTTCATCGTATATTTATTATAAATACACAAAATGCCACTTATTATTCATACGAGTAATTAAACCATTAACGACAAACTTTATCTTAAGATATCAATCACGAGTATTCCACTCACGCCAGGGAAGAGCTAACAATAAAAATGCATTTTATGATTGATGCTGAAACGAACAACGTTCAGCATCAGCACCACTAAAAAGGAGCAAATGCTCCCTTATGTGTTTTTTTTTGCTAATTTGTTAATGACTCTTCTAACGCCCGCAAGCATAAGGCCACGTTTTCACTGCGCGCCCCATACCCCATTAAACCAATACGCCACGCTTTACCCGCTAAAGTGCCAAGACCTGCGCCGATCTCCAAGTTGTATTGATTGAGCAAATGCGCTCGCACTTTAGCCTCATCAACCCCTTCTGGAATATAGATCGCATTCAATTGCGGTAAACGACAATCTTCAGCAACGACAAATTCAAATCCTAATTTTTCTAAGCCCTGCTTTAATTTGTCATGCATCACACGATGACGTGCCCAAGCCAGCTCTAGACCTTCGTTTCTCAACACCAGCAAGGCTTCATGCAATGCGTACAAACTGTTAACTGGCGCAGTGTGGTGATAACTGCGTTTGCCTGCACCGCTCCAATAACCAAGCACTAAGCTTTGATCTAAAAACCAGCTTTGAACGGGGGTTGTGCGAGATTGAATTTTTTCAATCGCTTGCGCTGAAAAAGTCAGTGGCGATAAACCCGGAGGGCACGATAAGCACTTTTGGCTCCCAGAATAGACGGCATCGAGCTGCCATTGATCCACATAAAGTGGCACGCCGCCTAAGGATGTCACCGCATCTACAATACTCAGCATGTTGTTTTGCTTAGCCAGCAAACCTAATGCTTGCGCATCACTCAATGCACCAGTTGACGTTTCTGCATGGACAAACGCGAGAATTTTAGCATCAGGGTTAGCCTGTATGGCTTGCTCGACTTTATCGAGCGAAACGGGGGCTCCCCACTCATCATCCACCAGCACCGCCTCTCCGCCACAGCGCACTACATTCTCGCGCATACGCTCGCCAAAAACGCCATTGCGACACACGATGACCTTATCTCCCGGCTCAATCAGGTTGACAAAGCACGCCTCCATACCAGCGCTGCCCGGCGCGGAAACCGCGATGGTAAACTCATTTTCCGTTTGAAAAGCGTATTTAAGCAGCTGCTTTAGCTCATCCATCATCTGGATAAAAAGCGGATCTAAGTGGCCAACGGTCGGCCTGCTCAGCGCTTGTAATACTTGAGGGTAAATATCTGACGGGCCTGGCCCCATCAAAATTCGCTGGGGTGGGTTAAAACTGGTAATGGACATAGTTGCTCCTTGCTTGCGGCCAAATACGAATACCCAGAGTAAAACAAATCCACTGATGCAACAATTCGACCGAAGTCTAGAGGTCAAACCAGTGTCACACTCTGGTTAATTTTATTTTACATTTGGACTTAATTAGCGATTGACATTAACAGTTCAAAAACGTTCAATGAATGAGCTATCTAGCAGAAGAGGAGCACTGCCCAGGCAGATGTTTTGTGGAGCCTCAACTCCAAAACAAAACATTAATGGGGAGCAGTGCCGAGATAAACCAAGGTTGTGGATTTGGTTTATCGGTTGAATGGGCTGAATCCCTTCAACTGTCATCAGCAACCCTGATGAAGAGCTTCTGAGGTAAACCAATCATAAAAACACCTCTTTATTTGCTCTAGAAAAACTCTCTTCAAACATTGGACGTTGGTACACCAACACTATTTTTATTTCAGGAAGTCGTGGGAGAAATGCCGTGAGCGCATTCAATGTCGCCAAATTTGGCGGAACAAGCGTTGCTAACTTTGAAGCAATGAGCCTTTGTGCCGCTGTGATCGAAAATAATCCAGAGACCAAATTAGTCGTGAGCAGTGCCTGCTCTGGCGTGACGAATTTATTGGTTGAATTAGCCAATGGCGTACAAGATGCCAATCAACGCTTAAGTATTATCAAACAGTTAGCTGATATTCATCATGCGATTATTGATAAACTTGCCGACCCGCTACAAGTTGAAAAAGAGGTACACTCAATTTTAGATATGGTGGCCAGTGTCGCAGAAGCGGCCTCTTTTCAAGCGAGTAAAAAACTGACCGATCACTTAGTGGCTTGTGGCGAGTTAATGTCGACCTTCATTCTGACGCAATTACTGCGTGAACGTGGCATGGATGCGATCCGTTTTGATATTCGAGAAGTGCTGCGTACTGATGATCACTATGGTCGGGCGGAACCGCAATTAGAGCAGATCCAGCAATTAGCCCAAGAGAAGTTAACACCACTTTGTCTGCAACACGTAGTGGTAACTCAAGGTTTCATCGGCGCTGATGAACAAGGAAATACAACCACATTGGGCCGAGGCGGCAGTGATTATTCTGCGGCCTTGATCGCCGAAGCGGTACAAGCTTCTGGCTTAGAGATTTGGACTGATGTGCCGGGGATTTATACGACCGATCCTCGCATTGCGCCTAAAGCCGCTCCGATTGCGGAAATAAGCTTTAGCGAAGCATCGGAGATGGCAAACTTTGGCGCTAAGATTTTGCATCCATCGACGTTGCTGCCCGCGCTTCGCCACGATATCCCTGTGTTTGTCGGCTCCTCAAAAGAGCCTGAAAAAGGCGGCACTTGGATCCGTAAACGTGTGGAAAGCTCACCTTTATTTAGAGCCTTAACCCTACGCTGCAATCAAACCATGGTTACGCTACGCAGCGCTAGCATGTTTCACGCATACGGCTTTCTTTCGAAGGTGTTTGAAATTTTAGCCAAACACAAAATTTCGGTGGATCTGATCACCACCTCTGAAATCAGCGTCTCATTAACATTAGATAAAACCGATACCTCAGGTGGAGCACCTGAACTGCCTCAAGCGGTGCGCTTAGAATTAGAAGAGCTGTGTAAAGTTGAAGTCGAACATAATCTGTGTTTAGTTGCGCTGATCGGCAACAACATGAGTGAAAGCAAAGGCTATGCAAAACAAGTTTTTAGCACCTTAGAAGATTTCAATTTGCGTATGATTTGCTATGGTGCCAGCCCGCACAACCTCTGCTTTTTATTACACGAGTCGGTTTCTAAAGCGGCAATTCAGAAACTTCATCAAGATTTATTTGAACAATAAAACCACATTGAGTAGTAACACGCTGAATAAAAAACAGGTTGGCTTAGCCAACCTGTTTTTTATTACTTAATCTAAATTCGGCCCAAGCCATTTTTCCGCTTCTTGCGCATTCCAGCCTTTACGTTGCGCGTAATCTTGCATCTGATCTTGCTGAATTTGTGCAATGGCAAAATAACGAGAGTCAGGATGCGAGAAGTACCAACCTGACACCGAAGCACCTGGCCACATAGCGTAACTGGTGGTTAAAGACATATCGATGGTTTGCTCAACCTGCAACATCTCCCACAAGGTGCCTTTTTCCGTATGCTCAGGACACGCTGGATAGCCCGGCGCTGGGCGTATACCTTGGTATTTCTCACGGATCAAATCATCGTTCGACAACTCTTCGTCAGCAGCATAGCCCCAAATTTCTTTACGAACTTGCTGATGCAAATATTCCGCAAAAGCCTCAGCAAGACGATCAGCTACCGCTTGGATCATGATGGCGTTGTAGTCATCGCCTTGCGCTTTATATTGGTCTGCTAATTCTCGCTCACCAATTCCGCCTGTCACGGCAAATGCGCCGATCCAATCTCGTTTACCACTCTCTTTTGGTGCAATGTAATCGGACAGGCAGTAGTTATAACCTTTGGGCTTTTCGGTTTGTTGGCGTAAGTGATGCAGAACATGAGCAACCTCGGTGCGCGATTCATCGCGATACACTTCGATATCATCCCCCACACTCGCGGCCGGGAATAAAGAGCAAATACCGCGAGCCTTGAGTAGCCCTTCTCGCTCAACTCTATCAAGCAATGCATTAGCATCATGGAATAAACTTTGCGCTTCCTCTCCCACCTCTTCGTGTTCAAAAATCGTCGGATATTTACCCATCAATGACCATGTCATGAAAAATGGTGTCCAGTCGATGTAACGACGAAGGGTAGCCACATCAAAATCATCAAACACATGTACGCCCAATTTAGCCGGAACTGGCGGCGTATAGTTACCCCAATCGATAACCGCTTTATTTGCCCTTGCCACTTCTAATGATACGGGTTTAGTACGGGGGGTTTTACGGTGATGTTGATCACGCGTGCGTTCATAATCGAGGTTTAATTTTTCCACAAAAGCAGGACGTAACTCATCAGAAAGAAGCGAAGAACAAACGCCTACTGCGCGCGAAGCATTGTTCACGTAAACAACTGGCTGGTGATAATTTTGCTCAATTTTAACTGCAGTATGTGCTTTAGAGGTGGTTGCTCCGCCAATCAAAAGCGGTAATTTAAACCCTTGTCGCTCCATTTCTTTGGCGACGTGCACCATTTCATCTAAAGAGGGAGTGATGAGGCCGGATAACCCAATGATGTCGACATTCTGTTCTTTCGCGACTTTGAGGATCTGCTCGCATGGCACCATAACACCGAGGTCAATGATTTCGTAGTTATTACACTGCAAAACGACGCCAACGATATTTTTGCCGATGTCGTGTACATCCCCTTTAACTGTGGCAAGAAGGATTTTGCCATTATTGGAACCTGCTTGCTTAAGCGCGTTGATGTAGGGCTCTAAATGCGCAACGGCTTGCTTCATAACGCGCGCCGATTTCACCACTTGCGGCAGGAACATTTTTCCTTCGCCAAAGAGGTCACCGACCACGTTCATTCCATCCATTAGAGGCCCTTCGATCACATCCAGTGGGCGACTGGCATTTTGACGAGCTTCTTCTGTATCTTCAACAATATACTCGGTGATACCTTTGACCAACGCATGCTCTAAACGTTTTGCAACTGGCCATGAACGCCATTCAAGCGCACTGGCATCCTCTTCCTTACCGACACCTTTGTTCGCGTATTCAGCCGCAATATCCAGTAAGCGTTCAGTGCCATCGCTGCGGCGATTGAGAATGATATCTTCGACTGCTTCACGCAGTTTCTCAGGCACGTTATCGTAAATCTCAAGCTGACCGGCATTGACGATACCCATGTCCATGCCGTTTTTAAAACAGTGATAAAGGAATACAGCATGGATCGCTTCACGCACATAGTTGTTACCGCGAAAAGAGAAAGAGACGTTGGAAACCCCGCCGGAAATCATCGCATGGGGTAAATTACGTTTGATATCAGCCACGGCTTCGATAAAGTCCACTGCATAATTATTATGCTCATCAATACCGGTCGCAACCGCGAAAATATTCGGGTCAAAAATGATATCTTCAGCAGGGAAACCAACCTCATCAACCAAAATTCGATAAGCTTTGGTACAAATTTCAAGTTTTCGCTCACGGGTATCCGCTTGGCCTACTTCATCAAACGCCATCACGATCACAGCAGCACCATAGCGGCGAATGAGTTTAGCTTGTTCAACAAACTTCTCTTTCCCCTCCTTGAGGGAAATCGAGTTCACAATCCCTTTGCCTTGAATGCATTTGAGACCTGCTTCAATTACCTCCCACTTAGAAGAATCAACCATGATTGGTACTTTGGAAATATCCGGCTCAGAAGCGCATAAATTGAGAAAGCGGACCATGCAAGCTTGCGCATCCAACATCCCTTCATCCATATTGATATCGATGATTTGTGCACCGTTTTCGACCTGCTCTCGAGCAACATGCAGCGCCTCGTCATACTGTTCATCTTTGATTAAACGCTTAAAACGCGCAGAACCAGTGACGTTAGTTCGCTCACCTACGTTGATGAATAAGCTCTCTTTGGTAATCGTCAGCGGCTCTAGACCGGATAGACGACAAGCCACTGGAATATCGGGTAACGCTCTTGGTTTCACACCTTCGACCACTTTTGCCATTTGTCTAATGTGCTCAGGAGTGGTTCCACAACAGCCACCAACAAGGTTCAAGAATCCTGCTCGCGCCCATTCCCCGATGTGCTGCGCCATCTCATCGGCTTCAAGATCATATTCACCGAATGCGTTAGGCAACCCCGCATTGGGGTGAGCCGAGACATAACATTCGGAAATACGTGATAGCTCTTCAACGTATTGGCGCAATTCATCCGGACCGAGTGCACAGTTCAAACCAAATGAGATAGGCTCAACGTGTCGCAGTGCATTATAAAAGGCTTCGGTTGTTTGCCCAGAAAGCGTTCGACCAGAGGCATCGGTGATTGTCCCTGAGATCATCACGGGCAGTTTGTAACCCAACTCTTCAAACACACAATCCACCGCAAAGGCACAGGCTTTAGCATTTAAAGTATCGAAAATAGTTTCAATCAAAATTAAGTCGCTGCCGCCACGAATTAAAGCACGTGTTGATTCTGAGTAAGCTTCAACTAATTGCTCAAAGCTGATATTTCGAAAACCAGGGTCATTCACGTCAGGGGAGAGCGAGCAAGTGCGGTTTGTTGGCCCTAGCACTCCCGCCACGTAACGAGGTTTATCAGGCGTTTTCGCCGTCCATTCGTCAGCAGCTTCGCGTGCAAGTTTTGCAGCAGCGAAATTGATTTCCTCACTAATGGCTTGCATATCGTAGTCGGCCATTGCGATGCTCGTCGCGTTGAAGGTATTCGTCTCTAGGATATCAGCACCTGCTTCCAAGTAAGCACTATGAATTTCTTTGATTAACTGAGGCTGCGTCAAGACGAGAAGGTCATTATTTCCTTTCAGATCGCTTGGCCAATGGGCAAAACGATCTCCGCGATAATCTTGCTCTTCCAATTTATAGCTCTGAATCATGGTGCCCATGCCACCATCAATCAATAATATTCTCTGTTGCAATTGAGCTTCAATTTGACTTCTAACTTCTCTTCCCACAGTACAGCCTCATTCCTTTTGGTTATTCGCTCATCCTATCATATAACCATTAGAAATCTAGACGTCTAAACTTCACTTTAATTATCGTTTGATACATCTGCAATCATGGCTAAAAAGTGTTTGCTATTTGTACATCATCCAAGGAGAATTTCATTCATATTTTGTTACACGACGAGAAAACAATGTCTGTCTATTACACTTTATGCTTCCTATCAGGAGCAGCAATGTTGATTGCCTTTCTAAACAGTAAGATAGGCAATATGCAAACCACTATCGCCATTACAGCAGGATCGATGATGTTGTCATTATTGATCTTAGTTGCAGGTCAAAATGATTGGTTTCATCTAACTCAAATAGCGACAGAAACCGTCAACAGTATTAACTTTGAAAATTTTCTGCTCAAAGGAATACTCGGTTTTCTACTTTTCGCTGGCGGCCTAGGCATCAAATTACCCAACCTAAAAGATCAGAAATGGGAAATCGCGGTTCTTGCACTAGGCGCAACGCTATTTTCAACCTTCTTCATCGGTTTTGGGCTATACGCCTTCTGTCAATTTATCGGTATTCACTTCGATCTCGTTTACTGTCTGCTATTTGGTGCACTCATATCACCAACAGACCCAATAGCCGTATTAGCTATTGTTAAAAAGTTAAATGCACCAAAACGTATTTCAACCCAAATCGAGGGAGAATCGCTCTTTAATGATGGTTTTGGTTTGGTTATCTTTGTCACTATTTTCACTATTGCATTTGGTACAGAAGCACCAACCATAGGTAGTGTAACTATGTTGTTTATTCAAGAGGCAATGGGGGGCATCCTGTATGGCCTAGCTCTTGGGCTATTATTCCACTACCTCATCAGCGCCACCGATGATCACTCAATGGAACTGCTTTTAACCATTGGTATACCGACTGCTGGCTATGTTTTTGCAGATGTTATTCATGTTTCCGGACCTTTAGCTATGGTTGTATCAGGGATAATGATCGGCAACTGGACACGCTTCATTGGCTTTTCAAAAGAAAGTGAAGAACACCTTGACCACTTTTGGGAATTGGTTGACGAATTTTTGAATGGTGTGCTCTTCCTACTTATCGGTATGTCGATGCTACTCTTCAAATTCCATGAAGAGGACTGGATATTGATGGCTTTCGCCATTCCTCTTGTCTTATCTGCTCGCTATCTAAGCGTTTTTTTCTCTTACATCGGCTTCAAGCGTTACCGCTCCTACAACCCATGGTCAATAAAGATACTAACTTGGGGAGGGCTACGAGGTGGGCTAGCACTAGCAATGGCACTTTCTATCCCATCTGGCATATTAGTTATCCCAGACAAGCTTATTGATGTAAAAGAGATAATCCTTGTTATGACATACGCTGTCGTGGTGTTCTCAATACTTATTCAAGGTTCAACAATTACCCCATTGATAGATAAAGCAAAACAAGCTGAAAAGTCGTCAATGTAGAAAGAAAACTGTCAGTAATGACTAATCAAATCAATTTTATCCCTAGCCGATGTTCTAGAACATCGGCTTTTGCTATCTTTACTTTGCTCCTCCTCTCTATATCTACTGTAATACCAATTTAAAAAATATGATCTAATTAAGGCTGTTGAACTATGGTGAAATATCACTATGGATAGCTTTAGTAATATCTATTTAAAAAGCTGGCGAACCCTATTCAAATGAAAGTGTGATGATGGCTCTTGCAGACTCCAAAGAAAGTCATTCACGTACACAAATAATCACACAATAGCTTAAAGTCAGCCGAACAAGTTTGAACAAACAGGTTCAATGATTATTGAAGAAGGACGCCAAGTAAAACTACGGACCGGTAAGCGAGCCCTAGCTAATCAGAGTGTTACGGATTACAAGGAGTGAGTATGTAAGTATGCGTGGAATTGATTTTTAGAAGACGGCACTGAGAGTGATAAAAAATAAAATGCTATTTTACTCAAGTAAAAATCCGCCTTCTTAGAAGGCGGCTTTGGTTTATAGCCCCCTATAAGGGGGCATCCCTGCGCTGCTAGTTTATCTTCAACTCTAACTGCGCCTCATATTCTTGATCTTTCTTGTCTTGG
>NZ_CAWPJM010000053.1:0-249087 GCF_963888495.1 Vibrio sp. 2-2(8) | reverse complement strand
TACCTTTCGTTCTCAGTGAGGTGCGTGTATTTCATGTTTTTTACTTCTTGGCGGGAGCAAAGTTCATGATTATCGCATCTCACTGTTTTTATGTTCAGAGGCGTCGCACTTCGTACTTGAATCCAAGGAGACTAACAGCTCTCACTTAAGCCTTCCGCTTCGTGCCGCACAGCCGGGTATTGAATACTACGCAGACGTTGCTAATGGTTGGCTCTACATCAATAGTAACCTCAACGGCAAGTTTGCACTCTACCGTCGATTACTGAGCATGAATGAAAACCCTTGGCAGCTTTTTTATGCGCCAGATGATCATTCCACGCTGGATAATTTCTATTTATATCAAGCTGGCGTTGTGGTTAAAACCAACCAAGCACAGCATTCTCAACTGGCCATTATGGATCAGCATGGAAAGTTGAGAGCATCACAGCCTTTGGCAACAGAAAGTGAGGTCGCTTGGGTCTCTCGTAACGGTGATTGGCAAAGCAATAAACTGCGGGTGCGTTCAATGTCGATGGTTTCTGCAGGAGTTTGGCGTGAGTTTGATGTGGCAAGCTTACAATGGAAGCTACTGGGTCAAGACCACTATCCTGCTTATTTACCGGAACAGTATGAGTCACAACAGATTGTGGTGGATGTTGATGGCGTGGCTATTCCTGTCACTTTGGCGTACCGAAAAGACACCTTGAGCGCACAGTCCAGCGTCTTTCTTTATGGCTACGGCGCGTATGGCGTCGCGATGCGTCCGTACTTTATGCCACAAGTGATCAGTTTATTGGATCAAGGCGTAATTTATGCGATTGCTCATGTGCGCGGTGGTGGTTATCACGGTGAATCATGGCACCGCGCTGGGTCTGGCATTCTGAAAAAAATAGGCATCTCAGATTTCCTGAACGTCGCCTCTTCATTGCAGCATTTTAATAACGGCCAACGCGCTATTTATGCGATTGGCGGCAGCGCTGGTGGAACTTTAGTTGCGGCCGCGGTTAATCAAAACCCAGCACTTTTTGCTGGAGTGGTGCTGCAAGTGCCTTTTGTGGATGTGCTTAGAAGCATGTCCACAGAAGACTCCTCTTCACTCTCGGTGCTGCAGCGAGAAGAGTGGGGAGATCCTAGCCAGCCATTGCAACGCTCAGCAATTGAAGCTTATGACCCACTACTCAATATTCAAGCCAAACCTTATCCGCCAACCCTCGTCCGTGTCGGGTGGTTTGATAACCGTGTCCCTTATTGGGAAGGCGCGAAATACATAGAAAAAATGTCGCTGATGAGCACGGGTAGCGGGCCTTACTTGTTATGGACGGACTTCAATAGCGGGCACAGTAGCGATTCACGTAAGGCACTACAGCAACAGGCCGTGGAATACGCCTTTCTTCTTACCATAGATAAAAACAAAAAAGCGGAGCAGTAAATGAAGCTTTCTCCAATCACCGCAGCGGTGCTTAGCGTGCTTGCGGTAGGGTCAGTGCATGCCGAATTCAGCCTAACCAAGCTTGAAGAAGTGGTGGTGAGTGCCAATAAAGTAGAACAGCCGCTGTCAAAAGTCGCCGGCTCAATATCAGCGATTGACGGTGAAACCATTGAAAAACAAGGCGCGACAGAACTGTATGATGTATTGAGTCATGAACCCGGAATCAGTGTTACGGGTGGCGCTGGTCGGCCACAAAACATCACGATTCGAGGGATGACGGGCAACCGCATTGCGATCATTCAAGATGGCGTCGCCGCATCGGACGGCTATGGTGCCAATGACATTAACGATAAGGTAGGCCGCAATACTTTCGCCTTAGACAACATAAAAAGCATTGAGGTTGTGAAAGGGGCAGGGTCTACCATTCATGGTTCGGGCGCGATCGGCGGCGTTGTGGTTGTCACCACAAAATCGCCGGCGGATTATTTGCAAGGACGTGATTTCTATATTGATGCCTCTGGCTCTTACACAGGCATCAGCAATCAATATAAGAGCAGTAGCACGCTAGCGGTGCGCAATGGAAATGGTGAAAGCTTGGTGACCATTTCATATTGGCAAGGCGAAGAGACTCGCAACTTTAACCAAGATCTCTATAACCGAGATATTGAAGGATTCAGTGCATCGTTAGCTCACGATCACATGGTCAATGATTCGCTGTTACTCAGTGCAAAATTTAACGCCTATAAAGATGAAAACATCCGCAAAGAAGGCATTGCTTCCATTCAACGCGATGACAAATGGGAAAGCAAAGAATTTTTTGAACAGGAACAGCACCAAACCTTATCGGCATCATTGGGGGTGCAATTAGATACCCTTTCTTTCTGGGCAGACCATGTGGACGCCAAGCTTTACTGGCGTGATAGTCAAAGTGATACTCAAACCAATCGCTTATTGACCAAAGAACATGCCTTTTTCGACACCCTTGAATTTCGTCGTGAGAGACGCGATGAAAGTTTTTCTGATCAGTTGATAGGGCTATCGGTTGATTTAGAAAAAGCAGCACGAGTCCACAACATCGAACACCAATTTATTTACGGTGCAGTGCTTAATACCAATCGTTATGAACGCCCTCGTCACGTGGATACCAAGGATTCCAATGGGGAAACCTACGAAAATATTATTCCGTTTGCACCGGCGAAGGCCTATGGTTTGGGCGTCTATTTGCAAGATAGATTCAGCCTTAACCAGTGGACATTTAGCGCTGGTTTACGTTTTGATTTGAATAACCTTACTCCTCAGTCAGAGCAACCTATTGCTGGTTTTGCTGTTAGTGAAATTCAAACCAGTGAATGGTCACCGAGCGCATCCGTAGCTTACCAGTGGACGCCATCATTCAACAGTTACCTCAGTTACAACCACGGCTACCGCGCTCCGACCTATGACAAAGCCTACGGTGCGGCAGACCACAGCTTTGTTCCACTGACGCCGTTTTTTATCGCGCCGAACATGAATTTACAGGCTGAAACCAGTGATAGTTTTGAGTTGGGTTCAAAATACGATAATGGCCAATCTCAAGCTTATGTCGCGGTTTTTTACTCTCTCTTTGACAATTTCATGGACACCAAAGACGTGGGATTTGATAGCGATAGAGGCGCTTGGATCAAGCAGTACCAAAATATTAATGGCGTTGAAACGTATGGCGTGGAGTTCATCTTCGCCCATCAACTGAATCAACAATGGTCAACCACGTTCAAAGCGGGTTATGTGGATGGCAAAGATGATCAAGATGAATACGTTCGTACCATCACGCCGTGGGAAGGAAATGGACAACTAAATTACCAGCAGCAAGATTGGGATGCCTACGCACGTTGGAACTGGGCGAGTTCGATGGACCGAGCACCAGCATGCTCTGATGATATAGGCCGTAAAGCGCAATGCGCGCAAACGTCGGCATGGTCTACGGTCGATCTTGGCGTGAGTTATCAAGTGATGCGTGACCTTGATGTGAGTCTCAACATCATGAACCTATTCGACCGTGAATACGTTCGTTATCAAGACGTCGCGGGTGTAAGTCAAAGTCAAACTCTCTATTCCACTGAGCCCGGGCGTTACTTTACCGCTACGGCTAAATACGTGTTTTAGGAGCTAGAGATGAAAAAAATTATCGTTCTGAGCACCTTGCTATGCTTGAGCCATTCCGCCTTTGCGGGGGAGTGGGACTATCCACTGGCGAAAACGACCATTGCAACGAAAGAGTCGGCTGAGCTGTATTTGAGCTCGCTTTATCCTGATGTTGGGACACTGAAGTTTCGTTATCAAACCGAGAGTTTACTGGGAAATCATTACAACTTTGATGTATGGCAGAACGGCCAATACCAACCGCAAAAAGCGTTAGTGCTCTCGACCGATCAGTCCGGCGTAGTGACGCGCGTGTTCAAAAGTTTGCACAATACAGTCGAGCGAGATGGCGTTGCATTAGTAGCGGCAGAGCTCGAATCGCCCCGCCGATTGGTGGTGAATGAACCGCCTTTGCTCTCATCGGGAGATGTGCAGAGCATCAATGTGCGACTTTTTGACCCCGATTTAAGAACCATGGATCAATTGCCTGCGCCAGATTCGGCGTGGAATGACCTTGCTGATTACCCAAACCAGCCGCACTACCAAAGTGCGAATGTCGAGATGTTGCAAAGTGCAGGTAAATATTACTTAGCCAATGAACGAGTACGACAAGTTGATGCCACCGCCATACAGCAACAAGATGATGCCAAGCAGTGGGTTGATAGCGGTGTTGGCTTACTTAGCGCTGAAGACGTGGCGCAATGGAACTCAGATGCTGAAATTCTCTCCATGGAGATGCTTGATGATCGCTTTGTACAGCTGATGGCTTTTTACCATCTTGATCAATCGATTGATTATACCAAACAGCTCGGTTTTTCCCTGTTTAGTGAGCCCGTGAGGTTTGATGCGAGAGGTTTATCTAGCAACAACTCTTCTTATTATGTTGGCCCGAAAGCGGTGTTGTTTGGTGTTGGGGGCTCGCCCGATGCATTAGATGCCGACGTGGTTACCCATGAACTTGGGCATGGAATTCATTATCAAATCGTTCCCGATTGGGCTTATGGACATTCGGGCGCGATTGGTGAAGGCTTTGGTGACTATTGGGCGGGTTCGCACAGTTTTCGCCGCCAGTATACACAAGGAAAAGCGTTCGAAATTGACACCGTGTTTAATTGGGATGGCTATTTTGGTTCTCGTATTTCGACACGCAGTTTGTGGAATCAGCGGGCAAAATATTTTGCATCCGCAGAGTATCGAGCGCATGAAAGTGTAGCAGGTGAGTTGGGTGATGAATTGTGGTCTACCCCTTTATTTCAAGCGCTGAAACAGGCCGTGAATGAGTACGGTCAAGAAGCGTTTGCTGAATTTGACCGTATTGTTCTTGAATCAATGTACGGCTTAGGTCGTGGTCTAAAAATGCATGATTTGAGTGAAAGCATGCTGTATACCGCCAAACAGCTGTACCCGCATCGCGCTTATGATGCGATGCTATTACAGCAATTTAAGCAACATAACTTAGTCCAAGAACCCTTCAAATTCCTGTTGGAACGTCGATTTGTGGTGCCAACGGATCCGCTGAACGTGCACATTCAGGCCACGGATCGCCAAGCAAGTTTACAAACGGTAGCCACTTTGCAAGGTGAAACCGTTACTTTCGCTAGCGAAAAATTCCAGCAGCAGCAATGGAGCATCGCGCTGCCAACCACCTACACCTGCGGCGTCAAACAGACTCTACTATTTGAATCGAGTTATCAATATCAACCGTACCTTGCGATGCAATCTGACAAGCAAACTTTATCGTTTATCGTGGGTAAGCCACAGCTTGCAACGCCGCCAGTAGCGATAAATTCAGTATTGAAAGACGCCAGTATTGACAGTACAGACACGGTTACGTCCGGATTTAAGAGCTATGGATTGACGCTCGATGCTGGCAATGTATTGATTGATGAAGATTTTGTGGTTCGCCTGCAGTTATCCCACCCAGAACTACAAGAGCTGCGCGTTACCTTAATTTCACCCGCAGGGACACGCGTCGAATTACTCAACCAAGCACCATCGGCCATCAATGGTTTTGATGACTATTGGGTGCTGGCACATGATGCCATATTGGGCTCTTTACAAGGCGAAGCCCTAAGCGGCTACTGGCGTTTGGAAGTAGTTGACTACAACCCGGGAAATTCCGGCACCTTGATTGAATGGGGGGTAGGTCGCCTAGCGGGCTATCAATGCCCTCAACCTGTGACCAACGCACTTTCACCTGAAACAGGTGGCGGTTCGACTTCACTGCTCTTATTACTTCCTCTCGCGGCATTCGCTATAAGACGACGTAATTTGTTGGCTATTTTTTCACTTAAACTGAAGAACACATAACTATGCACTTAAGACTTTCAACACTTTCGCTGGCACTTTTACTGGCTGGTTGTGGTGGCGGTGGAAGTGGAGATGTAGCTAATACATCTTTACCCAGCCATAAAATTAGCGGGCAAATTCAAGCGCAAAACGTCGCACTTGATGCCACTGTCTGCATTGATTCTAACCAAAACTTTGCCTGTGATGTGGGCGAAATCAGCACGCAAGCCGATAGCCAAGGGCGCTACACCCTCACGAGTGACAGCACTCAAATCTACCGTTTTCCTATTGTGGCTGACGTTTCTACTGGCATTAGTGTCATGACGAGAAGTCGCCAAACCAGCCAATCATCGATCCTGATTGCGCCGGCGCTGGGCAAAAGCAGTGGCAACATCCTCACGGTGTGAGTTCTATTTTTGCCGGCATTATGCTGGATGGAAATACGGAGAAAGAAGCGAATCGCTTGCTTGCCGAGCAGCTTTTGCAATTAGGTGTTGAAGTGAATGGTGATATTTCACAAAACTTTAGCCACACAGCATTGGCAATATTGGATGCTAATGCTGTCGTGTTGCTCCAAAAAGCGAAAGCAAGTGAACGAATTGATTTGCTGGCAACGCTTGGGCAAACCATGGCAAAAAACACACCACTGATTGCCTCTGAGATCGTTTCTGGCGAAAAGATGACCGAATATGCTAATACATTGATGGCGCAAGTATCGGAAGAGCGACCTCTGCAAGACACGGGCATTATTCAGTTCTATTCCGATCAAGGCGCACAAGCGCAGGCTGATGCTGATTATCCCGGTCAAGATGCTGAATATGGCCTAGATATTACCGCCAAAAATGACGTGACGGGTAAGAGCTTTGCGTTCATCAAATTAGATGCGGCTGGCAATGAACTTGAGGCAGAAGCGAGCGATTGGTCATGCGTTAAAGATGTTTACAGTGGACTTATTTGGGAAGTGAAGTCAGAAGATGCGGCGTCTTTGAACTATAAAGAACGGTTGTTTGCATTAGAAATTGCCGACAAGTTTATCCCTTTTGCAAAAGATGTGACGGCTGCTTCCTGTCAGGCGGCAGGTGATGCTATTTGCACTACGCAAGATTACATCAATCGTATCAATCAAGATAAATTGTGTGGGTTACAAACGTGGCGTTTACCGACCAACAGCGAGCAATACATGATGCTCGATTTAGGCGAAGTGGGTGACGATGCGGTTGGTTTCAACCAGCACTATTTCCCGCATCAGCCGCAGAACACCGAATTTTTTGATGGGCATACGTGGACTTCTGGCATTGCTTATCTCAATACCTCTCAATTTCAAAGCGATGGTTCGATGCAATATTTTTACACGGCGCTGTCTGGCGCAACCAAAGGGGAACGTAGCCCGATTGAACTCTACTCCAGCAGCACGGCGGCGGACAATGACCCGTCTTATGTCCTTCCGATTCGAGTTGTTGCAACCAAGGAGAACAACCAATGAAATCTCATTTAATCGCGGCTTCTTGCTTGATCTTTTCTGCTGTCGGCGTCGCCCAAGAGTGTTCTCCTGATATGACGAAAAGCGCACCCAACACGCGCTATGTCTACAGCGAGCAGGGGACGATCAAAGATAAGCTCACTGGCTTAACGTGGATGCGTTGCCAAGTTGGTAAAACATGGAGCGCCGCTACGGAGCAGTGTGATGGCGAAGCGACCGGGTTTCGTTGGCAAAGTGCTTTGCAAGAAGTGGCGGCTATCAACCATCCTCAAAGCCGACATGCATTGCACCAATTTGCCAGCCAAGCCGAATGGCGATTGCCGAATATTAAAGAGTTAGTGTCATTGACTGAAATGGCGTGTTTTGGCCCAGCAATGAATAGCAGAGCATTTGCCCAAGGCTTTAAGTATGAGACAGGCAATATCTTGTCGTATTTATGGAGCCAATCACCCCATTTAGCGAGTGGCCAGGTGTGGTCTTTTGATTCCGTCAATGGCGAAATTTACCACTACGCACCGAATTTTGAATTTGGTGTTTTGCTGGTGGCTGAAGAATAAGTGTTATGAAATGACGCTACTTACGCTGTCAGGGAAACGATCAGTCATGTCATGTCGGCATGACGATCTCGGTTTCACTTCAGTAGCACCTAAGATTTGATCCATAGTTGTTGAGCTAGGGCAGATAGAGAATTCAAACAGCTTCCAAATAAGGAAGCTGTTTGAATAAGTAAACAGCCTGTTTACTCGGTTAGTTCAAGAAAATAGCCAGTTGTGATAGCGCTCCAGCGCGAAGCACACCATCGGCCGTATCTTGTGGTGCGAGAAAGGTTGTGTGTGTACCACTGTCCATTTTCACGAAGACCTTAGAGGTGTCAGTGATTACATCAGAGGGTACTGCGTTGGCTAATCCCAATAGTGTTGCTAGGGGTTCGGTGCCCGCACGTGTATTTGTGACATTGTTAGGCACACTCTCGTCTCCCGCCACTTGCAGTAAATAAGTAGGGATTGTCGCGGTTCCACCACTGATTAGGTAACTTGCGTTTGTGTATGGATCCATAGTATCGAGCAAGGTTTGAGTCGCGTAGGTAAATTGATCCAACTGACTTTGCAGTGCCGCTTTGTCTGAGGCAGAGGCTGTGTTTTCAAACGTGGTGTAGCAAACTTTCTCTGTTAACCCTGGACAGTATTGGTCGGCGAATGCTTTGTATTTGGGGCTCGCACTTAAGGCGAGATTATGTTTAATGAGTGGGCCATAGTTTGCTGAACCCATTAACAAGTTACCGATTTGACCACCTGAGTTTGCAATGGCCATTCCAGAGAATTTATACAGCGTATCACCACTAGCATCACCGATAGTGCGGTTCGCGTTCGCGACAGCGCTTAAGCCGACGATTCCTCCCAATGAGTGGCCAAGGAATTTTGGTGGTGTCGTCTTGGTATCGTCTGCGTTTGCTAATTGAGAACCAACAAACAACCCTGCATTTTGTGAGTAAGTAATGGCCGCACGCAGCCCCATGATATCTAAGATACTCTGACGCGTGTTGTCACGAGCGACGGCCAAGTTGTTCAAATTGAGGTACGCTAGAATATCGGCATTAGCTGAGCGCTGTGCATCTAAACTGCGAGCACCATGCAGTGGCTGATCAATGGCAATCACGGCGATACCGGCATTGGCTAAATGTGCTGCTGTGAAGTACGCATCTTCTTTAACAGAAGTTATACCGTGTTGGTAAATCACGATCGGCCAGTTTGTTCCCGCGTTAGGAGTAAACAGTAAGAAATCAACGTCTTCTAACGATTTCACCTTAGGTACAGGGCTATAGCGTGTAATGATGCGCTGAGGATCGAGTGGGCTGCCATCAGACTTTGTGAGGGTCAATCCCACTAGCTTAAGCTGTTCACTTGGGCTGGTTGCTAGTTGAGTCACGTCGATATTGTTAGCAATGAGCTGATTGGCGATGGTGGCTTTTTCATTGTCATCTGCCAAAGCATTTTTAATCAAGGCCAAGCTTGGCATTGCTGATTCAAACGGCTGTGAGTTCCAGTTGCTTCCTTTCTCTAAATAATAAGGGAGCTTAACCGTTCCAGTCGTGACATTAACGTGATAACTGCTGGTTGTGTATTCATTTTCAATAAACGCTTTAGCGGTTGTTTTTTCTGCGCCAATGTAAGTTTGAAAATTTGCATCGTTATTAAGTGCGGTTACAAAATCGGTTGTAGCACCAAAGCTCATGGTGTAAGCGGCGCTCAAATTAAGGTTGTTTGGGTTCGCACCTTGCTTCCAAATGTTGCCAATATCTGTCGTTGCAAGGCCTGCGGCGGTGGCGCCTTTCACACTGTAAAGTGTCTGACCAACAGATTGAGTACTAAACCAAGTTGAATAAATAATCTTGGTTTGATCCACCCCTGCCAAAGCGAAAATGCTTTCCACGCCTTGGGTCACTTTTTGTAATGCTCCTAGCTTATCATCGGTATAGATTTTCACTTTGGACTTCAACGCGGCGTAGCTGCTGGATGTGCCTGCAATATTGCCATTTACATCGGTAATCTCATCTGTCACGGCTAAAATATATTCACTGGCAGGGTTGAGCGCTTTGTTTGGCACGATCGCAATTTTATCGCTGCTGGCACTGGCGATGGCAGCAAAGTCGGTGTTCAATGTCAGCACCTTTTTAACCGTTGGGCTGCCAATCATACTGTCGGTCAGTTCAATTAAATAAATACCGTTAGAGATAAGACCGTCAGCCAATCCTGCGCCTTCAAAGTCTAAAAACAGTGGCATTGATGTTGACCAACCATCCATGGTACCCATAGCGGCGACTGGATTGGTTAAGGCGTCATCACCCTTGGTTGGAATTTCTAACGTGCCGTCTTTGGCATTCATGAGTGCAAAAGAGGGCAGTGGTACGTTTGCGTTTGCGCCACTGAGCGTGAACTTTATGCTGGTGTCGCGTGTTAACGCGTCTTGAATGTAGGATTCGTAAGTGGGTGTTGTGCTTGCTCCCGAACTGCTCGTTTCATCACCACAACCGACTAACCATAACGCAGAGCAGAGCAGCGATATTTTGAATGTTGTTTTAAGCATGACTTATCCCTGAGTTTAGTTGAATGTGTAGTTAAGTTGAATAGCGCTAAGGTAAGCAGTCCCTTGCGATTCAAACGTCAATGTTTCATTGAGTTTGTTGGTTTCGGTAAACGTGCCGCTTTTACTTTTCACCAGTGCAAAACCCGCATCAATGGATATCGAGTCGCTGATCACGTAGCTCACGCCTGCTGAATACCAATAACGGTCGCTATCTGGAATACTCAATGTGGCTTCGCCCGCTTGTTCATCAAAAGCAAAACCGGCGCGTAGTGTCCAAGTCGAGTTTAATTGATAAGTTGAACCCAATGACCAACGGCCACTGTCTTCATACTTTTCAGATTTATAAAAACACTCTCCGTTGGTACATTGTGATGACGTTGCTTTTAACTCTTTGAATGAACTCCAGTCGGTACGTTGGTACCCGTAATGCAACGCCACGCTATCAGTGAGTTGGTGAAATGCGGAAACTTCCCACATCGCAGGTAGCGTGATTTTTAAACGTCCTTCAACAACAGCGTTTGTTGCAACACCTGAGCTATAGCTTGAAAACTCACCATCATCAAAATCCAGATCAACAGCAGAGCGGTAAGCAAAACCGACACGGTGGTTTTGGTTGAACTCATATAAGCTACCTATGTTCCAGCCCAAAGCTATGGTTTCGCCAGTCATTCCGACTAGGTTGTCAGAGGCAGAGCCGCCAGTAAATACGGCTAAAGCACCTTTATGTCGTGTCAGTTTTGCTTCGGCATAGACGAGGTTAATACCCGCAGCGAGACTAAGCTGTTCGTTAACACGGTAGGCAATATTCGGGTTTAAATTGACAGAAAGAAGAGAAGTATCGCCTGCAAGATCGCCTGCATAAATATCATTAGGGTAGTCTGTAGCTACGCCGTAAGTAGTGAATATTCCCATCCCCCAAGCCCATTTTTCATTGATTGGACTGACGTAGTAAGCCGCGGGAACGACTTGCAGTGGCGCAACATCGTTCATTTTCTGTTGGTTTTTCACATCATATACATCAACCTCTGGGTCAACGATGGACAGTGCACCAGAAAACTGCGTCGTATCAAACCGTGTCATGGCTGCGGGGTTGTGAGCAATCACACTCGCGTTATCGGCCACCGCTCCTTCACCAGAGAAAGCACGTCCTAGCCCTGAGGCTGAATGCTCTGCCACTTGGAAGCCTGCAGAGTGAACATTAAACGCTGTCAATATTGATAGCGCGAGTAGCGTGCGGGGTTTGATGATCATTCTCGACCTCCTAAGGCCTTGTTATGGTAGTGGCATTGCAATGCGAGATGTTAATTTTGTGTTGCTGATATGTCAAAGGAAATGATGTCTTTATTTCAATTAGCGGCGAATGATAGTGTGTAAGTATTTGTAAATCAAATGAAAAGTTGACAGTTTTGGTATGACCAGTAGGGTTGTGCTTATTTGGCGGGGTAATTGGTTTAGCTTGTGCTAAAGTTAATTTTTATGCTTCAACACGTTCATAATATTGATGTTTTGGTGGGTGAGTTTAAATTATTTGACCAAAAAAATGGTGAAGAAACAGAGGCAGTCACTATGGTGTTTGCAACTACCTCTGTGGTGGGTTTAACGGCCAACAAAAGCAATAACGACACGGTCATTATTTAACGTTCTAGAGAACAGATAGGCATTTTGCTGTTCAATCTCATGATGAATGCCTGCGCCAATGGCAGGGTGTGATTGACGAAATTGGCCTAGCGTTTGCCAATGCTTCAGCAGCGCTTGTCGCTCTTCATCCAGTGACCACACCATGTCAGAACGCGTGCCTTGGTGAAAATCATCGGCGTAAGGGCCAACTTGACGTGCGACTTCATCACCGTAGTAAATTTGCACCGCACCCGGTGCGAGAAGCAATGCATTGGCGGCATTACGCTGCATTTCAAAGGAGTTAAAACGGCTAAAAAACAGCTCGGTATCGTGAGAAGAGAGGTAGCTCACGGGGGTAAAGTCTGGGTATTTCGCTAGCGTTTGCGCGTAGTCGCGGTACACCATCGCCATTTGGCTTAAGCAGGCTGCGCCTTTATCGACTCTTTTTTGCATATCAAAGTTGATCAGTGCATCAAAGCCATCATCAAAATAGGGGCTGCGGTAAGCTGAATGGCCCCATACTTCGCCCATCATCCAAAAGGGTTGCCCTTGCTGCCCGTTTTGCTCGCGCCAAGCTTCTAAACTGCGTGATGCCTCGCTTTTTAAGCGTCGCCATACCTCGCCTTCCACATGTTTTACTGTGTCGACGCGGTAACCATCAATACCAAAGCGTTTAACCCAATCGGTTTGCCACTCAATTAAGTAATCGGCAACGCTATACTGTTCGCGCGCTACCACGCGAGTGCCGGGGTTATTAAGTAGCCACTGCGGCGGCGTCACCGCTTGTGTTGATTCAGTGCGAAAATCCGGTAAGCCGGCCAGCGTCATCGTGATATCGCTAGATCCGGGTTTCTGGTAGCCGGGCAACCCAGCGCGAACCCAATCCTTGCCCCACCACAGCGACCAGTTGGCGCTTTGATAATCAATGGATTGATTGTAGCTGTGCCAGTTTTCTTCAGCTTTCGGCATCCAATCAACCCATTTTTGCGGTAAATTTTGGGGATTAACCACCTCAATCTGATCAAATTGCAGGTCAGCCAAGGTGGCGTAGCCGGAATGGTTGAGCACCGCATCGAGCAAGATTTTTATGCCTCGTTTATGCGCTTCAGTGACCAGCGTTTTGAGATCCTCCTCATCACCAAAATTTTGATCGATCTTGGTAAAATCACGCGTCCAGTAACCGTGATAGGCATAAAAAGGGAACGAGCCACTGTCACCACCGCCGACAAAACCGTGCACCTGTTCCACAATCGGCGAAAGCCAAATCGCGTCGGTGCCTAAGCTTTTGATGTAATCGAGTTTGGCAATCACACCTTTTAGGTCGCCACCGTGGAAAGTGCCCACTTCTTCTTTGCCATCTTTTTTACGGCCATAGCTATTGTCGTTACTGGGGTCACCATTGTTGAATCTGTCCACCATCACAAAGTAAATCGTGGCATTGCGGTAGGTAAAGGGTTCGCTGGCGGCATCCGTTGCGGGGGCAAGCAGCACCAATCCACCACTGGTTGGTGACGGCATTAAGGTGACTTGGCTATTTTTCACGCTGAGGATTTGGCCGGTAAATGTCTCTTTTAGTAGTGTGCCATCGGGGAACGTATTGCCCAGTTGTAAGGTCACTTCGCCGCCTTGGTACTGCTCGCACGAAACACTCGGTATCGGCCGTTTAAATTTGCTAGTAGTGGATTTTTTGGCTTGGCGGACAAAGGTTAAGGTCTGCTGCTCGTCATCATAAGCGAAGGCGTAATCGCCAGTGAAACGTATCGTCAGCGGCAGTTCGGTTTCTTGCCCACAATTGAGAGCAATGGGCGCGTTGAATTTGATGCTCTGCTGAGCTGGCGCGCTGCACTGGCCCTCAATCCCTGACACTTTTATTGTGTAGCTTTCTTTGGTCAAGGGAATGACTAAAGGCGTTTTCGCATCCAGCGGAAAGTCGCGGCTAGTCGTGGTGGTCGAAATGGTCAGATTGGGCGCGGCAAACACAACAGGCGCGGCAGCGCAAAGTGCGAGTGTTAACGTGGAGAATTTCATGCTCTATCCTTGGCCTTCATGGGGTAGGGTGATTCGTTTTTGCATTATCGTCAGTCGCTGTAGGGCGAGGTGCTTCATCGCTAACAATAAAAGCAGAGAGAGAAGTTGACATCATTCTTGTGCCTAAGCCTTAAGAATTTGGCGTTGATCACAAAGCATGGCTTGGGGGCGTAGAAGCGATGAATTTTCCAGCGATATAAATTGTCAACGTGTAGTGAATCTCACAACTTCGGCGCGTAATCTTAACTTATTCGGTAGATTCATTGAGCCGTCATCGAAACCTGCTTAGGATGACGGCAATTAAGTCAAAGGAGACAACCAATGGTTGCTAAAGTAACAATCGCGCCGCAAGGGCCAGATTTTTCAGAGCTAGTACAAGGTTACTGGCGTTTGGCAGATTGGGGCATGACGCCACAACAGCGTTTAACGTTTTTAAAACAGCACATTGAATTGGGTATTAGCACGGTTGACCATGCGGATATTTACGGTAACTACCAGTGCGAGAAACTGTTTGGTGAAGCCTTAGCGCTGGAGCCCGCGCTGCGCGAGCAGATCCAAATCGTCACTAAGTGCGACATCAATTTGTGTGGCGCAAAAACGCCGCAGCGTAAGATAAACCACTACGATACCAGTTCTGCGCATATCTATCAGTCGGTCAATAATTCACTGGAACGACTCGGTGTGAGCGAAATCGATCTGCTGTTGATCCACCGCCCAGATGCCTTGATGGATGCCGATGAAGTCGCCGAAGCGTTTTCTGAACTGCGCAAAGTGGGCAAAGTGAAGCACTTTGGTGTGTCGAACTTCAGCCCGCGCCAGTTTGAACTGCTGCAATCTCGCCTAGGTAAACCGTTAGTGACCAACCAAGTGGAGATGAACCCGCTCAATTTCGATGTGGTGCACGATGGCACTTTGGATCATTTGCAAACGCAGCGCATTCGCCCAATGGCTTGGTCTTGTTTAGCTGGTGGCGAGATTTTTAACGGCCAGACTGAACAAGCTCAACGTGTGCGCAGTGAGCTAGAAGCGATCGCCCAAGAGATCGGCGCAGACAGTATTGATCAGGTTATTTACGCTTGGGTACTGCGTCTGCCTTCTAAGCCGCTGCCGATTATTGGCTCTGGTAAGATTGACCGCGTCAAAGCGGCAATTTCTGCGCTTGATTTAGAACTGACCCGTGAGCAGTGGTATCGGGTTTGGGTCGCCGCCAAAGGGCATGGCGTGCCATAGAGCGGATGTTTTTTGGAACAGGTGCTTTTTGGAACAGATGCTTTTGAAAACAGATGTTTTTGCCCCGCGATACGCTTTTCGTATTGCTATTATTTCAGTATTACGATTAGGTATTAATCTCACTCTCCCAACCAGCCCTCAGTGGCTGGTTTTTTTGTCTACTTCCCATTCACGTCATCCAGCCTGCCATTAACGCTGCATAATCCCCCTTTATCGCAAAGTGGCGCATCTGGCCTATTTGCTGCGTAATCTGTCGTCATCAAGCAAATTTCATCACCAACGAATGAAAGGGACCATCATGATGACGACATTTTCTTATTCACGCTCACTTCGCAACCTGCTACTCAGTGTCGGGTTGCTGCTAAGCATCACGGCTGTTCAAGCTAATCCAAGCGACGCTTTAATTATGCAGTACAACCAAGCGGCCGAAGGCGACAGTGACAAAGTGGATCTTGTGCTTCACCAACTAGAGCAGTTGATTAAACAGCAAGGGGCCAAACCGCTCAGCTTAGCTTATCTGGGCAGTGCACAAACCCTGCAAGGGCGTGATGCATTCATGCCTTGGAATAAGATGAGATACGTCGAAGAAGGCTTGGCCACCATAGACAAAGGCCTGACTTTACTCAGCAATCACCCGCAGCCGCTTGCTGAACAAGAGCGCGTCATGGGGCTGCCGGATAGCTATTTAACGCGCGCGGTTTCGGCCGCGACTTACACCTCACTGCCCGATATGTTCAACCATTTTGAGCGTGGTTATGATTTGTATCTCGACCTTCTTGTTGAACCCGAATTGACTGCACAACCTTTTGCCGCCACTGCTTGGGTTTATCGATACGCCATTCAAGCCGCCCTTCGTGCCAACGACATTCCTCAAGCAGAGCAATGGCTTGCCCAGATGCAAACTCATCAGAAGCAAGGTAAGCAAGTTGACAACCAGCCAGCGGAGCATCCGCAAATCATCCAAGCCAAGGCTTTGATTACAAATGCGTTGATTGAAAACGGATTGACTGAAAAAACGCATGAATTGAAAAGCGAATGAGGGAGGGCAACAAAATGCTACGATTTGAACAGATCAGTAAAACCTATCAATTAGGTATGCAGCCGCTGCTGGCGTTGAGCGCGGTGAATGGCGAAGTCAAACAAGGTGAAATGCTAGCGCTGTGCGGCCCGTCAGGTTCGGGAAAAAGCACTTTGCTCAATATCTTGGGGCTGCTTGATCAAGATTACCAAGGTGACATTGAACTGGCGGGTTACCCTTACCCAACCGATCCAAGAGAGGCGGCGGCGCTGCGGCGCAAAAAATTAGGCTTCGTTTTCCAAAAATTCAACTTAGTTCCGGTGATGACAGCGGCGGAAAATATTGCTTACCCGTTGATGCTAAATGGCTACAGCCTGCGCGATCAGCGTACTTTAACGCGCACTATGCTAGCCAAAGTGGGGTTAGAAACGCTGGCTCACCACCGGCCGGATCACCTTTCAGGCGGTCAGCAACAGCGCGTAGCCATTGCGCGCGCGCTGATCCATAACCCAGAAATGGTGATTGCCGACGAACCTACCGCCAGTTTAGACAGCCATACCGCCAATGTGGTGATCGACATCATGAAAAGCCTTGGACACGAAATGGGCACCACTTTTATTGTGGCTACGCACGACGCGCGCATGGCCAACCGCTGCGACCGAACCTTGCAGCTTGTGGATGGCAAAGTGATTCAGGAGGCGATGAAATGGGCAAGCTGATTTCTATGGAATGGCGTATGGCGGCGCTGAACTTACTGCGTAATCGCCGCCGCAGCCTGCTTTCGGTATTGATCATTGCCATTGCGGTTTTCGCATTGACTAGCGCCGGAGGATTTGGCCTTTACACTTACCAAGCACTGCGCGAATCCACTGCGCGCGACACCGGGCATTTAACGCTCAGCCAACCGGGCTTTTTTGAGCAAGATGAAGAGTCACCACTGGCTAATGGGATTGCCGAGAGTGCGTTGATTGTTGAGCGATTAATCGACGATAAGCGGATACGAGGCATTCAGCCACGCATTGAGTTTAGCGGGTTGGTCTCTAACGGTAGCAAATCGACCATTTTTGTCGGTTCCGGCGTTAATCATAAAGAGTTTGATATGAAAGGGCCATTTTTGGACGTTCGCCAAGGCAAAACCTTGTCCAATATTGACTCCCCTCGATTTGATGCGAGTGAGCCAGAAGTGATGCTGGCGGTGGATCTCGCCAAAAACTTAAACGTGTCGATTGGCGACTGGGTTACTTTACTGACCAGTACCGCTGATGGCGCGCTCAACGCGGTTGATTTCAAAGTGCACGGCATCTATTCCACGGGTGTGCCTGAATTGGATAAACGCCAATTGTATCTGCACATTCAATCGGCCTCTGAGCTGTTAGCTTCGAATAAAGTGAGCACCTTATCGCTGTTTTTGTTTAGCACCGAACAGACAGAAACCATGCGGCATTGGGTTGAAAACAAACTGTCATTAATAAGCCTTCGCCAAGCGATTCAAGTGACGCCTTGGCAGCAGCGCGCGTTTTTTTATCAAAAAGTAAAAGATCTTTACGATCGCATCTTCGGCATCATGGGCTTGGTGATGGGGTTGGTGGTTTTCGTCGCGCTATTTAACACCTTAACCATGTCGGTCACGGAGAGAACACGTGAAATCGGAACGCTGTCGGCGCTTGGCACTTACCCAAATGAAATCGTCGCCAGCTTCATACGCGAAGCCGTACTGCTAGCCATTTTAGGCACGCTGGTGGGTGCGGCGCTCAATGCACTAACAAGCGTGTTATTGATGGTAGTCGATGTGCAAATGCCACCGCCACCGGGACGCACGGAAGGGTATCCTTTGCATATTTATTTTTCATGGGAATTGGTTCTGCTGAGTGCGTTTGGCGTACTGAGCATTTGTATTGCAGCGGCTTGGTTGTCGGCACGCAAAGGAGTCAACAAGCCAATCACGGAGGCACTGGCTTATGTATAAATGGATGATGTTATTACTGATCACGCTTAGCGGTGGCTACTCGGCCGCTGGCTGGGCGGCGCTGGATGCTGGGCAAATGACCAAAAACGCCGACCAATATCGCCTTGGTTACAGCGCGGCCAAAGTCGTCTCTTTGGTGTCGCTTTATGAACGTGGTGAGCTCGATAAAACGCGTCAATATCACGTGTATACCAAAGCCAATCGCGACTCGTTAGTGGTGTTCAAATCCTCCGTTGAAGCGGGGCAAAAAATGCTGATGCTCGATGAAAACTACTGGTTGTTGATGCCAAAAAGCCGCCGCCCTATTCGTATTACGCCAATGCAAAAACTGCTTGGTGAGGCTTCGGTGGGCGATATTTCAACACTGACGTGGAGCGAGGATTACCAAAGTCAATTGATGGGTGAAGAGCAGATAGAAACACCCAGTGGTCAACCTTACCTGACGCATAAGTTGTCATTACTGGCTGTCACAGAAGGGGCGAACTACCAGCAAATTATCTTATGGTTGGATAAAGAGAACGATTTCCCAATCAAAGCTTCTTTGTATTTACGCTCTGGAAAACTGGCCAAGCAGGCTTGGTTTCGCGCTGGTGAAAAAGAGGGACGAATGCGCGTAACCAGTATGACGCTGCTTGATCAAATTCAACCGACCAAAAAAACGGTGGTTGAGTATCAACACATCGAGCCCATGGAGCTAGATGAAAAATATTACAACCCCGCCTATCTGACTCGTAACAGTCTATCGGAGTTATGAGATGAAGCGTGTTGCGTTCGCTTTTTTAACCAGTGTATTGAGCTTAGCTGCGCGGGCAGAAGCCCCCAGTTTTGATTGGGATTGGGTAATGAGCGCATCCACCATGGCGCATCGCGACAGCCTTTTTTTTCCTAGTAATCAAGCGCGCGATACGCAGCAGATTGAGGCGTTATTGGATGTAGAAATGAGGTGGCATGGCTGGTTGGGTCTAGTGGCTATCAAACAAAACGCCTTGTGGAGTAGCGATGCACAGCAGCACGCCGACAGCGAGTTCATTCTACAAGAACTGTTTTGGCAAGGCAGCCTAGTGCTGGCTGATGTGCCGTTTGAGCTGACACTGGGAAAAATGCGCTTGGATTGGGGAGTGGGCTACGGTTATCGTCCGCTTGATCTCTTTCAGCCTTATCGCCGCAATCCGGTCGGTATTCAGGTAGAAGAGGGGGCCGGAACGCTCTCTGCTTCTTATTATGATCAGCAAGGTGAATGGACGCTTTTTTATACAGATTCCTCTTGGACAGAGCAGCAAGGCAGCGAGTTACAACAAATGACCGAACAACAAGGGGCGGGCGTAAGGCGTTATCAGTTGATGGGCAATGCCGAATGGCAGGCGATTGCTTATTATGATGACGTTCGACGCGGCGTGCTGGGTAGCTCGTTTGTTACTGTGCTCACTGACGCCTGGGAAGTGCATGCATCAGCGCTCTATCAGCGTCACTATTTGGCGTACCAACGGCCCAGCGTGTTGGCTCAAGCAGTTTACTCTCAACAACATGAGATTGAATCGCGCATGGCTCTTGAATCGCGAACTCAAGGCTATCAGGCACTGGTAGGGTTCAACTGGTCGGGAAGTGATGGGCAAAGCGTCATTGCAGAATATTGGTTCGACAGTCGCAGTTGGGGAAAAGAGCAGTGGCAACAAGCGCAGACCAACGCGGATTCGGTTCGTTATCAGCATAATCAAGCGTTAGGTTGGTCTTACGCACAAGGCTATAACCACGTGAATCTCGTGCAGCATAATGTGATGTTGCATGCTTCGTTAGATAGCCAAGCTTGGCGTCATTGGGCGTGGAGCCAGAGTATTGAATGGTTGCAAGGCTTAGTGCCGACACTTGATGTGCTGATTGCACCGCAAGATGGCGGCGTGATCGCTACCCAATGGCTCAATTACTCAGTGTACGATTCTGGTACAGCCTCTATCGAAATCGAACTGGCCGCACGTTTTATGACTGGGCCTGCTGACTCTACATATGCAAACTTACCAGATAAGCATATGATTCTATTAAATATGAAAGGGAAATTCTAATGTGCGAGAAAGTTGAAATTCGAAATCTTGCCAAAAGCTTGTTATTTACTTCGCTGTTTTGTGTGGTGATCGCCTTTACCACTCAGGCCATTTGGCCCAGTGACATCACGTTGCACTTAGCAATAAGCTTTGGCTACGGTTACAGCGCTGTGGCTATTGCTCACTTACTGAGTCGCTTCGCACCGCAGTTGTCCGCACGCTTAGTGAACGTTTTTTCGCTCACGGGGTCGATGATTTTCGGTACGTTACACGCTTATTTATGGCTTAGTAAATACGCGCACTTTAGTCATTTTTCAGCAATGAAACCGGTGATTTTTCTCGGTTTCGTTTTTACTGGCGTTTGCTTTTTCTACTTCTACGCGCATGAACAAAAGCTGATTGCTGAAAAAGCGCTGGAAGCCTCCAAACGGCGTCAATCTGAACAAGAGAAAGCCTTGATTTTGAGCCAGTTGCAGCAGTTACAAAGTCAAATTGAACCCCATTTCTTATTTAATACGCTTGCCAATATCAGCGTGTTGATTGGCTCTGAGCCTTATAAAGCGCAAATGATGCTCGAAAAACTAACCGACTTATTGCGTGGGTCGCTGCGTAGTAACCGCAATCGCACCACAACGCTACGTGAAGAGTTACATTTAGTCGATGCGTATTTGGGTATTCAAAAAATTCGTTTAGGTGATCGGCTGGATTATGAGATTGCAATGCCTGGCGCAGCGGATGACATTCCTTTGCCGCCGATGCTGTTACAACCTTTGGTTGAGAATGCTGTTAGCCATGGTATTGAGCCGAAAGCCGCGGGGGGGAAAGTGACCATCAAAAGTGAAATTTATGACGAGTGGTTTGAAGTCAGTGTCTGTGACAGTGGCATTGGATTACAGCCGAGTGCTCTTTCAGCAGGACATGGTATTGCGTTGGATAATATTCGCCAACGCTTAAACGGCCTATTCGCTGATGATGCGTGTCTCATTATCGCCCAAAATCATGATTCTGGCGTGACTGCAACGATTAGAATAAAGCGGCTATTATTGGACCAACTACAAGGAAGTGCCACATGAGTACTGTCTCTGCGACCGCTATTATTGCTGATGATGAACCGCTATTGCGGCATCATTTAAACCGCGCATTAGGAGAAGTGTGGCCAGAGCTCGATATTGTCGCGCAAGCCGAAAATGGACGCGTGGCATTGTCCATGATTGAGCAGCATCAGCCTGAGGTGGCCTTTATTGATATTCGAATGCCAGAAATGGATGGTATGTCGCTCGCTAGGCAATTGGCTGGTTTGGCAAAGCCACCACTGATTGTATTTATCACCGCCTATGATGAGTATGCCATTCAAGCTTTTGAAGCCAATGCGGCGGATTATTTATTGAAACCGCTTTCTGAAGCGCGTTTAGTGCAGTGCTGTACTAAGTTGCAGCTAAGATTAGCCGAGCATTCTTCTGAGCGACAATTACCTGATTTGCAAACCCTTTTACAGCAGATACAGCATATAAGCCAACAGGCATCGCCGTCGTTTTTAAGCTGGTTAAAAGTTCAAAAAGGTGAAGATATTCACCTGATTTCGGTGGCGGATATGTTGTACGCTAAAGCCGAAGACAAATATTTATCCATATACGTAAAGAGTGATTCTGGAGTGCAGGAGTTCTTACTGCGCAGTTCATTGAAAGAGTTGCTGCAACAGCTTGACCCGAATCAGTTTTGGCAAATCCACCGTTCAACGGCAGTGAATGTTGCCAAGATAGATAAAGTGAAAAAAGAGTTCACGGGTAAAATGTACGTCTTGATTGGTCATGATAAGTTACCCGTCAGCCGTGCGCTGCAAGCTCAATTTAAGTCGTAACTGAATTTAAACCGCCGTTCGATTGATCGCGTGATTAGCGGTGTGCGATCTGCTTGGCGGACAGGGTGAATCGGAAGAAAGCATCCACAGACATAGGTTCAGAATAATAAAAACCTTGGATGTAACGTACACCCAACAGCTCTAATTCTCTCACCTGATCTTGGTTCTCAACGCCCTCAGCAATCAGCCGCATGTTCAATTGCTTTGCTAGTTTAATCATCGACACTAACACCGAAGTAATGGCTGAATTTTGATGCAAGCTTTTAATAAACACTTGATCAATTTTGAGAGTATGGAAGTCGTGTTGGTGGATAAAATTTAAACCCGAGTAGCCAGTGCCAAAATCGTCAATGGCGATTTTAAAGCCTAGCTGTTTCAGTCGTTGTAAGTTTTCCATGGCTAACTTCAACTCGTCCACGTTGAAATGGTTGTCCTCGGTGATCTCCAACAGAAGTCGTGGAACAATCGCTGGGTGTTTTGTCGCGTAGCGTTTCATGTAATCCATAAAGTAATTATCAATGATCAATAACCGGCTGATGTTGATGCTGATGTATTGATCGTGCAACGCATGTTTGTGCTGCTCCACACATTCTGTCACCAATTTCAACACACGGTAGGTGATTTGGTGAATCACGCCAATACGCTCTGACAACGGGATAAAAATGGTGGGTGAAATATAGCCTTGAGAGGGTTCATTCCAGCGCAGTAGCGCTTCGCTACCAACAATTCTATTTTCGGTAATATCGACGATCGGTTGTAAATAGAGTTCCAACTGATGGTTTGATATTGCCTCTCTCAAAGAGACTTCTAAGGTGTTTCGGCTGAGGTAATAGTTGTGATAAGCAAGATAAATCAAAGAGATAATGCTTGCTGTAAGCAAGACAAGCCATAAGTTATCGAGAAAATGGTAAGCATAAGATCCGTTATTTAAGTAGATCCGAATTGAGAGTGGGTAATGCTCGGATTTAAAGAGAAAGCTAGTATGAGCAGAATCGATCTCTTCCTGATCACTGCGAATACTTTGGCTTAACACGTTGACCTGATAGCCGTAGTGCCATTTGGCAAGTTTAGGAGCGACTAGGTTCATAAACTGTTCTGGAGGCATCAGTGCATTGAGGCCGCTCATATCTGGCTGTGAAGCATAGACAAAAAATGTTTGCTCTTTACTGCGAGATTTTGTTAATGAAATGGTCGTATTCGTTGGAGATTGTTTAAGCCTGTCAAGAATATGTTTGTACAAATGAATGGTGGTATGGCCTTCATTGCTGGTGCAAAAAATAGTCCCGTGAGCGTTGTACATGCCCACTTCTTTGACCATTTTCGAGCGAAATACATAGCTCCTCAGAGCAATGATGTCTTCTCTTTGGCAGTGCTTTGAAATGTTTTTACTTAACTGGTTCAGTTCATCCGACGTTTGATTGATGTGATGTTCCAGTTGTGTAATGGCTTGTTCACCGAAGCGGGTTGCCTGCCGGTTAGTGTCATAAAAGTTTTTAACTATCGCGAAAGTAAACACAAATAAGAAAATACCCAGAATAGGAATAAATGCGTTTATCTTTGCCGAAAGTATCTCTTTTGCAACGCTAAATTTGCTCGGTGAACTGTCATTGTTTTGCATTACAGACAGTGCTCATAGGTTATTACCAGTAAAAATCAGTATTGCTTTTATGTTGATTACTATAAGTAATTAATTTCTAAACGTAACCTAGAGTCTTGTCTCAAAAGTGAGATGAAAGAGCAGTTATCTGTTTTTCAAAGGCTTTGTTGCTCATTTCCAATTTCATAATTTTCTTAATATACAAGTCGATAGTGTTTTTTTATGGGGTTAGTGCCTAGCGCGACTCCATTTTGACGCTGGTGAGCCTTTAACGCACAATTAGATTAAAATGTAATCTACAGAAATATAAAATTGCATAATCAATTGCGACTAAACTAACAATTAGTTTACTGATCGTTTTTTCATCTATCTCATCGTCGAGAAGTATTTGGGGGCCTTATGGATTTACAAGTGGTTGTTCAGCCTGCGTCAGTAAGCGAAGTGGTGGGGGATGTTATTGCTGTCGATGCCAAAGGTAACGCGCGTCAAGTGACGGTGGGTGACTCCTTGATGAAAGGTGAAATCTTAATCACGGTTAATCATTCATCGGTCACTTTGTTTATCAATGGGCAAGTGGCGGTGGTCGAACAAAACTGCGTCGCGTGCTTTGGTGACACTGTGTTAGAACACGATACATCAATGGATCTGATCCAGTTTCCTGTCGCGGGCGACATTAACGCTGATCTCACCCAACTTAATGAGGCCAATTTTGATGCGGATAATATAGCCGCTATTCAACAAGCCATTTTAGATGGCCAAGACCCGACCCAAATACTTGAAGCAACCGCCGCCGGAGCCGGTGGTGAAGGCTCTGCAAATGCTGGCTTCATCACCATTGATTACAATTTTGCAGAAGTATTGGCGAGTACGTTTTTCGAAACTGCAGGGCGTGATGCTCAGCAATCATTGACTGAAACGAATTTGAGTCCGTTGCGTTTTACCGCTGGGGGTGAATCATTATCAGCGGCATTAGTTGAAGGTTCGCTCTCACTAAATTCGTATCCACAATCAGTGACGGCAAATGTTTTAATTGCGGCGGGAGATCTGCCACTGGATGCCGCCTCTTTTGTCCCTGAATCCCTTTCATTAGCTGCGCTATTGTCAGAGCTGAATAGCGATATTACTTCGGCTGGGCGATCAGTAAGCTTTCGTTATGATGCTACGGCTAACCATATTGTCGGTGAACTTGACGGCAGTGAAGTGCTACGGATTGATTTAGTGGCGACGTCTGTCGGTAAAGACATCAACTTAGAGATAGTGACGACCATTAGTCAACCGATTGACCATGTTCCCTCCGTGGGAGGTGGCTTAGTTTCTTTTGCTAATGATCAAATTGCGATTCAATTCGATGTGACCGGTTCTGATGCGGGTGGAAATCCTATTCGCTCGCCGATTTCTATCGCAATCAGTATTGGTGATGGTAATAACCCTGTTATGTCCGATGAACCGTCGACGTCCGTTTATGAGGATAATTTGGCGAATATCGGTTCGGATGCCAGTGCTTCACAGACGATTACCGTTTCAGGACAGTTTGATACCCAATTGGGTTCTGATCAAATTGAAAGCTATCAGTTGGATTTAAGTGCTAACCCGTTGGCTGGGTTAACCTCGGCTGGTGTCGCGGTGCAATTGGCCTCTTCCTCGTCATTGAACGGGGTTTATACCTATCAGGCGAGCGCCAATGGCCAGCCTATTTTTGAGTTGATATTAAACCCAGACGGTCGTTACCAGTTTACGTTACAAGGCGCGCTGGATCATCCAGTCAATAGTGATGAGTTATTACTCAACCTTTCGGTATTAGCAACCGATTATGATGGTGATAGCTCTGAAAGTGTGCGTTTACCAATCAACATTATTGACGATAAACCTGAAATCATTGGTGTGGATGCGCTCAGCGTTGACGAAGACGATTTAGCGTCAGGCTCAGACAGCAGCAAAGAGCCGTTGTTCGCCGAAGGCTATTTCACCACTACCCAAGGGGCCGATACGGTAGCGAGTTATCAGCTTGATACCAGCATCAACCCCATAGCTGGGTTAACCTCGCAAGGTGAAAGTGTGGTATTGGGCGCGGCGACAGTTGATGCCAACGGTAACTACCTCTATCAAGCAAGTACTACCCTAAGCGGTCAGACGGTATTTAGCTTAGTGCTTAACGCAGATGGCAGTTATCGTTTTACCTTACAAGGGCCAATTGACCATGCGCAGGGGAGCGATGAGCTACTGGTGAATTTCAAGGTGGTTGCAACTGACTATGATGGCGACAGCGCCAACATTCTGCTGCCTGTCACCATTCATGATGATCAGCCAATCATCGCGAGCGTGCAAGCGCTCAGCGTTGACGAAGACGATTTAGCGTCAGGCTCAGACAGCAGCAAAGAGCCGTTGTTTGCAGAGGGAGTTTTTACTACTCAAAGCGCGGATAAGGTGGTGAGCTATCAGTTGGATACCAGCAGTAACCCGCTTGCAGGCCTAACTTCGCAAGGTGAAGCGGTGAGTTTGGGCGCGGCGACAATCGATGCCGACGGCAACTACCACTATCAAGCTAGCGCTGCACCGAGCGGCAATGCAGTGTTTAGTTTGGTGCTCAATGCGGATGGTAGCTATCGTTTTACCCTGCAAGGTCCGATTGACCATGCGCAGGGGAGCGATGAGCTGCTGGTAAATTTCAAGGTAGTGACAACCGATTATGATGGCGACAGCGCCAACATTTTGTTGCCCGTCACCATCCATGATGATCAGCCAATCATCACTGGAGTGCAAGCGCTCAGTGTTGGCGAAGACGATTTAACGTCAGGCTCAGACAGCAGCAAAGAGTCGCTGTTCGCTGAGGGAATGTTTACCACTCAAAGCGCCGATAAGGTGGTGAGCTATCAGTTGGATACCAGCAGTAACCCGCTTGCGGGCTTAACCTCGCAAGGCGAAGCGGTGATCTTGGGCGCGGCGACAATCGATGCCAATGGTAACTACCACTACCAAGCCAGCACCACACCTAGTGGCAATGCGGTGTTTAGCTTAGTGCTCAATGCGGACGGCAGTTACCGTTTTACTTTGCAAGGTCCGATTGATCACGCCGCAGGCAGCGATGAGCGACTGGTGAATTTCAAAGTGGTGGCGACGGACCATGATGGCGACGCCTCTGACATTCTACTGCCTGTCACTATTGTGGATGACAAGCCAACGATTGTCGGCATTCGCGCCGGTAGCGAACAGAGCGTGGATGAAGATGACTTAGCCACGATCGGTTCTGATCGTTCAGACAGCACCGTTATTGCTGGGCACTTTGATGTGATTGACGGGGCCGATGGTATTGTCAGTTATCAAGTGTCTGATCTCACCACGCCTGTCGAGAATTTAACGTCTGGTGGTCAAGAGATAGAGATCATCCAAATTTCAAGCAATAATGGTGTCACTGTTTATGAAGCGGTGATTAAGAATACGACGGACGTGGTTTTTCGTCTCACGCTAAATGGCTCGGCCGATAGTTACCAATTTGAACTGCTTAAAGCCATCGACCACCCGACGGGTAATGGTGAAAATAGTTATATTTTAGATCTTCCGATTACCGCAACTGATAGAGATGGCGATGTTTCAGCCTCAGTGAGTTTGCCAATATCGATTGTTGATGATATTCCAACTTTGCATGATAAAAGCATCACTAGTGTTGAAAATACGGCGATAAAAACAGTCAATTTATTTAGCCAAGACAACAATACCTCACCGGATACTCAAGGGGCTGATCATGCCGTTATCACTAAATTTGTGGCCGTTGATGAAGCGGGTCGTGATATTCAATTTAGGCATGGCAATGGTGCAAGCTTAGCTAATGAAATTGAACTTAACGGCGTCACAAAAACGGTCACGGTTGTCGAAATAAAAAATGGTGTTGAGCGCGATTTAGGTACACTGACGATAACGCCTAACGGTAACGCGACATTTAAACCAGTTGCTAGCCTTGAACATGGTGATGATCCGACCATTTCATTTACTGTCGATGTCACTGCGCAAGACTTTGATGGCGATGCCTCAACCGAACAGTTGAACATCAATATTCTTGATAGAAATGCCACTATCACAGTTGCTAATGTTATTGGCGCTGAAGACGCTGGACGCGATGGTGTCACTATTTTGTTTAACGACCCCAATCAAATCACTAATAGCCAAGATAACCAATCCGGCTTAAATACTTCACCGCTTAAAGTGGATTTGCAGATCAATCTTTATGATTTGGATCGCAATGAATCGATTGGTGATGTAAAAATTACGGCCAGCAACGCGCATGGCGATTTTTACTATCTCAATAGTTCGGATGTTTATGTCAAATTAGAGCTAGTCAGTGGACGATTTGTTTTGCCCGCAGATGCGGTGGAGCAAAGCTTAACAGGCAGTGTTGCTAAGATTGAAAACTTGTATTTTGTGCCTGACCGTCACTATGCCAGCGCTAACGGTGGCTTCCAACTCAATATTACTGTGCAGGTTTTGAATAATGGCCTGCATGATCATAATGTGAACGGGAAATTGCGCATTGAGGTGGAAAGTGTTGCCGATATTGCGACTTGGAACTCAAGCAGCCAATTTCATTATGATGCAGTAGAAGATAGTGACAATATTACTCTCGATGTTTTAGCGCAGACACAAGATAACAGCACCCCCGAAACAATCCTGTATGAGATCCGCTTTACTCAAGGTGAAGGTGAGGCGCAGCTAGTTTATGCCGATGGTACGCCGGTTGTAATGAGCTCGGATGCTTCAGGTCACTATTATCTTGTTAGTGCGAGTAACATTAACCAAGTACAAGTTGACCCCAATGATAACTTCAGTGGTCAGATCAAACTTGATATTACAGCGATCACGACCGAGCAAAATAACGCTCACGTTGGTAAAGAGAGCGCCCGATCAGAAACGAAAGAAATCGTGATAGATGTTAGCCCTGTTGCCGATATGGGTAGCTTCTCTGTCAATCGAATCAATGTTTTTGAAGATAATGCCGCTACGCAAAATACCGTTGACCCCACCACAGATCACGATCCCTTGTTATTAAGTGAAGTCATTACGATGGCCGGATCCGTTGATTCTGATGGTTCAGAAACACTCTATGTGCGTCTCTCTGATTTTTCAGAAACAGGTGTGACACTGATTTGGTTGGGAGCAGGAGCCAGCGAAATATCACAAATAACCGATGCCAATGGTCATACTTATTATGAAGTTCCTGAACAATATCTTGACCAAGTTGAAGTGCTACCCCCATTGCATAGCAACGCTGATTTTACCATCTCTGTTGAAGGGATTATTAAAGATATGGTCAATCTTTCTACGGGTGCGGTGACAGATGAAATCTCGTTAGGTGCTAAGACGGTTAATGTTTCAGTTAAGGGCGTAGCAGATATTCCAACCATTGATTTTCACTCAAACAGTACTAACACTTGGAATGAATTTAGTGAAAATGGTCTGCAAGTGATTGAAACGACGATTGATGAAAATCAATCCGTTGGCTTTGGCTTTAGTGTGTTATCCGGTGAGCTTGCGGATAATCCAGCGGACAGCTCTGAGTCGATCACCGTTTTGCTGTCGAACATTCCAGATGGTGTCAAACTGTATGACAGTGTTGGTAGCGTGATTAACTTGGTATTTGTTGGTTACGATACTGCGCAGCAACCTATTTATCAGGCGAATCTAACTTCAGCGCAGGTTGATTCAGGTATTCGAGTTGAGCCATCTCATTCATCGACCGAAAACATCAACATCAAAATGACCACCATCGTTACTGAAAATGATGGACATACGCGTCAAATTGAGTCGGAAATTCGCATTAAAGTGGCACCGGTGATTGATGTTGTTGACAACTATCAATCACACTCGCTTGGTAACGAGGACAGCCGCATTAATATTCATTGGCAGCCAGAAGAGGAACAACATCTTGATGCTGATGAATATTTTGCCTCTGTTACACTTTCTGGCTTCCCAGCTGGTAGTACTATCTACGTCGATGGTGTTGTCACGACCTTAGATAGTGATGGCAAGCTCATTTTGACCCCCGCACTGGGACAGAGCGATCAAGATTTCTCAGCGCAAGTGCTGACAACTGGTTACGTTCAAGTTCGGCCACCAGAGCACTCCAGTACTGATTTTACCTTGAGCACTGAGATTGTGGTTAAAGAGCAAGACAACGAATACGTCGATGCAATCAATTCTGGCGAAGGTATTGCTTCGAAAGTCATTCATGGCTCTGTTGATATCACGGTAAGGCCGATAGTTGAAGCTGATGGACAACTGCGTGTTGAAGACAACGGCGTAGTCACAAACAAAGCTGTCGCAGATGCCTCTGGTGCTATCTACTTTACTATTAATGATGCGGCCGGCGGCGAGCCTAATGCGAACGTTATACGCTTTGATAATGCAGACACGCAATCGACAGAAGGTTACCAATCATTAGAAGTGGTCGACCAACTGGTGGTGCGTTTTAGCAATATTACGCCACAGGTACTTGATCAACTACTGATTACTGGTGCAATTAATAATGGGGATGGCTCATGGACCATTGTTGATGAGCAGAATTTCAGTGTAAAAGCACCGAATGGCCTGACATTGAGTAGTGGTAACGATCCTGATGGTGATGGTTATAACGACATCACTGTGACCATTTTTGCCCAAGTGTATGACCAAGGGGAAGATAGCTCTGAAGCCAAAGTAGTTCGACAAGTGCAATCAGAGCTCACCTTACAATTTCCGCTCACTGCTACGGGCAACAACACGGTAGCAGCTGACATTACTTTAGTTGGCAATGCGGATGATATTGTATTAGGCATCGAAGATAACGCTATTAATTTAGGTCAGCAAATCCAAGATAAATTGATGGTGAGCGCTTCAGGTTTTGATGGTGTAGAAGATGAGCTCAGTATTGTCATCGCGCAAAGTGTGCTACCAGCGGGCGCAAGTTTATCTGGTGGTCATTTTGATTTCGTTGATGGCTTGTATGTATACAAAGGTACCGTGAATACCGATGGCTCGATTTCAGGGTTAGAAAATCTGCAACTGCATCTGCCTGAAGATTACGCGGGCGACTTTAATTTGCCGATCACTTTTGTAACGACAGACACTGCTTCTGGTGATGAAAAAACCTTCAGTACGCAAATCCCAGTGGCAGTTTCTCCGGTGGCCGATGTTCCCGGAACGCATCAACCGCAAGATGATGACATTACCCCTAAAGCGACATTGACTGTAGAAGGTTCGCTTGGGTTAGATGCAAATCATCAGCCGACTTCAAGCTCGTCCGACGTTCCGACCAATGACGGCATAGGTTATGAAGATGGTATTATTCATCTTTCGCTCGATATTGATCTTGCTGATATTCGCAATAGCGCTACGGAAGGACGAGAGGTGCTGAGCGAAGTCACCTTAACCCTACAAGGAACCAATATCGGAACCTTTGTTGATGCGCAAGGCAATGATCTCGGTACCAGTATCACTTTTAGTCAGCCTCAGCTACCTGCGGCATTAGACAATGTTTATTTCAAACCCGCACCCAATTATCCGACTGGCGATGATGATAACACCGTCAACATTACCGTGGCGGGGAAAGTGACTGATATCACGCAATTTGATGATACCAATGCCAATGCGTTGGGTGTGGCTAATACTGATGCTGATAAGCCATTTACCACACAAGTAAGTTTTGATGTGACGCCAGTGGTAGACGACGTCATTATTTCCAGTGGTGGTAGCAGCAATATTGAAGTGAGCGGTCTGGAAGATGAGTGGATTGTCCTTTCTAAACCGGGTTCTGAATTTACCGTTGATCTGACCGATACAGATGGCTCTGAGGTATTTGTGTCGATCAAGCTTACTGGGGTGCCGACGGATTTTGTCGTGAGTTCTCTCTCTTCTGACTATACCGTGAAAAATAATGGTGGTGGTGAGTGGAGCATTCAGATTAACAACCCAGCACAAACCTCGATCAATTTATCCGATATTGCGATGAAACCTGCGAAGAACTTTAGTGGCGAAGTGGAAATCGGCATCAAGGTCTTTACCCAAGAATCCTTGCTTGGTGTGCCTGTAGAGCATAACGGCAGCTTTAGATTGGATATTGCGCCCGTTGGGGATGTGGTGGATGTTGAACCAGTGACTAACGGCGCTGGCGATGAAGGCGTTGACATTGAAATTGATATCAACGCGCAAATTATCGATAAAGCCGATTCCATTGCAGCCGGTGCGAACCATAGTGAAAACTCGCCAGAAACGTTGCGAATTGAAGTTTCCGGGGTGCCAGATGGAGCAAGTATTGCATTGCTTGATGGCACGCTGGGGACTTACATCGGTGGTGGCGTATGGCTGTTGAATGCCGATGCGCAAAGCTTAGATAAACTGATTTTTAATTCTGGTGATTGGCATAAGGACACTTGGGCGGGAGATCTGACGATTAAAGTACAGTCGGTCGATACAGGGCTGGACGGTACGGAACATTTGGGGCCTGCGCGTGAGTTTACTGTTTTAGTTGATGTTCAGGCGGTCAATGATGCGCCCACCATTGATAGTGCTACGGTCACCACAACGATTGATGAAGAGGCGGGGCAAAAGGTCACCGGTTTGAGTGTGAGTGATATCGATTATACAGGCTCACATGCCAACGACCCCATGACGGTGATTTTGAGCGTGAGCGAAGGTTTGCTCAGTGCCGTGATCCCCGCGTTAAGTTCTGTCACGCAGAGCACCAATTTGGCTGGAGAACTTGTCCTACAAGGCACGTTATCGGATATCAACGCACTACTTAATAGCAGCGATCCCGCCAGCGGCATTTTTGTTGATGCCACCGCGATTGGTAGTGACCATATTGATCTAACAATTAAGGCCAATGATGGTGGTGTTTATGCCGACAATGTTTCTGGTATGGCGCTAGAAGAGACAGAAACCGTCAGTATTGCGGTGACGCCCAAAGCCAATACGCCGATATTAACCCTTGATCCGAGCTTTAATTATATGAAGCAGACGTATGTTAGCCAAAGTATCAGCGCTCAAGGTATTGCATTGCTGGGGTTAATCGCGGCATTAACGGATAGCCATGAAGTGTTGTCATTGGAGATCGACAGTCTGCCAAGTGGCGCTACGCTTTCTAGTAGCTCGGGCAGTGTGACTGAGCAAAACGGAGTGTGGAGTGTTTCCGCTGATGCTATCGACGGATTACAGGTTAGTGGGCTCGATTTAGGGCAACACACTCTGTCGGTAGCGGCTATCTCAACAGAAACGGATGGTAGCCGTGCAGCCTCTGCATCAATTGATATTGCGATTGAAGTATTGCCTGACGGCAGCACGATTGATCAATCAACGAACGGGGATGATGCGCAATTGCTCGCCGGTAATGTTGGAGCGCAGTTGCTAGGAGGCAGTGGTCATGATCACCTTGAAGGTGGCGATGGTGATGACTCCTTAGTGGGTGGTGGCGGAAATGATACCTTGATTGGCGGGCTTGGTGCCGACATCTTAACCGGGGGAAGTGGCGCTGACATATTTAAATGGACGCTCGATACTGTTGATGAGCAAACCGACACTATCACTGATTTCAACGCTGGTGAAGGTGATGTGATCGATCTCACTGATGTTGTGGCCGATTTACATTTGCCCATGGATCAACTGCTCGTTTCGCTACACACTTCTCATCAGATAGAAGCGAAAGTGATGACCAACACGACGGATGTGGAATTGGAAATTCTGACGGACAATAACGTACATCAAACCATTGTGGTGCAAGATCTTGCCAGCCAATTCAATTTTGATGGCATGGCGTCGATTGACATTGTTGGCTTCTTATTGGACAACAACATTATCAAGCATGACGTTTAAATAAAGAAAAGGGCAGTTAAATAAAGAAAAAGTGCACCCAACGGCTTCAGGCTCAGTTGGGTGCACTTTTTTATTTAGCAGTAAACACACTCCAGCGCTGTATCAGTCTGGGGCATTTACAGTGGGTTAACCAATGATGATTTGGCTCAGCACATAACCTAAACAGCACGCACTCACGACGCCAATTAAACCGACGGACATGAACGAGTGGTTGAAGTAGTACTTACCGATTTTGGTGGTTCCTGTGGTATCAAAGTTGACCGTTGCAATATCTGACGGATAGTTTGGAATGAAGAAGTATCCGTACAGTGCGGGCATTAAGCCTACTAGTAGCGCAGGTTCTAAACCTAGCCCGAGGCCTACAGGTAACATCATCACCGCTACTGCGGCTTGTGAGTTCACCACAACAGAAACAATGAATAGTGCAAGCGCGAAGGTCCAGTGATGGTCGGTAACCATCTCAACAATGCCTGATTTAAACTGCGGCATCGCGTATTGGAAATAGGTATCCGACATCCAAGCGATACCGAAGATGGCAATTGCCGCTACCATACCTGATTTGAATACCACACCGTTTGGTACATCTCGTGGGTCGGTTTTGGTTGCCAGTAAAATGATACCGCCAAAGCAGAGCATCATCATCTGGATAACCACCGCCATACTGATCGGTTTACTGCCTTCAACAATAGTGCGTGTTTCTGGCACCATCGCTAGCACGACTATGGTTAATATCGCACCAATGAAAATCAACACAGAATTACGCGCTGCCGCGGGTAACGTTTCATTCAGCGTTGTCGCGGTTGTGTTTAGGATTTTCTCTTTCCACACTGGATCTTGCAGACGTTCTTGATACTCAGGATCATCATCTAGTTCTTTCCCACGGCGTAAGCTGTACAAAGACATCAACAGCGTACCGAATAAGGTCGCAGGTACAGTGACCAGCAAAATAGAGAGCAAGGTGATCTCGTGTTGAATATTCGACAATTGAGCAAGGTAGTAGACAACGGCCGCTGAGATTGGGGAAGCGGTAATCGCGATTTGCGAAGCAACAGAAGACGCAGCCATTGGACGTTCAGGACGGATCCCATTTTTCAATGCCACATCACCAATGATCGGCATGATGGAATACACCGCATGGCCAGTACCCAGCATAAACGTCATTGCGTAAGTGACGAACGGTGCAATCAAAGTGACATTTTTCGGGTTCTTACGCAGTAAACGTTCTGCCACTTGCAGCATGTATTTCAATCCGCCAGCCGCTTCGAGTATTGAAGCACAGGTGACAACGGCAAGAATGATCAACATGACGGTGATCGGTGGTGATGTGGGTGGCATTTTGAAGACAAAAACTTCAATGACCAAGCCAATACCAGAAACCACACCAAGGCCAATACCACCGTAGCGTGAGCCTATATAGAGCATTAATAGCAGGAATAAAAATTCCAAATACAACATATCTGTTTCCTATCCAAAGGTGTTAATGAAAATATTGTCTAACGTAACGTTAAAAAAAGATGAAACCTTGTTCACACAACCATTTACCCTATAAATGAAACGACATTAATCAGAGATTGCTCACGCATTTTATTCAATAAGTAATGAATATGAATAAACAAATGTAACCATTTTGTTGTGCTACAGGTGGGTTGGCGTTAATGATGAAGCTTATTTTCTCGCCGCGTAGGCTGTTTGCCGATCGCTAACCTTAATTTAAGATAGCACAAAGGGTACTGAGCTATTGGCCTTTGGGCGTTGGAATGAAATGCATATGAGAAAACTCATCGTCCATTTGGTAGTGCGTAAACCCAAATCGCTGATACAAAGCACCGACGGGGCTACCTTGCAAATAACAGAGCTTACAAGGGTATTGAGTCAGATTGGCTTGGTTGACGACCAGTTGTAATACTTGGCTACCCACTCCTCTATTTTGAAAATCAGGCAGAATAAAAAAGCGCGAGAAGTAAAGCGTTTCATGCTTGCTCTGCAGTAAATAAGTGCCAATCGGTTGGCCATCAGCGCAGATGATCGTTGGTAGACCAGAATGCCATTCTTGGCGATGCAGCACTTGCTGCAACTCTTCATCCCAGCCAAATATCGCCGTAATACCATCCATTTCTGCGACTTTTTTTAGATCAAAAGCAAATTGATAATCGCTGTCACTTGCGGGGCGAAAGGTTACCTTCATACGTTTATCTTTTTGTTTAATAATACGTTGCTTACCAAGATATCAATCGTCGGCGTATTCATGGGCAATCGAAATAAAGCGCTCTTCTATTGCCAAGAAGGCATCAATGACTTCTGGGTCAAAATGGCTTCCTCTTCCGTCCAAAATAATCCCTTTCGCATCGGCGTGAGGCATCGGCTCCTTATAGATGCGTCGGCAAATCAGAGCGTCATAAACATCAGCGACAGCCATTAACCGTGCGCTGAGTGGTATAGCATCACCTTGTAAACCGTTAGGATAGCCAGAGCCATCCCATTTTTCATGGTGCCCATGGGCGATCTCTTTCGCCATATCGATAAGGTCATTTTTCGCGCCTGACATCTTTTCCGCTTTTTCTAGCGCACGGAGCCCTAAGCTGGCATGGCCTTTCATGATCTCAAACTCATCACTGTCCAGTTTTCCTGGTTTTAATAGTATGTTGTCGGCGATGCCCACTTTACCAATATCGTGTAAAGGGGCGGCTTTAAAGTAGGTATTAATAACATTCGGCGTTAGCTTTTGTTGATATTTTGGCAGCTTAGCCAGTTGCTCGGCTAACGCTTTGACGTAATGTTGTGTTCGCAGGATATGGTTACCAGTATCTGGGTCTCTGGTTTCAGCGAGGCTGGCGAGAGCATACACGACCGCGTCTTGCATTTTATCCAATTCATTTGAACGTTTGATCACCTCTTTTTCCAAGTAGCCATTTTGGTTCTTCAGTATGTCTTTTGAAATTTTGTTTTGCAGGTGAGTATCTACTCTGGCTCTTAGCAACGGTACGCTTACGGGTTTGTATACATAGTCAACCGCACCTAACTCAAAGCCTAGTTTTTGATCTTCAGGGTTATCTTTTGCGGTCAGAAAAATCACAGGGATGTCTTGGGTGTTAGGGTTTGCCATGATCTTTTGTATGACTTCAAAACCTGACATTTCCGGCATAACAATATCGAGCAACACTAGGTCAATAGAAAACTTGTCTAAGATACTGAGCGCCATCGGGCCTGATTTAGCGGCCTTGACATGATATCGGTTAGCCAACCCCTGTGACATAAATGCAAGGTTATCTGGCGAATCATCGACTATTAACACGGTACAATTGTCCAAGTTTTCGATGGGCATGAGTCTTTCCTAATAAAAAATAGCAATTGAGCGGCGAAGGTTGGGTTTAAGTCTAAACTTATCAATAACTATAGCTAATCTCAGCGTTAGTAGAGTGAGAAAATTATTAAGAAGGCGCTTCACATGCGATCCATCCGAACTTTATTCACCGTCTTATTTATTGCTATGGGATTATGTTCCATTGCGATGTTTAGTATCACCGACAAAGTGGCCGCTCTGAGAACTGAGAGCCGACAACTGAACGACGAACTTTACCGTTTCTATCGTCTGTCACAAGAGTTGAAGCAGAGCTCAGATCACTTAACCAAATTTGCTCGAGCCTACGCTTCGACTGGCGATGAAAAGTGGCTCAACCTTTTTAATTATGTGCTGAGCGTCAGAAATGGTTCTGTGCCGTTACCGAAAGGGAATGAGTACGAATTTTGGGATGTCGTTGCACAAAACAAACTACTTGCCCGCTCACTGGGTGGCGCACCAGACAACCCTTCGTTACTCGATAGAATGCGTCTTTCGGGCATTGAATCGGTGGAGTTTTTAGAGCTCAAAAATGCGCTTACTTTGTCTGATTCACTGGTGTCACTCGAAAGAGAAGCCTTCATGGCCATCAAAGGATGGAAAAAGAATAGCCAAGGCGAATTTGTCGACACAGGTGAGCCGGATCTGGAATTGGCTCGGGCTATTCTCTATGGTGACCAATACTTCGCGGAAAAGGCGAAAATTATGCAGGCGATTGGTTCTGCGCATCAATCGATCATGCAACGCATGGAGCAAAACATTCAACGTGCCGATAGCGAAGCGCTGCGTTATGAATGGATAAACTTGGCGTTAGTATTAACCTTACTCAGCGTGATCATCGCCTCCTTTGTTCTGCTGTGGCGTCTTTACATCAATCCGTTAAGTCAGCTACTCAAAACGGTTGTGACTCAAGTCAAACGGGAAGATTACGCTTTTACGATCACTCAAACCGCCTATGCAGAGCTGCAACATTTTATCGACAGTTTGAATGTGGTGTTTCATCATATCGCTGAGCAGCTTAGCCAAAATACTTTACTTAAAGATTTCAATATCATCCTGCGCAAAAACGATTCTACGGACCGTTTGTGTAATGAAGTTACGCAATTCTTACTGCATCAATTTCCTTTGGAAATGGTTGGCATGTACATCTATCAAGAGGGCGTATTAAAACGAGTGGCTGGGGTGGGTTATGGTGAGCATTCGGCCAGAGAATACACCGATCCATCATCGACGCAGCTCAGTGTGTTGCTCAGCGGTCAGCCCTATGCGATGAAAGCACTCGATGGCAACTGTCACATTGAATTTAACGGTGGCAAGTTAGTCATTAACGAAGTGTATTATTTGCCGCTGCACGTCAATCAGCATCCTGTCGCTTTACTCGAGCTGGGTACTATCGGGTCGTTGTCGAGTTTGCAATTCCAGTGGTTATCGCAAATGTTGGATGACTTATCGGTCAGTATTCAATTGAGCCAAAACATTGAAATTCAGCGACGAGCCGAGCAGAAAGTACTCGAACAATCTCAACTGAATCAAGAGATCCTCGATGCGACGCCGAACCCCATGTATTGCTTGTCGGCCTCGGGTACGTATCTCACCATTAACGCTAAGTTTATGGATTTAGTTGGCCTGTCGGCCGAGCAAATTATCGGTAAATCGCCGCAAGATATCTTTCAAAATGAAACGGCGACCATTTTTGCCCAAGTACATAAAAGGCTTGGAGAGGAGCAGTCTTCGCAAGATTACGAATTGTCTCTCTATGACGCTTCACACCACAAAAGAGAGATGTTGGTATACGAAGCTTCTTTCCAAAATAATCGCGGTGAAGTCTCTGGAATTGTTGGAATTTTGCTTGATTTAACCGATCGCAAGCAGATGGAAGAGCAGTTAAGAGAAGCTAAAGAGACCGCGGATGCCATGAGCCAAGCCAAAGGCGATTTCCTTGCGAACATGAGCCACGAGATCCGTACACCAATGAATGCCATTTTGGGCATGGCCCATCTAGCACTCAATACCGAGCTCAATCCTACGCAACAAAAATACATTTCACGGATTAATGAATCGGCGAAAAACTTGCTTGGCATCATTAACGACATTTTGGATTTTTCCAAAATAGAGGCGGGCAAGCTGAATGTTGAGCACATTGATTTTAGCCTTGATGAGGTATTGGATAACCTCACCACCTTGATTTCGCTAAAAGCCCAAGAGAAAAACATCGAGTTTTTATTAGATATCGATCCACATATTCCAGTGGGCTTGGTGGGCGACCCGCTGCGTTTGGGGCAAGTTCTCGTTAACTTATGTGGCAATGCGGTGAAATTTACCGAACAAGGGGAGATCATCGTTTCGGCACGAGTCGTGGGGCAAAACGACGCCAACGTGACCTTGAAGTTTACCGTTTCTGATACAGGTATTGGCATTGCTGAATCTAACGTAGCCACTCTATTCTCTGCATTTTCTCAAGCTGATAATAGCATTACTCGCCAATATGGAGGCACGGGCTTGGGGCTTAGCATCAGTAAACAGCTAGTCGGATTGATGGGTGGCGACATTCAAGTTCGCAGTGAAGAAGGGTCAGGATCCACCTTTGAATTCACGGTTGAGTGTGGCCTGCAAGAAGCCAAAATGCGCGATATCGCTAAGCCACTCAGCGCTCTAGCAGGCAAACGTGCGTTGGTAGTCGATGATAATGACTCGGCACGCAATATTTTAATGACGTTGCTCAATGCGATGCATTTTGAAGCGAAGTCAGTCAGTAACGGTTTTGAGGCGCTAGATGAAATTCGCAATACGCATTTTGATATGCTGTTTATTGATTGGAATATGCCGGGTATGAATGGCATAGAGTTGCTGCAGAGAATGAAACCATTGGGTGTTTTTGATAACACTAAACGATTCCTCGTTACGGCTTACGGCCGAGAAATTTCCTTGGTGGGAGAAAACAGTAAATTAGTCGATGCCTTGATTGTGAAACCTGTGAACCCATCAAATCTCCTTGATGCCATTATGGACAGCTACGGCATCGAGCAATTAAGGCAGAGCCATGAGTATCTTGATCATGATACAAGGCCAACATTTATTGGGCAAAAAGTGCTTTTGGTAGAAGATAACGAAGTGAACCAAGAGGTGGCTTTCGGCCTGTTAGAAAGTACTCAATTGAGCATTGTTCTTGCTAATAATGGACAAGAAGCTTTGACGAAATTGCAGCAAGAAGCTTTTGATTTAGTGCTGATGGATATGCAGATGCCCATTATGGATGGTATCAGTGCGACGAAAGAGATCCGCCAACATGAGGAGTGGAAAACGCTACCGATTGTTGCAATGACCGCCAATGCGATGTCTTCAGATGTCGAGCACTGTTTAAATGCAGGTATGAATGATCATGTGGCGAAACCAATTGATGTACAGCGCTTGTACCACGTACTACGCAAATATTTAAAGGCGGATGAAACCACGCCAGTACCCTCTACGGTATTACCGAATCAAGTGAAACCGAGCACTGGCTACCCAGAATTGACGGGTATTGATGTGGAGCAAGCGATTTTCCGAATTGGTGGCAATGCGCAGCGATACTTTGAAATATTGGATCACTTCCTTGCCAGCCAGCAGCAAGAAATAGCGCAATTCCCTAAATTGATTGATAAGGGGCAGTGGGAAGAGGCAGAGCGAGTGATGCACACCCTAAAAGGTTCAGCGGCTAATCTAGGGATTGAGCCTATTGCGCAGCTAGCCAACGAGATGGAAGGGGTAGTACAGCGACATACGAAACCCGCCATTCAAGATCTCAACACGGTATCAAAGTTGATGTCTACTTTGTTGGATGAGCTAAGAGATTGGGAGCAGACACAATTACATCCGCAGCAAGAGCACCGTGATATTGCGTTGCTCTACCAACAATTAGTGCAATGTGTTGAAAACTACGATGCTGATGCGATTCATATGATCCACCAAATTAAACAATGCAATTTATGGTCTGACGAGCAAAAGAAAAGTTTGATGCATGCGATTGAAGATTTTGATTTTGAAGCGGCTAAAGAGGTATTGGCTCAGTTGCCAGTACCGACTGAAAAATAAGTTGAAGCATGATAGTACTTAAAGTTGACGTAATAATTGTGGCGTAAAATTCGACATTTTGGCCATTCTCATCCTATGCTAAAAGCAATAATAATAATGAATAAACAGAAATAATTTCGTTGATAAATGAAGAAGGATACTTTTATGAATATCAACAACACCATGAAGCTCGTGTTTGCTGTCATCGGTATTGGTATTGTCATTAGTGTTGTGACGGTATTGCAGCTCAATGGGCTGATGCAACAAGTTGATAATATGGCTCAAGTTCGTTATCAATCTTACCAAGCGGCCGATGAGCTTCGTCAAAGCTCTGATGATTTAACTCGGTTGGGCCGAACTTATGTGGTCAGTGGCGATGAAAAGTATGAAAAAATGTACATGGATATTCTTGATATTCGTAATGGTAAGAAACCTCGCCCGCAGAACTATCACACGATATATTGGGACCTTATGTTGCAATATGGACAAAAACCTAAAGCAGACGGTAAAAATATATCTCTCAACCAAATGATGACGGATCTTGGTTTTACTCCGCAAGAGTTTAGTTTGCTCAAAGAAGCTCAAGCTAATTCAGATGGCTTAGTGAACATGGAAGTCAAAGCGATGAATGCTGTTAAGGGGCTTTACCCTGATAGCAATGGCAACTACACCGTTAGAAAAGAGCCAGACCGTAATATGGCGATTTCTCTCTTACACAGTAATGAATACCATCAAGAGAAAGCCAAAATCATGGCTCCGATCGATAAGTTCTTTATTGAATTAGAAAATCGAACCAATAAACAATTCATGGATGCGGCGCAGAAAGTAAAAAGTACGGTATTGATTGGTAATATCTCCTTAATTAGCGTTTTTGTTATTGCCATTATTGGGTATGCCATTGTTAACCGAAAAGTAGTGAAGCCGATTGATACCATGGCTAAATTGCTACAACAAGTAGACAAAAATTCTGATTTGACTTTGCGAGTTGACGATAACAGCCACAACGAACTGGGTATAATCGGCGGCACCATTAATAAGGTGCTTGGTAGTTATGCCACCACCATTAGTAAAATAAACCAAGTAAACCATACCATTTCGGCCATCTCTGAAACGATAAGCGATGTCACCAAACAAAACGTCAAAGTGGCGAATCAGCAAAATCAAGAACTTGAAATGGCGGCGACGGCGATGGAAGAGATGACATCGGCGCTCTCTAGCGTGGCGGAAAGCACCACCATGGCAGAAGAGTATGCGGGCAGCGCGGAAAAAGAAGCCAGTACCAGTAAACAGGTCTTTGATAAAACGACCCATGAATTCGGTGAATTAGAGGGTGAATTTACCAAAACATCCGAGATCATCCAGCAACTTGCGAATGAGTCTAATAACGTTGGTAATGTGCTTGATGTGATTAAAGCGATTGCTGAACAAACCAACCTACTGGCGTTGAACGCGGCGATAGAGGCTGCTCGTGCGGGTGAGCAAGGTCGCGGTTTTGCGGTGGTAGCGGATGAAGTACGCTCACTTGCCCAACGAACTCAACAATCGACGGGTGAGATCGAAAGCATGATTTCGATGCTGCAAGAGAAAGCAGAACAATCGACCAAAACGATCCGGGTGAGTGCTGATAAAATGCAGTCAACGCGCTCTAATATGTCGGTGGCGAACGAAGCGCTTGGTACCATCCAAGGATCGGCGATTGAGATCCATAAATTGAATACGTCGATATCGGCTGCGACAGAAGAGCAATTGGCTGTGAGCGACGAAATTTCCAGCAATCTCAGTAACATTAAAGCCCTTTCGGGTGATATGAACGTTGCCATCAATCAACTCGGGCCTGTCGTTGTTGATTTGCAACGTAATGTCGATGAGTTAAATAGCGCGATTAAGCACATCCGCACTTAAATTTAATATCCTCTCCTTGCTATTTTTTAGGCTCTCTATACTGAGAGCCTTTTATTTCGGCAAAATTTTTTATTTGCAGAATGATGCCCACTTAAGTGGGCACGGCAATACCGCAAGGTAAGCGATAAGTTAAAGCTCTTGCTTCGGCTGACTTTTTCTTGCCAAACGTTGCCAAGGTAAAGAGAGCAAAATGAAGATAGTCAGAGCATACAGCATTGACCAGCCTAAGCAGATAAATACCGCAGTGCAGAGGATCAACGAAATCGCCGCCAACAGTTTGTTGATGCCACTGAGCAATTTATAAGCGGCGAACATCGCTAACAGATAAACTAAGACAAAGATTCCATTCGCAAGTTTTAGGAAAAATTCCAGATTAAGACCAGACCATTCACCAAGCAGGCAAGAAGCCATTAATACAACTCCAACAGCAATGGTTGCATTGGCTGGGACGCCGCGGATTGAAATTCTGGCGATTGCGCTTTCTGGTCGATATTGCCTTGCTTGTGCCCACACCATGCGAGATAAGCTTTGCGTGTATAAATTGATGCTCGCAAAGCATGCAAAAAAGCCGATAAGGCTTATCACCGTTGCCAAACTGCTACCAAAAATTTGTTCGCTCAGCCAAGGAATGGAGGTGCTATCAAATTCTGCGCTGCCATACGCACCAAATTTAAGGATGACCACCGAGCATGCCCAATAGGTGATTCCAGCCACAAAGCAGCCGACAATGATCGCGATCGGAAAATCGCGCTGTGGGTTTTTAAACTCTTCTCCCATATGAGCGAACGCTTCAATCCCGACGAAACACCAGAACATCACTCCGAGTGCGGCGCCAATCGGCCAAATACTGTCCGTGCTGAGTGCGGGCATGGTTAAATCTGCAGCACCAACATCGCCTATCCAGAAAAAAGCACCAACTAATACGAAAATGCTCAGCGCAATAACGGTTTGTAACTGCCCGGAAGATTTGGTGCCCGCCAAATTGACCGCAATCAGCAACAGTACGGTTAATACTTGCGCCATCATCGCCGAGTTCAGTGGCGCAGGGAGGAGTTGTTGAGCAAAGCCTGCCGCCAATGCGACAGCGGCCGGAACGCCGACAGGGATCACGCTGACAAAAAGCCAAGCAACCGAGCGTTCCAACTTAGCGTTAAAAGCTTGGCGGACAAAGTAGGCGGTTCCGCCGGCGTTAGGGTAACGCTTACCCAGAGCGGCAAACGTCAGTGCAATCGGGCAAATCGCCACAAACAGCAGTAGCCATGCCCACAGTGAGAGCTCACCTGCAATACCAGCGGCAATCGCTGGGATCATAAATAGCCCTGTTCCCATTAAAGTGGTGGAAAGTTGTCCAATACCAGACAGCAAGGTGATCTCTTGTTTTAACTTATTCACGGCTTCCGTTCCCAAATATCGTTCTGGCGGTTAGCATACGCTGAAGCGAAATAATATGCATCTATCTCAGTTTGCCTATGCCCATTGGGTGCAACGGCTCACCTGCAACATCAGGCCGTTTGGGCAGCGCCACATTCAGGTAGCGTTATGCGAGTCATTTCGTTATCGTCATTACCTTAAATCACCGAAACAACAGCGAGAAATCCATGACATTCACCGTTTGGTTATCACTATTTACCATTTGTATTTTAGGCGCGATGTCGCCAGGGCCAAGCCTAGCGATGGTGGCCAAACATAGCCTCGCTGGTGGGCGTAAAAATGGGTTTGCAACGGCGTGGGCGCACGCATTTGGTATTGGTGTCTATGCCTTCATTACCTTAATTGGCTTAGCGGTTGTACTGCATCAATCCCCCTTACTGTTTAAGACAGTAGGCTATGCAGGCGCGTTGTATTTGGCCTATTTGGGTATCAATGCATTACGTTCAAAAGGGGGCGTGGCGGCTAAATTAGAATCGGGTGAGACGGTCAGTGTGTGGCAGTCGGCTAAAGAGGGATTATTGATTTCTCTGCTTAGTCCTAAAATCGCGCTATTTTTCATCGCGTTATTCAGTCAATTTGTCGCCATCGGCAACGAACTGAGCAGCAAAGCTATTATTGTGTTAACACCATTTTTAGTGGACGGGCTTTGGTATACGTTCATCACCTTAATTCTTTCTAGCCCAATATTACTCGATAAACTGCGCGCGCGTGCCGTATTGATTGACCGTTTGTCGGGCGTAGTACTGATTGCGCTTGCCATCCGTGTCGTCATGACTCTTTAGCTAATACCCAAAAAACGGGAGGAAATGCCTCCCGCTTCTAATGAGTTTCGCCGTGCCAATGAAAGAGTGCTAATAGGGTTGTTCATCGATAGTGTGCTTGAGTTTTTTCTTCATATTCACCTTCAATAACGTAGCCGCTTTTTGACGTAAAGGTGTGGCGCTTGAGCTGCTTTTCTATACGTTTGCCAGTGATGATCGCCGCAATAGCGAGAGGAATGGCGAGCAGCAAACTCAGCATCAACGCGAAAAACCCTACAACCAGCGCAAATGTAGTCACAATAAATCTATTCATAACCTGTACCTCTTTCTGAATTGAAGCTAGGTTAACGCAGCCAAGATGAATCCAACATGAATGTTGTGTCTCTAATTTTTGGAGTTGTATGGACGACGTTCATTCCCCCAATAATATTGGGACTCTGACAGGTAGTTCAAATTTTGAGTCATTTTGGTGTCTTTGTTCGTGGTATGAATGAACTCCCACTGACATTAGTTCTTTCTTGGTTTGAACAAAAGGCGATCGTTATCGATCTGACGCTACTCGCATTGGGTGTGAAAGAAATTTATATCGGACCAACTGCACCAGCATTACTCATCGAAACTTGATAAATATTTTGCAACCTTAGGCTTTGAATGACTAGAAGGCGCTGCGTGAACAAGGCTATGCCTTAGCGTGTTCGAGCAGATTAGTTTCGGACGTTGAAGTCTCATTGAACTGATCACTTCATAAAAAAGCCGCCTTATATCAAAAGGCGGCAAGCAGGGGGAGGTGAGATAAACACTCACTATTATTATGTTGTGGAGATAAAAACAATATTAATCCGTTTACTGGGCGGTAGTTGGGAAAGTTCGGTAACGAACGCCCATCATCTGCTCCATACAATGTACAACTTGGCCGCTGTAGCCAAATTCATTGTCATACCAAATGTAGAGCACGCAGCGGTTGTCTTGAGCGATCGTCGCTGCACCATCAACCACGCCAGCATGGCGAGAGCCAACCAAATCACTTGAGACAATTTCTGTTGAGTCGGTGTAATCAATCTGCGCTGAAAGTGGCGAGCTAAGCGCCATGTCACGTAGATATGCGTTGAGATCTTGCTTATTCACTGCATTGGCTAAGTTGAGGTTAGCCACGGCCATCGACACATTTGGCGTGGGGACACGAATTGCATTACCGGTTAACTTACCCGCGAGTTCAGGTAACGCTTTTGCAACCGCTTTGGCGGCACCCGTTGAGGTTAACACCATGTTGAGCGATGCGCTGCGGCCACGTCGTTCACCTGAATGGAAATTGTCGATAAGGTTTTGGTCATTGGTAAAAGAGTGCACCGTTTCGATATGGCCAGAAAGTACGCCATATTGATCATGAATCGCTTTCAATACAGGTGTGATAGCGTTGGTGGTGCAACTGGCGGCTGAGATAATGGTGTCTTCGGGCTGAATATCGGCGTGGTTTACGCCGAACACGATATTTTTAATCTCACCTTTGCCGGGTGCTGTCAGCAGCACTTTACTTGCCCCTTGACAGTTCAAGTGTTGGCTAAGCCCTTCGCTATCACGCCAGACACCAGTATTGTCGACCACTAACGCGTTATGAATACCATAGTGTGAATAATCAACCTCTTGTGGCTTATTGGCGTAGATGATTTGGATATAATTGCCGTTGGCAATAATGGCCTTGCGAGCCTCATCGATGATGATGCTGCCGTTAAACTGGCCATGAACTGAGTCACGGCGTAGCAAGCTTGCCCGTTTTTCTAAATCTCCTGCTTTACCCCCACGAACGACAATCGCTCGCAAGCGCAGTGGATAGCCCGGGCCACTTTTTTCTATCAAAAGACGAGTCAGCAAGCGACCAATACGACCAAAACCGTACAGCACCACATCCTTAGGTTCACTGAGTGTTTCACCATTCAACGCACCATTAAGCGCCGTTAGCAGGTAATCCTCAAAGCCATGTTCATCATCATGTTGTTGCCAAAATTGATGAGCAAGTTGGCCAATGTCGATACGACATGGCGACAGAGCAAGCGTGGTCAACTTTTGTAAAATCGGCATCGTTTGCTGGGTTGAAAGCGCCTCGCCCGTGTAGCGACGGACAACACGATGTGCTTTGATGATATCAATGGTGGTGGCGTTGATGAGTGTTTTTCCAAATAAAACCACTTCAACACCTTGTTGGCGATAAAGCTGACCGATGAGGGGAGACATAGATTCAGCAATCGTTTGGCTGGCTTGCCAGTCTGAGAGATGTTTCTCTGGGCTCATATTGACTTGGGACCTTTCACGTTATGTTAAGCAGTAATGTTCACAGTGTAGGGCTGGTGAACGCGTATCTTGCACGGTCATCTGTGCTGAGATACAAGTCGATGTTTATTGTTGTTTTTATGTGGCCGGATTGTAAATGTGGAATGGTTATTCTGCTAGCAAAAATAATGACGACATTTTTTACTGAAAACTAGGTAAAAATCAGCGTATTGAGTGGTTTTTGGCGGTGGTTAGAGATATTGACAAATTCTAAAGTCGCGACTTATTTTGTGATGATAATGGTCTGCTTCAAATATTTGATGTGGAATGGTTTTTCTTTTTCATAAAAATGAGATTAGATTCAAATTGTTATCTTAAAATGTGGTGAGTTTTCGACTAATTCACCATCACGCTTATTGGATGAATCGTGACGCGCAATGCTTTCGTTACTGCGCTGGTTTTATCTTAATAAGAGCGCAGACGCATAAAATAACGTCTACTATTTAACCATTGGTTAGGATGTATTACTTCCAAGGATGATAACAATGGTAATACTTACCCACTTCTCAATTAAGGCACGCTTGTTCTTACTCTGCCTCATACCAACACTGGTTATTCTGGTTGTGGCATGGCGTCTATTCCCCCCATTTGAAAGCCGTTTAGACACATACCATGTGTTGAACCAAAAGATTGGAGCAATCAATCAGGTCACCACCAGTTCAGCCCTTTTTTATACCTTGCTCAGTGCGCAGCTGCGCAGCGAAAATAGCGAGGACTCTTGGCCGCAGCTCAAGCAGGAGCTAGCTGAATCGCTGGATAAAATTGTGCTGGATACAGGTTCTACAAATAGTCATTTTGGGAGTAAAAGCAACCGTACATTGATAGAAAACCGTGTGCTTGACCTTCACCATTTGTTGGATGAGTTGCCGTCGGCCTCACAAAGCGAGACCCTAGAATTAGGCCGCCAAGTATTTAATCTTTTGTATGAAGTGATGGCCGATCTGCAAAAAACCAACAGTTTTCTTGCGCCTGTTGATATCCATACCTTGGATCTGGTGTATAGCGACCTGCATTGGTTTGCATTTTGGGTGCAAAAAGAGGCGTGGTTAATCAAAGAATTAACCATGGATCAAGAGGTGTTTCAATCTCGACAAACAGAATACTTTCAAGCTGTTGAGCGCCAGCAACAATACTTCGAACGTATCATTGATAACGGCGCTCAACTCGAACAACTGGTGCAGTTGTTTACGCAACCTGAATTTCGCCAAGCCGCCTTGATTCGCGAAAAAATCGTTAGTAATGAAGCTGATCCTCAAGCATTAGCTTCTTATGTCAAAAATGTGGAAGAGCGTTACTTGGCGATAGATAAACTGGTGCAAAGTGTCAACCAACACTTATCGACTCAACTGAATGTGCGTCTCCAGCAAGAAAAAATGAGTATGTTAAGTATATCGGCATCGCTGTTGGCCGTGTTGGCGCTGCTGTTTGTGCTAGGAGCAAGTACCTCATCTCGCATCTCGTCAAAGCTTAAGCGGATCATCAATACCATGAGTCGATTGCGTGAAAAGCAGAACGGCATTGAACAGATCCCGATTGATGGCAAAGATGAGTTTTCCCGCTTTACAATCAATCTCAACCATATTATTGAGAAACAGCAACAGTACGAGAGTGCTTTGGTGGAAACAAAGGAAGCGGCAATTGCCGCTAATCGAGCCAAAAGCGCGTTCTTAGCCAATATGTCGCATGAGATCCGAACGCCTCTTAATGGAATCATCGGTATGACTGAAATATTGTCACGCAGCGAGTTTACGGGGAATGAGCGTGAAATCCTGGCCGATATTGATACCTCTTCGCAAGCGTTGCTGATCTTGATTAACGATATTCTCGATTTATCTAAAATTGAATCAGGCAACTTGGAGCTTGCTCCGCATCGCTTTGAACTCGCTGAATTGGTATACGACACGGTGAACTTGGTGAACGCGAAAGCATTGAGCCAGCATATCGAGCTTAATATTTATCTCGACCCCGCATTACCTCGTTTTATCATCGCGGATGAATATCGTCTGAAGCAGGTCTTGATGAATTTGTTGTCCAATGCGGTGAAATTTACCAAAGATGGTTATGTCAACACGGGTTTAACCTTAGAAACGGGCGATATAACCTCGATACGTTTTGCTGTATCCGATACGGGAAGTGGCATCGATAAAGAGATGTTGAACACGATTTTTGATCCATTTATTCAAGAAGATAGCAGTATTACCCGTCGTTTTGGTGGGACTGGGTTAGGGTTGGCTATCTGCCGTCAATTAGTTGATCTGATGCAGGGTGACATTCATGTACAGTCCACTAAAGGCTTAGGTAGCTGCTTTGAATTTGTCGTTCCCATTGAGGTTGCCGAAGATCAGCCGCAAGTTGAGCCTCTTGCCACGCAGGCGTTGTTAATTACCAATATGTCTAACTACTCATCCGCTATTCGGCGTGAATGCGTTCAATGGGGGATTCAACTCAATGAAGCACGTGATGTTGAACAAGCAGTCAAGAGTGGGCTTAGTGCCGTCTGTATTTTATATTGCCAAAGCTTAAGCCACAGCGTGCAATCGGATCTCATTGCGCTGCGTGAGCATTTTTTAAGTGCAAAAATAGTGGTTCTGCAGCATCACTTGTTCGTCAACAAAGACGCAATTCATCTTGCGCAGGCAAGTATCACGTTGCCTTTTTTAGGGACGCGTTTTGAACGTGCCCTCAAAGCGTTAGTGGCCGATACAGAAACTGTTTTAACGCCTGTCGGGGAGAGCCAGTTAGATTATTTAGAGTGTAATCATAAGCGTATTTTGATCGTTGAAGACAATTTGATGAACCAAAAAATCGCCAGCTTCTTCCTTGAAAAAGCAGGTATTGGTTATGTGGTGGCCAACAACGGGCAAGAAGCGGTAGATGCCATCACCCAAGGTGGTCATTTTGCTGCGGTGTTAATGGACTGCATGATGCCAGTGATGGATGGCTTAACCGCGACTAAGAAAATCCGCGAATGGGAAAAAGAGCAAGGCGTTGAAAAATTACCCATTATCGCCTTAACCGCCAGCGTTTTGGAGGAGGATATTAAAAGCTGCTTTGACGCGGGCATGGATGCGTATTTGCCCAAACCTTATAAATCCAAGCAACTTTTTGATATTTTTAGCGATCTGCAAGTGGCGAACTCTTGAGAAGATAGCCTAATCGCTATTTTTATCGATTTTCGAAATTTAAATTAATTGACCTTACCCCTAGGGCAAGCTTTAGTCTGTTGGAGTTTTCAGTCAGATAGTGATATTGGATATGCAACTTTCGCTGCATACAATTTGGGTTTCCATGTTGGTGATGATGACGCTGCTTGCTTCAAGCTTAGTGTCTAGCGCACCTTTAATGGCGATCACAATGTCACCGATTTCGGCTGTATCACATTCAGTGACTGACGATGCAAACCCGCCGCAACACTGCTCAAATATGAGCGCCGCTCACCATGATTCCGATGCAAGTGACATGACGTCATCAGCGATGAGTAACGATTGTATCGATCACAGCGACCAAGGTGTTGATTCCTGTTGCAGCGTCATGTGCATGACCACGTTAGCTTTCTTTATCACTGAACACCAACCCTTCACACCTCACGCGGTTTTATTGTTGATCAATACAGAAGCAACGCGTGGCATTGTGATGGTAGCTCGCTCACTTTACCGTCCCCCTATCGTTTAATTTCTCTTTCATTACGCCTATGGCGTGTTTGTGCGGCCTTTAACTAGGTTCGTGACTCTCTGTTGCATCTCAACCTTTTGCGATGCATGAAAGATGGAATTTTATTGTGAATCTTAAACTCTCTGTGATCGCTTGGTCGATCAGTATAGTGGGCGTTTTGTCATTCCCCTTGATGGTGAATGCAGCCCCACAAGCCGCGATGGCTCAGCCAGATTCGCATGCAAAACAATTAACTCAGCTGATTGACGCTGCATTATCGAATGATGCCGTCCGCAAGCAATATTTTGCTCAATCTCAAGCAATACAAGAAACTGGAATGGCCAGTTCAACCCTGATGGATCCTAAGATCAAAGTTGGCTTTGGTGGTTTGCCCATTGATAGTTTTAAGTTTGATGAAGATCCTATGACTAACATTTCTGTGGGCTTAATGCAGCAGTTTGAACGGGGTTCAAGCTTGGCATTACAAGCGAAAAAAGCAAAGCAACAAGCCAGTGGCGTTGCGCTTCAGGTTGATTTACGTGAGTTGGAAGTGGCAAACAGCATGACTCAATTATGGTTAGAGTTAGGCTACCAACAACGCGCTGAACGTATTGTGCGGGCAAACCAAACCTTAATGCGTGAGCTGGCTGGTTTTATTGAAACGAACTATTCATTAGGTCAAAGCGAAGCGCAAGATCTGCTGCAAGCGCAGTTACAAGTTTCCAAGTTGGACGAAAAATTACAAGCCAATCAACAAATGCAGCAACGCATTGTGTCGCAATTATCCGAATGGTTAGGTAGCGCTTGGTTGGTTGAACAGCCTATGTTAACCGCTGAAGAGTCAGTGAACTGGTCCCGTTTAGATGCGCAATTGGCGGCCATTAATGACAGCACCACTCACTATGCTTTATTGGTCACTCACCCGATGGTCGGCATGGCAGAAGCGGCAATTCACACCAACCAAACGCAAGTCGAAATAGCACAAACGGCCTATCAACCTCAGTTTGGTTTGGAAGTGATGTACGCCTATCGTCAGGCAAGCAGCATGCAAGGCGGACCCGCAGCCGATATGGTCAGTGCTTATCTCACCATGGATATCCCGCTGTTTACGGGGAGCCGCCAAGATAGAAACCACGCTGCGGCGCAATATCAAGTGGGCGCGGCTAAATCACAGCGCGATGTTCTATTGGCGCAGATGAATGCCAAAGTGAATGCCTTATTGGTTGATAAAATGAACCTCGAACAGCGTTTATCGCGCTATCAAACCACCTTATTAACGCAAGCGAAAGCCCGCACTCAAGCGGTTGAGAGAGGCTACGAAAACAATACCTCCCAGTTTAATGATGTCGTCAGTGCCGCCAGCGATGAACTAGCGCTGCAATTAGAACAAATGCGCCTAATGACCGATTTAAATCTAACCAAAAGTAACCTTGCTTATCTGTTAAATGGGTTCGATTTTCAAGTTAGCGCCCCTTCACTTACGTCTTTAGAAACACTTACGTCTTTAGAAACACTTACGCCTGTAGAAAAGTAGGAGAATTCAATGAAATCATTAAACATAGCCGTACTTTCCTTAGCGATAGGTGGATTACTGGGGTTTAGCATCAATCAATACCTGTCTGGTCATGGTATGGAGGCAATGAACTCAACCAATGCGATGTCTGAACCGCTGTATTGGGTTGCGCCGATGGACCCAAACTATAAACGTGATAAACCGGGCAAGTCACCGATGGGGATGGATCTCATCCCTGTGTACACCGAATCGCCGACGCAAGCACAAGAGAAGAGTGGCACGGTGACCATCAGTGCTGCGGTCGAAAATAACTTGGGTGTGAAAACGGAACCCGTGGTGTTTGCGCAGTTATCTCCACGCATTGAGACAGTGGGTTACATTGCGTTTGATGACAGTTTATTGTGGCAAACGAACGTTCGCGTTGCTGGTTGGGTTGAAAAACTGAACATTAATGCGGTTGGAGAGCAGGTTCGTAAAGGCGATGTCTTATTTACGCTCTACTCACCGGAGCTGGTTAAAGCGCAGGAGGAGCTGCTAAATGCCCATCGAGCCAGCCGTGAAAGTTTATTGAAAGGTGCAACCGAGCGTTTGGTTTCACTGGGTGTTGATCGTACACAGATCAAACAGATTATCGCTCGAGGCAAAGCCACTCAATCGATAGAGGTCAAAGCCATTGCTGATGGGGTGATTGCGAGTTTGAATATTCGCGAAGGGGGATACTTATCGCCAGCGCAAGCGGTGATAAGCGCAGGCCCTTTAAACGAAGTGTGGGTTGACGCTGAGGTATTCGAGCGCCAAGCACATTGGATTACGTCGGGTAGTTTAGCGTCAATGACACTGGATGCTATTCCCGGCAAGGAGTGGCAAGGGAAGATAGATTACGTCTATCCCATTTTGGATCCGAAAACCCGAACGCTGCGTATGCGTTTGAAATTTCTCAATCCGAAGGGGGAGTTGAAGCCTAACATGTTCGCCAATATCGCTTTGCAGCCCGTATCGCAACAAGCGGTGCTCACTATTCCTAAATCAGCAGTTATTCATTCGGGCGGCATGACGCGCGTCGTACTTGCTGAAGGAAATGGCAAATACCGTTCAGCAAGGGTTGAAGTTGGCCGCGAAGCAGGCGAGCGCCTTGAAGTTTTACAAGGGTTAACGGAGCAAGACACGGTCGTCACGTCGGCACATTTTCTGTTGGATTCAGAGTCGAGTCAAAGTGCTGATTTATCACGTATTAATGGGGTGGAAGCTGCCAATGAAGCTTGGTTAACGGGAGACATCAGTACGCTTATGGCTGATTTTGGGATGCTCACACTTAACTATAAACCGGTAAGCAAATGGGGCTGGCAAGCGGGGCAGATGAACTTTACGGTTGAGGAGGAGTCTGATCTCAGCTTATTTGCTGAAGGGCAAAGGGTTCGATTTCTAGTGGCAAAGCAGGGTGACGAATATGTACTAAAAGCACTGGAAGCGAGTGAGCAGGCAAGTAGTGAGACGAACATTACCGCCGCAGAAACGTTAGGAGGTCAACAATGATTGGTGCGATTATTCGTTGGTCGATCAATAACCGTTTTTTGGTGTTGGTGGCGGCTCTGTTTCTCACTTTGGGCGGACTTTACAGTGTAAAGAACACGCCTGTTGATGCTTTACCGGATCTCTCAGATGTGCAAGTGATCATCAAAACCAGCTATCCCGGCCAAGCGCCGCAGGTAGTGGAAGATCAGGTCACTTACCCGCTCACAACGGCGATGCTTGCCGTTCCGGGGGCAGAAACGGTCCGTGGCTATTCATTCTTCGGTGATTCCTACGTCTACATCATCTTTGATGATAAAACCGATATGTATTGGGCTCGCTCGCGGGTATTGGAATATCTAAGCCAAGTGACGCCAAAACTGCCACCCAATGCTAAACCAACCTTGGGGCCGGATGCGACGGGGGTTGGCTGGATCTACAGTTATGTACTGCAAGATAAAACCGGCCAACACGATCTTGCGCAGTTACGCAGTTTGCAAGATTGGTTTTTGAAGTACGAGCTGCAAACGGTGAATGGTGTCTCCGAAGTGGCTACCGTTGGCGGCATGGTTAAGCAGTATCAAGTGCAAATTGATCCGGCAAAGCTACGCGCTTATAACCTGACTTTGCAACAAATCAATGCGGCGATCCAAAATGGTAACCAGGAGTCGGGAGCGTCAGTGATTGAGGTTGCGGAAGCCGAACACATGGTACGCACCAGTGGCTATCTGACCAGTATTGATGACATTAAAGCGCTACCACTGAAAGTGACCGACAAAGGAACGCCATTATTGTTAGGTGATGTGGCGGATATTAACCTTGGCCCACAAATGCGTCGTGGTATTTCTGAGTTTAACGGTGAAGGAGAAGCGGTTGGAGGTGTGATCGTGATGCGTTTTGGTGAAAATGCTAGCCAAGTGATTGATGACGTCAAAGCGAAATTGACTGATCTCCAACGCAGTTTACCGACAGGCGTAGAAATTATCGCTACTTATGATCGTTCAACCTTGATCAATCAAGCCGTTGAAAACCTTTGGCATAAGCTAGCAGAAGAGTTCATTGTCGTTGCGGTCGTGTGTGCGCTGTTTTTATTCCATATCCGCTCATCATTAGTGATTGCTTTGAGTTTGCCCGTGGGCATTCTATCGGCTTTTATTGTGATGCACTGGCAAGGTATCAATGCCAACATCATGTCACTTGGGGGGATCGCCATTGCTATCGGTGCTATGGTCGACGGGGCGATTGTGATGATCGAAAATGTGCATAAACATATTGAACGCACCCCACTGACCGACAAAAATCGCTGGCAGGTGATTGGCAAAGCCGCTGAAGAAGTCGGTGCGCCACTATTTTTCTCACTACTTATCATTACGTTAAGTTTTGTGCCCGTCTTCGCACTCGAAGGCCAAGAAGGCAAGATGTTCTCGCCATTGGCGTTTACTAAAACCTATGCCATGGCCGCCGCCGCAGGTTTAGCGATCACGCTCGTCCCTGTTCTTATGGGCTATTTTGTGCGTGGCAATATTATTTCCGAGCACAAAAATCCTATCAATAAAGGGCTTGTGGCACTTTATCGTCCACTACTCAACCTGAGTTTGCGTTATCCCAAAAGCATGATTGTATTGGCTTTGGCATTAATGGCTTCCGCTTATTACCCAATGAGCAAATTAGGCAGTGAGTTTATTCCGCCATTAGATGAAGGCGATCTCATGTACATGCCGACAACCTATCCGGGGATCTCGATTGGTAAGGCGCGTGAGCTATTGCAGCAAACCAATAAACTCATCAAAACCATACCAGAGGTCAAAACCGTGTGGGGCAAAATGGGGCGTGCAGAAACCGCAACCGATCCCGCGCCCTTAACCATGATTGAAACGGTGATCCAACTTAAACCTCGCGATCAATGGCGTGAAGGCGTAACCACAGAATCGCTACGTAAGGAATTTGACAGCTTAGTGCAATTTCCGGGGTTAACCAACGCGTGGGTGATGCCAATCAAAACACGCATCGATATGTTAGCTACAGGGATCAAAACGCCGATTGGTATCAAGATAGCGGGTCCCGATCTCAAACAGATTGAAACCATCGGTGCACAACTTGAACCTATCCTTAACCGCGTTCAAGGCACGGCATCGGTTTATGCTGAACGTGTGGCTGGTGGACGTTATGTAGCGATAGACATCAATCGGTTACAAGCGGCGCGCTATGGGTTAAGCATTAAAGATGTGCAACAAGTGGTTTCAACCGCAGTGGGGGGCATGAATGTAGGGGAAACCATTGAGGGGTTAGAGCGTTACCCGATCAATGTACGTTACCCGCAAGATTACCGTGATTCGGTAGTGAAGCTGCAAAACTTACCTTTGGTGACTCAAAACGGTGCACGTTTGGCCTTGGCCGATGTGGCTGATATTCGCTACGAAGACGGCCCGCCAATGATCAAAACCGAAAACGCACGGCCAAACGGCTGGGTCTTTGTCGATATTGATGGACGCGATCTCGGTTCATATGTGGCAGAGGTGCAACAAGCGGTAGCGGAGCAATTACAGCTGCCAGCGGGATATTCTCTCGTATGGTCTGGTCAATATGAATACATGGAGCGAGCCAAAGCGCGCTTAAGTGTTGTCGCACCGATCACGATCGCAATCATCATGTTGCTACTCTATTTCAGTTTCCGGCGAATCGGAGAAGTGTTGATCATTATGGCGACATTACCGCTGGCGATGGTGGGTGGCGTGTGGTTGATGCACTACCTTGGCTACAACTTTTCAATCGCCGTGGGGGTGGGCTTTATTGCACTTTCAGGCGTTGCGGTAGAAATTGGTGTGATCATGCTGGTTTATTTAAACCAAGCTTGGCACTACAAAAAAATTGATGCGCAAGAAAATGGTGCGGTCATTGACAGCCAAGATCTCATCAATGCTATTGGCGAAGGAGCAGGACAGCGCGTACGCCCAGTCATGATGACGGTACTGACAGTTATTATTGGCCTGATCCCGATTATGTATGGCACGGGAACTGGTTCGGAGGTAATGCAGCGCATTGCCGCCCCCATGATTGGAGGCATGGCTTCAGCACTATTGCTCACATTATTGGTTCTACCTGCGGTATTCAAGTTATGGAAAAACCGTGAAATCGCAACACTCAAATAGCGTGCAGCTGGCAAAGTAAAAGCTAAGCACTAATCGGAAAATAAATAGTCACTGGATGAATTTAAGGAAAATCAAAATGAAAAAAACACTAATCACACTTTCACTAGCGTTATTCACCTCTTCTGTCATGGCTGAAATGGACCATAGCAAAATGGATCATGGCAGCATGGTGATGAAGCAAACAGACACGATGAACATGGCGATGGATGACATGTCAGAAGTCGGCATGCCTGCTAAAGGAGCAAAACCCGATAAAGTGGTGCATGTTTTACTCTCGGATGAAATGAAAATCACCTTCAAAAAAGAGGTCAACATCGAACCGAATGACGTGGTGCAATTTGTTGTCATGAACACAGGTAAAATTGAGCACGAATTTTCGATTGGTTCAGCCGACGAGCAGCTAAAACACCGAGAAATGATGCGCCAAATGGGCAATCATAAACATGATGGTGGCAGTACCGTCACCGTGGCACCGGGTAAAGCGAAACAACTGTTATGGCACTTCCATGGGGATAACAATGTTGAGTTCGCCTGCAATATACCCGGCCATGCTGAAGCTGGGATGATTAAGAAAATTCAGCTTCAGTAAAAGTTGTCACGCTAACTCGTTAAAAGAAAAAACCGCCCTTCCAATTTGGCAGGGCGGTTTTTTTGACCATTGATTAATTATTTCAAATCACTAAGCGGTAGCCAGTTTACTTTAACACCCGCTTGTAAAAACATATCTTGGCTGACTTTGATCTTATCACCCCAACGGGATAAAAAGTCTTCTGTTTGCTCTGGGCAGTGCACTGCGGAAATCCCAGTTTGAATGATTTTTGCTGCACAGTTTGGGCAAGGAAAATGTGTCACATAAATTTCGCAACCATCCAAATCACGCTTGGCGAATAGGATGGCATTTTCCTCAGCATGCAGTGTTTTGAGGTATTTCATATCACGATCATCGGTGCCTGCACTGTCTGAAATACCATGTGGGTAACCGTTAAATCCAACCGAAACGATGCGATTTTGCTTAGTGATCACTGCGCCGACTTGCGTGGAGGGATCTTTACTCCAAGAGCCAACAAGTTCTGCCATTTGGTAAAAGCGCTGTGCCCATTTCGAAATCATGTGTTGTTCCTCTGACGATTTTCTTGCATTTCCTCAGTAGCGAGGGAGATATGTGATTAAGATCGACATTAATATCCTAGTTTTCTCACACTTAGTCTAGAGCAATTCTCATTTCTAAACAGAATTCAGCCGTGCCAATCAGTATTAGAGTGAGAGCTCTATCTCATTTCGTGCGAGCATCTTAGCCGAGGTGATAGGCCATTATAGGATTAAGTTTGTGAGAGATCTCTTACACGTATCGTGAGACTTTAACGTTTTGCTATGCAATAAAAAGAGATTGAATTTTTGTAATTGTTTGAATTTAAATGATAATTGTCATTTTGTGTCTTTCTGGTAGAGAAAAAACAACAGGTGGGGGATTGCTGAAAAAAGTGAAATCCGTAATCTGAAGTTGTCAGCAGGAAGCGGACACGGAACAGGAAAGACCCAAGGATAGGTCATCTTCAGGACGAAGATTCGATAATTCAGGAAGAATGATCGGCAAGGATAGCGAAGGACATTAGCTGGATGCTGAATAACTAGGATGGTTATCAAGGAAAGTTAATGGACGGTGCAAAGGAAAAGTGCACAAATCTGTCGGGACGACGGAGTTAAGGACACCGCTAGGAAGGCGATGAAAGGGAATGCGCTGAGGGAATCAGCAGACTATCAAGGAATTGATGCAGGGAGCACTTATCAGTAGCTGGATTGCTGCGAGTAAGAACTGGAACCCCACTAAGCGAGAGCTTAGTGGGGTTTTCTTTATTTTTGTTACCTGAAAATAATGGCCACCTGAAAATAATAAGTGGTGAGGTTAACATTGCTTCCTGCGGAGTAACTCCAGATAATAGGTGAAAATAATGAAAGGATATGATGATGATTCGCTTAGCCGTTATTGGAACCAACTGGATTACTGACCAATTTATCGAAGGGGCATTAAAAACGGGGGAATTTCAGCTAGTAGCGGTTTATTCCCGTTCGCTGGACAAGGCGAAACAATTTGCCGAAAAATACGATGCTCCTGCTTTGTTTACTGACCTTAAGAGCCTAGGTGAGAGTGACAATGTGGATGCCGTGTACATCGCCAGCCCGAATGTACTGCATGGTCCACAGTCGATTCAAATGATGCAAGCGGGCAAACATGTTATCTGTGAGAAGCCGCTGGCTTCTGATTTCTCATTAGCACAGCAGATGTATCAAGTTGCCAAACAGCATGGCGTAGTATTATTCGAGGCCTTTATAACACCACATTTGCCCAATTTTTCCGTTCTCAAACAAGAGCTATCGCAGATTGGCGCTATCCGTAAAGCGGTGCTCAGCTACTGCCAGTATTCCTCTCGTTACCCTAAATATCTCAAGGGTGAGATGCCCAATACCTTTTTGCCCGAGTTCTCTAATGGTTCGATCATGGATATTGGTTATTACTGTTTGGGCTCAGCCATTGAACTGTTTGGTGAGCCTAAATCGGTACAAGCCCAAGCGCATTTACTGGAGACGGGGGTTGATGGTAACGGCAGTGTGATCTTAGGATATGACGGTTTTGATGTGCTATTAATGCATTCAAAAACCAGTGACTCCTATTTGCCGAGCGAAATTCAAGGTGAAGAGGCCGCACTGCACGTTGAGATGATCTCTACCTGCAACCGCATCACGAGAATTAACCGTAGTGGTCAAACCCAAGATCTGAGTATTGAGCAACACGCCAACCGCATGTTTTACGAAGCACAAAAATTTGCAGATCAGATACAGAATAAGACAATAGATGAGCAATGCAAATTACGCTCACTCACCGTTTCCAAATTATTGACAGAAATACGCCGCCAAACGGGCGTGATTTTTCCAACCGATAACCTGTAGTTTCATCGCACAGAGAAGAGAGCAAAAATAATGCAAGCTGAAGTAAAGTGGGTCGAAAATTTCAAGTTCTTGGGCCAATCCCAATCTGGTCATTCGGTGGTGATGGATGGCAGTGGTGGTGCAACCGCGCCTAGTCCGATGGAGATGGTTCTTATGGCCGCGGGAGGTTGTAGCTCTGTGGATGTGGTTGATGGCTTAAAATCGGCCAATCAACAGGTCACTGCATGTAACGCCAAATTGACGGCTGAGCGCCGTGAAACCGCACCGCGGATTTTTACGCTAGTCAATATCCATTTCGACGTATCAGGCGTTGATCTTGACCCCAATGTCGTTGAAAAAGTGACGACCGATTCATTAGAAAAGTACTGTTCTGTCTGCTTAATGTTAGGCAAAGGTGTCACAATGACTCACAGTTGGTCGATTGTTTAAGCCATTCAATCAATAAAACTAGGAAAAAGCAATATGCTCTGATCTTGCCTTTTCCTGTGCGTTACAGGTTGGTTGAAATTAAAGAGGAAAGTGAAACAGTGAGCTTTTCTCTTTTTTCTTTTGTTTATCCAAGTAGTCTAAATAAACTAGATGCATAAGGAGGAACGGCTCATGACCGAAATGGAAAAAATGATGAATGGTATGGTGTTTGACGGTGCAGACCCAGAAATGGAAGCCATTCGTAGCAAAGCAGGACATTTACTGTTGCAGATCAACCAATGCGCCGATGCTACAGCCCGCCATCAATTGCAAACTCAGCTATATCGTCAAATTGGCCAACAAAGTGTGGTGCAGCCTCCTTTCTATTGTGAATTCGGTGAAACAATTTCCATTGGTGATGAAACCTTTATCAACATGAATGTCACTATGCTTGATGGCGCTAAAATCACGATTGGTAATCATGTTTTGATTGGCCCTAACACCCAGTTTTATACACCAGCGCATGCTTTGGATTATCGCAGCCGCCGCTTGTGGGAAACATTTTGTAAGCCGATTACGGTTGAAGATGACGTATGGATTGGTGGCAACGTTGTTATTAATCAAGGAGTCACGATTGGTGCCCGTTCGGTTGTCGCGGCAAATTCAGTGGTCAATCAGGATGTGCCAGCTGATAGCCTAGTCGGAGGCACACCAGCGAGAGTGCTCCGTTCATTAAAAGAAATGAATGGAACATCTGACCTGCATAGTTCAGTTAAGGAAGGGCATCATTGAAGCAGCATAAACATACACTATTTGGTGTTGCGGCTATCTTGCTGTGGAGCTGTCTCATGGGGCTAATCAGAACGGTCACCGAGCAATTTAGCCCAATTGGTGGGGCGGCGCTGATTTACACTGTGAGCTCAGTATTTCTGATGCTTGTCATGGGTGTGCCTAAATTCAAACACTTTTCTCTGCGTTATGTTCTGATCGGTGGTGCGCTTTTTGTGAGCTACGAAATCTGCTTAGCATTAGCGTTAGGTATGGCCAATGATCGCCATCAAGCGCTCGAGATGGCGGTGATTAACTATTTGTGGCTAGCCTTGACGGTGTTGTTTGCGGTATTTCTCAGCCGTAAACCCGTCCATATTCTTGTGTATCCAAGCGTTGCACTCGCATTTGTCGGGGTTGCTTGGACCATTACTGGTGATAGTGGGTTTTCGGTGATGCAAATATCAGCCAATATTGCGACTAATCCCTTAACCTATAGCATGGCGTTTGGCGGGGCGATTATTTGGGCTGTTTATTGCAATATCACCAAACAATTAGCCAATGGACAAAATGCCATTATCCTGTTCTTTATGGCTACGGCTATCGCCCTCTGGATTAAGTATTTTCTTAGCAGCGAAAGCACTTTAGTGTTTACCGTTCCAGCAACCTTGAATTTAGCGTTAACGGGTGTGGTGATGGGCAGCGGTTATGCACTTTGGAATGTGGCAATCTTGCGTGGCAACATGGTTCTATTGGCGACTCTTTCTTATTTTACGCCAGTGATTTCAACCTTGCTTTCATCGCTAATCTTAGGTGTAGCGCTTGGGGTAAGCTTTTGGCAAGGTGTGATTATGGTGACGATGGGTTCTTTAATTTGTTGGTGGGCGACCAGAGAACGTCAATCGACGGTGCAAGAGAAAATGCCAATAGCCTGACATCGCAACAGCTTTGCTATGTATAAAAAAGCCCTCTCGGGAACGAGAGGGCTTTTTCCGTTTAATTGAGACTGATTAACGAGCTACGTTCATGGTTAATTGCAGTACGAATGGCAGCTTTGATAAACGCTTATGTAGCGAGCGACGAGTACTTTCGATATCTTCGAGTGCAATCATTTCATTCTCATCAGGGCGAATATCGACATTGACCCACAGCTCATGACCGACTTTAGTCACCGCAGTCAACTCGATATCTTGCTCTGATTCTTCACCTACGGCAATGACACCTTGATCCACGGTTTTACAAATCTCTTTGCTTGGTGACATCATCAACAATTCACGTGTTGCCGATTTAAGCATGTCATAAGGCACTTTGATAAAGTAAAACGACATTAATAGCATCATGATTGGGTCTGCATAGACGGCATATTTTGCCCAAGGAGACAAGGTCATCAACCAAGCGGCAATGAAACCGACCGTTACCGCGACGCTTAATAGCGTGTCCATTTGCCACTGTTTTACTTCAGCGTCAATCAAACCAGAAGAGTAACGTTTACTCTTGTTGACCATGAACCACCACGCAATCGCACAACCAATCACGTTCACTGTGCCAAAAACAGTTGCGATAGAAGCATCCACTTCTCGACCACCGCTAAACAATGCCATGACAGCCGAGTACAACGAATAACTCACGACTAACAAAATAACGCTGGCTTTGATAGCAATAACCGCAGGTTCTAGCACCGCGCGTCCAAAGGGAAAAGTCGAGTCAGAAGGTTTACGAATGTAGCGTGACGCCACCAGCGACAATAATGTTAACAGCAAACTAACCAGTGAATACACACCGTCAAACACGATAACCAGTGAACCGACAAGCATACCAACCACAAGTCCGCCACCAGCAAAGCCAGAAGCTAAAAGGGCCGAAATCGTCAAAATGCGATTTTCATTATTTCTTGTTCGAGCACACATAAAAGACTACCTGTTGAAAACATGCTGTTATTTTGGCTTAAAGCACGGTTTTGACAATCTCTAAGTGCATTGGTCGTTGGCTTGAATATTGGGAAGTAAGTTTATTTTTAATTAAAACAATTGGTTATGAGTTTATTTGCCTGTCAGGATAATTGACGCTGACTGTCTTCGCTTTAGATTGTTTGAAATGTGGGCATCTTGAAAGCTAAACAACGAAAATTAAAAATCAAACAAATAGTCACGCAACTTATCGGCTAACCAGTTCATGCCAGGGTGTTCGGCCATGCCCGTGGCCGTAAACATGCAGTAATCTTCTTGAGTGAGACCGTAGGTGTGCTTAATCACCGTTAGTTTTTGTTCACGTAGGAAGTGGCGAATTAAAGGTTCTGGCAATACGCCCCATGCATTCTCAGTCAAGATGGTATTGAGCATGTAATCGAAACTGGAGAAGCCAATGTAGCGACGAGAGAAAGGTTGTAATTCGGGGTTATCTTTTTCGTTTAAATAGACCATCACGGCTTGCATTGCTCTGCGCAGTTCTTCGTCGGTGACTCGCGAAATTTTAGTTAGCGGGTGGTCACTTTTGCACACCGACATCATCCGGATTTTACCCAAAGGTTGATAAGTGATCCGCGGGTCATTGATCCTTTCGTAATCGACGCCAAAAGCAAAATCGACTTGATGGGTGGCAATCAAGTTGGCTAAGTCGCCGCTTGAAGCCAATACAAGGTTAAACGAGGTCGCGGGAAAACGATTATTCAGCTGGTGTGCAAAATCTTGCCACAAGGCATCAGGAAGAGAATCATCACGGGCAATCCACATCTCGGCGTTGAAGCCCCGTGATATTTGCGTACAGGTGTGTTTTATACGTGCAATGGTCACCAAAACACTTTCACAATCTTTATAAATTGCTTTCCCCGCTTCAGATAAGGTCAGGTTGTTGCCGGTGCGCACAAAAAGAGCGGTATCGAGCTCTTTCTCCAACGCTTTAATCGCCATACTGAGTTTGGTTCGGTTACATTCTAATTGTCGCGCCGCTTCGGAGACTGAGCCAGTGTCCGCGACAGAGAAAAATGCTTCAATTTGAGAAAGGTTCATAACGTTCTCTAAGGCACAATAATGGATTGATCATAAACAATTTTAGTACCACTGCCTATCTGATGTTCTTCTACCAACTGACGGTTTTCTCGCCAATCAAAGCCAGTTCATCATTTCTTAGTCAAGATTGAGCTGTAACTCTATGAACGTAACACAGTTTTGGTTTATTCTTGGGAAAATTTCCCCAATACAAGAAGTAACACGGAGGCCATGATGGCGAACGAATGGGATGAGTGTGCGGCTCAGTGGGAGCAGGACGAATCCACAACGCTTTTTGCTCAAAATGTGTTTCAGCAATTGCAGAAACGGGTCACTCTCGAAGGTAAACATGTTCTTGATTTCGGGTGTGGTACGGGCTTGCTGAGCCAAATGATGTCTCGCCATGCCAGAGATATTGTCGCGCTCGATGGCTCTGAGGCCATGATTGAAGAGTTGGATAAAAAAGAGTTGGTCAACGTTGAACCCGTGGTGGATTTTCTGACCCGTGGTCTAGTCGCGCAACATCCGGCCTTTCGCAAACAATTCGATCTTGTTGTGGCGTCATCTGTGTGCGCGTTTGTGCCGAATCTTAATGAAGTATTTACCATCATTCATTCTCTATTAGATGAGCATGGCGTTTTTATTCATTGGGACTGGTTGGTTGAAGAAGATGATCCTGACTATGGTCTTAGCCAAAACCAAATTGAGACACAACTGAAAAGCGCAGGTTTTAGCCAGGTGGAAACCGCAGTTGCGTTTGAGATTAAAAATTCAAAAGGTCTAGCGCCAGTAGTGATGGGCATTGGTAGGAAATAACATCATAAAGTCGATGGTTTTCCAGATTGAGAATGGCTTATTTACATTATTTCACTGTTCCATAATGACCAACTTGCGTAAGCTCTAGCTTGTTGATAAGTGTCATGATAGTCACTCCCTAGAAGACTATAAGGCATTGATCACGAATAATTCTGTTTGTTGACTGATAACTCATGGCTAGGGTTAAGCAAAAATAAAAGCACATCAGAAGATAAATAAAGAAGGCCAGCGCAAAATAGTGCTGGCCTTCTTTATTTTAAGCATTGAGCTAAATTTTCAATGTTGATTCACAAACATCAGTGTGGTTTTTTGAGCTGATCACACAACCATTTCAAAGCTTGGTCGTTCATACTGGGCTTGTTCCACACTAGGCTGTAAGCCACTTTCCCATAATTGAAAGGTAACGGTTTGACGAGCAACTCCCTAGCTTGCATCGCTTGTTCCGCCCAGCGTTTGGAGCAAGTAAAGAGTGAGTCAGTATGCTTGCATAAGATGGCGGCCGCACCAAAGTCAGCAACAACAACCGGAACATGACGAGCTCGATGAGATTGAGCTAAATTCTGTTCAAAAAAAGGTTCAGCCAGCTCTTTGTCCATGATGCCGATATGCGATTGAGCAAGGTAGTGATCGATAGTGAGTACTTCATTGGCTAAAGCATGATCACTACGCATTAAGCAGACCATTTCATCGTGAGCAATCACTTCCCACACGAGTTCTTTATCTCGCGTTGGGGGCTGGCTGATATCGTGTGGCAAAATGACGAAATCAATCAGCCCGCTTTGCAGGGCGTCGAAGCCATAGTGATCTTTCGAGTAGATAGTAAAGGAAGCTTGCGGTGCATGATTTTTTATTACGTTTGTCAAAATAGGAGCAAACAACTCAAAGGCACTTTCTCGCATCGCAAGGCGGTATTTCCCCTGATAGTGTTGAGGTTCGAAATTTGAGTGATGCAGCAATCCATTCATGCTAGAGAGGATTGAATGGACAGTGGGGCCCATTTGTAGCGCGAAAGGGGTAGGTATCAAATGTGTACCGTCACGATAAAATAGTTCATCTTCCAAGAGAATGCGCAATTGCGACAAGTTTTTACTGATGCTTGAAGGGCTAATGCAGAGCTGGGCTGCTGTCTGCGTGACGCTGCGGGTACTGAGCATGACGTGTAGCGCTGTTAAGTGTTTTAAACTGATTCTTGAAAGGTGAATATAATCCATAAATAAAGGCGGTTCCTCCAAACTTTTTCAAAAGCATATCACTGACATACTGACAAATTACACGAAAAGATGCGGGTTATTTGACAAGCTGCCGAAATATTTACCGCTATGTACCTACATCAACTTCCATCGCCTTTTATTTCGAGAATCGTGTTTATGTAAACAGCGCGTGGATTTCTTCTAATACATGAGGATTGGCAATGGCACCTAAGTTTTTGACTGTCTCGCCATGAAGTAGTTGCTTCACCGCGAGTTCTACCAGTTTTCCGGATTTGGTGCGCGGGACATCACTGATGGAATGGATCTGCGCAGGTACATGACGAGGGGAGCAGTTTTCTCTTAGGCGCTGTTTGATGGTGTTCACCAGTAGGGTGTTGAGTTCGCACTGTGGAGCCAGTTGTACAAAAAGGATGATCTGCTCATCATTATCGATTTTCTGACCCACTGCGACCGAATCTTGTATTTCAGGCAAGCTATTTACTTGCTGATAAATTTCCGACGTGCCGATACGCACGCCTCCAGGGTTTAAGGTGGTGTCACTGCGCCCATAAAAACGTATTCCACCATTGTCGGTCCACTCAACTTCATCACCGTGGTGCCATACACCAGAGAACTTGCTCCAATACGCATTGTGATAACGTTGGCCATCGTCATGCCAAAACCCGATGGGTTGATTAGGGAAACTGTTGCAGCAGACTAACTCTCCCCGTTGTTGTATCACGGGTTGACCAAGGTCGTTAAATACGGCGACATCAAGTCCTAAGCCTGCGCCTTGGCATTCTCCTCGATACACCGGCGATATGGGGTTGCCAAGCACGAAGCAGCCACAAATATCGGTTCCACCCGAGATAGAGGCGAGGTGTAAGTCCGCTTTTATGTTGGCGTATACATAATCAAACTGTTTTGGGTACAAAACCGAACCTGTTGAACATAATGTTTTCAGTGAGGAGAGAGGGTAGTAATCGCTCGGTGAATACGCGGTTTTTTGCAGTGCCTCTAAATATTTGGCCGATGTACCGAACAAAGTGATGTTGGCTTCTTCTGCCAAATCCCACAATACTCCCGGTTGCGGATACATTGGGCTACCATCATAAATAACCAACGTAGCACCGCTAGCGAGCGCCGAAACATGCCAGTTCCACATCATCCACCCACAAGTGGTGTAATAAAACACACGATCGCCCGGTTGAATATCACAGTGTAATTGATGCTCTTTGAGATGATTTAAAATCGTACCGCCAACCGAATGGGCGATGCATTTGGGTTTACCTGTCGTACCTGATGAGTACAAGATAAACAGTGGGTCATTGAAGCCAACGCGTTCATAGCGTAGCCCACGTGGAAGGTAACTTGCGAGAATCGCATTCCAATCAGAAAAAGCGTCGTTAAAATCAGCCGTGAGTGAGCGTTGCTGTAAATATTCGATCTGACAAATGTTGTGTAGGCTCGAAATAGCATCGGCAATCTGACCGTTTTTTTCTTCCATGAGATGGGTTTTGCCATTAAACGTATACCCATTGCAGCAGAATAAAATTTTGGGTTGCACTTGGCCGAAACGCTCTACTACGCTGTCGACACCGAAATCAGGAGAGGTTGATGTCCAAACAGCTCCTAAGCTAGTAGTCGCTAACATAGCCACTAAAGTTTCGGTCATATAGGGTAAGTAACCGGCGACAACATCACCTTTTTCAACTCCATTTTGTTTTAACCACTGCTGGATAATAGAAACCTGATCACTGAGTTGCTGCCATGTTAGCTTCTTGTTTTGCCCATTTTCATTTTTAAACCAAACGGCAATGCCTTCCGGTTGTTGAAACGCATAAGAGAGCAGATTTTCCGCGTAGTTCAATTGTGCTTGGGGAAACCAAATTGTGTCTCTGGCGGCGGTGAAGTCGTCCCATCTCGCAATCCCCTCACCGTAAATGCAGTTACCACGAAAGCCGATCACATCGCAAAATTGCCACACTTCTAACCAAAATTGTTTTCTCTCGGCAACGGACCAGAGATGCAGTTGTGAGTAGCTTTCTATCGCCTCACCTTGCATATTAATGTGCTCAATAAACTGGTTTAAATTGGACGCTTTGATGCGGTCTTGGCTAGGGACCCAAAGCGGTGTGTGCGGCGTCAAATTTTCTTCAAACATAATCGCGTTCCCTACAACCCTAACAAGTGGGTATATATCCGTTTATTTTCTGATCTGTTGGCACTGTTTAGTGTTGTCGGCGAACGCCGTAAAGTCAAACGGGTTGGCCATAATCATATCCATGATATCTAAGTAAAAAAACCATAAATGTAAAATATTTGTTACGCGTGAGCGTCGTCAGATGTCGAGCCTAAGATTGGCAGACTTTTCACGAGGCGATAGGCTTAATGTAATCGGTTTGTTAAAAGGTTGTGGTATGACGCAGTATCATTCTAAGCCATTAAATAGCAAAGGTTTCATTGACTGGAGTAACGAAGAGGATCGGATTTGGTATGATCTGATCGCACGTCAAGAGACCGTCGTTGAGCAGCGAGCATGCCAAGCCTATTTGGATGGGTTAGCGATGCTGCAACTCTCTAAAGATCAGGTTCCTCAGTTGCCCGATATCAACCGTATTTTGCAACGTGAAACCGGATGGCAAGTCGAGCCGGTGCCCGCTTTAATTAATTTCGATCGATTTTTCGCCTTATTGGCAGAGAAAAAATTTCCAGTTGCCACGTTTTTGCGTAGCCGTGAAGAGTTTGACTATTTGCAAGAACCGGATTTTTTTCATGAGATTTTTGGTCATTGCGCGATGCTTACTCATCCTGATTTTGCATCATTTACTCAGGTTTACGGCAAGCTTGGGGCTAACGCGAGCCCAAAACAGAGAGCTTATTTGGCGCGGCTCTATTGGTTTACGGTCGAATTTGGTTTAGTGCAAGAAAGTGACGGTGTAAAAATCTATGGCGGAGGTATTTTATCCTCCCCCGCTGAAACCGTGTATAGCCTTGATAATCAAACGGCCATACGTGAAAAATTTGACATCCAACAAGTGCTGAGAACGCCATATCGTATTGATATCATGCAACCCATTTACTATGTATTGGATGATCTACGAGATCTGTACCATTTGAGCCAAGAAAATCTTGTACAGCAGGTAGAAAGTGCCATGCAGGCAGGCTTGTTGGCCCCCTTATTTCAACCCAAGGAAGAGACCCATGCTTGAAGAATTACGTTGTGAAGCTTGTAGCCTTGATGCGCTAGCATTATCGATCCCCGAGCAGCAGCAACTACTCACTGAGCTTGAGGGGTGGTCTATTGTTGTACGTGATGACATCCCCCAGTTGGAAAAAGTGTATGTGTTCAAAAACTTCAAGTTGGCGTGGGCATTTTCTAACCAAGTTGCTCAATTAGCTGAAGCGGAATTTCACCACCCCAGTTTGTTATTAGAGTGGGGAAAAGTGACCGTGACTTGGTGGAGCCATTCCATCAAAGGATTGCACAAAAACGATTTTATCTGCGCCGCAAAATGTGATGGATTAATCGATTAAAACCAATACTATCAATGTGTTAGTTTTAGATCTCGACCTGGTGGTTATTTTCCCTTCGTTGTGCACTTGAAGCTGCAGCAGTGCTGGCTACGTTTGCTCAACCCAGCATAGAGTTTACTTGTGCTCATGGGGATGAGCTCACTTACCGCCTACCCGCAACTTCAACAAGTTGTTTGGATGTATCCGGTCGTTTTTCTACGCAAAAGCCAAACCGTGACCTACACTTTGAAAAGCTCATAATACAAATTTCATATAAACCCAGTGGCTGGGGGCGACGATGGCTTTACAAAAAGTTGTTCATTTCTATGCGTAGGGTTTGACTATGAAAATATCAACGAAAATCATTGCGGCATGTACTATCTTGTGTTCAGTTGGCGTGGTAATCAGCGGTGGTTTTGTTGGGTGGCGAGCATCAGAGCTCTCAAGCCAAGCACTTTATGACCGAGCCGCAAATCAACTTACCTCCGTACGCGAAATCAAAAAGAGTGAAATAACTAACTATTTCAAACAGATCCGTCTGCAAATTGAGACCTTGTCTTCCGAGGTATCGACTCAAGAAGCAATGGATTCTTTTACTCGTTCGTTCTCTCGTTATCCTGCCCACCGTATAACGCCCCAAGATACGGATGCGCTAGAACGGTATTATCGTGATCAGTTTGGTCGTACTTACCGTCAGGAAAACAATGGCAGTCAGCCAAATGAACTTGGTGCATTTGCACAGCTTTCAGAGCAGGGAAAAGCACTGCAGGCTCGCTACATCGGCGTAAACCCTAACGAGCTTGGATCCAAACATCACTTGGATTTTGATTCATTGGGCAGCAGCTATGATGAAGCTCACCGGCGTTATCACGCCTCATTTAGGCGATTTTTAGAAGCGTTTGGCTATTACGATATTTTCCTTGTCGATTTGTCAGGCAACGTGGTTTATACCGTGTTTAAAGAACTGGATTTTGCGACCAATTTATCAACTGGCGCATATCAAAATTCGGGGCTAGGCCATGCATTTGCTAAGGCAAAAAACTTGCAAGAGGGGCAATCCTACCTCGAAGATTTTGCACCTTATTATCCTTCCTATGAGGCAGCGGCTTCGTTTATTTCGGCCCCAATTTTCAAAGAACAGCAGCGGGTAGGCACGCTGATCTTTCAGATGCCGATCGATGTGATCAACAACATCATGACATTTGGCGGTAGCTGGGCTGATGCGGGGCTCGGTAAAAGTGGAGAAACTTACCTTGTGGGGCAAGATGGTTTATTGCGCAGTCAATCACGGTTTTTATTAGAAGATCCTGAGCAATACTTTCAAACCTTAACTGATATTGGTGTTGAGCCTGCCACCATTGAGCAAATCAAAACCAAGGGTTCGGCCATTGGACGTCAACGCATCAAGACCGACGCGGTACGACAGGCATTGGCGGGTGGACAAGGCCTAGAAACCATCAAAGACTATCGTAATGTTGAAGTACTTTCGGCTTACGCACCTCTGGATGTTTTAGGACAAAAATGGGCTATATTAACTGAAATCGATCAATCTGAGGCGTTGCAAGATGTCTCGACTTTAGAGCGTTCAGTATTGCAGACGGTGTTTATTAGTATTGCTGTTCTTGTGGTGCTTTCACTCTTTATTTCTTACATCGTGGGAAGTGGTATATCCAAACCTATCCGCAGTGCGTCGTTAGAGCTGCATCGGATTAATCAGGAGAATGATTTAACCGCGCGTTTAAGTGAAAAGGGTAAAGATGAAATGGCGGAAGTTGCGGTTGCCTTTAACCAGCTATTTAGCAGCTTACAGAAAACCATTGAGCAGTTTGCGCGGGCGACGGAGTCACTCAACGGCAGCACTCATCGTATGTCTTCCAATATGGAGAGCACGCGAGGCGCTGTTGCCGAGCAGAGTATGAGAACAGAATCGGTCGCGGCGGCGGTAAATCAAATGAGTGCTTCAATTGGCGAGGTAGCGCAGTTTGCTAGCCGAGCTGCCGATTATGTGAAATCAGCTAATGATACAGGGTCACAAAGTGTCGACGTCGGGGAAGCGTTGGGAAATGAAATCAGTTTGTTGAGCGATGAGATGAAGATGGCGGTGGAAGCTATTGAGCGGCTCCATAGTGAAAGTAATTCTATTGCTGAAGTGCTTGATGTTATCCAAGGTATCGCCGAGCAGACCAACTTACTGGCCCTTAATGCGGCGATTGAAGCAGCACGTGCTGGCGAGCAGGGTCGTGGTTTTGCGGTCGTTGCCGATGAAGTGCGATCATTAGCAGGGCGCACGCAGACTTCTACTGAAGAGATCCGTAAAAAAATCGATTCGCTACAACATGAAATAAACAGTGTGTCGCAGGGAATTGAAAAGGCCAATAAAACCGTGGTGAAAGGGGTTGAAACCTGCCATTTGAATACGGATATGCTTGCTCAAATCATGTCAATGTTAACCGAACTGAATGACATGAATGTGCAAATTGCTGCCGCGACAGAAGAGCAAAAATCAGTAACGGATGAAATCAGCAGTAGCATTACTTCGATTGCCGATGCTTCACTGTCGGTTTCTGGACAAGTGAATGATGTTGATGGAGTGCTTACCGACCTTTCTGGGCAAGCAGAGACACTAAATAGTGAGATTGCTCAGTTCAAATATAAGGCGTAACACTAAGACATTTCCTACTTAATCAGCAACTGTGTTGGTTACATTCGCTCCAAGCATAGAGTTATACTCGGTTTAACTATGCTTGGAGCGTTGAAGGCTCTGTCTCGTTGACCAAGTTATTGATCCAACGTTTGGAATAGATCCGTTGTGTTGTAAGGATAATTTTGACGGCCTCTTCAAGCATAATAACCATCATAACCCAATGCAAAGGCCAGCCAAGAACCAACCCTGTGTAATAAGCCAACGGAATGCCAATCGCCCATTGGCCAAATAAGTCAATGAAAATACTGTAGTTAATATCGCCGCCACTTTTTAACACGCCACCGATACCGACCATATTAAATACCCGTAGTACCATCCCAAACGCCATTACTAAGCAAACATTCACGGCCATTTGTGTATCATGCAGTGGACTTTTTTCGATCAAAGCGTAAATCCAAGGTTCAGTCAAAAAGCAGAACAATGCCAGCAGCAACGCCAGCCCGCAGCTAGTAAGTACATACCACCAAGAAGTCTGCGCGGCACGTTCGTAACGCTGTGCACCAATTTCATGTCCAAGCAAGATAGAGGCGGCCACGGCAAATCCAAGAAAGGCGGAAATGAGTACACTTTCAATGGGGGAAAGCAGTGAGATAATCGCAAGTTCAGAAACGCCCAACTGGCCGACAATAACGTTGTAAATCAAAATGCCAGCCGCCCATGCTGAATCGTGAATAATCATTGGCCTTGCGACTTTAAAATAGCGCTGTCTATGGTGTTTCATTTTTGCTTGCTGCCAGTTTTCGCGATTGGGCAATAGATGAGCGTAATGTCGCTTTACTTGCCAAAAAAGCAGCATGGTTTGGCAGCCGCGTGAGATGCTTGTGCCAATCGCTGCACCCACAACCCCTAATTCTGGAAAGCCGAACAGGCCAAAAATGAGTAAAGCGTTTAAGACAGCGTTAATAATGATGGCCAGAATGCTTACTTGAGTTGGCAACTTTGCCACGCCGACAGAACGTAGTGCGCTCTCTAGTGGCACTACTAATGCGGTACAAAATAAGCTAAGTGCTGTGATCCATAAATAATCCGTGGCTAGTGTGACGTATTGAGCATCATTGGCCACTAAAGAAACAACAGACTGAGGTATCCACAAATAGAGCAGCATAAAGGGGAGTGTAAACAGCAGAGCCACTATCCAAGACTGAGCCAATGTCCGTTTTATGCCCTCGATGTTACCTGCACCAAAATATTGCGAAGCTAACACGCTTACTGCACCGCTAGCGCCAACAATAACGATGAGATTAAAGAAAAATATTCGGTTGCCAACACCAACGGCCGCCGTAGCGGATTCACCTAATTGGCTGACCATAAAAATATCCACTACACCTAACAGTGAAAACAGCATTGACTGGAGGGATACCGGTACACCAATATCGATCAATTTGCGCCAAAATTGACGGTCTAGCTGATGAAAGGGAGTCATTAACATGGTGCATTACCTCATTTTGATATGCGGCAAGTGTAAATCGAATCGTAATTTTTGTATTCTCTCAATACCTCTATAACTTTTGCCAAACTCTCATATGTCAGACAAGCAAGAACGATATTCCATCTCAGATAAAACACATCAAGAATTTATTGACCAAAGTCGCGTCTTAGCATTGGAGCAAAGCGGCATTGTGCAATGCGGAATTGCAACCTGCCGCGAAATGTTTTCTGTTTATCGGAAAAATCAGAGCGTGCATATGCTGTTGTACACAGTGAAGGGCAAAGGTTGGCTAACGAGTGGAACTGACAGTTACTTACTGGAACCGAGCTCATTAATTGTGGTACCAGCGGGTGTCGAAAATGGTTTTGGAATTGAAGAAGAAGAGTGGCAAGTGGTGTGGATCTTTCTTGCACCACAGCGTCATTGGAAAAACACCGTAAAAGAAGAAATACATTACACATTAACGCCTATCGCTGCGGTCATGTATGCGAGTATTCAAGCGCTGCTGCGAACCTTAACATTGCCTGCTGAGCTTGGTGAGCAGGTCGGGCAACGCATTGTTGAACAGATAGAAATCATGCTCCGAGCACCGATTGAACTGCCGCTCTCGCGTACTTTGTTGCGTTTAAATCGCGTCTTTCAGCGTGTCCAGAGCCAGCTGCATAAAGATTGGACAATAGAAAATCTCGCCGCATTATTTCCTTGCTCGCAAGCTCATTTACATCGTTTATGTCAACAGCACTTTGGCCACAGTCCTAAAGCCCACTTAACGCGAATGCGTATGGAGTACGCCGCTCGTTTGCTTGTTTCTACCGACTGGCCAATCCAACATGTCGGTGACATTGTCGGCTATCCTAACCCAGCAAACTTTAGTACTCGTTTTAAGGTATGGAGCCATTGCACACCACGAGAATTTCGTAAAAAACGAAATGATTAATTCCACGGCATTGGTAAATGGCACTCTTCATTCATAAACTTTCTTATCTACTAAACACGATGAAATTATTGCACCTCGAGCACAGCTTATGAAGGTGATTGAAATATCAATATCATTGAGGATATGGTTTGTAAAAATCAATTTATTCATCACATTAATTAGATTCTAACCACCAACAAAACGGTTATGTGCTAAACCTATAAGAGTAGGAATATTGTCAATATAGAGAGATAAGCGATGGATCTGTTTGCGGATTTTCGACAAGAGACTCAACCAAAGAGTGAAGAGAGTCATGAACTTAGTGTTGAAAATAAGCCATGGCGAGTACTGCTGGTGGATGATGATGAGCAGATGCACCAGATCACTCGTTTAGCGCTAAGAGGGTTTTCATTTCAAGGACGGCCACTAGAGCTACTGTCTGCTATGTCTGGCATTGAAGCCAAAGAGCTCATCAGAACAAAGCAAGATATTGCGTTGGCATTAGTCGATGTTGTCATGGAGACCGAAAATGCAGGCTTGGAATTGGTAAAATATATTCGTGAAGAGTGTAGGAATAAAATTATTCGTTTAGTGCTGCGCACGGGTCAAGCAGGACAAGCCCCTGAAGATACGGTCATCCAAGAGTATGAAATCGATGACTATAAAGAGAAAACAGAGCTTACCACACAAAAACTCAGAACCCTGCTCTATTCGATGTTGCGATCTTATCGGGATCTCTGTTTGATAGAAGAGCAGAAAGAGGGGCTTAAACGCGTAATTGAAGCCTCAGCGAAGGTACAAAATACTACCACCTTGCAAGCTTATGCTGAATCTGTACTGAGCCAGCTCACTTCTTTACTTAAACTCCATGCATCGGCATTTTATTGTATCGTTCAGCCTAAATCTGAAGGCGAAGGTTCGTGTGCTTTAACGCTCGCGGCTATTGGAGGATTTGTCGATTTTTATTCTGACTGTGATTTCTCGCGCTTACCTTCGGAAGTGGCTAAGCGTTGTCTTCTTGCTTTGCAGACCAAAATGTCTCATAGCTATGATGATGCTTCTGTACTGTATATGACAGACAGCCGTGGCGTAGAGAATCTACTCTATATCAATTTACTTGAGCGCTTGTCTGAAAACGATGAACGTCTACTTGAAATCTATATGCATAATATTGGGCTGACTTTTGAGAACTTGAACTTACAGCTTGATTTACGCGAAACATCGAGGGAGCTTGTTTATAACTTAGCCAATGCCGTCGAAGCCAGAAGCAAAGAAACAGGGGCTCACGTACAGCGTGTTTCTCTGATCTGTGAAAAATTAGCCACATTAATGACCTTACCTGAGCAGGATATTTATATGATTAAAAATGCGTCACCCCTGCACGATGTAGGCAAAGTGGCGATCCCTGATAGTATTCTTCATAAACCAGGGAAATTGGACGCTCAAGAATGGGCGATCATGCAAAAACACGTTGAATACGGTGTTGATATCTTAAGTCGTTCAAAACGCAGTTTAATTATCAAAGCGAAAGAGATTGCCGGTTCTCACCATGAAAAATGGGATGGAAGCGGTTACCCAAACCAATTAGCTGGTGAAGGCATTCCTATCAGTGGCAGAATCACCGCATTAGCCGATGTGTTTGATGCTCTTGGTTCCAAACGCAGTTATAAAGATGCTTGGCCGGAAGAGGCGATCAAGCAAGAAATTGTTGTGCAAAAAGGAAAGCATTTTGACCCCATGTTGGTTGATTTGATGCTGGCGCATTGGGATGATTTTATTGCCATTCGAGATCAACACCCAGATTAATAAATTTTTCCACCTTGCTTGTCGACAATGCAACGATTGATTGGCATCTTTAATGCCTTTTCTTTTGATCGGAACTCAGTGTGACCTCGCTGAGTTCAAGTGCTTTGGGTAGAGTAAAGACGTAATGTACACCTTGACCCACATTGGAATTAAATTGAAGTTTCCCCTTCAATTTCTGAGTGGCAAGGTTGAACACAAGATTTAAGCCAAGACCGGATCCTCCTCTACCTCTTTTGCTGGTAAAGAATGGCTCAAAGATTTTATGGTGCAGTTTTGGTTCGACGCCACAGCCATTATCTTTATATTCTAAGAGGATATTTTCTCCTTCCTGTTTGAACGCAATGGTTATTATGGGGTTTTTCTCATCACTAAAAGCGTGGTTGACGCTATTCATGACTAAGTTCGAGACAATTTGAGTGAGGACGCCTGGTAAGCTATTCATTGTAAGTCCGACATCTCCCTCTAGTTGTGGGATGACTGGAATTTTCCTAGTTTCAGGATGTAGGCTAGCGATCAACGCGCTTAATACTTGGTGGATCGAGAATTGACTACGACTCTCAGATACCTGATCGACCGCTGTTTGTTTAAAGTCTCGGATCAGTTTGGCAGCACGATTTAAGTTGCTTTCAAGCATCGTATTGGTTTCATTCATTCTCTGCATCAATTCAGAAAACTGCTGGCTTGTAAGCGTTTGGTTGGCGAAGGCGGTATTTAGCTCTTGTGTGACCTCAATGATTACCGAACTTGCGGTCACCGCGATACCTAATGGCGTGTTGACTTCATGTGCCACCCCTGCAACTAAACCACCTAAAGCTGCTAATTTCTCAGATTCAATCAACTGTGTTTGCGTGGCTTTTAGTTGCTCAATACTGTTTTCCAGATCGCAGGTTCGTTTGGCGACTTGACGCTCTAAGTTTTGGTTGAGTTTTTGTAGTTCAAGCTGAGCCAGTTTTAGCTCGGTAATATTAATGGCAGTGCCCCGTAACCCGAGAAACATATCTTCCTCATAGCGTGCTACCGCTTGAAACATCAGATAGTGCTTACAATCATTGATGATAATCGTCTCTTCACACATTGAAAACGAGCAGTGTTTAGTAATGGATTGGAGTAATTTTTTCATATCTCTCAGTGAGTCAACCTCTGAAAGTAGTGGCTTGCTATTTTCACTGATCTCTAAAGCTTGACGCATGGGTTCGGAAGTGTAAATCAACCTGTCAGTACTATCCGTCTCCCATAACCAGTCGGATGAGACGTCCGTAAAATCGGCTAATCGTTCTTGTTCAAGTTTTATATTACTGTACAACGTAGTTACATTTCCGGTAATTTTATTGGTCTCATCGGCCAGCCAAGTGAGTTCATCGTTATGCCCCATAATCCATTTCTTATGAGGAAGTTTTAGTGGTTTTGGGGGATGGCGAGGGTTGTATTTGCGTAAGTATTGAGCAATGGCGAAGACTCGTCGATTTACGCTCTCATGGAAAATCATCAAAATAGCGTAACAAATAAAGGCAGTCTTAATCGCGTTCACGACCAATATCAGTAGAAACTGCTTGATTAAGTAGTTGTAGATTTCTTGAGCATTAGACTCAACGTAGATCTCACCAATCTGCTCTTTGGCTTCCGTTTTTGGGTTGATATAAAGCATGGGATAACGGTGTGCGACTAATTGCTCCATCACTTTTTCTCCGGCACTGAATTGATAACCGCCAGACGTGATTTCCAAATAATCAATTTTAGGCAAGTTCACTAAGCCATCTAAGCGCTGTTGAAGCGTCACGAGATCATAATTCCATAAAGAAGCGGCAAGCAGTTCGGCATGAACGAATTCTATTTCGTGATGACGCTGAGCCACATCATCGAACTCTCTGTCATAGTCGAAATATGTTTGTGCTAACGTTGTCATCAGGGTGACAGCACCACTTAAAATGACAAGGAAAAAAATGATCCTGCGACCAATACGACTCGATAGTGGGTTATCAATGCTTTCATTAAATGTTCGGCTTTTGTTCATCCTGCTTCTCATTTTTTTGAGTGATAATTTGAGTATAGATGTCACATGGGAAGTGTGAATAACATCTTATTGACTACACTATAAAAAATAGCCGAATCATTGGAGGCAGTTCATGCGTTGGATATGGATATTGTGTGTGATAAGTGCGCCCGTGATGGCGGGAAAAGTACTCTTAATAGAGAGCTACGAGCAAGGTTATGAATGGGACGCTAGCTATGTATCCGCCCTTAAGCAGTCGTTAACGCCTGCGCATGAACTGCATACCTTTGAGATGGACACCAAACGTGTACCAGCGAGCCGTTATTCACAAATCGCCGAACAAGCCTTTAGTCGATACCAGCACCTAAAACCACAGGTGGTGGTTTTAGGTGACGACAATGCGTTGGTTTATATGCTGCCGAAACTCTACAACGAGCCAATCTCAATCGTGTTTCTGGGGATTAATTCAAACCCACGAAAATTCATGGCTCAATACCAAGGGCAAGCCAAAGTGACCGGTATTTTAGAGCGCCCCCTCTATGTGAAAACCATGGGAGAAATTGGCCGGATGCTCGATAAAGATAAGCGTAAAGTATTGGTGTTATTTGATTCGGGTAGTACGGCGAGTATTGCGTTGGAATTTATGCAAACCCAAGCGAGTATGATTGAAAAGAATTTAGGCATTGCGACAGAGATAGCTTCGGTGGCGATAGAGAAAGAATGGCAGACAAGAATAAGCACAGCTAAAGAGCAAGGATTTGGCGCCATAGTCGTGGGGCTTTACCAAACCTTGGTCGATGAGAGCGAAAATAATGTGCCAGCGGATACTGTATTAACGTGGACAAACCAACATACAGAGGTTCCTTTATTTGGTTTTTGGGATTTTTCGATCGGTGCGGGCAAAGCGGCTGGGGGTGTTGTGTTAGCGGGTCGTGATCAAGGCGAAATGGCGGGCAAAACGGTGTTACGCATTTTAAATAATAATGAAGATGCAAGCCGCATTCCTATCCAAATCGGCCAGCAAGGGCGTGCTATTTACCATCAGGGCGAAATGTCCCGTTGGGGGTTAAGCGTGCCGGAAGGATGGATGAAGATTGACTGACTTTGATGGGACTGTATTGAATTGTCGAATTCAGCATTACGTCTAAAATAAAAAAGCAGAGAGGCGGTGACCTGTCTGCTTTTTCTTCATTACAGTTTATTAAACAGCCAATGGCATTTCATTTGATGGATCATGTTTACTGTAAACACGAATCAAACCAACCACAGCAAACACAGACATCAACAGCATCAATGCGCCAAGTGGCATCTGGTCATGAGCTGGAATAGCCGACGCTAAAAGGGTAGCTAAACCAGCCCCAAGGTTTTGCATACCGCCTAACACAGCACCTCCTGTTCCTGCATGGTAAGGCAGTGGTGTTAACGCTCCAGTGGTCGCTGCGGGAAAGAGAATGCCTGCACCGAGAAAATAGACAGTGGCACCACCAATTAGGGTCAATGCGCTGGTTTGCCCCAACACTCCAGGAACAAACACCACCAATGAACCTAATGCTATCGCTACCAAGCCCACATACAAGGCGCTTTTTTCGTTGAAGTTCAACGCAATAACACTCGATAGCGCCGCACCAACTAAATAACCAGGGATCGGTAAGACAAACAATAAGCTGACGGTGGTGGCAGGCAGTTGCAAAACGCCACCAAGTAATACACCTGCAGCGGCTTCAAACACCGCGACGCCAGAGAAAGTCGCCACGAGACAAATTAAATACCCTTGGAAACGTTTGTCACTCAGCACATAGCGATAGCTGTTTGCAACCGATTCGTGTCTGCGAGCCGCTTTAGGCAATGTTTCTACCATACTCGTCATCATAGTGATCACCACGGCAATCGCGAATAGGGATAAAAATAAGTAACTAGAGCGCCAGCCAAAACTTTCTGTTAAGTACCCACCAAGAACAGGAGCAATGAGTGGCGAAAAAATAACGCACATGCTGATAAGGCTATTAGCCTTATGTAATTCTGCTCCTGAAAAACAGTCTCGAGTAAGGGTTCGAGACATTGCGCCACCACACCCAATGCCAAGCCCTTGAATAAAACTACCGACCAAAAACCAATCGTATTGGTGAGCAAATAATGCGAGTAGCGATCCTGCAATATAAATCAGCAACCCAGCGATAATAATCGGTTTGCGTCCTAGGCGGTCTGACAATGGACCATAGACAAATTGTGATAGTCCATAAGGGATTAAATAACATGCCATGACCGCCTGCAGTGATGCAGGAGAAACTAAAAATTCTCCCGCCATATGGCCAATGGACGGGACGTACATCGTTTGTGTCATTTGACCGACAGCGGTCAAAATCGCAATTAAAAATGTGAGTTTCACTAACGGAAACGATGCGGACATGGTCTATCTCCTGCACAATAGTGCAACTACGAAATATAATTAATATGAATAATGAAACTAATGGCCAGCGTTAAAAGTATCGCTCTTTCGGCGCGAGATATTAGTGAGGCTAGGCGCTTTTATCAATCTAAAAGTGTGAAGTTGAGCAAGATAAAAATCTATGATTTGAATTAGAAAAACTAATCATTATTCGGGTGGTTAAAGAGAAATGAAAGACGGTTCCAATGCCTGTGTTGAGTATGGCTCTTGGTGTCTGATAATGTACCTAGTTTTTCTATTGCTTTTGCGCTGAACAGTGACTAATATTTAATGCAAATGAGAATTAATATCATAAAGGTGTGATTAATGATGTTACCTTTACTTGCTGCATTATTATTTATAGTGGGACTTGGCAAAAAGTTGTCGGTTCCAAATTCGTGGCTCTTCTACTATGCACTTTCTGTTGTATTGTTAAGCTGGCTATTCAGTATGAACCCCATTTTTGTCCTGATCCCGTTGTTTATCTTGTCACCTTGTCTTATCCACTATCGACATATCAAGGTGATTAAAATGGCTTATGTGGGCTGCCTACTGCTGTCTTTTTTCGTCTCTTGGCTTGTGTAAACCAATCCATGTTTTTTCTCGCCAGACATTCCAAGTAGTTTGGGGATAGTATTTGTGAAAATCATAAGGTAGGATCGCCGGCCTTTTTCTGATGCTAGGAGGTAGCGATGTTTATTGGTTTTGACTATGGAACGGCGAACTGTTCTGTCGCGATGATGCAAGATGGGCAGCCAACATTGTTACCCATAGAAGGTAAAAGCCACTACATTCCTTCGACAATATGCGCCCCGACGCGAGAGTCCATTTCTGAGCATCTGTTCCGTCATCACAATATTACGCCAAGCGATAAAATTGGTGAGCAAGTACTTCGTCGCGCGATCAATGTGAATAGAGAAGAGAGTATTGAACTTGCCGCGCAAGACATTGCCTTTGGCCAAGCGGCGCTCGATCTTTATCTGCAGGATCCGCGCGATATTTATTACGTTAAATCCCCTAAATCATTTCTAGGCGCGGCAGGTTTACGTGATGTGCAGGTCAGTTTTTTCGAAGACTTGGTGTGCGCCATGATGGTCAATATTAAGCACAATGCAGAGCAGCACCTTCAGCGCACCATCCAAGATACTGTGATTGGTCGTCCTATTAACTTTCATGGCCGAGGTGGTGAAGAGGCCAATCGACAAGCGGAATCTATTTTACAACGTGCGGCGAAACGCGCCGGTTTTCAGCACATCAGTTTTCAGTTTGAACCCGTTGCGGCGGGTTTAGAATATGAAGCGACTCTGGTGCAAGATCAAACCGTACTGGTGGTTGATATCGGTGGTGGAACCACCGACTGTTCATTGCTAAAAATGGGGCCGAGTTGGCGAGGGCGTGACGACCGCACCGCGAGTTTGCTTGCGCATAGTGGCCAACGGGTCGGAGGCAATGATCTTGATATCTATATTGCTTTCAAACAGTTGATGTCTTCTTTTGGATTAGGAAGTAAAGCCATTTCTGGCATTGATATGCCGATCACGCAGTTTTGGAACCCGATTGCAATTAATAACGTGGAAGCGCAACGTGACTTCTATGCTCAGCAAAACTTGGCAGCATTGAAATTGCTACACAAAGAGGCGCAGCAACCAGAAAAGTTGGCGCGTTTGCTGAAAGTCTATTTTGAAACGCTCGGCTATCAAATTGTACGCCGTGCAGAAGAGGCAAAAATTGCTCTATCTGATCTTACACAATGTCAGGTGGTGCTTGATCTTCTTTCTGAGCAGATCGAAGTGCAAATTGAGCGTGAGCAAATGATCGACGCCATTGAATCCCCTAAAGCGAAAATGGTGGAATTGGTCAAAGAAGCGGTTGAACAAGGTGGCGTAAAGCCGGATGTTATCTTTATGACGGGCGGATCTGCTCGTTCTCCAATATTACGCCAAGCGGTAGAGCAGCAACTGCCCCACGTACCCGTTGTCAGCGGTAACTACTTTGGTTCAGTGACTGCTGGTTTGGCTCGTTGGGCTGAGATTTGCTATCGCTGATATGAGCGCTTAGCGCTTCGTTTTTGATGCGTTGGGGGCCGGTAATGTTGCGAATGATCGTGTTTCATTAAAACATTACTGGCAACCAAGCTACCTAAGCTTATCAACCCTAATCCGATCCAAGTCAAAGGCGTTGGCATCTCACCAAAAACGGGAATCGCCAACAAGGTTGCCACGACTGGTGTTGCAGAGCCAAAGGCAGCGGAGCGTTCTGCGCCGAGTGTTGAAACTGCATATAAATAGGTAAATGCTGCAATGAGCCCCGCCCCGACACCTTGCAGCAGTGTGTGTCCTGCCAGTTCTTTCCACGGCCAGTGTGCAAAAGAGTGTGTGGCTAAGTAGCTATCGACGATGCCTAAAGCGATTAGAACGGCCAATAAAATAGTAGAAAGTAAAGCAACCCATCCCGCGCTGACGAGCGCATGCAAATTCGCTACCCGCGCACAAATTGTAAACATCGCCCACATCAGGCTGCCGGTTAAAAACATCAAATGCCCGGTCAAACGGTTTGACTCAAAATCAGTGGCACTTGAATAGAGGAAAATACCAACCCCTGCCACCACTAAAGTCAGCCCAGCGACTCGATGGCGACTTAACGGCTGTTTAAACAGCAACACCGCTATACCCGAGACAAACAGCGGCAGCACGCCCGGAACAAGCGCGCTACCATCAGAAACCGGAACGTAGTGCATCGCATGGCTTGTCACTAGTAAATAGGGCAATCCACAGCCAATAAATAGACCAATTAAGTAACGCATAGGTACATTTTGCAATTGATGTCGAGTTCTCCAAACCAATGGAGAGAGCAACAAAGCGGGCAGTAAAAAGCGCGTTAATGCAATATCCGCAGGGGTTAATAGGCCGCTGGCTCCTGCCTTTAAAGAGAGGAAAAAGCCGGACCATAATAACAGTGTGGTGCCTATCGCGAGGTAGCCATAAATCATAATTTCATTCACATCAATGGATGGTTTCTCACCATTATCTATGGTTCGGCTTACTTTTATCCGGCAAGTTCACTCTTATTGCTAGATGGTTTAGCACTTATCCGCTATAAATTAGCAAAATGTTAGTGGATTTAATCAAGGATCGAGTAATGGATAGAATAGACCGCCGCATGTTGACCTTATTACAAACAGAGGGACGCTTAAGCACCGCAGAGCTTGCGGAAAAGGTTGGATTATCACCTTCTCCCTGCGCAAGACGCTTGAAACGATTAGAGGAGAGCGGGATCATTGATGGCTATCAAGCTCGCTTAAGCCGGCAAGCTGTCGGAGTTGGTATGACGGTTTTTGTTGAAGTTAGCCTGAATAATCATCAAGCCGCTTCCATTGATAGTTTTGAAGAGGCAATCAAAGAGATGGAGGAGGTGATCAGCTGCCATGTGGTTTCAGGTGCGTATGATTACTTGCTGGAAGTCGTTAGTGCCAATTTATCAGGGTACGAAGCATTTACGCGTCAGTTACAGCGGCTCAACAATGTAAAAGATATGCATACCCACCTCGCCATGCGTCAAGTGAAGGCCGCTACCGCGATGCCTATTTGGGTTTAGAGACAGCACTTGCGTGCTGTCTTCAAGGTCAGGCGTGCTTATTCAAATTGAAATGACGCGAGAGAGTTTTTACCGATTTCGTTGGCAATCAATTGATGGATGGCCGTGGTAGGGTGCGTGACGCCCCAAAATACGTATTTGTCAGAGCTATGGTAAGCGCAATCATTGGTTAAGCTATGACGGTATAAGTAATCTAAAGCTGAATTGCGATTGATGTTGAGGCATGCATCGGTCGCATTTTCAAAGCCGTATTGCTGTGGATTGGCTGTAAGGTTTTCAAACAAGTTATGGGCATCAAATAGGATGATATTTACCCCTTGCATCTGATAATACAGTGCTTGTTGCTGAATAAACGCATTGAAAGTGGTGATCTTAGCGCTGACTTTCGCTATCTCTTCTGCTGTTGAATATTTAAATTGCGGGGCTTTTGTTGCATCGGGGAGGGTGAGTAGAATAATATTTTTGGCCCCTGAATCCACAAGACGAATCATCGCGCTGCTAAAATCTGCTTTGACTTCATATACTTCACGGTTGTAATTCATAAAGTCATTTAAGCCAAATTCAAGGGTAAAGAGCGTATTTTCTGGCTGGTAGTTTTTGGCCATTGTCATGTAATTTAGATAAGAGCGGACTTGATCGTTCACACCCGTCAGCGCGATATATTGATTACGCCCTGCGGCACCGCCAATTGCCCAGTTATATACAGGTAAATCGTGCATTTTTGCTAAATACTCTGTCCACACCAAACCATTGGAAAAGTGTCCTAAAAACCAAGAGTTAGGATTGGGAAATTTCCATTGTGACGCATTGAATATATTTCCTGTATCCGAAAGGCTGTCACCTATGGTCACCATTTTATTAATGACGGGTTTGGCATTTTGTTTATCGTTAGTCCAGATCGAATGATTGTATGAGAACCTATTGTCTGCTGCGAAATAAGTAATATCTGCAGAATCGTGACTGACGCCGAGTGTCTCTTCACAACGCTGTTTTATTTCATATTGTGAGGTGTCGGTATAAAACATATTTTTAAAGCGCACAGACGACCACCAGTAACCACTAATGGTGTAGTCATTTCCTTGTTCATCCAATGCCCATTCCCAATCCGTTGCTGGGTCATCATGATTGCCAGCGGGCCGATACCAACAGCGTACATAAGTGTAGGTTTGCTTATTTTGCGTATTTATTACGCCATAAGCGGTAACTGGTTCTGAGGAGGTATCCGTATTTTCTGCAATCGCCATGGAGAGTGGCAACATTGCAGTCATCAATAATGTTATTAGTTTCATATTTTTTTCTTATTGGTTTAGGCGCATATTCACTCAAGAATAAGTGCGAAAGTGAAATTAAACAACTGGTCAGACCTATTTTGAATTTATAGTGTTAAGCGTCAATCAATAAACGACTATGTTGGACATTATTTGGTATTAAGATCAAATAATGAATTATCAGTGAAACGAACGCTGAGGTTTTTTAGAAATTCTAATTTAGATAAATAACAATAAGGCTTTGCTTTATTATTTCATTCTAATGTTAACTTTTATCTACTTAATACAAGTATCAATAAATTTATAGTCAGTCAATGAGTATAAAAATTAAACGGTTTTATTGTGATTCTAAGCCACATTAAAGATATTTTCTCTTTGTGTTCTTTATTTTTAGAACTATTAATAATTCACCACAAAAGTGCCAAAAAACTAATGTCCTTTTCTTTTGTGGCCTGAAAAAATAAAAAATGGGTATTTATTTTCTTTTAAATACCGTGATAACAATAAAAATGCTTAGAGGTTTATATGCTAATAAACAGAAGAAAAGCACTCAGCGCTATTGCCATTATGTCAGGCTTGGTATGGAACACCGCTCAAGCTGATGTGTATCAGCCGCAAGGTTTGGCCATTGAAATGTTCAGTGAGCTTCAGGATGACAGCCAAATCAACTACCTCAATGCAAGCTACTGGCTACAAGAAGAGGTTGAGCCACCAGCACTAGCTCAGATCCGTGACGATGTATTGAATCAGCATCTGCGCTATTTTGTCGATTTCAGTATGATTGAAGATGAATCGCAAAAGGCTGAAGCGAAAACACGCTTCAGGAAAAAACTAGGGTTAGCGTTTGCCAGTGACTTTTTGATCATCAGTGAACACAAGGGAGAATTACTGTTCACACCACTAGATGACGAGAATGATCCCAACATTCGTTTGTTGGAAGCCGCTAAAATGACTCATTCTCGCCAGCGTCGCAGTACGGCCAACGCGCTGTCAAGTAGTGTTTCGGAGACAAATTCTCTGCCACACGTTGCGTTTTATTTGAATGTCAATCGGCCTATTACTGATAATGAATGTACGTTTAATAACTCACATCTTTGGGATCGAGGCACGCGAGTATTTTGCGATAACCCTAATATCTCGTTGATTTATAGAGTTAACCTAGAGCGTTCATTGCAATATGGCACCATTGGCTCTGCGACACCGGACGCGAAAATTGTTCGCATCAGCTTAGATGATGATACAACGGGGGCGGGGATCCATCTCAATGACCGTCTTGATTATCGTCAATCGGGTGCTGATTACCTGACATTAGATGCTTATTTCCGAGACTGGTCGACTGACGCCATCGCTCAAGACTATCAATTTGTATTTAACTCTTCGAACAACAAAGCGCAGATCTTAAAAACGTTCCCGAGAGAAAATCTCAATGCCGAATATGAGGTAAAAGAGGTATCCGGCTTCCAGCTAGGGGTGAGTGGTGGTGTCGAGGTTAGTGCTGATGGGCCTAAAGGAAAGTTAGAAGCTAATGCTAGCTACAACCAAAGCCGTTGGTTAACCTTTAAAACGCATGATTACCGTGTTGAACGTAGCACTAATAACGCGCAAAACGTCAGCTTCAAATGGAATCGTAGCCAATATGCGACTGCCGAATCGATGATGAATCGTTCTACGGATGCAATATGGGTCAATACTTACCCTGTGGATACCAACCGCATTAACCCGATTGGTTACGCAAGCTTTGTACCAAAAATGGATGTGATCTATAAAGCCGCTCCTAATGCGACGGGGACAACGGAGTTCACCATTGACTCTTCGGTCAATATCCGTCCTATTTATAACGGTGCTTATAAGCATTATTATGTTGTAGGTGGGCATCAGTCCTACCATGGTTTTGAAAATACGACGCGTCGCAGAGTGAGCAAAAGTGCCAGTTTTACAGTGGATTGGGAGCACCCAGTATTCACGGGCGGTCGTCCAGTGAATTTGCAATTGGGCAGCTTTAATAATCGTTGCGTTGATGTGGCCGATAATGGCGTACTCTCTGCCTCAAGCTGTGATGAAACCAAAAACTCACAATCGTTTATTTATGATCAGTTAGGTCGCTACGTGAGTGCAAACGACATTCATCAATGTTTGGATGGGCAATCACTGGGTCAATTGCAAACTTGTAGTTCGAGTTTAAGTCAGCGTTGGGAATGGGTAGAAAACAGCGATAAGCTGAGTAATGTTTTCTCTCATGAGCTGCTTGGTCATGACAAAACAAGTGGAGAATTAGGCTTGTATGCTGATGACAATGATCAAGTGAGTGTGCGCACCATTACTGCTTATAGCAATGTATTCAAGTCAGATAATGAATCGGTCGTATTTGGGTTTACGTCGGGTTCACTGGCGTTGCAAGATGTTGGCCAAGCAGGAATACTCTATATTCGTCATGGCGCTGCGATCGATGCGATTGGTACGCAAGCCAATGCGACGCAAGGTGGTGGAAGCGGTAGTTTGACTGAAATTGATCTGAAACGTGTTACGCAAATAACCGTGACTTCCGGTGAGTTCAAGTACGGTGGTAACCATTTACTCCGTATGGCTTTTAAGCTTGATGATGGTTCAACCAAAGTGGTGGGGTCAAAAGGCTCTGCAATAAGCACACACGATGAAGTGTTTGAGTTGCCAGCCGGATCGGCCATTCGGCAAGTCAAGGTTTGGTCTGAAGGTTGGTTAGCCGATGGTATTCAATTTATTATAAAATAGCGCAATCAGTTCATGATTGAGTAGTAAAGAGCGCTCATGCTTTTGGCTTAATTAGCTAAAACGTGAGTGCTCTTTTTGTTAATGTAATGTTAATTTTATCTGTTGTTTTTTTTAGTTCATTCACGAAGCTGGTAAGCCGACATGAAATAAAGTGCTTTTCTTCTACAGTTAGGGTGCTCCTCAGAGGTCTAATCTCTGGTGTGGTAACGGTAGGCTAGATGTATGCCGCGCCTAAACCAGGCACTACAATAAGAAGGAATTTACTTTGAAAAGAACGATTATTATTGCTGCTTTTTGTCTGCTGAGTACCACGGCGCTGGCGGCAACCAGCACGGTGGCGTTAAGTAAGGCAGGCTATACCCAAACCCAGTACCCTATTGTGTTAGTTCATGGCTTATTTGGTTTTGATACGCTGGCCGGAGTCGATTATTTCTACGGCATTCCGCAATCACTGACGAAAGATGGCGCAAAGGTCTACGTGGCTCAAGTCTCCGCAATCAACAGCTCTGAGCTGAGAGGTGAACAACTATTGCAACAAGTGGAGTCACTTTTAGCCGCCACTGGCGCTCAAAAAGTTAACCTGATTGGCCATAGTCATGGCGGGCCAACGGCTCGCTATGTTGCATCAGTTCGGCCCGATCTTGTGGCGTCCGTGACTAGCATTGGTGGCGTGAATAAAGGCTCAATCGTGGCAGATTTAGTGCGTGGGCACATCAAAGATGGCTCCATTTCTGAAGCGATTGCCGTCAAAATGGCGCAAGGATTGGCGGGTTTGGTTGGCCTTCTTTCTGGGGGAAGTAACCTAGATCAAGATCCTTTAGCTTCCTTAGAAGCTTTAACTACCCAAGGTTCGCTAGCGTTTAATCAACACTACCCAGAAGGCGTTCCAAGCAGTGAATGTGGTGATGGTGAATTACTGGCTGACAATGGTGTTTATTACTATTCGTGGACAGGATCTGCGACCTTTACCAACCTCCTTGACCCAACTGATGCTGCGATGATGTTGACTGGACTTGCCTTTAATGGCCCTAATGATGGTTTAGTCGGCGTATGTAGTACTCACTTGGGTAAGGTGATCCGCGATGATTACCAAATGAACCACTTAGATGAAATCAACGGCTTGCTTGGGATACACCACCTTTTTGAAACTGACCCCGTTACCTTGTATCGCCAGCACGCTAATCGATTGAAGCTTCAAGGTTTATAACTTCGAGGTCTATAGTTTCGAGGTTTATAACTTCAAGTTTTGAAACATCAAACTTTATAAGGATTGGCTATGAAAAAGCCCGCACTATTTGGTTTTATCGTGATCATCTTGGGGAGCATCGGTGCGGTGCTTTTTCTACAAAAGCCAGTATCACCACAGAGCGCGTTACAAACGTCATCTCAACAAGATACGCAGATAGACAGTGCATCGAGTCTTGATTTAATTCACTATTTTATCTCTACATTAGGAGAGAGTTCATTACCTGAGGTTGAGCTGCGCATTGCCCAGCATGCTGAGCAGGATGAGGGCGTGGTGATCGATCCAATGCTTTTTGAACAGTTTATCCAATACAAACAAGCATTAGCTGAGTTAGAGGCTAATGCTTCCATCGCCAATCTCGATCTTGCTACCTTAGCTGAGATCAATCAGCAGTTACTGAAAATACAAAGTCAATTTTTTAACGTTGATCAGCAAAGTATGCTGTTTGGTGAAGAGAATGCGTTGCGAAATTTAGCATTAGAAAAGCTGCGCATTAAAGCTCAAGCAGTCGATTCATATGATGAGCAGTTGCAGTGGCAAACGTTATTAGCGCAGCAGCCAGAATACATTCAGCGCAGTGAACGCAATGTACAACTACTGCCAGCACTCAACGCGAGTCGCCATTTGTCCACGCAAGAGCAATACTTAGCTTGGAACGAGTTGGTTGGCGAACAAGGAGCACAGCGGTTAACGCAGCTTAGTGAACAACGAGAGCAGTTTTCTCAGCATCTCGAAAACTATCTACAACAGCGTTCGGCGGTGCTTGAAAATACGCGCTTGAGCCAAGATGAAAAAAATCAGCAAATTACGCAACTGCGTACCCAAACGTTTGAGGTCAAACAACTCAAACGCGTCGAGGCGTTGGAAAGGTTAAGTGATCAATCGCTTTAATTCTGTTTATCCAATAAAGAAGAGCGCGACCGAAGCCGCGCTCAAGTTCTCTAAGAGAAAATAGAATAGGTGGTTACAAATTCACCACAATGGTGTTAGTCACTGTTGCACCTTTGTCATCCATCACTTTAATTTTCACTTCATGTTTTCCAGAGCTTGGGAAAATGGCGGTGAAGAGTTTGCCACGTTTTATTTTTCCATTCGGCAGGGTCCATTCCGTATCGACAATTCGCCCATCGCTATCGCTGCTGGTTGACCACATTGTTACCCAGCGTCCAAGGTGGATGTACTTAGCACTGGCTTGCGGTAATGCGTTAGGCACTTCAACCTGTATTGTGCGCGTAGTGGTGTTGGTTGCGCCTTTATCATCCGTTACGGTTAGGCTTACGGTATATTGCCCTGCTTTGGTGTAGCTCCAGCTTGGCGCCATTTCGCTGCTCATTTGGCCGTTACCAAAATCCCATGCGTAACTGACTAGCTCGCCATCTTCATCATGGCTGTAGTTGAGAGCACTGACAGATAAACCGTCGGTTTTAAGCTCAAAGTTGGCGACAGGAGCTTGGTTTTGTTCGCTGACTTTTGATAAGCGAATTACGCCGTACTCATTGTCTTGGCCTTGGTTGAGGATGTCGATCATCAAGCCAAATTCCGTTAACTTACGCCCAGCATCTGGTACTAATGGTGAGCTGTAATCCGCGCCATCAGAGAAATTACCATTACCGATTAAGCTTGTGTCTTCGAGCACATCACCATCGGCAGCGACTAAACGTAGAGGTGTTTGATCTTGCAATGAGAAGGTTGCATCTCGAACTTGGAAGCGCGTTTGTGCGGCCTCACCAGTTTTTGACCAAACCAATGCGTTTTGATCCGCATCGACGACACCTAACCAACCTTCACCTGGGTGGTTACCTACCCAGTTATCCGTGTAAGATTCATCCACATACCAAACTAGTAGGCCGGGTTCGAAAGTCATCAACTGGCCCATGCGTTTGATATTGGCTAAGCCTTGGTCGACGTCATTGTGGCTACGCCATTGCAGTAAATAATAATGTGGCGCTTCATGGAAGCCATTGTTGGTGGTGTAACCTTTAAAGGCGAAGGTGGATGTTCCTTCGGCATCATCAATAAGGGTTTGCTGCCCGTCGACCTCTAACTGTAGGTTATCAAGGTAAAGACCTTCCATGGCTAAGCCGCCATCAGTGACATAGTCAAAGCTGAGTGTCACTTCTTGGCCTGCCCACTGGGAGACGTCAAATATCGCATTAACCCAGCCATCCGACTGACCAGCAATAGCAGGTACAAGCCCTGTATTGTACGGGTCATCCATGGTGGTGATGTTACCAGCAATCGCTTTACCATTGATCAGTACGCGTGCAAAGTCGTAGTCTTTTTCAATCTGATACCATGCTTTAAAATTCAGCGTAGCTTGTTCACCTGTAGGGATAGAAAGCTTACGAGACATGCTATTTTTCAGATCATCGCCTCGGTTTGAATAAAAAGCGGACGAACCTTGATAAGGCTTCACTCCATCAACACGTTTCAGTGGTAAATCAATCTTCACCATATTTGGTCGAGCATTGTCAGTGGTTTGGAATAGGGTAAATACGCGAGGATTTTTCTCTAACTCTGCAATCGAAATTTGATCGTCATTGATCCAACGACCACCGACCGCTTTTTGTAAGAACTGTTTAGACCAAGAGCTGAATGCCGTCGGTTGTGTTCCGCCAATTTTTCCGGCCCAACTGCCAGAAGACATGATGGACCAATAAGAAACTGGCTCACCTTTACCTGTGTATTGGGTATCGTATTCGTCAGGCAAACCTAAATCGTGGCCATACTCGTGTGCGCAAACCCCAGCGGCCGCATCAATCGGTTGCATGGTGTAATCAAAGGCGGCATATTGGCCGTTAAAGCGATCTGGAAGCGTACTTTTTGTGCCTTGAAGGACATAAGGTTGGCCGAGATTATAACGGTGGGACCATATGGCGTCAGGTCCAAGCACACCGCCGCCGGCTTCTTCACCAACGGATGCATGGAACACCATCAAGTGATCGATTACGCCGTCCGGTTCGCGGAAGTTGCCATTACCATTGTAATCGTAACGATCTTCAATATCGTAATCGGCCAGATTAATACTAGGGTCTTGCGCCAGTTGGTTCAGTGCTTCGCGCACCAACTCTTGCGCATTCATATCTTTGTCTGTTGTTGCAGAGTTGCCCCCGTAAAACGCGGCGTTTTTAGACGCGCGATACCAACCTGCGGCTTGCCCGGCCACACTGTAGCTTTGCCCAGACTCGCTTTCATAATACTGACGCATCGAGATGAAATTTTCTCCATTAGGGCCTGCATAGCCCGCATCGGAAAAAAGCAGATCTTGATAGTGAGGTGGATTGTAGCTGGCATAGAGCATTTCAGTATGCTCTTTGGTCAGGCGGTTATCGTTCCAAGGTAAATCGGGAAAATCAATTAAAAGCGCTAATACCTTATCGGTGCGTTTGGTGCTGATATCGAGAGCAAAAACGCTGGCTTTTTGGTGGCCTTTTTGTTTTTCAATGGTCTTTAATACCCGTGCGCGTTGCTCAAGAGCTTGCTTACCAAATTGCGCATCACCGTGGAAGCCCGATTTGATTTTTTGCTCTAAATAACGATCCAAGGCATCGCGCTTGATTGCATCGGTAGCATTGCCATCCACAACACCGTTACGCACTAACATTTCAATGAGTTTATCTTCATTGACTACCCCTAAATCAATCGGGGTGTGCGCATAAGCACTGACGTTAAATAGTGTTACCATTGCTGACGCAAGCAAGGTTTTCCTTATGTGTTTCATCTGCTTTCCTTATTTTTCTTTCTGTATTTATGGTATTAACAATTTCACTGAACTGATTTCCATACGACTGAGCGCTATAGAGAATAAATGGCTTTCATCGCCATAAAATAGAATTCATGGACGCAATGAGTGGCTGGTATATTCTTATCTAGGCAAGTTTTCTGAGTGTTATTCAGTGAAGATTGAACGGGTGATTTAGTCGCTCTTCGGCGGAGAAATACACGCTTCTTCTTGATGAGTTGTCGAATTGAGAGACTTTTCTTTGTGGTGTTTTCTTTGTAGATAAAGGGCAAGTGCTTGTTGTTGCTGTTCTGATGTCAGCCCTTCACATATCACACCTCGTTCGATTAATGAGGCGAGCAACCGTTCATCATCAACTGAAGATTGAGCAAGGCTAATTGATGAGTAACTAATTAATAAAAAATAAATTAAATGTTTCACAGTATATCCATATAATGTGTGAATTATTCGTAACAATCTATATATCAGTCATACGCATAGCAAGTGTAAATAATTGTTGTTTTGAAATAACATCATATTTTAAACATAACTAGTTAACATTTGGTTTGTTTTTAATTGATAAATATGTCGGTTCTTTATTCTTAAATTTAGAATTAATAATTGATGGATTTGTATTTTATTCTTAGTGATGAAGATGAAATTCTTTAGATAAATAAAGTGATAGGTTAGAATTCAATCGAAAGTAAATGTTGGGTCAAAACCAACAATGACTAATAATAGGTTTAGTATTTTTAATAATATGAACTTTGCTAAAAGATGATCTTAGTTCAATAAATAATTCATCATTTAAGCCTGCATTTAAGAGTCATTAACTTGTGGCGTTGATGAGCCAAGTGGCAAAGGTATCGTTGCCTGGACACCTTGCAGCCATTGAGCAAACGTGCTTTATTGAAATCAGTGACTGATTATTTTGGAATGTTTGCATTATGTGCCGCTGGCTCGCCTACCAAGGAACTCCTATCTACCTCGATCAACTGGTTTATCAACCGGAACACTCTCTCGTGCACCAAAGTTTAGAAGCGCGTAAAGCGGTCACCCGTGTCAACGCTGATGGGTTTGGGCTGGGTTGGTATACCGAACGCACTACACCCGGGCAGTTTCATGAAGTCTTACCCGCTTGGGGAGATGAAAACCTGCGATCCTTAACGCATCACATTCGTTCTCACCGTTTTATGGCACATGTGCGTTCGTCCACCGGAACGCAGGTTTCCCGTTCTAACTGTCATCCGTTTATTTTGGATCACTGGATGTTTTTACATAACGGGCAAATTGGTGAGTTTGAAAAAGTGAAATTCGCCTTGGAACGGCAGCTACCGGAATTGCTATACGTCAAGCGTGTTGGGACAACGGATAGTGAATTGATTTTTTTATTGATGATGAGTAATGGGTTACGCAGTCAGCCAGTACAAGCCATTACGACCACGATTGGTCAAATTGCGCAGGCTTTGGCGGAGAAACAGATAGTCACACCTTTTAAAGCTTCGATTTGTATCTCTGATGGGCAAGATTTTTGGTTAGTGCGTTATAGCTCTGATGGTAATCCGCCGACCGTGTTTAGTAAAAGCGAAGGCGATAATATGGTGGTTGCGTCAGAACCCCTTGATAGTGAAAGTGGTTGGCAAATGATTGAGCCGCAAACCATTACTCATGTGATTGGCACTCAATGTACTGTGTATCCGATCACTTAGTTAGTGGTGGAAAAATTAGTAATGTATTGATATATAAGATCTATTGGTTAATCGATTGCTCTCTCATGAGAGCAATTCTTTTTTGAAGTAAGATCCTGGTTTCTGTGCATCAAGTTTCATTTTGTTGATGTGATTCTGATATAAATCGCGACTCATTCATTTCTATGATCTATAGAGAGTCGTTACTATGCGTATTGCTCCGGTTCCATCTATTCATTCCCCTCGTCCCAAACCTAATGCTTTGCTATTGGCATTATCGTTAGCAGGATTACCGTCTTTTTCTTATGCATTAGATGCCTGCCAGTTTAATGATATCACCCAAGCACAAGAGCCAATTTTAGCGATTAAAAATGCACAACCAGCCTGTTATAACTCGTGGTTTTATACCGATAGTAAAGCCATCTTGGGTCTATACAGTGAAAATAGTATAGACAGCATTAACCGAGCGCTGGCGTTAGAGGTTTCGCAATATCAAGGAACAGAAGCGCAAGCCAAATCTATTGCTAATCTGGGGGAGTTTATCCGTGCCGCGTATTATGTGCGCTATGGTGTAAAACAAGATTTTGGTGATTATTCGGACCAATTGAGTAATGCGATTGCGGATACGATTAACCAGTTTATGTTATCGCCTTATAGTTTGAGCTTAGGTCGTGAACAAGTGGCGGCCATGTCGAGCTTAACGTTAATGGTCGATAACGTGAAACGCCTACCTTCAACGATGACGAATTTCATCGTGCTATTGGACGCCTTTAACCCACAAACGGCGCAAGATGTGCAGTTTGTTGATGGTTTAAATAACTTATTTCGATCCATGAGCGGCCATGCTTCGCGTGATGATTTTTATCAAGACATTGAAGCCCATCCAGAATATTTGGAGACACTGTATCGTTTTGCCACTGAGCATGATTGGGCGTTAGGAACCGATGCTGATTTCATTTTGTACAATGCGGTGCGTGAAACGGGGCGCTTACTGGTTAGCCCTTACCCAAACACCAAAACTCGAGTCATTGCGATTTTAGAAAAAGTATTGGAACGTTACCCGCTGGGTGGACGTAGCGATAAACTCTGGATTGCTGCGGTTGAAATGCTTTCTTACTACGCGCCAGAGACATTGGAAGCGCTTAATTTAACGCAAGCTAAGCAGCAACTTGAACAGCGTATCATGCCAAATCGCCATCAATGTGATGGGCCTGCTATTATCCGCTCGCAAGGCTTAACACCTCAGCAAGCAGAGCAAGCGTGTGGCATTTTGAATGAGAAAGAAGCGGATTTCCATACCGTTGCCAACACAGGTTTCACGCCCGTGGCCGATGATCTTAATCAACAAGTGGAAGTGGTGGTATTTGATAGCAACGAAAGTTATGTCAGTTATTCCAACTTCTTGTTTGGCAATACTACCAACAATGGCGGGCAATACCTTGAAGGTAACCCGGCTGATGCCAACAACACCGCGCGCTTTGTCGCTTATCGATATGCGCAGGATGAGGCGTTGTCTATTCTCAATTTAGAGCATGAATATGTGCATTATTTGGACGGACGCTACAACCAATACGGTTCGTTTTCTCTCAATTTAAGTGAAGGCCATATCGTGTGGTGGTTGGAAGGCTTCGCTGAATACATGCACTATAAAAAAGGCTACCAAGCGGCGGTAGACTTAATTGCTGAGAAAAAACTGAGCCTCACGCAAGTACTGGCCACTACTTATCAAAATGACACCAATCAAATTTATCGCTGGGGCTATTTAGCGGTTCGTTTTATGCTGGAAAACCATCCCAATGAAGTGGATCAACTGCTAGCGCTATCACGTAGTGGCGATTTCAAAGCATGGGCTGAGCAAGTGAAACGGATCGGCAAAAGCCTAGACAGCGAATTTTCAACTTGGTTAGACACTTTGACAACGGACAGTGGTAATCCAGAAGATCCGATTGTGCCGCCAATTCAACCAGAAGACTCGATGAATCATTTAGCGTTAGGACAGAGTGTTACCTTGTCGGGTGAGCAGTACAGTGAACAACTCTATTATATTGATGTTCCAGATAATATCAGTGAATTGTCGATTAATATTAGCGGTGATGGTGACGCCGATCTTTATTTAAGTTATGAAAAAATTGCGCATTATTATGATTATCAAATAACAAATTTTGAACTGCATAGTAATGAAACAATTTCACTAGAAAAACAAGCCAATGGTACCGTTTTACCGGGTCGCTATTATTTTAGTATTACGGGTAGAGAAGCTTACCAGCGTGTTGAATTAAATACGAAAGTAAGTTACGCCATTACCGATAATACGCAAAAGCCTAGTGATGATTTAGCACCTGTTGTTCTCGAAAATCGTCAGCCAATGACGTTGGGTATTCATCAAACTCGCTATGCAGCGATTTATGTACCAGAGGGAATGAGCAGTGTCAAAGTTTGGCTCCAGCCTATTGATGAGATGGCAGCCCACAATGTTGATCTTTATGCAGAAAGCGAGCACTGGCCTACATTGACTCATTTTGACCAAGCGTCTAAACGTGCTGATAGCTATGAGTATATTGAACTGCCAGTAACGCAAGCGGGCTATGTCCATTTCATGCTTAATGCACAGCAAGCCAATAGCCAAGTTGAGCTCTATGCAACTTATGAATAATTAATGAATAAAAAGAAGTGTAAAAGCACTTCTTTTTATTAAAATCATATGATTAGCCAGAAAAGTAATAGCTATATTAACATTATGTAATTTAATCTTTACTTAATAATAATTTGATCTTGTGGGAAGAATATAAATTAACACTCTATTTATTTCTTGAAAGAATAGCATTCGGTGATATTGTGTTTTTATGTAGAGTTATTACTCTATGTTGTAATTAAAAATATTAAGGGTTCATTATGAGATATATAACACCCGTTTCATTACTGCTTGTGGCCACTATTATGGGGTGCAACTCAGAAGAAGCGACAACCAGTAGCACCAGCCAATCTAATGCTGATGCGATTGCACAGCAAAAAAGAGCGTTAGCACTGCAACTGAGTGAAAGTTACGCCGAGCTTGAAACTACACTTAAAACTGAAATCAGCGCGCAAAACCTATCCATTTCTGTTTCCACTTTGTTTGAAGAGCAGCCTGATTCCGATTTTAGTCAACAGATGGTTGTAGCGGACGCGCAAATTCGTTCAATGAAAGGCATTGAGGATTTTACTGAGCAATTGCTGCAACTGCGTATTGCCGATGCGTCGATGATTAAAGAGTGGCAAGAAGGGCAAAGCCCGTTGTTTGCTTTTGAGCCCAAAGGTAATGATGCGTCTTGGCAATATATTGAAGCGTTTGATGTGTACGGACAGGTGCATCAACTGGATGTATATCAAATGCCAGATGTACCCGTTTTCGTGGTTGATAGTAATAGCGAAGTGGAATTGCGCGCAGGCTTACAAGCAATGCGTGCACAGATGAACGCATTGGGTCAATCGACCACATTGACCACAGTAGAAAGTGGTAGCGTCGCCGCGCAAGCGATGGTCCGCAGCAGCGATAATAGCGCTGAGCCTATTTCCACCACAGTACTGAAAAAAATTCGTTTAGCGGATGACAAAGAACCGTGGATCTCTGGAGCGGCTGAAATTTATGCGATTGTTACAGGCATCAATCCAAGCCGAGATGAGCCGACCATTGACTTAGTTGAAATGCCTTATTTGGATTACGACAAGCAAGATTACTTCCCAAATCAAGTGATGATCCAATGGTCTCGTTACCGTTGGGGCGCAGCCGATCTTATCTTGATGGAGCAAGATGATGGTACCGATTATAAAGAGCTGGCTAAACTACTCGTCAAAGTAGCGGAAGAAGTGCTGAAGCTTATCCCTGATCCAGAAGTGCAGGCGTATGCGATTATTCCGCAAATCACGGGCAAGATCATTGATGCGATTCCCGATGGTTTACTGGTCAACGACGACGATTATGTCGATGTCTTTTACACCTTGATGCAAGACACCAGCTATGTTGATCATCCTGGAGCGAGTGGTAACGCAGTGGCCACTTTTGAGCCTTTGACGATTAACCCGACACGTCCATAACATTTCTCTCCCCCTACAAAGCGAGCGCGAATCTCTTATTAGCGCTCGCTTTTTCATCATTCTTGCTGCTTCTGATCATCATGGCCGATTTTGATGTGAATAGGGTTGCTTGAACGACGGTCAACGATTATATTACCCGAACTTAATGCGAATGCTTATCAAAATCTGTCGCAGTTATTTTGAATGGGAACCTATATGAAATCGTTGTTTAGTTTGGCAGCACTTGGCTTGCTTACCTCTTTTACTCTCAGTGCTAAAACCGTTTCTGTGAATCATCAACTCGGTACCACGACGATCGAGCAAAATCCGCAACGTGTGGTTGTCATTGGTTTGGGTGCGTTAGATACGTTAGATCGCTTTGGTATTGAACCTGTCGCGGTATCGAAAGTAACTGAACTGCCGAATTATTTAGCGAAGTACAACAGCGATACATACGCACCTGCCGGTTCTTTATTTGAGCCTGATTTCGAAACCATTTATATGCAAAAACCGGATGTGATTGTGATTGGGCCGCGCGCCGCAACCAGTTATGACGAGCTATCTAAAATTGCACCAACTATCGTTTTTGCAGCCGATGCAAGCCAAGGCTACTGGCAGAGTACACAACAGCAGTGGCGTAATCTAGGCAAAGTATTTGCTATTGAAGACCAAGTGGAAGCCAAAATTGAAGATTTAGATAAGCAGTTTCAAGCACTTCGTAGCTTTAATCAGAACAACCAAATCGATGCGCTCACAGTGATGAGCTCTGGCGGTAACATTACCGCTTTTGGGCCTGAATCACGTTTCTCGGCGGTGTATAAAGATTTTGGATTCAAAACGACCGTCGATAGCATCAAAGCGACACGCCATGGCGATCTAATCTCTTATGAATTTATTCGCGAACATGATCCTAAAACCTTATTGATCATTGATCGTGATACGTTGGTCAACAAAGGGCAAAGTCACACTCGCCAAGAGTTTGAAAATGACTTGATCAAAGCGACGGCGGCCTACAAAAATAAAAGTATGGCCTTTTTAGACCTTAATGCTTGGTACCTATCCATTTCTGGTGTGACTGCTACAGAGCAGATGATCAGCGACGTTAGAAATGCTGTACACATTCACTAATTTGCCACAAACAAGCTGAGGTTAGCTTTGAAAAAGTTATTGCTTGCTTTGTTGGTAGTCAGTCTATCTTCACTGTTTGTGGGGGTAGGCAATCTATCACTAATGGCATTACTGCAAGGGGATGCCCATGCTTGGCAACTGCTCTTTACCAGTCGTTTGCCACGTTTGTTGGCGATTATTTTAGCCGGGGCAGGGCTCAGTATCGCGGGTCTTATTATGCAGCAAATCAGCCAAAACCGATTTGCCGCGCCTTCTACCTCCGGTACCATTGAATGCGCCATGCTGGGCTATGTGTTGAGCTTAGTCTTTTTTGGTCACGGTGAAAGCTTGTGGCTTATTTTCTCGGTTTCGATTGCGGGCACCTTGCTGTTTGTGCAACTGATTCAGCGTGTGCAGTTTAAAAATGCCATTTTTGTCCCTTTGATCGGCATTATTTTTGGTAATGTGGTGGAATCCGCCGCCTCCTTCATCGCTTACAAATACGATGCGATACAAAACCTTTCTAGCTGGACGGTAGCCAATTTTGCCAATTTGCTGAAAGGGGATTTCGAACTGCTCTATATTGCGATCCCGGTTGCCCTCTTTAGCTATTTGTATGCGGCGCGAATTTCGGCGGTCGGCATGGGTAAAGATTTTGCTGTGAACTTAGGGCTTAACTATCAGCAAGTGCTGGTGATTGGCGTTTGTTTGGTGTCGGTGATGTCTGCGACGGTTGTGATGATTGTCGGTCAACTGCCTTTTTTAGGGTTGATTGTGCCTAATTTAGTCAGCCACTATTACGGCGACAACTTACGCAAAAATATCCCTCGTACGGCCATTTTCGGTGCGTTATTGGTACTGCTATGCGATTTGGGCGGCCGTTTGATTATTTTCCCCTATGAAGTGCCGATTTCGATGATCATCAGTATTCTCGGTGGCAGTGTATTTATTGTGTTGCTGTTGCGAGGACAACGCCATGGGTAAGTCTGTATGTGCGAGCATCACTTTGCGTGATCATAGCAAACTGTGGTTACTGGTTTTGGCTTCTCTGCTTTTTGCTGGGTTATTTATTGGTGTTGGATTGAACGCCGACAACTATCACTATTTTCTTTCTCGTCGTGTACCCAAAGTATTGGCGATGGTGTTAGCGGGCATTGCCATTGCGCAGTCCTCTCTAGCATTTCAAACCATTACCCACAACCGAATTTTAACGCCCAGCATCATGGGGTTTGATTCACTCTACCTGTTTGTGCAGGTGTTAGTGGTGACTCTTTTTGGTGGCCTAAGTAGCTACGCGCTTAATGCTTACCTCAATTTTTCGTTGTCCGTTGCTGCCATGCTGCTGTTTTCTAGTTTGTTGTTCGCTTTTTATTTTCGTAAGCAGCAGAGCAACTTAATGGTGTTGTTGCTATTAGGAGTCATTCTGGGGCAACTGTTTTCCAGCATTTCCTCCTTTTTGATCATGCTGATGGATCCGAATGATTTTTCATCGGTACAGTCCAATATGTTTGCGAGCTTCAACAACGTGAAAGTGGAACTTGTGTATTGGGTAACACCGTTACTGCTGTTGGTTTGCTTTGGCCTGTTTCGCCTGCATCGCGTGTTGGATGTTTTATGGTTGGATAACGATAACGCGGTCAGTTTAGGGGTGGATGTACGCCGAGTGACGCACCATGTATTGATGCTTAGTGCAGTACTAATTGCTATTTCTACAGCTTTAGTTGGGCCCGTGATGTTCTTTGGCTTATTGGTCACCAACTTAACGCGCGAGTGGTTTCGTTCATACCAACACCGAACCTTATTGATTGGTTGTTCCGCGATGGCGGTGTGTGCATTGCTTTCAGGTCAATGGGTGGTTGAAAAAGTATTCCAGTTTGAAACAACGCTGAGTGTGGTGATCAATTTCATCGGAGGTCTCTATTTTCTCTCCCTCCTTTTACGTAATAAAATGGTTTAATTTCATATGATTCAGCTAGATAAACTGACTAAAGTGTTTGGCCAACAAGCCGTTGTGGATAAGGCCTGTGCGCAGTTTGAAAAAGGCAAGGTCACTTCAATTATTGGCCCTAATGGTGCAGGAAAAAGTACCTTATTGTCGATGGCTAGCCGTTTGGTTAGCCGTGATAGCGGTAAAGTTTGGATTGAAAGCAAAGAGCTGGTTGAGTGGGATACTAAAGCGTTGGCTAAAAAGCTGTCGGTTCTGCGTCAAGCCAATACTCTGACCATGCGTTTTACCGTGAAAGAGCTGGTGGCTTTTGGCCGTTTTCCTTATTCGCAAGGTAAATTAACGGCCAATGATCATGCGATGATTGAGCAATCGATCGAATATCTTGATCTTAAAGCGATAGAAGATAAATACCTAGACGAACTGAGTGGCGGCCAACGCCAGCTGGCCTTTATTGCCATGGTGATCGCCCAAGATACCGATTACATCTTTCTCGATGAGCCATTGAACAACCTCGATATCAAACACTCATTGCAGATCATGGCCACTATTCAGCGTTTAGCACATGAGTTGAATAAAGCGGTGGTCGTGGTGATTCACGACATCAATTTTGCATCCTGTTACTCCGATTCCATCATTGCGCTGAAACGAGGCCAAGTAGTAGCAACTGGCACAGTACAAGAGGTGATTCAATCGTCGGTTTTGAGCGATATCTATGAAACACCGTTCAACGTATTAGAAATAGAAAGCAAGCGTATTTGTATGTATTACACCCATTGATGCGGTTTAACTGCCGGTGTGCGTAACGTTACGAGTACTGAACAGAACGCTTTCGATTCACCGTAAGCCCCCTTTTTACTGCCTAATGTTGTCAACGCAAAATGGTGGAAGCACAGACGTTTACTGCGCGCTACAGGATGGACTTAAATATTGATATATTTCTCACTTCAAAAGAAATAATAACTTGCCTCAGATCAAGAAAAAATCGTTTGGCATGATGCTGAAACTAAAACAAAGTTGAAAGATTAAAAAATTATTGAATAATGAGGGTCACGTAAACCAAGAAGTTGTATACTTCAACACTTAGTCTAAAACAGGAAACTTACCCCATGTCGAACTCGTTTGTTTTGGTTATTAACTCTGGCAGCTCATCACTGAAGTTTGCGGTGATTGATTCAAATACGGGGGATGCCGTACTGAGTGGTCTAGGTGAATGCTTTGGGCTTGATGATGCCCGTATGAGCTGGAAGTTTAACGGAGAAAAAGCCAATTGTGCGATTCAAGGTGAAGCGAATCACCACCTGTTGGCGGTTGCAAAACTGGTTGAGCTTGTGAAAAGCTACGGCTTGATTGATGACGTCGTTGCGGTTGGGCACCGCGTAGTACATGGTGGCGAGAAGTTTACTAAGACCGTTAAGTTAGACGAAAAAATCGTCAACGAAGTTGAAGCGCTTAGTGATTTAGCACCGTTACATAATAAAGCACACGCGATTGGTATGCGCGCGGCAATGCTAGCGTTTCCTGAGTTACCGCAGTTTGCTGTTTTTGATACCGCTTTCCACCAAACCATGCCAGCAAAAGCTTACACAGGTGCGATTGCAAAAGAGCTATACACTGAGTTTGGTATTCGCCGCTATGGTTTCCACGGAACCAGCCATTATTTTGTGAGCCGTGAAGCGGCAAAAATGATCAACAAGCCAGTTGAAGAAAGCAGCTTTATTTCTGTTCACCTTGGTAATGGTGCGTCAGTGTGCGCAATTAAAGATGGCCAGAGTGTCGATACCAGTATGGGTTTTACACCGCTTTCTGGTTTGATGATGGGCACTCGCTGTGGTGACCTTGACCCCGGCATCATTGAATTTCTATTGAAGAAGGGCTGGACACAAGAACAAGTGTTTAATTCATTGAACAAAGCCTCTGGTTTCTTGGGTGTTTCTGGTTTAACCAGCGATGCACGTGGCATTCTAGAAGCCATGGAGCAAGGTCATGAAGGCGCTACATTGGCCTTCCAAGTCTTCACCTACCGTGTGGCGAAATACATCGCGTCATACCTTGCAGCGCTTGATTCGCTCGACGGTATTATTTTTACCGGTGGTATTGGCGAAAACGCATTGCCTATTCGTCGTGAAATTCTACGCAACCTGAAAATTCTTGGTTTTGTGGAAGATGAGCAAGGTAACGAGCAAGCTCGATTCGGTAATGCTGGCATTATCGCAAAATCAGACATGCTAAATGCAGTAGCGCTTGTGGTACCAACTAACGAAGAATTCGTGATCGCTCAACAGTCGGTTGAGTTGCTATAATTACATTTAAAATCAAATAGATAAAAGCGAGCTTAGTGCTCGCTTTTTTTGTACTCATATGTTGGATAGACCATCGCTAAGGATGTGCATGGCGGCACTCCCATGGCTTACTAAATTGCCTTCTACAATTCATTTTGTGCCCTACAGCGTGTTTCATTAGCAGCAGTAATCGATTACTAATCCTTATTTGAAAACACCTTCAATAAGATGCTAATTGCTTATGAGGATCACTTAGTTCGAACTTAGCCCAACATCTAAAAAACCGATTTAAACATTGTCGTTTTTGTTCAATCTTAGCGAGCGGACATTGCTTATTATGTGTGACATCCGAAAGCGAGGCACTTCTTAGATAAAGGTGTAAAGCTTTCCAGTAAATCAAAAAAATTAGGTAAAAAACGATGTTAGAAATTAAACCAATAGAAAATCTAGAAGAAATCAGCACACTAAAGCAAGCATATTTTGCACAATCAACAGCACCGCTTGATGGTATGTGGCACTTTGGATTTGTACCCATGTCTACACACTTTGGGTTTTATGAGCAAGAAATCCTAGTTGGATACTGCTGCATCAATGGCGAAGGTTATATGTTGCAGTTCTACTTGAGTAATGATGCTAAAATGGATGCAAAAGAACTTTTCACGCTTATCGCAGAACAAAATAGCTCAATCATTGGGGCTGTAAATGGTGCATTTGTCAGTACAGCAGAGCCGCAATATCTGTCACTTAGCCTTGATAACGCATCAGCAGTGAAGGTTAATTCTCTGATGTACAAGCAAAAAGAGGCGAGTAAGCAAAGCATTATCCCAGAGTTTGAACTAAAGCTAGCAGAGTCAGAGCAACTGGAGCAGTTTGTTGAGTTTGCAGCCACTACTATTGGCGCACCAGAGCAGTGGCTTACAGGCTACTTTGGTAACCTGATTGATCGTAAAGAGTTATTCGGTTACTGGAGCGAGAATGAACTTATTGCAACGGGCGAGTGCCGTCTGTCTGATGAGTACCAAACGGAATATGCAGACCTTGGCATGATTGTCGCTCAATCACAACGTGGAAAAGGCATTGCTACTCAACTGCTTAAATGGTTAGTCAACTCAGCTAATCAGCGTGGTTTAACGCCTATCTGTTCTACTGAGAGCATTAATGTAGGTGCACAAAAAGCCATTAAACGTGCGGGTTTATCATCTTCAAACCGCATTGTTCAGGTTGAATTTAACAACAAATAACTTGTTATCCCTCTTGCTGTGGTAAGGGGGATTTTTGTTTACGACGATCTGACTTATGGTACCCTTAAACAATAAACCTAACGGAACTGGTTATGATCCATTGGCTAAAGTTGCCAAACTCATCATGTGTTTCCCAATATGTAGAATGCTATTGGTTGATTGATAAGCGCCCTGATTCAGAGGCTTATCAATTCCCAAAGCTCAACCCTGACCCATCGGCACATTTGATTCTTTCACCTCACAATCAAGTCTACTCTTATGACCTGAACCCGAGCATAGCGAAGGGAGAAGGCAGCCATTGGCTTTATCCACATCGGCAAACCTTTGAATTAGATCACTCTAAGCCATTTGTTCATCTTGGTATCAAGTTTCGTGTCGGCGCTCTTTACTGTTTACCCGATTTTTCTGCCAATCCTTTGGCACTAGATGAAGTGGAGTCAGTGGAAGACTCAATATTGTTCAAGCAATTAGGTATGGATGAAAGCAGACTGATTGAACTGGCTCGAACTAATCCACAGCAGTGTGTAGAGCAGTTAGATACGATGCTGTCACCTTGGTTAGAACAGTGCACCGAAGATCAGCACAGTAAAATCACTCGCAATGTACTTAAACATCTAGACCAGAGTACGATATCTGAGCTGGGTGAAAAACTGTATTGTTCACAAAGAACCCTGGAAAGAAGCTTTCAACGCACCACAGGGTTTACCCTTAAACAGTGCCAGTCGATGAATAGATTAGAAGCAATGCTAGAGTATCTCTATCAACGTGAATCAACTGAACTAGATTGGGTTGAAGTTGTCTTCAAATTTGGTTTTAGTGATCAACCTCACTTGATCCGCCACCTTAAAAAACAGCTTGGCTTTACACCTAAAACTTATGAGAAAGAGCGAGGGTTGACGATTGATGTCTATGGTGGTGTTAGTTCAAAATCAAAGTTAGGCTGATGGAACTATTCAATGGGCACTAACGCATTACAGAACCTAATTTAAAGTGAAAGTATTGACGTAATTATTCTAGCTCGCTCTGTCCAAATCCCTGTTAGCGGATACGATACTAATGGAAACCCAACGAACGAAGAATTTGTGATTGCCAAGCAGTCGGTTGAATTGCTGTAATTGCATTTAAAATCAAAAAGATAAAAGCGAGCTTTGTGCTCGCTTTTTTGTGATCATATGTTGGATAGACCATCGCAAAGCACGCGAATGGCGACACAACCATTACTCACTACATGGACTTCTGCAATACATTTTTTGCTGCTCCTCAGTTAGTGAGGTTAGTGTTGGCTTGTTTTTGTCCCGTTACTGGTTAGGGTAAATACTCATTCACACTTTGTTAATACGATTTTGCCTGACTAAAAGTAATATTTTTCTGTATAGAGAAGTACTTTGATTAGATGATCAACAGAGCCAATGGTTTGTGATTAATGATGATTTTTTAAATGGTTATCGAAACTTTTTAGCCGAGCGCGCTTTCTCCTGAACGGAGTTAACCATCTTGGTAAACGCGCGATCTTTCGCTCTTCTCTCCGCCAATGTCGCACTGTTGTGGGCTTCTTCGTGCAGTAGTTTTTTGTAGTTGTCTAAGCGCCTAGAGGATAGCTCTCCGCTTTCTACTGCCTCTCTAACCGCACAACTTGGTTCATTCTCATGCAGGCAGTCACTAAAACGACATTGCGATGCGAGGGATTCAATATCGGCAAAGGTGAGTTGAATCCCTTCTTTGACATCGCTCAGTTGTAACTCTCGCATTCCTGGCGTGTCCATCAACAGACCACCTCTGGGTAACCATTTAATCGCACGATGGGTAGTGGTATGGCGACCTTTGCTGTCTTGTTCGCGAATATGCCCAGTTTCCATTTCATGGCGGCCAAGTAAGCTATTGACCAGTGTTGATTTCCCTACACCTGAGGAGCCGAGAAACGCAATTGTCTTGCCTTTCTGACAGTAATTTTCCAATACAGAAACACCCCGGCTATCCAGTGCGTTAACATAGTGAACGCTCAATAGCGGATCAAGCTTTTGTACTTGCTCACGAATATCATCAGGATCAGGGTATAAATCGGCTTTTGTCAGCACAATCACCGCTTGAGCACCTGCTTCATTGGCCAAAGCCAAATAACGCTCAATGCGATTTAAGCTGAAATCTTCATTGAATGAACTGACGATAAATACACAATCAATGTTGGCTGCGATTAGCTGTCGCTTGAGAGTGCTGCCAGCCGCTTTGCGCTGGAACAAGGATTGTCTTTCGAGCACACGAAGTATTCGTTCGTGATCGAAAACAACCCAATCGCCCACGCATACCGCTTCGAGTTTCGGCGGCAGATTCAATCGTAACGTCCCGTTGTCACTCATCAAAACAACCTCAGATTTATGATGTTCGATGATTCGACCGAGCGAGCCGTTCTCTAACTCTTCTAAAGACAGTTGCTGCTGGAAAAAAGGTCGCATACCTAACTCTAGTAATGAAGGAGCGTTCATGTTCACCACCTACCAATAATAGGGATTGTCGAGGGCGGGTAAACATGTTGGCTTACCCGCAACGTGAGGGATCACTTCACCGACTAAAGATTGTGCAATAAACACATAAAGATCCTCATCTTTGGTTGGTAGCGTGAGAAAGTCTTCCACGAGTTTCGCAATTAATGCACCTTCTTCTTTACCTTCTGAATCCGAAAATGTGTCATTGAACAGTGTAATGATTTCTTGAGCTTGTTCTTGTTTGTACAAAGCGTATTTCATATATCTATCTCTAGTTTGCAAGTTTTAAAATAAAGTACTGATAGGTAAAGTCTTTTGCAGCACTGTGCTCGTAAACTGAAATCTCTTTCTTAATGTCCAGTAACGCTTGGGACGCAGGCATAACAGCTTGTAATTCCTCAACTCGGCTTTGCAGCGGTTGCCAGTAGTTTTGCCATGCATCGACGCCTAATGAGAAGTGTCCGATCACGTCGTAGCCATGCTTTTTGAACAGAGCGAGCCGTTTAGGTATCGATTGAATGTCTGGGTAGTCTGCCAGCCAAAACTGTTTTGTCTCTTCGTCAGGAGAGTCAGTGAGCCAAACCAAATCACTCACCATCAATACGCCATTGTCTTTCAACAGAGGCTTCCATTGTTTTAGTGCGTTCTCCATTCCCATAATGTAGACGCAGCCTTCCGCCCAAATGGCATCAAAACATTTTGCTAGAAATGGCAGTTCCGTCATGGAGGCACAAACAGGAGAAATGCGCTCATGCAACTGTGCGTTTTGGATTTTTTTATCGAGTTGTTCGATGGCAATAGGCTCATTATCCACGGAGGTAATGTGCGCGGTACTGTTGTCAGCTAGTAGTAACGTTGAGATGCCAGTGCCACAACCAATGTCTAAAATATCGGTCATTGTCTGAGGTGACATTAATGAAATCGCTTTTAAAGAGTCCTTGTGACTTCCTGGCCCCCATCTTTCTAATGTTGCAAAGACTGTCATAAAGTCTTTCATGTAACTCTCGTGTTCGTTCATATCTTTTGATAACCACTTTAATCTGAGCGCTTCTTTTTCACTGTAACCCTGCGTACTTAACCAGTTTAAGTAAGCGCTAGGCGCACTTTGACTCAGGGAATGGTGTAACTCTCTTTGAGGGCGTTCCCCAAGTAATGCCAGTAGCAACTCACGAGCGTGGATTTTTTTATCAATTTCATGGTTGAGTTGCGTCAGCCGATTTTCCAATAAGCTTCGGCTTAATTTGGCGTCCAAGCATTGTTCGCACTCTTTCAATGAGAGTCCTGCGCTTTGAAGTTGTAGAATTAAAAACAGTCGCTGCAAATCGTTTTCGCTGTAATAGCGATATCCATTGTCAAGGCGCTGGCCGTTAATCAGCCCTAACTTCTCGTAATAGAGTAAGGTGGTGCGAGAGATCCCCGCCTTTGCTGCCAGTTCCGAAATCAAATACATGTGAGATTTGACCTAGATGTTGTTTGTATGTCGAGAGTATGAACTATGGAGTAGTAGACAGGTCAAGTGGCCGTGTTCGAATTTTTCGCTAACAGTGGCAGAAGTGAGGGGATGGTGGTGAGGACTGCGGATGATTTTGAGATATTAGTCGGTAGCTAGTAGCCAGTTTTCAATACCAGAGCTTATTTATGAATAGATAAATTAGCAAAATCACTGGCAACCTATTGTCCAAATTCCTGTTAGCAGATGCGATACGAATATAAACCTAACCAATGAAGAGCTGGTAATTGCTCGTGAATGTGTAGAGCGCATCTAACGCCGTAGACCTTGTTCCCTATCTTAAAGCCTGAACCCAAGCGTTCGGGCTTTTGTCTTTAACACACTGACTGATAAGTAAAAGCAGAGTTTTCTACTCGCTTGAACAGATATGACCTCTAGTTACTTAGTATTAGGAATAGTGTGTTTTAGGTTTTACTAAACTATCTTTAACAGCATAACAATATTCATATAAACGAATGGCTTTAATGATTGTGTTTGGAGAGTGCATTTATGCAGTGGATTAAAGACTTATCGATTACCCAAAAAATGATTTCGCTAATTACGCTAATGCTGTGCCTAATTGTTGGTGTTGCAAGCTTTAGCGCTGTAAAAATGAATCGTATTGCGCTCGAAATTGAAGAAATCGCGGATGAAAGTATTCCTTTAATCCGGTTGACGTCGGATATCACCATCAAACAGTTGGAAAGCTCGATCGTGTTAGAAAAGGCTTTTCGACTGGCTAAAATCCCTGTCGAAGGCAACTCACAAGCGCTGAAAGACCTTACTCAAAAGACAGAAAACATCGCAAAAGTGTTGGAGTCTGAATTGACACAAGCGAAGCAAATACTTAGTGATGCAAAGAAGCATCGTCAAGCGAAGGGTGTTGATCAAGAGAGCCAAAACCGATACCAAACATTTGAAGCGTTAGAACGTTCTTATCACCAGTATGAGGTGGCTTTATTTCAATTACTCAAGCGCTTAAATAGTAATGAGCCAGTAGAACAACTTGCGCCGCAAGCACTCGCACTAGAAAATATGCAAAAGTCATTTAATACCGAAATTGAACATTTTCTACGCGATTTAGAGCAAAAAACAGCAACCTCTATTCTCATTACTGAGGATGAAGAACACAGAGCATTGCAGGGCACAATAACATTAGCTGTCGTTTCGATAATTCTTGGCCTTGTGATGGGGACGTTACTCAGCCGTCAAATTGTTCGCTCTGTGCTAAAAGTGAGAAATATAGCGGCTAAAATGGCAAATGGTCATTTTGATCAGCACATTGTGCCAGAGTCAAAAGATGAGATCGGCCAGTTGACGCAAAGTATGAACACCATGGCGGACTCGTTGAGTAAAACCGTTGGTGAGGTGATTCAAAGAGCAAACAGCATTGCAGGGCTGGTGACGGAATTAAATGTGTTGGCAGAGAATAACCGTAAAGCGATGCTTGTACAGCAAGAGAGCACTCAGCAAGTTGCGGCTGCAATGGAGCAAATGGCATCAACGATTACAGAAGTGGCGAGTAATGCTGAAGGTGCAGCGGAGTCGACTACTCGTGCAGATAACAGCGTTAAAGCGGCTTGTGAAACGACAGATGTGACACAAAAAATCTCCCATCAATTGGTGATTAACGCGGCTAACTCACAGAAAATGATCTTAGAGTTACAAGACAGCACACATAAAATTCAGAATTTCGTTTCAGTGGTTGATTCGATTTCAGAGCAAACCAATTTGTTGGCACTCAACGCTGCAATTGAAGCGGCAAGGGCGGGTGAACAAGGAAGAGGATTTGCGGTTGTGGCTGATGAAGTGCGCGCTTTGGCTTCTCGCAGCCAAGAAGCGACTCATGAAATCAGCAGTTTGATCCAAGTGTTGGTGAATAAAGCTCAAATTGCTGCAAAATTGATAGAAGATAATGACCAGCAGATCAGCGAATCATCAACACTCGTCGATAGTGCAAAAGCTCAGCTCTATTCGATAGCGGGAGCGTTAGACGAACTGATGCAATCTAACTTGCAAGTCGCCTCCGCCAGCGAGCAACAAGCCGTGAGTGCTGAAGAAGTCAGCCAAAATTTGTTGGGTATTCGTGATTCAGGCGACAAAGTATTAGTGAGCACGGAAGAAACTGCTAACGCTAGTAATGATTTATCACAGCAAGCCAATGATTTAAAAGCGTTAATGAGCCAATTTAGTGTGCGTAAATTAGCTTAACGTCAATAGTATTCGGATAGAAGAAAGGGCGACGTTGCTGTTCGCCCTCCTGATATCAATTATCTCTTCAATGTGCTGAGGACTTTGACCTTAGCAAAGGCATGGGCCTTTTTAACGAATATGGTTTTGACGTATGTAGCTTTGATGTAGACGTATATAGCTTTAACGGACGTAGCTGCTTAATCTGGATTGCTTGTTTCTTCGCCCATTGAATATGACAAATCTCCATTGCCAAACCAAACGCCATCGCAAAATAGACGTAGCCTTTATTGATGTGCAGCTCAACACCTTCCGCGATTAACAAACCGCCCAGCATCATTAAAAACAGTAATGCCAGCGTTTTAAAACCCGGATAACGGGTGACTAAGGCGTTAATGCGCGCTGCGGTTAATATCATGATCACCGCAGACGCTAAAATGGCCGCGACCATGATAGGAATGTCGTTAGTTAGACCCACCGCAGTGATTACCGAATCCATGGAAAATACCGCGTCAACCGCGACAATTTGCAGTAATACGACCGCAAGGCCAGCACTTACTGTCGTCGTATGTGAATGCTCATCAGGCATTAGCCAGTTCCACAACTCTTTTGCTGCTTTGAATAACAGAAAAGCACCGCCGAAGATGAGGATAAAATCTCGTCCAGATAATTCGTTGCTAAACCAAACGACTATCGGTGCAGTTAACGACATCAGCCAACTGATAGAAAAAACCAAACCAATCCGAGCGGTAACTGCTAACCAAATGCCTAAGTTACGCGCAAGCGGCCGCTGCTGAACGGGGAGCCGTTCACATAAGACGGAAATGAACACTACATTATCAACGCCAAGAACCACTTCTAAAGCAAGCAGTGTGGCAAATATCGCCCAAGTTTCGGGTAGTAGGAAGAGTTCTAACATGTGGCCTCCTTAAATAAGGGGGCACGGTGAAGGGGGGGATCAGTAAATATTGGTCGCCTGAAGGGGTCGTCCATTGTCAATAAAAGCCTCTGTTGCTAAGGAAGCGATAGTAAATCATTGACTGAACCACAAGACAAGAGGGCGATTTGTAACAAAATACATATTCATCTTATCGAACAGCGTCCTGCGAGCTATTTGTTCGCTCGCAGGCTAATTGTATCTTCAAAATGATGAGTCTTATTTAAATCACGCTTTGCGATAGAACCTTAGTTTGTCGTGTTGATGAGGTGGTGCATAGTTGAACACTGCTCTCCGGGGTAACCAGGCAGAGCCTTAGCGGCTGAGCTACATGCCAGTTGTGCCGCTTGTTCGAGTCGTTCTGGGAGCGTACTCGCATTGACTGGCACCCAATTCATTTGCTCCCCAAGCCAGCTAGCCCAAGCAAACTCAACAAAATAAACCTGTTCATGCTTGCTGTAATAACCGGCATCTTGTAGTTCACCAGCCAAAGAGCGGTAGGGGTAGTCGGGTAGCTTACTTATGTGTGCAGGTAATTGATCGGGAGTTAGCGGGGCTCCTTTTTCATCGCGCAGCCATGTCCAGTGGTTGCCTTGCATGTCTTGCCAAAAGCTCTCCTTGTTGTCGAGGTGAGCAAGGATGTGGACGGTCACCTCTTTCACACCTTGCTGCCAAAGCGCCTTGGTTAGATGATGTCGGTCAACCAACCAATATTGGCCATCAGCATCTACGATTACCGGGATCTTTTTCTTTTTCATGTACTTCTTAAGTTGTGCAGGGCTTTTTGTCGCCAGTTTGGCTTGTGTTTTATCAACTTGTTGTTGGCCAACCCCGGCCTGAGTGGGGTGTAGCTGATTAATATCCAGGCTGCACCAGTCCCCGATGCCACTGTCTGTCCCGCAAGGAGCGAGTGCCCATGCTCCCTGACTGATGATTGCGGCGGCAAGCAATATCCATCCTTTGCTCAACATACTATTCCTTTTGAATGATGACGGTACCAATGCAATCAAATGCATTGTTGAGTATTCAATATGTAAAAGTGAAAGTTTAGCCTTCACCGACCCTCTGCCTTGCATTGTAGGAGTTTGAAGCCTAACGGTACAGAAAACATCGATAAGGTGTTGGAGAATTTATCTGTCGGTATATAATTTGATAAAAATCATAGTGTTACGGTAATGGTGTGAAGTTATAACTTTGAATGAATGCATTAACGTTTACCATTTGGAGTGTGTTTCAGAGTAGAGTGATTAGCGAGCCGTCAACACAGTTTTGCCCCATTCCTTGTTAGTACGCTCACTCATTTACATCATATTGATGCTACTTGCACGCAGTACAACTTATCCCAAAATAAGACAACCAAGCCGAGTTAAACGTAGGCTTGGTTGTTGTGACATTAAGTTCTAGTTCTAGGGTATAAGATAATCAAACTCATGATACCGATTAATACCGCGGCAAAAACCGAAGTAAAACGCACGAGGTCATCTGAAATCGCACTGATACTTGTTGAAGTAATCCCATAGAATACTAAAACCACATAACTGGAATACATCAGTTGAATTGAGTTATAGCTAGCTTTCTTTGTAACGGCATGAATCCCCATAAATAAAGCACTGACTACAGCAACACCCACAGTTCCTACCAAATTGACTTGCAGCAAACTCATGATTAGGGGAGGAATGGCATACAGCACGCTCGCGTATGTTGTAAGCAGCCTTCTTAAACCATAATCTTTACCAATACTAGGATCAGGATCTTTAATCATTAACGCGACGATGATGGTAATAATCGTACTTTGCTCTAAGTCCAATTGTATCGTACACACCATCATGGTCATGACAATGATCGCTTTGAGCAAGGTTTGCCAATCAAGCAAATATTTCGTTGTCGAATTGGCAGGTGGCATGCTTATCGCGAGTGGCTCACCTCGTGGAAATAGTAGGTAGGCCAAATAGGCGGTGAAGCCAGCGATAAAAATATTTTTTAGCAGAGCCATGGGGATTTGCTCAACGCTAATCCCTTTTTGCTGCGTAAAAACAGCAATCATTGCGGTTGAGACAATCAGCAATATAGCAAATACATCTTGCGAATTTTTCTTGGTACGCTCCATGCACCAGTAAAAAATTCCAAACAAGAACAGATAGTAAACATGTACGTAATCAATCAATAGTTCACTCATTAGTGCCTGAAACCAAGCAGTAATGAATAAAATGCCCCCCATAACAAACACCATAATTACAGGCGGTGGTTCATGAGTTGTAGTGAGAAAAACCGCACACATCGCTGGAGCGAGTAAAGGCAAATCCGTCCCATATACATATTGCCAAAACAGCAAAAGGACAGGGAATACCGCAACTCTTATAATTGGGTTAGCGGCACTATGATACATAACTGATATAACTCCATGCCCAGATCCACAAATCTTGTAGTCTCTCACCTAGGTAGCTTTCATCAGGGTAGAAACCCACCACAGCTCGACCACCGTATCTCAGATTTAGATCGGCAGGCAACGCTGTGAACTCGATATTGACGGGGAAACGCTGTGCTTTTGAACTGCTTGTTGGTGAGGTCACAAGGCCATTACTGGCATCTTGGGCAAGGCTACCATTACCGCTACTTCCCCAACCGATTGAAGAAATTTTTCCTTCATAGACCTCTCCAGGGTTTGCATCAAAAACAATTTTGACTTTATCGCCAGGCTTTAGATGAGCCAGTGAATTCTCTCTCACCATGGCCGTCAGCCATAAGTTGTTGTTATTGATAAAGGTAAGAAGTGGCTGCCCAGCAGCAGCATAATCGCCAACAGCAACATCCATATTAGTGATCACACCATTAGCAGGTGCCGTCAGTTTGGTGTGATTGAGGTTTAGTAGAGCCTGCTCTTGTCGGTTTAATACCGATTGGATTTCAGGGTTATCAATTCCTCTCGGGCCAAACTCTTGTTTCGCTTTTTCTAGTGCTGATGACGCTTGAGCCAACCCCGCTTGTGCCGTCTCTAGTTCGGCGATTATGTTATCCATTACCGCTTGACTTATCGTTCCTTTATTGGCGAGTACGCGATTACGCTCCACATTCTTCTTAGCATTATTGACCTTAACACGAGCTGCGACTTCATTTGCTTGAGCGACACTGATTGCTGCTGAATCCGCTTCATAAGACTGAGCTGCTTGTTGCAAATCAAATTTGGCGGCCTTAACGGCTAATTCAAAAGGACGCGGATCGATCGTGACGAGTTCATCTCCTGCATTGACAATACTATTGTTAGTGATAAGTACTTGTGAAATAGGGCCAGAGACTTCTGGGCTAATGCGGATCAATTGGCCATTTACTCTAGCTTGATCTGTCATTGGCGTCATTCTGTCCGCCCATAAGGTATAAAGCCAAAGAGCAGCAACTAAGGCAAAAATGTAGTAAGTGAAAGAGCGAGCTTGGCTAATTTTTTTATCGCTTTGTTCAGCACTGGTTTGGACATTGTTATCTGACATTTTCTATTCCTACTGTCGTTTACTGAGGTTGTTCCAGTAAATTTATCTTTTTATAAATGATACTTTTCTTAGTTCGTACTTCGACGGCAATGGTAATGATGAATGCAAATAGGCCAACCAGTGCAACAGCGCTTGAAGAAGAGACCATCACTTCGCCAGCGTATTTTGTCCAGATCACAGCTATAGCCACAAACCAGCCAAATAACGCTGCTGCATGGGTGACTGCAATAGGAACAAGGTGAGACCAAAAACCACTCTGAAGTTGACTAATGTGTTGTGGGTGGGATTTGTTGAGCTGATGAATAAATAGCTTGGATGTGATCAACGACAAAATGATCCCTAAACCAAAAGTTAGAGATACCGCTTGTCCCCACACAGTCACTTCAGAATTCGTGATCACGTTAAGCGACATCGGTACGCTATCCATTCCTTTGAAATGGTGGCTCGCAATATAACCATTGATAACGCCGTTAATCACGCCACCAATCAATGAATCTTTCACTTTGATATCCACGTCTAGCACCTTCACTGTTGTACAATAAACTCTTACTGATTATAACGAGAATGTTCGAATAAATGCATATCAAACATGACCATTTTTGATACTGTTGTGGCTAGAGCATACTTGTGCGCCATGATAACTGTGGAAAGGAGTCAATCATGAATCTCGATAAAGCGTTGTCAAATATTAGCGAGAAGAATAACTTCATCTACTTAACGTTAGCTTTAATCATGCTGTTAATTGCCGCCGCCCTCGTTCAACTACTACAAGACAATGTGATCGAATACGTCATACAGGGGATTATGGTAGTGATTTTTATTGTTTGCTTTGTAAGTTTGCGCTTTGATCGAAAGTGGACGCATTTTTTAAGAGGTTTAGCCGTGGTTTGGATAGCTGCTATTGCCGCGAAACACCTCTTTCATATCAAAGAGATGAGCATATTGATGCTTTCTCTGACTTTTGTCTTTTTCTATGGCACTTTCCAAATCTTTAGTAAGAAAAATCTTGTTTTCAGGCCAAATAGACACCAACAAACTTATTGGTTCTGTAGCCCTATTCTTATTGCTTGGTTTAATGTGGGCGGTGGCTTACCTTTTGTTACTTGAGCTAGACCCTTTCGCATTTCGCGGGTTAGAAGCAATTCCTTGGGAAGATAATTTTTCTAATAGCGCTTATTTTAGCTTCGTGACCTTAACCACTCTCGGTTATGGAGATATCAGTCCAGTGACTCCAATTGCGAAAACGTTAGTCTATTTAGAGTCGGTTGTTGGTGTTTTTTATATGGCAGTAGTGGTGTCTAGTTTAGTCAGTTCGAATTTAGGTAGAAACACGGCTAGATAAAAGATATCCCTTAAGTGGTCAAGTTATCGCTAATGACAATTGCTATATTCGTATTGCTTCATAATATGATAAGGGACTGTTCCGAACCTTACTTTCTAATCAGTATTGCCGTTTGAGTTTTGGATTAGTAAACGTTATGTCAAAAAGAAATAGGGTTTTTTAGCTCTAAATGACTTCTGTCCAGAAAACTGCTGACTGCGGCTCTGGCACAGTTTTGTCCAAAATCGTTTTACAGCCTAACAAAAAGGCGAACTTCTCAGTTCGCCTTTATTATTGAGTATTGATAACAAAGTCAGTCACAATCTAAAAGATGATCATAAACTGTGACGACGAGCCATCAACATCAGCACCTACTCTTGGTAGTTATCGATACTTGGGCATGAGCAGACAAGGTTACGGTCACCGTATACGTTATCGACGCGGCTCACGGTTGGCCAGTATTTTGATGCCTTAGTATGAGCGGATGGGAAGCAAGCCGTTTCACGAGAATATGGGTGAGCCCATGCTTCACTCGCGAGATCCGATTGTGTATGCGGCGCATTCACTAACGGGTTGTCGGCTAATGGCCATTCGCCTGATTGAACTTTCTCCATTTCGGCGCGAATCGCAATCATCGCCTCGCAGAAGCGATCCAATTCGGCTAAGTCTTCCGATTCGGTTGGTTCAATCATCAAGGTGCCAGCAACAGGGAATGACATCGTCGGTGCGTGGAAGCCATAATCCATCAAACGTTTAGCAATGTCTTCTTCGCTGATACCTGTCGCTTCTTTAAGCGGACGAATGTCAATAATGCATTCGTGCGCTACGCGGCCGTTACTACCACGGTAAAGAATAGGGTAGTGTGGGCGCAGTCTTTCCATCACGTAGTTGGCATTTAAAATAGCGACTTGAGTAGCCGTGGTTAAGCCTTCTGCACCCATCATGGCAATATAAGCCCATGAGATAGGTAAAATAGAAGCGCTGCCTAAATCGGCTGCAGATACGGCGTGATCGCTGCCTTCAACTCCCCCTTCAATATGTCCCGGTAGGAAAGGCGCTAGGTGAGATTTTACACCAATCGGCCCCATACCTGGGCCGCCACCGCCATGAGGAATACAGAATGTTTTGTGCAGGTTGAGGTGAGAAACATCAGAGCCAATAAAGCCCGGATTGGTTAAACCAACTTGCGCGTTCATGTTGGCGCCATCAAGGTAAACTTGGCCGCCCGCGGCGTGAACCATGTTACAGACTTCTTTAACTTGTTCTTCGTAAACGCCGTGCGTTGAAGGATAAGTGATCATGATGCTAGAGAGGTTCTCTTTATGCTTCTCAATTTTGTCTGCGAGGTCTGCGATATCAACGTTGCCGTTATTATCACATTTCACGACCACTACTTTCATCGAAACCATTGAAGCGGTTGCAGGGTTGGTGCCGTGTGCTGAGCTCGGAATTAAGCAGACGTTACGATGCCCTTCACCACGGCTTTTGTGGTAGCGCTGAATCGCCACCAGCCCTGCATATTCGCCAGAAGCACCGGAATTTGGTTGTAGCGAGAAAGCATCATAGCCTGTGATTTCACAGAGCTTTTCTTTTAAATCCTTAGCGAGAGCGGCGTAACCTGCGGCTTGCTCTTTCGGTGCAAATGGATGGATCGAACCAAATTCTGGCCAAGTGACAGGGATCATCTCCGCTGCGGCGTTCAGTTTCATGGTGCAACTGCCAAGCGGGATCATGCCGTGAGTTAATGAAAAATCTTTATTCTCAAGTTTTTTCAAATAACGCATCATTTGCGTTTCGCTGTGATAGGTGTTGAACACAGGATGCGTTAGGAAGCGAGATTGACGACGGCAGTGTTCTGGAATCGCTGCAAATTCGTTGGCGGCAATTTCTGCCGACAGCGCGCTTACCGATTGCTTAATATCGAAAACCGCAAACAGGGTTTCAAGATCAGCGGTGGTGGTGGTTTCATCTAAACTGATGCCTAGTTGGTCATCAAATCGGCGTAAGTTGATGTCGGCTTGTTGCGCTTTTGCGTACAGAGCTTGAGTTTGAGCGGCGCTCTTTAAGGTAATCGTGTCAAAGAAGCTGTTATGCACCAATTCGTAACCCGCTTGAGTTAAGCCTGCCGCTAGAATTGCTGTCATATGATGAGTACGGCGCGCAATGGTGCGCAACCCTTCTGCGCCATGATAGACCGCATAAAACGAGGCCATATTAGCCAGCAGGGCTTGCGCGGTACAGATGTTCGAGGTCGCTTTTTCGCGGCGAATGTGCTGCTCGCGAGTTTGCATTGCCATGCGCAGTGCTGGATTACCTTTGGCGTCAATCGACACTCCGATCACGCGGCCGGGCATAGTGCGTTTGTGCGCTTCACGCGTGGCCATAAAGGCGGCGTGTGGGCCGCCGTAACCCATAGGGACACCGAAACGTTGAGCTGAGCCAATCACGACATCCGCGCCCATTTCACCTGCTGGTTTCAGCAAGGTGCTGGCCAGTAAATCCGTGGCAACAGTAACCAAGATTTTATTGGCTTGCGCTTTAGCAATCAGGTCGCTTAAATCACGCACTTCACCTGTGGTGCTTGGGTATTGCAGCAGCGCGCCAAACACATCTTGTTCAGGCAATGAGTCGAGTGCGCCGATTTGTACCTCAAAACCGATAAATTCAGCGCGAGTTTTTACCACTTCAATGGTTTGTGGATGAACATCGTCCGCCACAAAAAAGACGTTACTTTTGCTTTTTCCTGCGCGTTTACACAGTGTCATTGCTTCGCCAGCGGCCGTTGCTTCATCGAGCAGCGACGCGTTGGCAATATCCATTGCTGTTAAATCCATCACCATTTGTTGGTAGTTAAGCAGCGACTCCAAACGACCTTGAGAGATTTCTGGCTGGTAGGGCGTGTAAGCCGTATACCAGCCCGGATTTTCCAGTACGTTACGCAAAATGACGTTCGGCGTGAAGGTGTTGTAGTAACCTTGACCAATGAACGTGCGTTTAATCTGGTTTTGATTGGCAAATACTTTTATCGCGCTGAGCATATCGGCTTCGCTTTTAGGCGCAGCAAGAGACATTGGGCTTTCTAAACGAATTTGCGCAGGAACGGTTTGTTCGATTAACGCGGCTAAACTTTCGGCGTTAATCGCGTTGAGCATTTTTTGTTGATCGGCTGAGTTGGGTCCGTTGTGGCGTGCAACAAACTCATTTTCGGTACTTAACTGGCTAAGCAGTGGGCTGTGAAGTAATTCAGTCATTTCCTTTACCTTTTCAAAGATCGTGTGCGACCTTAAAAAAAAGCCGCCCATGCTGGGCAGCTTTGATCCGTGATGGGCTAATTAATCTTCTTCGATAGAGTTTTGGTACTCTTCTGCATTTTTTAGATTGTCGAGTTCAGAAGCATCAGACATCTTCACTTTCACAATCCAGCCACCTTCATACGGTTCTTCGTTGATGAGTTCTGGGCTATCTTCTAACTCTTCGTTGATTTCAACGATGACACCTGTAATCGGTGCGTAAATATCTGAAGCGGCTTTGACAGATTCAACCAGAGAAAAACTGTCTCCAGCATCAATTTCTGTATCTACTTCAGGTAGGTCAACAAACACGACGTCACCGAGCATCTCTTGCGCATGCTCAGAAATACCGATGGTCACTGTGCCGTCACCGTTGTCGCGCACCCACTCGTGGCTATCTGCAAACTTCAGTGTATTGTCCATTGCTTTATCTCCAAAAAAGTATCGTATTGATTTGAACTTGTGTTTAATTTAAAAAGGCTATTGGTAGAGTGGGAAGCGTTGGCACAGCGCTTTAACTTGTTTGCGCACACGTTGCTCAACATCACTGTTTCCTTCTGGGCTCACAACAAGGCCATCGAGAACATCGCCAATCCACTCACCGATGAGTTTGAATTCTTCACGACCAAAACCACGGCTGGTTCCAGCTGGCGTACCTAAACGAATACCCGAAGTAATCATAGGCTTCTCGGTATCAAATGGGATGCCATTTTTGTTACATGTGATTCCTGCACGTTCTAATGCTTGTTCGGCGATATTCCCCTTCAGCCCTTTAGGGCGAAGATCAACAAGCATGAGATGAGTGTCAGTCCCGCCAGTCACAATGTCACAACCGCGAGTTTGCAATACTTCGGCGAGAACTTTTGCGTTATCGATCACCGAATCAATATAACGATAAAACTCAGGGCCTAACGCTTCGCCTAGTGCTACCGCTTTGGCCGCAATTACGTGCATTAACGGGCCACCTTGCAGGCCGGGGAAAACCGCCGAGTTAATTTTTTTGCTGATCTCTTCGCTGTTGGTCAAAACCATACCGCCTCGTGGGCCGCGCAAGGTTTTATGTGTGGTGGTCGTGACAACGTGGGCATGCGGCAATGGGCTTGGGTGAGCACCAGTGGCGACTAATCCGGCAATATGCGCCATATCGACCATTAAGAGCGCGCCCACTTCATCAGCAATGGCTCGGAATTTGGCAAAATCAATCACGCGAGGAATGGCAGAGCCGCCCGCAATGATCATTTTTGGTTGATGCTCTAACGCGAGGCTGCGTACATCATCATAATTGATTTCTAAGGTCGTGCTATCGACACCATATTGAATAGCATTAAACCACTTACCAGAGAGAGCAGGCCGAGCGCCATGAGTGAGGTGGCCTCCGGCATCCAGAGACATACCTAAAATCGTGTCACCCGGTTGCAGTAAAGCCAGCATCACCGCGCCATTAGCTTGTGCGCCTGAATGCGGCTGCACGTTGGCGTATTGACAATGGAATAGGGATTTTGCACGTTCAATCGCAATGGTTTCGACGGTATCAACGTGTTCGCAACCACCGTAATAGCGACGGCCGGGGTAGCCTTCTGCATATTTATTGGTGAGACAAGTACCTTGCGCTTGCATCACGGCTTTTGAAACGATGTTTTCTGAGGCGATCAGCTCAATTTGTTCATTTTGGCGCACGTATTCGGCTTGAATACCCGCAAAGACAGCATCATCAGTGGCAGCAAGGTTGGTAGAGAAAAAGCTCTCAAGGCAGTGGTTGGGGTAACTTTTGTTCACGTTGGCATTCATGGTAGATGACCTTCCAATAATCCGACGGATTGGCTAAACATTCCGTCATTCCTTTTTAGTGGCTGCCTTATCGTTAAGCCGTTGGGCGACAACAAAGCAGAGTGTCAGTTATCCTTAAACTGGATTGCAACCCCAACAATACGGGGTGAAAAGCCACTTAAACCTTGTTAAATCCCTAACCGCAATAAGTGGTAAACTGCATCTCTTTATCTAACAAGTCAGTAACATACTCTTTGACTTATAAACAATCAATCAAAAATTTCCTATAGGAAACATGGTTTCTTTTTTTGTAAGCAAGAGCACGCTTTATTTACGTTCAGCCTCTTTAACCTTGCGTTGGCTTTATGCCACAATGATGGCCGAAATCAGGAAGATAACAATCGAGGGAAAGCATGTCTGAAGACATTTATGATGAGTACCCATCGTTGACCTTGGCCAAGGAAACTGGTGAACAAACGATCGAACCGCTTAAGCTTGGGCAACGTATTAAAGAGATCCGCTCTAAGCTTGGGATTACGCTAGAAGAGGCGAGCCAGCGGACAGGATTAGCTCGATCTACATTGAGTAAAATCGAAAACGAACAGATTTCTCCAACCTACCAAGCGATGCAAAAACTCGCTCATGGATTGCAGATAGATATGCCTCAACTATTTGAGCCACCAAAGAAAATTGTGGCAACAGGTCGTAGGGATATTTCTCGTATTGGTCAGGGAAAGCCGCATCCCACCCCAACTTACGAGCATGAATTGCTCGCCACGCAGCTCTCTAATAAGAAAATGATGCCGTTTAAAAGCCGAGTGCGAGCTCGTGCATTTGAAGAGTACAGTGACTGGGTTCGTCACGATGGTGAGGAGTTTTTGTTGATCCTCACGGGTGAAGTTTTGTTCTATAGCGAATTTTATGAACCGGTTCGATTGGCGGAAGGTGATAGCGTTTATTACGACGCTAACATGGGGCACATGCTGGTCTCTGTCAGCGAAGAGGATGCATTGATTTTGTGGGTTACTGCAAAATGAGTGTGAAAACGCGAAGTTTCTTATAGTGACAGCAATCGTTTGCTATTTGGTGGTTTTACCTTCTATATGTGCTTTTAATCACTTTTAGCTCAGGCGATGCTAAGCATCTCGCGACTTTTAATTGTGATTGGGTTGTTAATTTTGACAATTCATCTTGTTTTGAACTTGTTAATCCGTCCGAACGGGCGCATTCTTGTTCACTATTGGAAACATGGTTTCCTCTTCTTTGGACATAATAGCCAAAATTTGGTGGTGAATTCCCTGCTGGGTCGGCTGAAATGGAGATAAAAATGACTCAAGAACATGCAAATCAAACATTACTCACTACTCCTTTACATGCGCTGCACATCGAAGTTGGAGCGAAAATGGTGCCATTTGCTGGCTATGACATGCCCGTTCAGTACCCATTAGGGGTAAAGAAAGAGCATTTGCATACTCGCGAGGCGGCTGGTTTGTTTGATGTTTCGCATATGGGCCAACTTCGTTTGCATGGAGCCAATGCCGCGCAAGCATTGGAGTCATTGGTTCCGGTCGACATTATTGACTTACCAGCAGGCAAGCAGCGTTACGCCTTTTTCACCAATGCACAAGGTGGCATCATGGATGACTTGATGATTGCTAACCTTGATGATCATCTGTTTGTTGTGGTTAATGCGGCTTGTAAAGCACAAGATATCACGCATCTACAAGCACATTTGCCACAAGGTGTTGAGCTCGAAGTCATTGACGATCGCGCGCTGTTAGCGCTGCAAGGGCCAAAAGCCGCTGAAGTGTTAGCTCGCCTGCAACCACAAGTGATGACGATGCACTTTATGGATATTCAGCTAATGGACATCGATGGAGCCCAGTGCATTGTCAGCAGAAGTGGTTATACCGGTGAAGATGGTTATGAAATTTCTGTACCAGCAGAACAGGCCGAAGCATTGGCGCGTAAACTGACCGCTTATGAAGAAGTGGAATGGATTGGTCTGGGCGCGCGCGATTCACTGCGTTTAGAGTGTGGTTTGTGCCTTTACGGGCATGATCTCGATACCACCACAACGCCAGTTGAAGCGAGCTTGTTATGGGCGATAAGCAAAGTGCGTCGTGCTAAAGGTGAGCGTGCGGGTGGTTTCCCGGGTGCAGACATCATTCTTGGGCAGATCGAAAGCAAAGATGTTGCACGTAAACGTGTAGGTTTAGTGGGGTTAACTAAAGCGCCAGTACGTGAAGGCACTGAGCTATTTGATGCCGATGGCCAGCATATAGGCGTAGTGACCAGTGGTACAGCGGGACCGACGGCCGGCAAGCCCGTGTCTATGGCCTATATCCGAGCTGATTTATCAGCGATAGGCACAGAAATTTTTGCTGATGTGCGCGGAAAAATGCTGCCAATGGTGGTTGAGAAAATGCCGTTTGTGGCTCAGCGTTATTATCGCGGCTAAAGCATCATAAAATGTAATAAAAGTGCATTTAAAGATGTTTCATATCGATAACGGATTAAGTACTATCTGGGTTCAAAGTGATAAGGAATGACATGATGAACAAATGGGTAGTACTTTTTTCTTCGCTCGCCTTCTCTGGCAATGTGTTCGCCGTTGATGCTCAGCCCTACATAGTAAACGGTACGGATGCAAGCGTGACGGAGTTTCCTTCTATAGCGAGCTTGTTTTTTGATCAAATTGCTTATAACGGTTCATATGAAAAAGGAAGTTATTGTGGTGCTTCGTTGCTCAATAACCAATATGTATTGACGGCTGCGCACTGCGTTTATGGTAATAGTGCAAATCAGCTTTTTACCTCTGTTGTACCTAAGCTGCAAATTGAAACAAACTTTCCATTCAACATATTAGAAAAAGCGCGAGTGGCAGAAATCTATTATCCATCAACTTATAACAACACCACCTTATTGGATGATATTGCGATCCTTAAGCTTGAAACGCCTTTGACAATGGTGTCGTCTACTGACTACTTAACGCGACCAACCACCAATTTGGATAGCACTTATCGTTCATCAAGTGAAACCTTTATTGCCGTTGGGCATGGTAATACCTCTTCTAATAATGATAATACTCCGTATCTACAACAAACTGATTTGGCCTATGTGCCTAATGTATATTGCAATTACACTTTCACCACGGACACTAATTTATGTATGGAAGGGGCGATAGGTTCTACGGGGCTGCAAAATGCAACCTGTCAGGGCGATTCTGGGGGCCCGTTATTTTGGCATAATGGCGGTAACTATATCCAAGTTGGTATAACCAGCTTCGGGCCAAATACCAAGTGTGGAGACCCACTGGTTACTGCTCCATCGGTATTTACGGAAATCCTTGACTATTCTACTTGGATAGAGGGTGTTCTGCTTGGTTCTGAACCACCAAAATTTGTCGCAACAGAAGCGAAACGCCAAGCTTATTTAAACCCACCTTCTGACAGTGGTGGATCATTCGGCTGGTGGTCTTTACTGCTGATGTTTATCCCCTTCATTCGTAGACGTTGAACCCTTATTGATCTCGAGCGACCTGTTTAGGTCGCTTTTTTATTGCCTTTTCTGAGCAGGTTCCACTTAGGGCGCTAAACTTGAAAGTGATACACGCGTATCTTTCTAGATGAGTGACGAGGTGATGGATGTACAAATGGATACTGTTTAGTGCGATGCTATCAGCAAATGCTTATGCGGTTGATTTCCAGCCTTACATTGTGAATGGTTCGGATACCAGCAGTGCCACTTACCCTTCTTTTGCTAGCCTTTTATATCAAAGCAGCACTCAACCTAGTAGCAACAGTTTTTGTGGGGCGAGTATCATCAATTCACAGTTTATTTTGACGGCAGCTCATTGTATCTACGGTAAAAAAGATACCATGCTTTATACGGTGGTCGTGCCTCAGTTGGATAATGTGGCCGATTTCCCCTATGGGAATATCCAGATATCGCGCGCGGCGGCTTTTTATTACCCCAGTACTTACATCAATTCGTCCAGCGCACTCTGGCGTGATGACATTGCGATTATCAAGCTCGAAACACCGCTCAATGTGGCGGACTATTCTGCGCTACTCAATACTCAGTTAAATAATGATTACCCTGCTGGCAATAATTACAAAGCGATTGGTCATGGCTACGTGGCGGGTAATGTCGCGAGTTCAAATACTCAGTTACAAGAAACGACCCTCACTTTTGTTAGTAATGCCGTCTGTAGCGCTTTCTATGGCTCGGCACTGACCTCAAAGCAGATCTGTTTTGATGGTGCGGTAAGCGGTGCTTATAAAAACTCCACCTGTTCTGGCGATTCCGGTGGGCCTGTCTATTGGTTTAATGGCTCGCAATACATTCAAATTGGTTTAACCAGCTTTGGGCCTTCACTATGTGGCGATACTAACCAACCGATCACCTCGGTATTTACGGAGCTTTATGATTATCAGAGCTGGATTCAGCGCGTTCTTACAGGGGCAGAGGTGCCTAAATATTATGTTGCCACTCAAAATGGGGTACGTGTTCTGATTGATACTCAAACTGTTGCCGCCCCTCAGGAGGAGAGCGGTGGCAGTTTGAGTATCCTAGGGTTGACTCTACTGCTGTTATTTCGCTTTCGGGCGCATAATAATTTTGGTTCGTCTGTTGTGGTGATTAAAAATTTGCTTGGCTCTCAACGTCATCTCTTGTGCGGTGATTCGGTTTGCCGTTTGCTCTATGTTAAACAACGCATCGATGCCGTACCCGTGCAGTGAATAACGTTGAATAAACCAATTCATCTGCTTGGGGTCGTCTTTGAGTGGTTTGAGATCGGCAATCAATTGTTTTGCTGCGGTGAGCGTTTCCTCTTCCGTTATTTCGACGGATAAACCGTCAATCAGCTTATCAATGGCTTGCTCTGCGGTATCGACATCATTGGATGAAATATCCACGCTAAATAGCCAATCGTTATGTGGTTCACTATCGGCTGAAACCGAAAAAGCATTGGGAGCGTAATCCAACCCTAGCTGTTCACGCACCTGACTCACCATGCGGCGGTTTGCCACACGCCACAACATATCATCCATGAAGATAGTAGTAGCCGATTTGTGTTCCGGGTCGTTACTGATCACTCTGGCAAGATAGGCACTGCTTTTTTCATCGTTGATCGCCATGTCGATTCGAGGCTGAAAGTCTGCGCGATAATCAATGCGATAATCGACCTCAGGTGCAGAGCTGAAGGTTAATGACGCTGCATAGGTACGCAATAGCGGTTTCAGTTCGGCAGGTTTAATGTCTGCGGTAATAAAGAGTTTAAAGCCTCTATTTTTCTTAAAGAGATCATCATGGGTTTGCATCAGTTGCTCAACACTCACCGTATTGATGTCCGATCCTTCGTATAACCAATGAGTGGTGTCCGGCAGATAGCTATTGCGATTAATGGCGAGCGCCATCTGGCCAATGGGTGAGCGAAGAAAAGTATCACGATTTTGCTTAAACTCTTGTTTTGTTAACTGCAGATGGCTGTCGTCGATGTTGATGGCTGTCATCGCCGTATAAAGGGCCGCAAACGCTTCGGCTAACTCATCTTTAGATGATTCAAGGCTGATACCATGCGACGTAAAGTCGATGTAGGGATTCAATATGATGCCGTGTCTTCTCAGGTGATTATCCAACTGAGAGCCGCTAAAGTTACCAATTCCACCGCGTATGGCACTCGGAATAAGCACTTCAGAAGCTTTACGCAAATCGGGCTCTAAGCTTGCTTTACCACCAAGGCTTGCCAAAGAGGCATACACTTTTTCCCCTGCGTTAGTGTCTCTGCGATACCACACTTCAACACCGTTACTTAGCGTCCAAGTGGTGATATCCATCGACTCTTGAAGTTGAGATTCTGACAAAATGGCACCTATTTGCGTAGGTGTCACAAAAGCTTGATTGACCTCTTGCAATAGCGGTGGCTGCCCTTTTTGGGCAAACAGGGTTTTGAGTGTTGGCAGTGTCGCGACGACGGATTCTTTGTCTTCACTTTTATCCAACCCAATATTGATCTGGTAGTCGCTAGACAATAATTTGCGAAGGTGTTCATCGATTATGGCATTGTTGGTGGTCGAGATAAATTCGGTTAACGTCGAACGTCGGTCTAAATGCGACTGGATCGGTTGATCCAACGTGCGCACCAGCGTTTTTTCTTCGACTAAATCTATCGCGGTGGCTTTTTGCCAATTGTTATCGAAGTTCGCTAGCATCTCTTGATACTGACGGAAAATCGCCTGAAACTCTTGCTCACTCACACCATGATCACGCAGTGCAGCAAGTGTGGAGAAGAAGAGATTTTGCGATGCTTCTCTTGAGTCCACAGGAAACCCGACCTCTGCAAACGAATAGCGCTGGGTTTCAAACGGGATAGTTTGGGAATAAATCCAAAGTGCCGGAAGGTTGGCGTCACTAAAATTGCTGGATAACCGCTGTTGTATCAGTTGCTGGGCGATATCATCGAGCCACCACTGGGCTTGTTGTTCACGGCTGGCTATTTTTTGCTCGCCACGGTCGATGAATAGGCTAATGTTCGGTGAGTCATTGGCACCAATGTAACCCACAAAATCTGTATTATTGGCCGTAATGCTGTGATTTCTAGTCGGCATTGGCGTGCTGCCTTTTTCCCAGCTCGCGAAGTGTTTTTCTATCAATGCCGTGGCTTGCTCTAATGTGATATTGCCGGCGATAACGATTTCGGTGAGCTGTGGCTGATACCAAGTGCGGTAAAAATCGGCAATCCCTTCGGCTGTCGCTTGGTTCACGCTTTCTTTGGTGCCCAAGGGATCATGTTGTGCATATAAAGTATTAGCAATCATGTGCTCATAAACGTTTTGAGCGTAGCTCTTCTCCTCTTTACGTGAAAAACGAAACTCACCCATGATCACGCGTTTTTCATTTTCAACCGATGTGGGAGTAAGCTCTATACCATCGGCAATATCTCTAAACCAGACCAGAGCTGGCTCTACCGCTTGGTTATCGGGTAAATCCAGTTTGTAAACCGTTTCTTGATAAGCAGTATAAGCATTGATGTCAGGGCCAAAACTGACACCTGATTGCTCAAAGGTTTTGATCGCATCATTTCCGGCATAATGAGCGCTGCCATTAAAAGCCATATGCTCAAGAAAATGAGCGTAGCCCTGTTGCTGATTGTTTTCTTGAAATGCGGCTGCGTGAACAATCAAGCGGATGGAAACGGGTTCTTTTTGATTGGGATAAATGTGGTATTTCATGCCATTGGCCAGCTCGGCGCTCGCCCAATAGGGATCTTCTTTGATCGGAGTGAACGCTTGATTTGAAGCACATCCCAACAGAAATAAGCAACTAACGAATAGTAGACGATATATTTTCATAACAACCTCGACATGTATTTGGTGGCAATATACGTCATGAGGTTTGAATTATTTTGGGGAATGTGACTATCAACTCAGGTTTTGAGAAAGAAGTTTCAATTTTTTCGTAACAATGAATGTTATTAATTACATTGTGTAATTTAAGTGTTAACAGAGTGATGTGGATTGAAACGAGTTTGACCACTATTACTACATTTTGCTCAATCTGGGATTGAATCTTTATACTTTTTATATGCCTATCCTTGGTTTTATACATTTTCTTTAAATCTATCTGATTACTATGAGGTGAGCATAGTTAGATAGGATGCCCATTTAGGGTAATATTGAAATGAAACAACCACAAAAAAGTACCGCTTCGCTTGCACTATTAGCCGTAGGTATCGTTTATGGCGATATTGGCACTAGCCCGTTATATGCACTAAAAGAGGTGTTTTTTAGTCACCACCCATTACCGATCAATTCATTGAATGTACTTGGCATCCTCTCTTTGGTGTTTTGGGCATTTGTGTTGATCGTCTCGGTGAAATATTTAATGCTCATCACTCGTGCGCATAAACATGGTGAAGGTGGTATTTTAACTTTATCAGCAATTGCTAGAGAGCATTGCCCAGATTCACTAAAGCCTTTGGTGTTATTACTTGGGTTATTAGCCACCGGGTTCTTTTTTGGTGAAGCGGTAATAACGCCGGCTATGTCAGTACTGTCTGCTGTGGAAGGTATCGCGGTGGTGGAGCAAGATTTCGCACCATTCGTGCTACCGATTGCAGTAGGAATTATCGTGATTCTGTTTGCAATTCAAGCATTAGGCACCGAACGTATTGGGCGATTTTTTGCGCCGGTAATGGTTATATGGTTTCTCTCGCTGGGCGTTTTAGGGTTTAACGCTATCATTGAGCAACCACAGGTATTAGTCGCAATCAATCCTTATTACGCGTTTCATTTTATCGCCGAACAGGGGGTAAATACGTTGATCATTCTTGGCGTCGTAGTGCTGTCAGTGACTGGCGTTGAAGCCTTGTATGCCGATATGGGACACATTGGTATTAAGCCAATCCGTCTTGCTTGGTTTATGATTGTGTTACCCAGTTTATTGCTTAACTATTTTGGGCAAGGGGCTTATCTGTTGGTTTCTCAAGGGGTTACAGGTCAAACCTTTTTTGGTTTAGTGCCTAGCCTGTGGCTATGGCCTGTGATTATTTTGGCTACCTTAGCGGCCGTGATTGCTTCACAAGCGGTGATTTCGGGGATCTTTTCATTAACTCGTCAAGCAATGAACTATGGTTATCTCCCGCCATTGAAAATTACCCATACGTCAGAGCACTCTCAAGGGCAAATTTATGTTCCAGCAGCCAATGTGTTGCTGTTTGTCGCTGTGCTGTTTGTGATGATGCGTTTCCAATCATCGGCTAACTTAGCCGCCGCTTATGGCATCGCCGTAACGGCGATCATGGCAATTTCGTCGTTACTGATAGTGATTGTGGCACGTTATTACTGGCAATGGCCGCGAGCACATGTTTGGTTGCTGGGGACGGTTTTTGTTAGCCTAGATGCCTTTCTCTTTACTTCAACTTCGACCAAATTGAGTGATGGTGGTTGGTTGCCGATTTCGCTAGGTGGTCTTATCTTTGCTGTGATGTCTATTTGGCAGCAGCAGAAGCAGCGTTTACTTGACGTGTCGGGCAGTGATTTGTCGCTTTCTGCCATGATTGCTTCTCTTGAAGGGGAAACATTTCGTCGTACTCAAGGTAATGCCGTCTACCTTTCGCGTGTCAGCCATCATGTCCCTCGCTCTTTGGTGCATAATTTGAAATACAATAAAACGCTTCATGAGCGTAATATATTGATGACGTTTCAGTATGAATCACAGCCTAAAGTGCATCCTTGTCGCCGAGCAGAGATCGAGCAGTTGTCAGAAACGTTTTGGCAAGTGATCATCCATACGGGCTATCAGGAAGTACCAGATATTGAACAAGTGATGCACTCCTGTTCGCTTAAAGGGCTGCATCTACATCCTAATGAGACTATTTTCTTGCTCTCTGCTGAGCGTATTCAGGCACAAAAAGTGGGCCTATGGCATGATTTCAAAGCGCGGTTATTTATCTTAATGAGCAAACATGCGCTGCGTACGGCAGAGCGGCTTAACATTCCTTCTGATCGTTTGATTGAGATGGGCGTCTATCGAGAAATTTAATGTCTTGATTGCATTGTGTTGCGGTTCAGCGCACCGACTCATTGAGCTTAAAGCAAGAACCATCAACTCACGTAGAAATAAGCCGTTTCTTTATCAAGGAACGGCTTGTTTCTTAGCAGGGTTAAGGTGTGTTATTCAACGTTTTTGCCAAGCGCTGCATACAGTGGCCAGTCACCTTGCTTAACCAGTGCCTTGGTGTATTCGGCGCTCTGCGCAAGATCATAATGGTGCTCAATGCATGGAGAATAAGCGACAACCAATGATGGCCCCTTATGTTCCCCAGCCGCTTGTAGCGTTTTGATCGTGTGGTTCATATTGGCCGCTAAAGCGATTCTTGCCACATAGATACCGGGCAGGTTTTGGTAAAGAGCAACCAAATCTTTGGTGGGATTTGGGTTGGGTAAACTACACAGTTTGGCTGTTTTTCCTTGTGGGGTTGATTTGGATTTTTGCCCACCAGTGTTGGCATAGCATTGAGTATCGAGTACTAAGATATTGATGTTTTCACCGCTGCGTAACACATGGTCAAGGCCGCCAAAACCGATGTCATAAGCCCAGCCATCGCCACCTATCAGCCATACCTGCTTTTCAATCAAATAATCAAGTAATAGCTTTAATTCGGCATGCGGAGTGTCTGACGTTAAGCTTGATTTTATCTTGCTCAGTTGTTGTCGACGCTCATCAACGTCAGTGAGTAACTCATTGCTGCCGTGAAGGGAGTGTTGAGCAAAGGCCGTTTGTGCTCGCGCCCCTAAGGCTTTGACGGCTAATCGCATTCCCAGCCCAAATTCCGCGTTATCTTCAAATAGGCTATTAGCCCATGCAGGTCCTCTTCCTTGGGCATCCTGGCTGTAGGGTGTTGTGGGCAAATTGCCACCAAAAATGGAAGAGCATCCAGTTGCATTGGCAATATAAAGTCGGTCACCAAATAATTGGGTCAAAATCCGAATATAAGGTGTTTCACCACACCCAGCGCAAGCATTAGGGTATTCGAAATAAGGCTCAACATGCTGGATGGTTTTGACATCAATACGACTCTGTTGGTGGATGTTTTGCATTGGCAGCGCATTAAACTGGGCAAACTGCTGCTGTTCTTGTTCATAACAAAGCGGCTTACTGATCATAGTCAACGCTTTCTGCTCAGGGTCGTGCTTATCTTTGGCTGGGCAAACTTGCGCGCAGAGTTGGCAGCCAGTGCAGTCATCGGGCGATACTTGCAATGCGTATTGCGCATCTTGTTGATGACGAGAGCGATAAGGCATGGTTTTAAGCGCGGTCGATGTTTGATGTGCTTCGTTGGGTTCGAACACCCGAGCACGAATTGCTGAGTGCGGACATATCGAGACACAGTAACCGCACTGAGTGCAGAGATCCGGATCCCAAACTGGTAATTGTTCGGAGATATCTCGTTTCTCTAAAGAAGAAGTATTGGTTGGCCAAATCCCGTCAGGAGGGTAGGCAGAGACAGGTAAATCTCCCCCTTTCCCAGCGAGTAACCATTCCACCAAAGAAGCGGGTTGGCTGCGCTCTTTGACCGCAAATGATGTTTGCGAGGTTTGTGCGTTGATGGTGAAAGGTGAGTCGTTTATCTCGTGCGCTGCTGCCTCAATGCACGCGAGGTTACGCTCGATAAGTGCGTCAGGTTTTCCTTGTAATTGCGTTTTGCACATTGCTTGCAGAACCAGCAAAGTTGCACGCTGTTGAGAAGGTTCTTGGCTTGGGCTGAGCAGTAAAGTCGCCGCTACTTGCATAGCGACGCTGGCTTTGTTTTTGAGTTGATGCTGAGCACTTAACTTATCGGCATCGATCGTCACCACTTTGATCTGTTTAGCTTGAATCGTCGATTGCAATGCAAATGGCAGAGAATCCCACAGTGCTTGCCCTGTAAGCGATGTGTTGATCAATAGTAGCGCGCGCTGACAAAATCGCTGCGTGATATCGATGTCTTTCAGTAGGCCTAATTGACTGAGCGAAATTAATCTGGCTTGTCGGATCGGGTACGGAGTTTGGATCGGTTGTTCGGAGAGTCGCAAGTGCGTCGTCGTAAGATTGCGTGATTTTTTCGAGTCGTACTCGAACTGAGCATTCACATACCAGTGGTTTTGCTTGCCAAGAGCTTTGAGCACGTTTTTTCCTGCCGAGATGCTACCATCACCACCGTAGCCGTACATCAACACCGTTTGCAGCGCTTCTTCTCGTTCAGGCTGTGAGGTAACGGGTAGGCTAAGATGAGTGACGTCATCATCGATTCCTACCACGAATTCTCTTTTCCGGCCGTGCTCATTTCGCATCATAGCGAAAATGTGCTGCGCATCTTCTGGAAAGAAAGCTTTTCCCGATAAACCATAACGGCCTCGGAATAACTCAATGGGTCGACCACTTTGGTAAATGGCATCAAGCACATCCAGATACAGCGGTTCACCGCTACTTCCGGGTTCTTTAGTGCGGTCCAACACACTGATCTGCTGTACCGATTCAGGCAAGGCGTTGAGTAATGCTTGAGTAGGAAAAGGGCGATAGAGATGAACGGTGACAACACCGACGCTCTCATCTGGCTTGCTTTGAACGTATTGGTTGAGTGTTTCACTGACCGAGCCAAGAGCGATGATTAGTCGTGTAGCTTGTGGATGGCCACAGTACTCTACTAAGTGATAGGCACGTCCAGTGAGCTGCGCAAACTCATCCATACAGGTTTGGACAACATCGGGTGCATGCTGTTGATAGCGGTTTTGCGCTTCGCGGCATTGAAAATAAGTATCTGGACCTGCCGTTGCTCCGCGTAAGGTTGGGCGATCGGGCGTTAAGGCGCGTTGACGAAATTCAAGTAATGCGCGATGGGGAAAAAGTTGCGCTACCTGCTCGGTGGTGAGCATGTCTATATTAGTTAAGGTATGAGAGGTGATAAATCCATCAAAAAAATGGACAAACGGTAACCGACTGCGCAGTGAAGCCATGGTCGATATCAACGCCATGTCTTGTGCTTGCTGACCGCTGCTTGCGCATAACATGGCAACGCCCGTTTGCCGAATCGACATCACATCTGAGTGGTCGCAAAAAATCGATAGGGCATGGGTTGCGACACTGCGCGCGGCGACATGGATCACGCACGGAGTCAGCTCTCCCACCAATTTATATAAAGTGGGGATCATCAATAATAATCCTTGCGAAGAAGTAAACGTCGTGGCTAATGCACCGCTCATGGCGCTGCCATGCACAACCGCAATGGTTCCCGCTTCAGATTGCATCTCAATTACCTCGGGTGTTTCCCCTAAGATATTGAGCTGATGTTTTGCCGACCATGCTTCACAGCACTCGGCCATGGTGGTACTTGGCGTTATCGGGTATACGGCAATCACTTCACTTAATTGATAGGCTATATTTGCTACCGCAGTATTAGCATCAGTAATCCAATTCATTACTCTGGAAACCTCTTGTGTTTATCGCAATCGTTGCGACTTACGTCTGAAGATGTATGATTCCGTCACTAAGGTGACAAAATCACGAGAAACAAAGATGGTTAAGACGCTAAACATGGCGCGAGTAAACGAGACACAACGGGTCATCTTATTGATATGCCTGTATGTGTTGGTTACTACGGTGGGCGTGATTTACCGAAAAAATATCTTAGAAACAGACATGGCAATGCTGTTTTTATTGCTCAACATTGTTAGTGCTTCACTACTTCGTCCACGCAATGCATACCTCATGACCATTATGGGCGTCATAGTGTATTACTACTTCTTATTGCCGGATTACAGTTCGTTCCGTTTCAAGAATGCACAGCATGTGATTACTTTTTCGGTGATGGTGTTCAGTGGGATGTTCGCGATCAATATAACACAGTCACAGAGAAAGCAAATACAGAAAAATAAGCACCTCCAGATGCGCCATAAGACCTATTATCAGCTTGCTTGCCACTTGTCGGCACTGCGAACCAGTGAGCAAATTGCGCAGGCGACCGTGCAGTTTCTTAATAAAGAGCTGAGCTTGCCGAGCGCGATTTTATCTGCTCACCCTCACTGGCATCTGCTTGCAAAAAACGATTCGTTTCCGTATGCCCAGCTAGAAGAATTTGATGGCCGTCATGTACCTGCGACCACCACCATCCACTGGCTTAAAGATCGAGAGACAGTATTGGGCGTATTAGCGGTTGAAAAAGATCAACAGGCCAAAGTTACCCCGTGGGTCATTTCATTACTCAGTTTGTCACTGGCACGTTCGCAAGCTAACCAAGCGCTTGCGGAAGTGGAAACGGCTAATCAATTAGAAACCATGCGTAGCACGTTATTAGCATCAGTATCTCATGATTTGAAAACACCATTAGGGACGATCATTGGCGTGGCAACGACGTTGACCGATGCGGGGTTGACGCTGGATCAAGAGGTGCAAGATGAGCTATTGAAATCGATCGCTGAGCAAGGTGAGCGGCTCAATCGTAGTTTAACAAAACTGCTTGATATCACGCGTTACACTAGCGCGGCCCTCGTACCTAAGTTGGATTGGGTCGAACCTGAAGAAGTGCTTGGCAGTGCACTGAGCCGTTTATCTCGACGATTGCGTCACCATCATGTGAATTTAAAAAGTGAACCAATGTTGGTTGAACTCGATAGTTTATTGATTGAACAGGTTATCTCTAACCTGATTGAAAATTCAGCCAAATATACACCTAAAGGAAGTGAGATAGAGATCCAGATAGAATACCGCGATGAGGCGTTTATTTTAACAGTAGCGGACAATGGCCCCGGTATTCCTGAGCAAGAATTAACCCGAATTTTTGAGCGTTTTTATCGCCTCAACCATACCCAAGTCGATGGCACAGGGCTTGGCTTAGCGATATGCCAAGTGATCGTCACCGCACATCACGGTACGATAGTTGCTCGCAACCGTGAAAGCCAAGGTGTTAGTTTTACCGTGGCGATACCATGCCGACTTTACGATTTAAAGGGACTGTATGAACAGTGAAATTAAAATCTTGATCATTGAAGATGAAGCACCGATTCAACGTTTTCTCAACGTGTTGATCAGCGGTTATCAGTATCAAGTCAAAACGGCTGGAACAGCAGAGCAAGGGGTAGCCTTAGTCGCAAACTGGAATCCGCATCTGATTTTATTGGATTTAGGCTTACCAGATATGGAAGGTATTGCACTCACCAAAGAGCTTCGGGGTTGGACGCAGACGCCAATCATTGTCATCTCGGCCCGTGATAAGGAATCAGATAAGGTTCAAGCACTTGATGCGGGAGCCAACGATTACTTGATTAAACCATTTGGTAGTGAAGAACTGCTAGCGCGAATACGTGTCGCGTTACGCCAACTGAGCCAACCTCAGCCTCAAGAGTCGGTTTGCTACCAATTCGGCCAGATAGTTGTCGACTTGGCATTTAAGCAAGTGACTAAAAGTGGTGAACCGTTAAAACTGACCAAAACCGAGTACAATATTTTAAAACTTTTGGTGAGAAATATGGGCAAGGTTTTGACTCATAAGCAAATTTTAAAAGAAGTGTGGGGCAGTAACTACATTGAACATCATCATTATGTTCGTATTCATGTTGCCCAGTTGCGTCATAAAGTGGAAGAAAATCCAGCCCAACCTAAACATATTATTACAGAAACAGGGGTAGGATATCGGTTGGTAGAAGGCGAATCAGACCAGTTTGCGGTTTAGGCTACTTTATAAAATCTTTATATCGAGCCTTGCTATCCATACAGCATCTATACGAAGCGCTTGTTAGACTCAATATCGGTTAAGTACTCAGGCAGAGCCAGCGTGAAATGTTAGTGGGATGTTTTGCGAGATATTGGATTAGTGAGCACGTAACAAATACACACATCTTTAGCCGTTTTGTAAGGAGCGCAAGCTTTTTACATTTATAATTAATTATTCTGTTTTAGGGCTCTTTTGAGCCCTTTTTTTATCTATTGTCAGCGTGGCTCGCTGCTATGCTCATTCGATTACAAACGCCACGGCCATTTGAACCGTGGCGTAAGGCCGCTATAATTGGCTTTCTTCACTGATACGAGGGGCTTTTTGCAGTGAACGTTTACGCATTAACCAACCCACTAGTACCGTTGAGATAGCGATCAACAGTGTCATCAGTGGTGCTAATATCAACGCATGATTGGCTATTTTGGCAAGCTTGTCGGGCAAAAGAGAAATACCTAAGCCTGAGCCGACCAAAAACAGAATCCACGCCAGCGCGCTCAGTGGTGAGACGAGCAGGAAGCGTGTTGGTGTTACTGCATTACGCAGCCCCATTACCATAGGCAGCAAAGAACGAACTACCGGCAGAAAGCGCCCCATGAACATGGCCAGTAGCCCATACCTTTGGATCAAGTTATCGGTAGTGCGCCACTGTTTTTCTGAGACTTTGTTGAGCCAAGTTGAGACTAATCGCCACTCTTTAAGTTGGTGGCCTTGATAAAAGGCGATCGCACTGCCCAGCCAACCAGCAAAAACCAGCACGCCAATAATGGCATACAGGTTGAGTACCCCAACGGCCGCAAGGCTACCACACAGTACAATCACACTATCGCAAGGCAGCGGCGCTGCTGGAATAAATGCACTTTCAACGAAGATAAGTAACCCAATGCAGAGGTAAAGTAACGACAGATCGACCTGTTGTAGCGCAAACAGATCTTGATGCCATAAGGCAGAGAAAATAGACAAAAAAGTATTCATAACAAGCTTCCTCAATCAGTAAATAGTAATAATTGGTCCGATTGAAAAAGGTGTTAAGCGTGGGCGAAGCGTGAATACAGGTTGGAAAATTGCAGTGCTTTACGCACAAAAACGTGAGTTGATTGACCTATATACAGAGAACAAATGACGACAAACGCAGTGGTACTGAGAATGTAAGAAAGTAGGGTAGTTTCTGCGCTCGTCTTTTCGTCGTCATCTGAGATTAACCGAAGCCCACTGACTCGTGGCGTTTCATGCCTTGTGGTTAATATCGCTGCATCACGATCAACAAAAAATAGATGACTGGAAAAACGAACATGCTGGATTGTCGTAGACTCACTCGCCGAAAAGCTTTGTGTAGCATTGAGGTTGAGCGAGGAGAACAGGCTCAATAAGCTAAACAAGAAGGCAAACATCAATGACTGGATCATAACTATCGCGAGGCTACTTAAACTGAGGGTGAGTATGCGGCGTGTCAGCGGTGCGTGTAAAGGAATTTTAGCCCTGGAAAAGCGTGAAAAAGTGAGCAGCGCTGCTGCTCACTCATGATGGTTAGATATTAATGATGCAAATTATATTGCTGCCGCGGTTGAGCTCTCGCTCGCTTTTGCGCGGTTTTTAAGGAAGGCGTAACCAAAGCCAGTCACCGCCGTACCAGCCGCAATCGCGATTAGGTACATCAGTACAGGTGTAATCGCATTTGGTATCAGTAGGACAAATAAGCCGCCGTGCGGAGCCATTAATTTCGCGCCAAACAACATAGACAGTGCACCCGTTAACGCGCCGCCTGCCATACAAGCTGGAATAACGCGCATTGGATCTTTCGCTGCAAATGGAATTGCCCCTTCAGAGATAAAGCATAAACCTAGTACAAATGAGGCTTTACCCGCTTCACGTTCACCGGCTTCGAATTTGTCTCTGGCAAGGAAAGTCGCAAGGCCCATACCTAACGCTGGCACCATACCCGCAGCCATAATAGCGGCCATTGGTGCGTAAGTTTGCGAAGCAAGTAGACCAACACCAAAGGTATACGCTGCTTTATTAATCGGCCCACCTAAGTCAAAGCACATCATCGCGCCTAGGATTACACCCAGAAGTACGGCGTTGGCTGAGCCCATGTTGTTTAAGAACTCAGTCATTGCAGCCATGATGCTCGATACAGGGCCACCGACGATATAAATCATCACCAAGCCAGTAAAGAGACTCGCCACAAATGGAATGATGAGGATTGGTTTTAGCGCTTCCATCGATTGAGGTAAGGAGACTTTATCTGCAATGAATTTAGCAGCGTAACCTGCAATGAAACCGGCCACAATACCGCCAAGAAAACCGGCTCCGGTAGAGCTTGCCAGCATCCCGCCAATCAAACCAGGAGCAAGCCCCGGACGGTCAGCAATCGAGAACGCAATAAAACCCGCCATGACAGGGATCATTAATGCAAAGGCTGAACCGCCACCAATGGTCATCAGCGCTGCCGCCAATGTGCCTTGCTCTTTAAACGCTTCAATACCAAACACAAAAGAGAGTGCGATGATCAAACCACCCGCGACTACGACAGGAAGCATGTGAGATACCCCAGTCATCAGGTGCTTGTACACCCCTTTTTTCTCTTCGGTTTGATTATTATTAGACGCTGACGATTGCGTATAAATAGACGCTTGGTTAAACGCGTTGGTGATCTCTTGCTCGGTTTTTTTCAGTGCAAGGCCAGTACTGGTTTTGTACAGTTTTTTGCCGTTGAAACGATCGAGTGGCACTTCGATATCGGCCGCAATGATCACCAAATCCGCATCAGCAATCTCTTGTGCCGTGAGTTGGTTTTTCGCGCCCACAGAACCCCGTGTTTCTACTTTGATCTGGTGGCCAAGGCGTTTTGCATGGTTTTCTAGCGCTTCTGCCGCCATAAAGGTGTGTGCAACACCCGTTGGACAAGCGGTGATAGCCACGATTTTTTTAGCAGCTTGCGTTACGACTGGCGCAGACACCGTTTTTGCCTCTTGCTCAGTTAGGATAGTCGCTGCACTTATCGCGCTGTTTAAAAAAGTAACGGGATCAGACGTGCAGGCTGAAATGTCACTTTGGTACACTTTTTTGCCGATAAAGCGGGTGGTATCTATTGGTGTATTACGAGCAATAACCACCACATCTGCGTTGTCGATTTCACTGCTAGAGAGCGTATGGCCTTGAATGATGCTGGAATGACATTCAACCACAGCGGTCCAATTGAGCGATTTTGCCGCTTGTTCAAGCAGCCCGGCAGCAATGATGCTGTTTGCAACGCCACTGGGGCATGCGGTAATAATAGCAATCTTCATAGTTACGACCTTCTGTCCTTATGAGTTAGCGCTTAAGCTAACGGGTTGTAATTGGATTTGTTGTTGTAGGGTTTCGAGTTGTTTTCGGTTTGACATACCCACGCCGACTTGCGTAACAGCTAACGCAGAGAGGGCAGTGGCAAAAGTAAGCAGTTCTGTTTTTTCCATCTGCTGCATGTGTCCCCAGCAAAGGCCCGCGACTAAAGTATCGCCTGCGCCAACAGTGCTAACGACCTGCATACGTGGTGGTTTTGCATGAAGCCATTGATGTTGGTTCAACCACATCACGCCATTTGCTCCCATCGACACCACGATATTTTCAATGCCTTTTTCGGCCAGTTGCGCGGCGGCAGCTTGGCATTGCTCAGGAGTGTGTAGTTCACGCCCCACAAATTGAGAAAGCTCTTCATCGTTTGGTTTAATCAACCAAGGCTTTGCGTCAAGACCCGCTTTGAGGGCATCACGACTACTATCAAACAGCACTTTTTTACCCATGAAGTGCAGTTTTTCGATCCACGAAGCACATAATGCTGGGGAGATGCCCTGTGGCAAGCTACCAGCGAGCACAAAATAGTCGTGATCAGCGGCTAATCTCTCGAGAGTGCGTTCGAACTGCTCAATGGCAAGCGGCGTCACTTCAACTCCGGGGAAATTGATGTCGCTCACTTCGCCCGATTTCTCCACCAATTTCACGTTAATACGGGTTGCACCATCAACACGAACAAACTCATCAATTGCGGCCATTTGATCAAATAGCTGACAGAACAACTCTTGGTTATCACGGCCAAGAAATCCGGTCACAGTCACCTTTGCACCGAGATCGCTCAGTACTTTCGCAACATTAACCCCTTTACCTGCGGCGTGAAGTGAACCTTGTTTGACTAGGCTCACTGAGCCAACATTCAGCACATCCAAGCTACCTGTTAAATCAAGCGCTGGGTTGAGCGTGATAGTGACGACTTTATTTGTCATGACTTAATCCTCACCCTTCACCTAGACCAGAAGCAATCGCTTTACCGATCGATTCTAATGCTTGCTCGGCGTCTGGCCCCTCAGCTGAAAACTGAAGCTGGTGGCCATGTTTTACGCCCAGCGCAATGACTTTCATCAGGCTTTTCGCGTTGGCTGTTTTTCCGTCGCCATCTAAGTTAGACACTTTGATATTGGCTTCAAATTTCTTCGCTTCGGCCACCAACATCGCTCCTGGACGAGCGTGCAGACCATGTGCGTTTTTGATTTTGAATACCGCAACCTTGCTTGCTGCGCTCTCATCTTTTGCCGGAGCTTGTTCATTGTCATTGCTGAAGAAAGCCAATAATTGGGCAGCATTCGCATTGAGTAAGGTTTCTTGCTGCTGCTGAAGCACAAGCTGCGTGAGCTTATCCAGAATGTTTTGGTGGGCATTATTACAAGCGGCAATCGCGATCAAGGCTTTGACGTTGAGTTGATTGTATTCACACGCATTGGCGGTTGACACAAACGAAATGCCCGTGCGTTTGACCGCTTTGTCACTGCTGATTAACCACAATCCCTTGCCTAGGTGGGTTGGCTCTTTCGTGACCAGTTCGGCAACAAATTCATTGTCAGCACAGCCGGTATTGCGTAGCAAACCGCCAGCGACGGCGCTCATCTGTACCATATCACTGGCAGGGAAAAGCAGTTGGATCAACGAAGCATCAAAATCAGGCTCAAATTGCACTTCGCCATTGAGGAGTGCAATGACATCATTGGCACTGGACGCTTGTTTCAGTTTCTCTTCAACGCCATCGGCGGACAACACTTGCGTCAGTTGCTTCAGAATGCCCAAATGTTCATCGGATTTCGCTGCAATACCAATCGCGACATAAACGGTTGCGTCGTTACCCCAGTCAACGCCGTTGGGGAAGTGGTGAACAGCAATACCCGTTTGCTTAACCAGTTGACGTGTATCGGTTGTACCGTGTGGGATCGCGATACCATTACCAAGAAAGGTCGAATTCTGAGCTTCACGGTTAAGCATGCCATCGACATAACCTGCTTCGATGAACCCTTTGTTGGTTAGATCAGCTGCGATAGCTCGAATCGCCTCTTGCTTGTTCGTGGGTGATTGGCCCAAAGTAATATTGTTGGAATTGAGTTGCAGCATTTTGGCCTCTTTGCCTTACGGCTTAATTCGTTATCACTTTGAAGTATAGATTTCACCTAAGTGATAGTTTATTAATATGACTTATTCAAGCTGAATCGTTTCAGCTTTTTTCCCAAAAAAATTCAGCAAACCTATTTTTGACGAAAAATGGCGCTGTTCAACTTATTACTCGCACTGCTCATTTTTATAACACTCACATTTGGTGATCTTTGATGAAGTGATGGTCAAATGTAGCCTTAGTTATCATTTTGTAATTTTGCTGAATCCTTTCAGCTTTTATACTGAATCGATTCAGCGTATAATTCAACTTCATCAAGGATCAAAAAATGAGTTCTATGATCCGACGCACAGAACAAGAGTGGTTGATATGACACTAGATGAGATAGCGAAGTTAGCGGGAGTCTCTAAAACCACCGCCAGTTATGTAATCAATGGCAAAGCGCAGAAGTACCGCATTAGTGAAAAAACCCAGCAGAAAGTGATGGCCGTGGTGGATGCTCATAATTACCGTCCCGATCACGCCGCTTCTGCTTTGCGAGCAGGAAATAGCCGCTCTTTTGGGCTCATCATCCCTGATCTTGAGAACACCAGTTACGCGCGTCTTGCTAAATTGTTAGAACAGAACTCTCGCCAAGCGGGTTACCAAATTCTCATCGCCTGTTCGGACGATGACCCGCATACCGAGATGTCGGTGGTGGATGCCTTGGTCTCACGCCGCATCGATGCGCTATTTGTCGCCAGCGCGATTCCTCACGCCAGTGAGTTTTATCTCAAGTTGCAACATTCAGGCACTCCGGTTATTGCGATTGACCGTCCGTTAGATGATGAATTTTTCGCCTGTGTGATCAGTGAAGATTTCAACGCCGCGTTTGAATTGACTCACTCTCTATTAACGCCGGAGATTAAAACCGTTGGTTTGGTCGGTGCATTACCAGAGCTTAATATTTCGCAAGAGCGCCAGTTGGGTTTTGAAGCCGCGTTAAGAGCGAAAACTGTGCACAGTGTTATCGGTTATGGCGCGCACTTTAATCGAGAAGAGGGCAAACGAGTGGTGAATGAATGGATCGCCAATAACAGTATGCCAGATGCGATCGTCGCGACTTCTTACACTCTGCTTGAAGGGATTTTAGATGTATTGTTTGAAAACCCAAGCTTGATGAATCGTGTGAAGTTATCGACATTTGGTGATAATCGTTTACTTGATTTCTTGCCGATTAAAATCAACTCGTTGCCGCAGCAGTTTGAATTGATTGCCGACAGCGCACTCGCGTTGGCACTCAACGCTTCGGCAAAACGTTATCAAGCTGGGATCGAATTGGTGCCTCGTAAACTGAAAGTTCGTATCTATTGATGGTCACTTTTTAGCTTAATTTTTATAAAGTCATCAAGAAGATTCACGTAACCTAAGCTCTGTTTTTCTCGATCTTACGTCGCTTTTCTTGGTTAATCGCGTATTATGAAGCACTTTGATTTTCGGTATTTTTAGGGTTGGAATGAAGTTTCTTCACACCTCTGACTGGCATCTCGGTCGACAATTTCACAACGTTTCTTTATTGGATGATCAGCGCGCAGTACTCAATCAGTTGATTGAGTATCTGCAGTGTAATCGGGTGGATGCTTTAATCGTCGCCGGAGATATCTACGATCGTTCAGTTCCACCGACGGCAGCCATTGAATTGATGGATGATATAGTCAACCGCGTGTGCAACGAGCTTTCCATCCCCTTAATTATGATCCCCGGTAACCACGACGGCGCGAAGCGTTTAGGCTTTGCGGCCAAGCAGATGCAACACTCGGGCTTGCACATTATTAGCAATTTTGAACAGATGATGCAGCCTGTGGTACTAAAATCAGCCATTGCTGGTGAAGTGGCATTTTATGGTATGCCTTATAACGACCCTGAAGTCGTTCGCCACCACTTTGGAGAGGCCGTAACCAGTCATGATGAAGCCCATCAATACCTCATTAAGCAGATTACATCGCAGTGGGATTCGTCACAACGTCACGTTATGATTAGCCACTGCTTTGTTGATGGCGCTATCGAATCTGACTCTGAACGTCCTTTGTCCATTGGCGGCTCTGATCGTGTCAGTCATCAGCACTTTGTGCCCTTTGACTATGTTGCGCTCGGCCATCTGCACCAACCGCAGAAAAAAGGGGAAGAGTATATCCGTTACTCTGGCTCTCTAATGAAATACAGCTTTTCAGAGCAGCACCACAAGAAAGGAGCGACCTTGGTTGAATTTGATGAACAAGGTTTTGTCAGCGCCACGCATGTGCCACTGACTGCTCCTCATAGTATGCGTATTATTGAAGGTGAGTTGCTGGAGATCATCGAGCAAGGCAAAACAGACCCACACAACCACGATTATCTGTTAGTTCGTCTTACCGACAAACACGCGATACTGGACCCGATGGAAAAACTGCGTCAATCCTACCCCAACGTACTGCATTTAGAAAAACCGGGCATGTTGGTGGGAGTTGATCAAACAATGGGGCGTGCACGTTTGGCACGCGGTGAGGTGGATATGTTCCGCGATTTTTTCTTAGAAGCTAAGCAAGAAGCGTTAACCGCAGCGCAAGAGCAAGCGGTGATCGACGTCATTCAAGCCCTAAAGCCGGGGGCCCAAGCCTAATGCGTCCAATAAAATTGACTCTGCAAGCATTTGGCCCCTTTGCTCATAAAGAAGTGGTGGATTTTACCGCCTTGGGAGCCTCACCGCTATTTTTGATTAATGGTCCAACCGGAGCGGGCAAAAGTTCACTGCTCGATGCCATTTGCTACGCTTTGTATGGTGAAACGACAGGCAGTGAGCGTACTGGTGATCAAATGCGCTGCGACTACGCGGACCCGCACACGCTCACCGAAATCAGCTACCAGTTTGAGCTTGGCGGGCGAATCTACCAAGTTGATCGCTCGCCCGACCAAGAAGTGCCGAAAAAACGCGGTGAAGGCTCAACAAAAAAATCTCATGCCGCGAGCTTGTTTAAATGGGTCGATGGCGAAATGAAATTGCTTGCTAACAAACCCAATCCCGTCGGTAAAGCAATGGTGGAATTGATCGGTTTAGATGTAAAACAGTTTCGCCAAGTGATGGTCATCCCCCAAGGGAAATTTCGTGAATTACTGACTGCCAACTCCAAAGAGCGGGAGCAAATCTTTGGTCAGTTGTTTCAAACTCACATTTATAGCCAAATTGAACGAGCGCTGTTTGAGAAAGCGGCGGGGATCCGCAAAGCGAAAGAAGAATTTGATCACCAAATTAAAGGCGCATTGGACGTCGTGAACGCAACTAGCGAGTCACACCTTGAAGCGTGCATTGCTGAGCTGTCACCCCAATTAACGGCCGCTCACGCAGCGTACCTAGATGTCCAGCAAAGGTTTGATGCAGCGAGCAGCGAGCAAAAAGCGGCGCAAACCCTTGCTAAACAATTTCAAGAGCAGCGTCAACTCGTGCAACTTAAAGCCGATCATGATGCACAATCGTCAGTCATCGATGCGGTAAAAGCTCAAAGGCATCAAGCCTTGCAAGCTACGCGCTTAGATTCACCCTATTACGAATTACAATCGTCACAACGTCAGTTAGAAGCGGCCAACCAAGTAAAAGTCGAAAAAGAACAAGCGCTTACACAGTCACAACAGCAGTGGCAACAAGCTAAAGCGGCTCAAGAAGACGCGGCAGAAAAAGTCAAAATAGTGCCGAATCTGATGCAACAAATTTATGACTTAAACCTAATCAAAACTAAGCTTGTTGAGCGAGAACATCATCAAAAAGCGCTGCAACAAGCCTTACGTGAAGTGGAGCTCGCGACGCAAAATCGCCACAACTTGCGCACCGCTGTTGAGCAGTTTGAGCAGCAAATTATGCTTAAGCGTCAAGAGTGCGAAAGAGTTAGCCAGCAGTTGGCTGAGTTAAAAGGCCAGCGCTTAGAGCTTGAAACCATCAAACAGCAGATTGATCGCTTATTAAAGCTGCAGCAGCTTGAACAGCGTTTAGCCACAGAGCAAGCTGCACTGAGCCATAGTCAGCAGCAGTTTGATTTGGCACAGCGCGCAACATTGGACGCGAAACAGCAAGCCGATAAATTAGAGCTGATTTGGCACACCAACCAAGCCGCCGAGCTGGCTCGAACCTTGGAGCAAGGCGACGAGTGCCCGGTGTGTGGCAGTTGCGATCATCCTAAATTAGCGCGTTATGCCGGAGAAACGGTGACTAAGGCGCAAGTGCAGCAGGCAAGAGCGATACAGCAAAACAAACTGGCCACAGAGCAAGAAACGCTAAAACAGCAACAGCAACGAGCGACCCAATACGCACGGCTTGAACAAGAGATGGCAAGTTTGAGTGAGTCACTATCTGGAAATACGCAAAGTTTAGTGCAACTGCAGCAAGCTCAAAGCGATCTTGAACATTCCATTGCTCATCTTGAATCGCTCAATCCAGAGCAATTAGTTCAACAATTGGCAAAATTAGAACTGCAGTTAGCACAAGCTAAGCAAAATGCTGAAACGCAGCAGCATAAAGTCGAACAGGCCACCCTGACGGTTGCCAAAGAGCAGACCGAAGTTTCTGCCTTAAGCCAAGGGATCCCGGAGTCGTATCAAGACAGTTTGCATTTGAACGAATCTTTAACCCAGTTAGAGCTGCAATTGGCTAATCTCAACCGTTTAGATGCGGAAACCAAAGCGCGCTTCAATCAAGCGAACGCCGATTTTTCTGGTGCGAAAGCGGCGTTGGCGGCGGCGGTCGAACACCAGATACATTGGCAAAATGCGTTTACGCAGTCACAGCAGCAGTGGCACAGTGCGCTGATTGAGAGCCAGTTCGACGATACTGAGCACTATTTACAGGCGCGTTTATCTTCGCAGCAGATCGAGCAGCTTGAAAAGCAGATCAAACAATTTGACGAAAGAAGTACGACGTTAAACGCCCAGCTTCAAACATTAGCCAGTGAGCTGAGTGAAAAAAGTGAGCCCAATCTTGCTGAGTATGCAAGCGCGGTCGAGGCTGTAGCCATGTTACAGCAAAGCGCATTGGATCAATGGAGCACGTTACGGTCTAAAATGGATGCCTTAACCAGTGTGAAAGAAAAAATCGCTATTTTACATATAAAAAATGAAGCCTTAGAGCAAGAGTACCAAGTATTTGGGACTTTGAGCGATATCGCCAACGGCAAAACAGGCGCTAAAGTGAGTTTACACCGCTTTGTTCTTGGCGTGCTGTTAGATGATGTGCTGATCCAAGCCTCAATGAGGCTGCAGATCATGAGTAAGGGGCGTTACCTGCTCAAGCGTAAAGAAGATCGCGCCAAAGGTAATGTGGGTTCAGGGCTTGATCTGATGGTCGAAGATGGCTACACCGGAAAATGGCGAGATGTGGCGACCTTGTCTGGTGGTGAATCTTTTATGGCGGCGTTGTCATTGGCGCTGGGTTTATCGGATGTGGTGCAATCATATAGCGGCGGTATTAAACTGGATACACTGTTCATCGATGAAGGTTTTGGCAGTTTAGATCCTGAGTCATTGGACTTGGCGATTCAAACCCTTGTCGACTTACAACAAGGAGGCCGAACGATCGGCATCATTTCTCACGTGAGAGAGCTGAAAGAGCAAATAGCCTTACGCATTGATGTCGATGTGGCGAGAAATAACGGCAGCTCAATAAGACTTGTTGCATAATGAATGGGAATGTGGTCTATCTTGTGCTAGTTATTAATAGGTATGGCGTGATGAGTGTAACTGACTTCGACGCTTTCAAAAAAACAGGTTATGCACAATCAGGTTATGCACAATTATGATTATAAAAATGAATGTATCAGTTTGGTAAGGTTACATGGACGTAGTAAAAAAAATATACCAGTACGCTGAGCCGAACCTCACCCTTGTGGGATGGATGGGGTTCATTGGTTTTCCCCTTTATTATTACGTGTGGACTTATCTCTTTCCACAACCTTATGAAAGTATGGAGTTACGGGCGATTTGCGCCATTTTATTTGCGGGGATTATTTTTCGCAATTCAACGCCGAAACATTTACAGCACTACTTACCTTACTATTACTTGTTTTCAATAGGATTTTGTTTGCCATTCTTTTTTGGCTACATGATGCTGATGAACGATTGGTCAACGATCTGGGCGATGTCGTTCATGGCGTCTATTTTCCTCCATATCCTCTTAGTCCACGAAACAAAAGTCATGCTGATTCAAGCCGCCATTGCATTAGCATGTGCTTACTTTGTGACTTATGGCGTAATGGACGCGGAACTGCGAGTGATGGTGGAATGGCCGTACGTACCGATTTTTCTATTTACTTACATTTTTGGCAACCTGTTTTATTTTCGTAACCAAATTGAACATGAAGCGAAGGTGTCGATTGCCAAGTCTTTTGGCGCAGGGATTGCGCATGAAATGAGAAATCCATTAAGTGCGTTAAAAGCGTCAATTGAAGTAATGGGTTCAGTATTGCCCAATCCTACGGCATACAAATCAGAATCTTATACGCTACCGTCTAAAGATTTAGAGCTGATTGCTGGGCTATTAAGAGATGCTGATGAAGTCATTCGCTCCGGTAATGAGACCATTGATTTGCTGTTAACCTCGATTGATCAAAATAGGGTCTCAACATCGACCTTTAAAAAGCATGCTGTAAAGCCTGTTATAGAAGAGGCACTGCGCAGTTTTTCTTATAAAAGACCAGAAGACAGGCAGGCAGTGACTCTTAAGGTGGTGGATGACTTTGATTTTTTAGGCAGCAGTACACTGTTAAAATACGTGCTCTACAATCTACTCAAGAATGCGTTCTACTATCAAAATAACGATATGTTTAATATCCATATCACCTTGAAATCAAGTGAGAATTGCCACCAAATTACAGTGAAAGACAATGGTGTTGGTATTGAACCTCATTTGCTGGACGATATTTTTAAAGACTTTTATACCTTTGGTAAAAATGGCAGCTATGGTCTGGGGTTACCCTTTTGCCGTAAAGTAATGCATGCTTTTGGAGGGGATATTATCTGCCGTTCTGAACTTGGAGAGTGGACGGAGTTTACCTTAACGTTTCCCGAGTATGATTCGCAAGCCGTTGCTAATATTAAACTCGATCTAATGAAGGCGAAATCTCTGCTTTATATTGGCAAAACGAGCATAGTGAATCGTTATCTCAGTGAGAAATCGTTCTATCTTGGTTTCCAGCTTAATGTCTTAGAGCCTGAGAGTGCTTTGCGTCGAGAAGAGTTTGAATTTGAGTTTGATCTGATCTTTGTGGATCTGCAAACGTTGGATGAAACGCCGGATTACTTAACCAAACTGGAACCTAAACTGCATTTTACACAAGCAAAAGTTTGCTATTTATATGACCAAAATCAGCGTTACGCGCTGACGATGGAGCGTCATTTAACCATTTACCCAATTGAAAAGCACAAATTGTTATTGGATGGATCGGCGATTATTGATGAACTACTCTTTGAAACGGAAGAGCTTATTGCCGATAAAAATGTTATCCCGTTAAAACAATATGATTATGAAAAACGAATTTTGTTGGTCGATGATAACCACTCCTTACGTAGTTTCACCGCTCTGTTGCTAGAAAAGCAAGGGTATGAAGTACTGCAAGCGAGCGATGGGGAATTAGCATTACAAATGTTGGCCAATAATTCAATTGACTTGGTGTTAATGGATATTGAAATGCCGATTATGGATGGTATTTCGGCCACTTTATCTATCCGTTCATCCACCGCTTCTTACAGTAAAGTGCCTATTATTGGGCACACGGGTGACAATAGCCCTTCAACGATAGAAAAAATCCGTACATCAGGAATGAATGATTACGTTTTAAAACCAGCGGATAAAACGCTATTGTTAAAAAAATTAAGTCACTGGATTTAATAACCCTAGGTAAACCCTAGGGTTATTCCTTACCTTATCCTTCTTATTTGAGATTGCACCATTGGTTTAGTATGTCGATGCGTGACTTACTTGAAATAGAGACTGCTATCATTTTGGGCCTTTTCACACACAGTTAATATGGTATCAATTTGTGAGTCAGTGACATTACTATTTAACGAAAGCCGAATAATGTTTTTATTCTTTGAAGTGGCAGGCCTGCAAAAAACAGCACCAAATATTTGATTCTCTTCTAAATAATCGCGAACTTTTTCTGTATTTCGTTCATCTCCGGTTTCTAGCGCTATGATTTGGGACTCACTTCGTACGCTTAGCCCTATACTATTTAGTCCACGACGCAGTGTGTGTGCATTACGGTGCAACTGAATTCTTTTAGAATCGGCTGATTTGATAATGTCCAATGTCGCTTCTAACGCTTCGACTTCATAAGGCAAAATAGTTGAACTAAAAATAGCGGGATAACCCACAAAAGGGATACAGTGATTCACATTATTATTCGCCCAAATAGCGCCAGCGCGATACGCGAACGTTTTCGCAAGGCTAGCTGTAATAAAGTCAACCTCTGCTGTTAACCCTAATTCACTGACAAGTCCTGCACCTTTTTCGCCATGTGTGCCAAGTGAATGCGACTCATCAACTAAAATGGCGCATCCATACTCTTTGGCGATAGTGACCAAATCGGTGAGTGGTGCAATCGTACCTATAGTGCTGTAAATCGAATCAACCACAATGAGCCCTGGGCCGTGTCGAGCGATCAGTTTTTGTAAATGCTCACAATTATTGTGCATGAATGGGTGAATATTGGCATTAGCATAACGAGCACCTTCCCACATTGACATGTGAGCAAAAAAGTCAATGTAGACGTTACTTTGTGGCCCGCACACAGCTTGCAACAAGGCTGTATTAGCATTCCATCCTGATTGAGAAAGAAGGCAACTATCAAAGCCTACAAATTCTGCAAATTTCGTTTCTAATGAAGGTTTAGACTCTTCATCTTGTAGAAAAATAGCGGACATAAAAACACTATCATGTGTTTTATCGATGGCGTTTTTCAGCCGTGCTTTAATTAATGGATGATCAGCCAAGCTTAAATAATCATTACTTTGTAACACTATGTCGTTTTTTGTTGGCCTTTTCCCCAGGACTAGGTGTTTTCCGTTAGCATTTGCATTAATCAAATCATTGATAAAATAGTCAATTCTAGATTGTATAGAAGCCGGTAGTTCGTGTTTCCACTTACGTGAATTCATGGTTATATCCTTTATATGTTTTTAATTAAATGCCAGCTGACAAAGGATATATTGAATATTAATTTAAAATTGTCACGAGTGAGTTTTTATTATTTTGGCTGCTATTGCAAATTAAGGTATAGTGTCTTTTATATTGTTCGTCATTGCCTAGGCTTATCCAGCCCTAATTAATTTTTAATTAAAGATAAATATTAGGTTTTTATTTATTAGCAAATAATTCAGGCCAATACATTTTTATATAACCAATAGAAACCCAAACGACTAAGAAAGTAGCAATAGTCAATTCAAATAACCCAAATTGATGTAACCAGTGCCATTGCGGGTACTGTCCTTCAAAGAAGGTGGTTAAACGATGCATGGCGATAGCACTGATGACAGAAGGGAAGGTCACAGCAGCAATAGACGGTTGAAACTTGAGCCTGAGCAGACGGATATAGCAAAGGTAAATAAGCAGTGTCATGGTGATGGCAATGCCAGCCAGTGCGCCTGTTAATATTGGATCAGGATGAGGGAAGTTGACCAAATACGTCGCGAGGGTGAGGTTAATAGGTGCAGCCATAATGGCGAGTGTTGGGCGTGCGCGTTTAGGTAACATTCCAGCAAACACCAAACGATATAACACTAACGGCAGCATAAAAAAATAGATAGCGATACAGACAGAGACGAGTGTTTCTGAAAAGACAGTGTGGCCAAATTGCGTGCCAGCGAGCGAGCTACTGATTAACCCAACCGGATAAAGAAACCAGCTTGGTACAATATGGCTGATTTTAAAGTTCATGGCCTGAAAACTGAAGAAAAGCAGCATCATGGTGAAGTGCAGCAAGAGCGCGGTAAACCAAATAGGATAAGCAATCATCGGTGAAATTAAAGCGAGATAATCACTTAGGATCAGTAAAGTCATGCTCATTGGAGCCATCAAGCTACCTGAAAGAGGGTGGCGAATGTCCTCCATGAATGTCTTGAAGCTGGTGAGGTATTTTAGCAAGACAGGCAGCAGTAATAATGCACCGAGCAGTGCTAAATAGGGGCGAATAATGAGACCGACCGAGGGAATATAAAGCGCCCACGCATGCCCGAGGCTGATCACACCTAATGCTAGCGCCGCTTGAGAGGGCGGTGTGCTTTGTACTTGAATTAACCTTTTCCAGTTCAACGATAAACTCCATGTCATCATTTGCTCTAGAAAATGAATAATGTATTTCTAGCAGCCAGCAAACGAGCGCATTATCAAGTTTATCGAGTTGTGGTGCAACATCTCACCTTCTAATTTGTTACTTAGACATAACAATTCGCAGCGGAGTCAATATTCATGAGTCTCACGATTACTCTTTTGGTGGAAGATCTTGTTGTTGCAGCTTGGCGTTTTTCAAGGTGCGATGGAGCAACTGACTATAAATGGGTTGGCCGCCAAGTAATTGAGCGAAAATAACCGCGCCAAGGCTAGTAATAATCAGCGGTAAAATTAAATAATAATTATTGGTCATTTCAATAACTAATAAAATACCTGTAATGGGTGCGCGAACCGTTGCGGCAAACAGTGCACCCATGCCTGCAATGGCGAACATTCCTGGGTCAATCGCTAATTGTGGTAACAGTTCTTGCGCAATCAGGCCAAAGGCGTAGCCAAACAGCGTGCCTAATGCCAGCATTGGCGCAAAAATCCCGCCCGGAGCACCAGAACCAAAGCAGATCAAGGTGGTAAAAATACGACCAATGAACAAAAGCAGCAAGATAGCGGCACCGTAGTCACCATTGGTGATATTAGGGATCAGTGAGATGCCACCCCCAGTCAATTCAGGAATATACAATAAAGTTAAGCCAAAACAGCCTCCCAATAATGAACCCGTGAGTAAATATCGCTTACGATCATTGCGATGAATTCTGGCAAAAATATCTTGTGATAGTGTGATTAAACGGTTGAATAGCACACCGAAAATACCAAACAGTCCCCCAAGCAGCAGAAACAGCCACAGTGAAGCCAGCTCTGGTGCTTGATATTGCGGCATCTGGATCACAGCATGTTGGCCATTAATCACACGAAAGACGATATTTGCCGCTACCGCAGAGACAATAACAGCACGTACTGAAATGAGGGTATAGCGAAACTGCGGGCGCATCTCCTCTATCACAAACATGATGCCCGCCAGCGGCGCATTAAATGCGGCAGCTAGGCCTCCAGCTGCGCCAGATGCTAAGAGTGAGTGGCGGGTATCGTCATTTTTGATGCGGAAAATATCCGACACCATTCGGCCAATGGCTCCCCCCATTTGAACCGTGGGCCCTTCACGTCCCAAAACCATACCAGAACCTAAGGCACCCATACCGCCAAAAAACTTCACTGGCAGTACTCGCCACCAACGAACGGGGCGCATACCATCCATCGCGCCTTCAATTTCAGGAATGCCAGAACCGGCGGCTTCGGGCGCAAACCGGTGCACAAGGAAATAACCGATAAACGCCAACGCTGCACTGATAAGAAAAGCGGCCAACCACAAGGGTAAGATATTACCAATCTCACTTTTTAACCACTCGGTGCGTGTTTCCGAAACCAAGTGCACAGCGGCTTCAAAGTAAGTACCAACAATCCCAGCAAGAATACCGACAATGAGCGAAAGAAAAAGGATTGAGAGTGGTGTTTTGTCCTTAGAGAGAAATTGGTTAATCGTATCTTTTGGAACTTTTGCAAGCAGTGACTGTTTCAATCTCTCTCTTTTGGTCATGTAAAAAAGGGCCTCGATTGGTAAAATGTGAACATATTTTGTTACAGAATTATACGCGCCAAAGTGATTAACTATAGCGTCAAAGCTGCAATGTTGATTTTCATATCTGGAAGATGGAGAGATTCTCTACTAAAAACGAGATCTGAGTTTAAAATGAGTTAAAAAAACAGAGATTGAACCTTGCTAAGCCAGCCAAATGAACCATAGTTAAAACGTAAGGCAGATTCAGATATCGTACAGGGAGGAATTCAAGCCTTACCTACAATTTGGATGGAATCAGCAATATTTCAATTCTATGTCCTCGTTTATGATCGGGTTGCATCTATAGTCCTCCCGATTCGCGAACTCACGATTGAGTTACGAGGGGAAAGGCGCGCTCACCGTAGTGCGCCTTTTTTCGTTTATGTACCTCGGCTCATTGTTGCCTGTCTAACTGGCAAACCATGCACTGGCTTCTTATTTCGGTATATACTGCCGCAAAAGGAGTGCTGACATGACAAAAAAAGTACCAACTAACATTATTACCGGTTTTCTTGGTGTAGGAAAAACGACGGCCATTTTGAATTTATTGAAGAATAAACCTGCTGATGAAAAGTGGGCGGTATTGGTCAATGAGTTTGGAGAAATTGGTATTGATGGGGCGATGATGTCTGACCAAGGCGCGCTGATCAAAGAAGTACCGGGCGGCTGTATGTGCTGTACCGCGGGTGTTCCTATGTCTGTTGGAATTAACGCCTTACTTAGGCAAAAGCCCGATCGTCTATTAATTGAGCCAACAGGGCTTGGGCACCCTAAGCAAGTGGTGGCAACTTTAACTTCTGATCAATATGCACCGTATGTCGATTTAAAAGCCACGATCACTTTAGTGGATCCGCGCAACTTGCGTAATGAAAAATACACATCCAACCAAAATTTTAATGACCAATTGGCCAGTAGTGATGTGGTGATTGGCAATAAAGTGGATCAATGCACTAGTGCTGATGTGGATGCGTTTAATGACTGGGTGACTGATCAATCACCCGCGAAGATTTTTAGCAAGTTAGTCAAACAAGGTGAGTTGCCTTTAGAATTATTAGATATTGAACGTCTTCACGGCGCAGCTTCTACTCATATTGAAGCGCATCACCATCATCATGCTTCGTTAGAACCACAGTTTGCGTTACAGCCGGGTAAAGCGTTTGTGCGCAAAGAAAATCGGGGCCAAGGTTATTTCAGTTGTGGTTGGTTAATCGGCGCTGAATACCATTTTGATTTTGATGAGCTTTTTTCTATGCTGAGTGCCCTGACCGCTGAGCGTGTTAAGGCGGTCGTCAATACCGATAAAGGATGTTACGCCTTCAATATCAACCAAGGAGTCGTTTCAGTGAATGAGATGAGCTTAGAAGGGTTTGAATCACGCTTAGAAGTGATTGACTCACAGCTCATGCCATGGGATCAACTCGAAGCGGTATTGCTGAAATTGGCGGGTATCTCTCAATAGGATCCAAAGAAAAACCAACAAAGAAAGAACAAAAAAAAATGAACTAAGAAAGGCGAACTGGAACGGCTTCGTCTTTCTCGTTCACTTTATAACTTCTTACAATGCGTTGAGCTATCTATGGCTGCCTTGTTGCGTGATCAACGCGTTCATCAGATAAAATCTGCCCATCTTTGATATTCACTATTCTGTGAGTTCGCTTCGCTAACGCTAGGTCGTGAGTGACGACAATAAGCGTTCGTCCTTCTTGATGAAGCTCATTGAACAGGGCTTCAATTTCAGCGCCTGATTTTGAATCTAACGCACCTGTCGGTTCGTCGGCTAAGATAATTTGCGGATCATTGACCAACGCGCGCGCAATCGCCACCCGCTGTTTTTGCCCCCCCGAGAGCTGGTTGGGTTTATGCTGCATGCGATCGCCAAGCCCCACTTTTTCTAATAGTGTTGCTGCACGTGCTCGGCGCTCTTTTAATTTTACTCCGCGATAGACCAAGGGTAGGGCAACGTTATCGAGAGCATTAGCGTATTCGAGCAGGTTGAAACTTTGAAAAACAAAGCCAATTTTTTGATTACGAATATGAGCCAATTGATGGCTGCTGAGCGAGGCGACCGCCTTATCGTCCAACTGATATTCACCCGATGTAGGAACATCTAGGCAACCGAGGATATTCATTAAGGTTGATTTACCCGAGCCTGATGGCCCTAGAATAGAGAGAAATTCGCCTTTTTGAATCGATAGCGAAACGCCGTCTAATGCTTTGACCAACTCTTCACCACTGCGATAGTGCTTGCTGATATTGGTCAATTGAACAAGGTTTGGTAAGTTTTGTTTATTCACTTTGTAATGCCTCTAATGGCGTAATGCTAGCCGCGCGATTGGCGGGAAACCACGCGGCAATCACACCGACAATCGCCAGCGCCGCGATCACAAGAAAGACAATCGAAAACGACAGTTCGGGTAAGGGTTTCCCTAATTGCTCAAACAGCATATTGCCTTCTAAGGGAGCGTATCTTAATAAGGTGATCAGCCCGTAAGTGGATCCTAAGCCAGCTAAACCGCCAAGTGACATCGTGAGCAAGGCTTGCACTAAATAATGGAGTTTGATAGTGGTTGGCGTAGCTCCGACGGCCATTCGTACACCGATGTCTCGCGTGGATCGTTTTACCGTGGCGTACATGACATTGGCAATACCAATGCCTGCTACGCCGAGGGTAATAAGCCCAATAATGCCCAAAAAGCCTTGTAGACCGAATAAGAAACGGCGCATGCTTTTTTGCCTCAATAGCATGTCTTCGACTTGCAAGAGCTGCGTGTCTGAAGCACTGGCACCGTACTTTCTGGCGATCACTTGCTTAATCACTTGCGCGGCTTTTTCGCGATCAACCGCGGCATTGAGCTGCACATTGATCGCTGCAATCGCTGCGTTGGGGTTAAAACGTTGCCAAGTGCGAAAAGGCACAAATACCGCGTAGTCAATAGGGGTTCCTTGTTCTACCTCTGCACTTGTCTGCGCTATCACGCCGATAACGGTAAAGTTTTCATCACCTATTTTTATCAATTGACCTACAGGGTTTATGCTCAGCGTCTGGGGTTCCAGCCAACTCCAACCATCCTCAGAATTGAACAATTGCACTGCGGCGTTATAACCGAGTACAACCACTTTACGCTGCTGTTGATTATCGAGCGGGTTGATCCATCGTCCTCCTTTGGCTATCTCAATACCAGTTAAGGACTGATATTCTGGGTTAACCGCTAGTGGGCGCTGCCAGGTGCCATTGTCTTGATTGCTGACGCGTTTATCCCATTGTGCGCTGACTTCAGCGCGTTGGATAAAGGGCAGTGCGCGAACAAGCTCAACATCATCCGCTTGCAAAGAGAGGGCTTTCCCTTCAAAAAAGCGTCCGGCGGTCTGGCTGGCATAACCCCCGGTCACATAGAGTAAATTGCCATTGCCACTTTGTGATGAGCGTGTCAGCCCTTGGCGTAATCCTTCGCCTGTTGCGAGCATGGTGGCGATGCAAAGTGTACCCCAAGCCACCGCTAAAATAGTGAGCAGTAAGCGCAGTTTTTCGGCCGCCATCTCTTGATAAATTTGCCTGATAGGTAACATCATTATTAAGCCCTCGCACTTAAGGCGATGACGGGGGTGAGATTGGCGGCACGCTTTGCTGGGAAATAAGCAGCCAGCAGTGCAAACAACGTGGTGACGAGCAGTGACCAGCCTAGAGCTGGCACAGTGATGACTGGTTCGCCGAGCCAATCAGGTAAGCCGATGTAATTCAGTAATAGCACCACCAGATAGGAGAGGAGCATTCCGAACACTGCACCTAATGCCACTAGCAGCCCACCTTCTAAAATAAACTGGCGCAAAATGATCTTCGGTGTTGCGCCAATGGCTAAACGCACACCAATTTCCCGCGTTCTTTCCGTGACAGAAAGAAACATGATATTGGCGACGCCCAAAGCGCCGACCGCAAGCGTCATCGCTCCACTTGCCCCTAAAAATAGTTGTATACCTCGAAACAAGGCATTGAAAAATTGAGCGCCGCTGCTGAAGTCAGGTAGGTTTATGGCCTCAGTATCGCTCGGATCAAAATGTTTCTGTTTGGCGAAGAAAGAGAGGATGTTCATGCGCAATACCGATGCTGGTATCCCTGCGGCGGGCTGCACAAGGAAAAATTCAGGCTCACTTTGCCAAAGATCAGTAAAAGCACTGCTTGGGATCATCACTTGGCTGTTTTCATTGTTTATAGAAATGCCCCCTTCTTGCTGCTGAGTAATACCGACAACCGAGAAGGGAATGGTATTGACTTTGATCGTATCACCAATAGATAGCTGACCAACTTGTGCCAACTGCCAACCAACCACCGCAATTCGGGAATGGTTTTTCTGATCGCTGGCGTGAATGCCGCGTGACCCCGCGGTCAGTTGCAAGTTGCGCAATGCTAAAAATTGAGAGTCGATCCCGCTGACGTAACCGGGAAGCATTCGGCCTTTTACATTAGTCACTTTAGCATCCCATTTTCCGTAGATAACTGATAATGCGCTGATGTTTGGGTGCTGTGCCAAAGCGCGCATTTCCGGCTCTGAAAGGGTAATCGCTCGTCTTGCCGCAAGGCCTTGCCAAGGTTTGGTGGTTTGACTGGGGAAAGCCATTTGTGTATCGCTCATTAACAGCGCGAAAGATTGTGTATTGACGCGATAAAATCCTTCACCTAAGGCAACGAGCACTAAAACCGACACAATACCCCAAACGATAGCAATGACCGCGAGGGCGCTGCGTAGCCGATGGGCAAGCAGCGTTTGCACGACTTGTTGTAGGCTTGAGATCATGAGTGCAGAGCCTGAGAGAGCGAAGCGATCACGTCATCATCTAACTGCCCAGCAGCTTGCAGCAGGCCAATCCGCTGCTTCCAATATTGGTACAATCGCCGTTGTAGACTGTTTTTACTGTTAAACAGAGCGTTATGGGCGTCAATCAAATCAGAAGCTTCAGTCATTCCTGACTCATAAACGGTTTGTTTACTTTTTAAAGCTTGCTCTCTTGAGCGGACTTGTAACTGAGCCATCTCCACTTGTCGCCAATCCAGATGGATTTGGCTAAAGCCACTTTGAATTTTGCGTTTAATCTCGATATCTACCTTGCGCATTACTTGCTTGGCGCTTAAGACTTGCAGCGCAGCCTGATCGACCGTGGCGCGCGTGGAACCATTCAAATCCAACGGAATTTTTAAGCTTAAACCTGCACTGAGATCCCCATCTCGACCCTGATCATTGTCTTGGTAAGAAACACTGCCAGATAAGGTGGGATAATATTTGGCTTTGGCTGCATCTCGGCCAAATTCAGAAGCGGCGACTTCCTGCTGGGCAGCCAATAAGTCAGGGCTGTTATTCTGCGCAAGCTTTAACCATTCAGTTTCGCTGCTGACTTGCATTGGCGGTTCAATGAGGTCGGTCGTTTTAATTTGGTCAATGTGCTGTGGGTCTTGATTGATGAGCGCGATAAGGGCTGACTTTTTCTCTTCTAGAGCGGCTTGCGCACTGAGTATATCGGCTTGCTCATCGACGTGGTTAGCACGCATGTCTTCCAATGCCGTTGATCGAATTTTTCCTGCTTTGTAGCGCTGCTCGGTAATCTTCAGCAGTTTTGCACCTTCTACGAACTTTTGCTCAGCAAGTTGTAGATCGCCTTGTGCGCTGGCGAGATCGAGATAGGCATACAGTAATGTTGCAGCCAGCTCATTATGTGCAGTCTTCACTTTTAATTGTGATGCCACATAACTTGCTTGAGATTGGTCGAGCTGTGCCCAATTAGCGCTATCCCAAATGGTTTGGCTTAATGTGGCACCATAGCCTTTAGTGTTGTTGCCATCATCATCCCATGAAGTATCAGCGTTGACTTCAAAAGAAGGTAAAAGTGCACTTTTGGTACTTCGGACCTCTGTTTCACTGATTTGAGATTGGATCTGTGCTTGTGAATAAGTAGGGTCAAAAGCTTTGGCGGCTTGCCAAGCTTGTTCAATAGTGATGGCGTGAGCTGAAAAAGTCACCGCGCCACAGAACGTCATTAGTGCGGCTGCTAGCGCATTACGTTGAAAAGGGCGCTTAGTGGTCATCTTTGCCTCCGAATAAACTGTTGTCGATGATCACATCGTCCGCTGATAAACCCGCAATCACTTCCACATTAATGCCATCGGACAAACCTAAGGTTACGGCACGCACTTGGTAACCTTGTTCTGACTGATCTGGGATCAAGACTTCAGGTTTTTCACCGCTAAATCGTAATGCGCGTTCTGGAATGGTGATGACGTTTTCCACGCTCTTTAATGTGATCTGTGCGGTAGCAGAAAAGCCCGAGCGAATCACCATATTGTCAGGAAAGCGAATCTGGTTAATCTCCACTTCAAATCCATTATCAAAGCTAGTCGTTTTAGTATCACTAGGGTTATTCAACTTATCAGATTGAACCGCAACTTTGCTTAATACGCCGCTGATTTCTGCTTCTGGATACGGTGCTAACGTTAAGTTGACGGCCATCCCTGCGGCGAGTTGTGCCGCATCATGTTCACTGACACTGCCTTTGAAAATCATGTCATTCATATCGGCAATCGACATCATTTCAGTCGCCGCTTGGCTTGAGGCAGTGGAAATGATCGGCTCTCCTACTTCCACTTTTAGGTTTAAAATGGTGCCATCAATGGGGGCGACGAGTGTGGAGGTGAGTTTCGAATCGCCAACCGATGCTTCACCGCTGCGGATCAGCTCAAGGTTCTGCCTTTTTTGTTGCACTTCTGCTTGTTTTGATTTTAGCTCTGATTTTGCTTGGATTAGCTCACCGTAGTTTTCCGGCACAATCTTTTGTTCAACTAACTGCAGCAAGTTTGCCAGTGTCTGTTTGGCGGAATCTAAGCTCGCCTCACTTTGCATTAAAGCGGTGGTTGCGTCGGTTAACGCTTGCGGTGTTGGATTTGGACGTACTTTGATCAAAGGCGTGCCCAAGGTAACTTGTTCACCGACCCGATGATAAATTTCACCGACAATCCCCTCAATTTGCGATTTTATAGATACCGAGTGAGCTGGCACGATTTGGCCAACAGCGATTGCCTGTTTGGCAATATTTCCCTGTTCGACCGTCAGAGTGGGGAAAGCCGAGAGAGATTCATTGCTATTGGTAGTTAGGTAATAGCCCCCGCTGATTAAGGCGGCGCTAATTACCGCGATGGCCCAACGCTTTTTCATGAACAATTCCATATCAAGGAGAAAATAAACAATGGTGGTATGACTTGAGTGTCATCAGAAGGTTCCTTCATGCTATAGAAGTAGCGCATAAAAACCTGTATTGATTTGTCATGATAATGTCAGCTAGAAATAGCAAACAGCATGCAGTTGTCTGTTCTGATGAAAAGGGCGATCATTGACCGCCCTGATGGTAATAGTAGAAATGAGGTGTAGCGTAGAAGGGATCCGAGAGGAATTTAGCGCTTATTACGCAAATAACGTTTACGACGCTCTACTTTTTTGGCTGCTTTTTCCTCGGCTTCTCTGGCCGCTCGTTCTTCCACTTCCACTAACTCTTTGGTGATCATTTCAGGGCGTTCAAGAGTAATTTGGCCGAGAATACCTTGGCGTAATTCATGCAGCAGGATCTCCGACGCTTTGTGCAGATCAATACGGCCACCGGGGCGCAGAGCACCACGTTTGCGGCCAATTTCTTCCATCCATTCCACATCAGATTGAGGTAGCTCATCGATTTGATAACGCTCTTGCAAACGCTCAGGATAAGCTTGCGCTAAATACTCAACAGTATAAAAGGCTACATCCTCATATTCCATTGCAGTATCTTTTACTGCCCCCGTTGCGGCTAGGCGAAAACCACTGTGTGGGTTTTCCACTTTAGGCCATAAAATTCCCGGAGTATCGGACAGCACAATGCCATTTTGCAAATTGATACGTTGTTGGCGGCGCGTAACGGCGGGTTGGTTACCTGTTTGAGCCACAGCGCGACCAGCTAACGTATTGATGATGGTTGATTTGCCTACGTTCGGGATGCCCATGATCATGGTGCGAATATTTTTCCCCACTTCTTCACGATGTGGTGCCAACTTACGGCAAAGTTCCATGATTTTATGCACTTCTTGAGGGTTAGACGTGGTTACCGCCATTGCTTTCACCCCTTGTTCTTTCTCAAAATGGTCGATCCACAATTGCGTCATTTCAGGGTCTGCTAGGTCACGTTTATTGAGTACCTTCACACACGGTTTATTACCACGCAAATGGGAGATAAGTGGATTCTCGCTGCTAAACGGGATACGAGCGTCCAACACTTCGATAATCACATCAACTTGCGGAATGACCTCTTCGATCTCCTTACGTGCTTTATGCATGTGTCCCGGAAACCATTGAATTGTGTTGTTAACCATTTGAAAACTGCCTTTTAATGTAAAAATTCTGCTGGTGGAGGAAGAGAGTTTTTATTGATGTTTATGAGAATCATCAACAAGGTTTACTGATAACCACCGCAGTTTTAGATGTGATGATGTTAACATTTAATTGGCGAGGCTGGAATCTAAGCTGTGCGGTGAACTTTACGTGTTCTGTCAATGATGAGATGGCTTAGGATTGACGACGCTCGTGCAGTTACATCTCTTGTCGGTGAGAGAGCACTGAACCGAGCAAAAATTCGGTCAGATCGTGCTTGGTTAAGCAAGTTTTTGCCCAGCGGAGCAATTTATTGCTCAAGTAGTCAAACGATAAAGTTAACCTATTGAAATATAATAATTTAACACTGGCATTGCTTTTGCTTAGTGAGGCATTACATTATGCGATGCGATTCACGAAAAAGGACCAAACCATGCCAGCCGCTCTTCGAACCATTTCTTACCAAGCGTTATTAAACGCAGAGCAAGCCCATATGCCAGCCGTAAGATTATGCTCTACGCAGGGGAAACCGTCATGATCCTCTCTTGGTTTCAACAGCAGCAAAATCATCGCTATTGGTTAGTTGATCGCAAGCTTCATAAGCAGGCCTTACAGCAAAATGGGGGCTTTGGATTTGAAGAAGCCGTGCCTCTGTTTTATGGTGCAATGTTTACTGAGGTGATGGCACTCTCTCCATGGTTAATCCCTGTTTCTGAATCGGTATTATCGCTCCCTGAAGCGTTACTTGAACAGGGTATTGGGCTGTCAAGTCATGCCGTGGGTGATGAAGTTTTGCAGCATCTTCGCAGTTTATTAATTGCCGGATTAGAGGGCGAGGAAGTGATGTTTCGCTTTTACGATAGGTCGGTCATTATTGCTATGTTAGCGCGAATGGACCAATCAGAAGTGAACCAGTTTTTGGGCAATATCAATCAATTGGCTGCATTAGATAATGGTGGACAAGGCCACTTAGTCACGTTTGACAACACCTCGCACGCGCCATTTAATGCTCAGCAAGGCTCTTGGTGGGTAATAAAAGCGCATCATCTTGATAAACAAGAGAACTTACCTTTGTTAAAAGCTAACCTTGAATCTTGGTTATGGCAGCATTTCCCCAAGGCAATGGACCAGCACTTAACCCAAGGGCGTGATATCGCTTCCATGCTCACACCGTTTCTCTCTGCTGCTGAGCAAACCTTAACGTATCGTGTGATGAGCGCGGCCATCGCGGCGATTATGGGCAACGAATACTTGGCTCTGCCTAGTATGATAGAACTGATCAAAGACAATCAAAATGAAGAGATTAAATACGCTCTGCATGCCTTAAGTCGCCAATTACAACATGAGGGATAATCATGGATTCATTTAACCATTGCGTGCAGTGCAACCCCGAGAAAAACTGGTTGGAACTGGAGTTCATGAGTGAAAACGATGAACCTATTGATGGCCTTGCCGTCACCATTACGAACAAAATTACCTCCAACACACACACGCAAACCACCAGCGCCGGTAAAGTATTATTTGCAAATATTGCCGCAGGTGAATGGCGCGCTTCCGTCAGCCAAGCCTCTTTGTTAAGTGAAGTTGAAAAGTACGCCAGCCGTAAAGAAGGGCAAGAGTCGCCGGTGAAAACCCGTGCATCGGCAGAGCGTGATGCTGCTGAGAAAAACCCGAAACGGTATCACAGCACCACTATAGGTGATTTTTGGGATGAAGCCCCGCAAGATGAGTTTTTGCAAGAGCATCATAAAGGGATAGATACCAATGCCTCTGCGGAAAAAGCAGGGTTCAGCCTTAGCCACAACCAAAGTTACGTTTTTGAAATCAAAGCACTGCGCAGTTATATGCCAGTGATTATTGATACCGATGAATTTAGTTTGGTGAATAGTTATACCTTTGCGTTGTTGTCCAAATTGGCTTATGCGACAGATAAGGCCAATTTAGATGATAAAGTTACGTCGGCTAATGACGGATCAATTAAAGCGGTCATTCGGACATTGAAACAGAAAATTAAGCCAACACATGCCGCTGATATGTCCGTTAACTGGTTAGTTGAAGAGGTTCCCTATAGCCAAGCCCTCGATTTTACATACTACGCACAAAAGGAGGTTGGTGCTGAGGGATATATTTTATTTAACCACAACACTGTCATTGTTGGAGTTAGGGGGACAGAGCCTTATATTTCTAATGGTGAACCTTCAAATTCTGGTAGTACATGGGAAATTGTGAAAAATATTGATGGCTTTGGGGCGGTTGTCAATGCTATTCCTGCTGTGCAGAAGATTACAGACTCCTCTTTAATCAAAGATATGGTTGGAACTAATATCGATGCCGCACAAGTTTCTATAAACGAGTTTGGGGGAGCCTATGTTCACCAAGGATTTTATCGATATGCGATGACATTATGGGAGGGAGACCCAATAGCATCATTAAAAGAAGACATATATAAATATCATCATAATAAAAAATTTTATATATGTGGTCATAGCTTAGGTGGTGCGGGTGCGCTGATGATTGCAGCAATTCTAAAAGAGAAGCTTTCTCCATCAATATTGCGATTATTTACTTATGGAGCACCTAGAAGTGGTACTAGAAGTTTTTCTGAACGTTATAAAAGTATTACGCACTATCGACATGTGAATAATCATGATTTGGTTCCCCAAGTTCCTTGGAAGTGGGTCAATACTGCGGATACAGAAGACAACCTTTATGTTGCTATATTAAAAATGTTTCATGTACGAGGCGCAAAAACGGTTGAAAAAATCTTTGAGACGACAGATAGCGATGATGATAATTACCACCACCACGGCGAACTTACGCAGCTATTAACTTATGAAAAACCTTCTGAACAATTACTACTAAGCCCACGTCAAACACATATGCCCATATTAGATGCTATTAGTGCGGCAGATAATGATTCCTTTCCACTACTAGACAAAATTAATAATAATGTGTCTCTGTCAGAGCAGGTGAATGAGCATGGTATGGTTGAGTACATTCCAAATTTAGCTAAACTTTTACATTTATTACTTCATGTGCCATTAAAAGAACATTACTTACAAGCGATCAGCTTTCTGGATGAACAGCAAAAAACTTTATCAAATGAACTGATGGATGTAAAAAACAAGCAAGCAGAAATGTCCGGAACATGGCAGTATTCTGATATAAATAAAGCTAAGAATCTTTATTTAAAAAGGAAGAAAACTCTAACGGAAAATATGCTTGCAACATATCGTCAGATTAAATTTGAACTATTGACAATAATGAACGATCCTCAATTAATGCCTACCGAGAAGTTACTGGTAGCAAATAAATCTTTACCTGATTTTATCAAGGAACAAATATGAAAAATAGAAAGTTAATATTAATAATGATTGTGATGATGGTAATTGTTTTATCCTTTATCCTTTATCCTTCATTTAAAACTTTCTTCGTGAATAATGATAAAATCTGGGGAAATGAACCAGATGAACCCTATATTACGATCACAGGTAAAAAACCAACCGATGCTCACATAGTTGCATGGGCTGCATTTTGGGTAACGGGTGATGAATGTAAAACCTATTCCTATGATATGTTTGGCCGTAAAGCTCATCAGGGAGGGAAAATTGACAAAAAATATACCTATAATTTTTCAGACGATCCAAACCGTTATGAATTACGTTTACCTTTTAAATCTGTAGTAGATAATAATGATTGCAATATTGAATTGAGAGATTTTCAGGTAAATGTCTTAAATAACTTTGATGGAATCGCAGGATTTAGAGCTTATCCTCAGGGCGAGCTGCCTTATGAAAAGGCTATTTCTACATCGATGATAATAGAAGCACGAGATTGTAATGCTGAATTCCACCGAGGGAAAAACGATATGTGGGATGGATGGTTTAACTGTGAGTATTTTGTTGGTAATAAATCCAGACTAAAAGATGTTAGACCTTATGAGTTCTATTACGATTTTTCTCAGTTTTCTGATGATACGATAATAAAATTTAATGTTTTAGCCGGCGAGAATTACCGCTCTGAACCGTTAGATAAAGAGCAAGGGCCGAAATAGTGAAATTTATCGCTAATACCAATAGGAAAAAGCGAATATCAATTGTTATATTATTTATCGCATTGTTTTTTCTTGGGTCTGATTATTACCAGATTTCTCAGCCGAATATTTGGGGCGATGAACCTGATGAGTCATATATTACTATATCAGGTAAAAAGCCTATCGATACTAAAATAGATGCTTGGGTTGGATGGGAAGCAAGTGGAAGCAACTGTAAGGCGCGTACGTTCAGTTTTTCTAATGTGAAATGGTCAAAAGGGGCAAATGTAGATTTACATATCACCTATGATTTTTCTGCGGATCCCAACCGATATGAATTGAGAATGCCCTACCAGAAATATTATGACGCATTAAACTGTGATGTTACTCTTGGGGATATTATAGTTCAGGCATATAACGCTTTCGATACTGTTGGTTTCGCTCAATTAAGAATTTATAGTCCAAATTCAGCTGACGACAAATTTTTACCATTTAGTTCTTTGATTGAAGCAAAGGATTGCAATGGCGATATATTTAAAAGTATAAGAAAAGAGTGGGCAGGGGCCATTGGTTGTCATTTTTATGTCGATGGAAAGAAAAAGACTAAAGATGAGGAATTCAACGCCTACACTGTCTACTACGATTTCTCGAAATTCAATAATGGCACTGTGATTCATTACGATATTTTAGCCGGTGAAAATTACCGCTCTGAGCCGTTAGTGCAAGAACAAGCCGCTGTAGCGCAATAATTAGGCATAATGAATGTAGACTGTGAACTTGCTGATAAATTAAAATTCTTTAATAATTTGATTAACTAATTTAAGCGCTGATAAAAGCAGGCCATATTCATGTGGCCTGCTTTTATCATTATTGTTTAATTTACCCAAGTAAGATTAGGATCGTAAATTAACATTTTATACTCAGTTAGAGTTTTAATCGATAGTCATAGGGCTTAATCCTGCGATTTCTAGTAATCCTAGAGTAGTATAGGACTTAAATTTTTCTGTTAATTGGGTATTCAAAAAAACAATTATATCATTTTTCATACTTTCTTTACTTTTTATGTTTGCCATAAAGTCACGACGAAGTCGATCCATATTTATTTTTCCATTTTGTTTCTCGAAGCGTAGTTCGCCTTCATCACCTTGTATAAATGGCATTGATTCAAAAACATTTAAAGCAGCTTGTTTATAGTGGTCACCAATGTAATCAAGTTTTTTATTTGGCTTGGTTTCTAAAATATCATTTAATGTATTATTCGCTAAACGATTGGCTTTTGAGCGCATAGCATCTTTATTACTCAACGTTACTTGGTTCTTATGATCGGTTACGCGGAACGTACGAGTTGACGGTGCGGAGTTGAACCGGCTAAACGCTCTTTTAACGACAGATGGGATATTTTTTGTCGACGTAGTTTGATCTGAGCGTGTGTGTGGCTCGTTAATTAAATCTGGTACACAGCTGAATATTGACCAATAATCTTGAATTTCTTTGCTCATTTGTGGCAAAGCATGTGCAAGTTTTTCTTTAGTTTCATAATGACCTAGTTTTTCCGTCACAATTTTTTCCCAATCGACACTCATTCCGTCATAGATAATTATTGCCATTTGTTCTGCGATTTTTTTGCATTGTTCCTTATTTATGAAGCTATTCAGAAGATCGTCTTGGTAGACCATATCTTGCGTTTCTTGCGTTGTATTATAAATAGGCTGTCTATCTACAGTGCGAACTACAGTGCGAAGTTGTATTCCATTTTTAATGCTTTTAAACAACGCGTCCCTATCCATCGGTGTTGCCATTTTAGGTTTGGTATCCATAATCGTCGGTGGAGCAGGTGGAGCAGGTGGAGCAGGTGGAGCAGGTGGAGCATATTTTGGTTCTTCATGCACATCGGTATTCTTGGGTTTGAATTTAGCCTTAGAAGTTACTCTTTCTCCAAATACAGCGATTAATTTATGTATTTTTTTCGTTGGCTCATCAGGCAATGTTGGATGTTGTTTAACTTTAGATATTTTTACACAGGATTGTTTTTCCTGTTCACTATGATGCGGTACGTTGTCGTTAGCTATATGTGTGGCTTGTTGTATATTACCCATGAATATATCCTATTAGATGATGTTGGTGTGTCGATTTTTTACTTTAAATAATAATCAACCATCAGTCGATGAACTGCACGTGAATTTAATTGAATTATTGTTAGTTCTGTTAGTAGTTTTGGTGGGTAAGTAATTGATACTTTAAATGAATTGAAGTCGAGTGGAAATTTTCAATTTTATTCACCATCTGTATAGGATGATTGTGATTTAATTTCCCAAGTTTGTTATCAGCGTCGAACTTTACTTAACTTGATCGCCGATTGAGAAAATTGTCTTTTTCTATCTATTCAGGCATGGTTGGGAACATTAATATACTTTTAATCTTAATGGTAACAATGAAAGTTGTTTCCTAATAACCTTGAGTTAGAAGATCATCGGTATGAAGTGAAATTGGTTTTGTAATTGAAAGTAGCGTTCTTTAAAAAATTAAATAGAATTTATCGCAGTGAGATGAAATAATTTTATTAAATGTATTTCAACTTATTACCAGTATAGGGTAAGTCGGAAAATGTAAACCTAGTTAACTTTGAATAGGATACTTAACAAGATGTCCGGACTTATAGATGTAGAACTGTGAAATGAATATAGGATTTGATCGAGTGGCTAGGTTGCTGTTGAAGATAAATTTGAGTCCTTTATTCCATTTATAGGCTGATTTTGCAGAAGATTGACGCATAGCATCAAGTTCAGGATTAGGCTGTCGTTAGTATCGCTATGGGTTCGAATAGTGAGTAAAAATGACATTCGGAGATTTCAACTATAATTAACGAACAATTAAAGCGTGCCGCGCCGAACAAGGTTGCGCACAACAAGAAAGGAATGAGCAGCAAGATGAAAAAAATGCTGATGTTTCTATTATTGCTGCTTGGGCTGGCGGGCTCGGGGGCTGGCTATTACTTTCTTTATTATCTTCCTGAGCAAGAAGCACTGCAGGCCGATTCGTCGAGTTCGAACGATGAAGAACAAGTGCCAACCACTGAGACGGCTCCTAAAACGGCCTTGCCACCAAAACTGCTCGTTAATGATTTATATGTCGATTTAGCAAGGCTCGGGGTGAGAGAAAAGCCCGATGCACAAGCGTTTGTTGAGCGAGTTCTATACCGTGGTGATAAGGTTAAAATCTTGGAGCGCAAAGCAGGTTTTGGCCGCATTACCGATTATTTTGTCTATGAGGAAAACGGGCCGGAAGTCGCGGAGTGGATACCTTTGGATGGTTTAGTGGAGCAAGCCCCGCTGATCACGGCAGAGGAGCGCCGTAAAACGGTCACGCAGTACATTACGAATTCGGATGATTTTAAACTCTATGAAACGGCTTTTGTGCAGAAAACCGATGAGTTGCTGAAAAATGAAACCTGCGTACCAGAAGATTTTGAAGAGCTTGGTGGCTGGGTAAAGTCGCTCAAATATCAAGAACGTGAGGTTTATTTTGTGTATTGTGGTGGCCGTAAGTTAGCCAACAAAATTTACTTTGATATACAAAGCAAAGAAATATTTTACGCTTCTCATTAGCTAAAGTGATAAGAGCATTTAGATCTTTTTACTTGAGGCTTATGGTTGTCAGGAATATGATGCCTGCTTGAGTTGAGAGGAATGATTTTTTCATGCATTGGCACTTTATTAAATATGTCTGGTTTACGCTTTTTGCGGTTGTTCTGCCTTCGCAAGCGTTCGGCTATTTAATTGAGAGTGAAACGCACAGCCACGCTGAACGTAAAGTTATCCTACAACATGGTGAAAAAACCTCGCTCACGGCGATTGTTCATCAGCAAATATTGCCTCAAGCTATTGCTATTCAACAACCTATCTCTGCTCAACAAGATAAACAAACGGCTCCACCCGTATCAAAATCGCTTCACTCAGACACTTCTGCTGCAATCGTCACCGCGTCTCGTTGGGGGGTAACTTCCCGAGTCGTTGAATACGATGGCCCCACTTTTGTCGATAACACACCCAATTACGACGTCACCGTCGCTCCCTTTAGGCTTTATCTTTTTCCTGTCGCTGAGTTGGCGGCATGGCAAGCTCGCCCCTATAGTTCTAACCACAGAATTTCTGGTTGGAAAGAAACGAATGCCATGTATGTGGCGTTAAATAGCCAGTACTGATCCCTCTTACTTTATATCAAGTGACAAAGTCACTCGCTTGTTCATTTAACTTGTTTATTTAAAGTAATAACAACTCAGCTTTGCTGAGAGGATTGGTATGAAAAAAACACAAAATAAAAAGGCGTCAGCACGTCTTATTAATCACTATTCTGCGTGGAAGTATATCGTATTGGCCGCCACTTTGGTTGTGCTTGCCTTGAGCGCTATACCCACCTGGTACGGCGAACAGCCGTCGATTCAACTGCAAGTCTCCGCTAAAAATGAGACGCTTAATTCAGTCGTGGAATTAACTCATCTACTCGAAAAAAACGATATTGCGGTACAAAACATACAGCAGCAAGGTGGGAAAACGACCTTAGTCTTTGCTGATGAAGTCCAGCAAACACACGCCAGAGAATTACTCGATGGCATGATTGAAAAAGAAGACAGTATTACGTTCTCTTACGTTTCGGTTGCACCAACATGGTTGACAAATTTAGGTTTTAACCCGATTAAACTAGGGTTGGATCTGCGTGGTGGTGTGCAATTTTTGCTGAACGTTGACGTGGATAAAGCGTTCCAAGAGCAGCGTGACAGCATGATCGATACCGTGAAAGATAAGCTTCGTGACGAGCGTCTTCGCAGCGTGAAAGTTAGCTCTGAAGGCATTGATGGCTTCAAAGTAATAAGCAATTCAGCGGAAGATCTCAATAAAATCAATGCATTTCTTAAAGAGACTTACTCAGGGTGGGATATTCAACGCTCTTCTGATCAACTGCTGATCAAGCCTTCAAAACAGAATCGAGTCGATTTCCAATCAACGACGCTGCAACAGAACCTCAAGATTATGCGTGATCGCATTGAAGAGCTAGGCATCACTGAAGCTATGGTTCAGCGCCAAGGTGAACACAGCATTCGTATCGAATTACCGGGCGTGCAAGACCCATCACAAGCGAAAAACGTGATTGGTGCGACGGCGAGCCTTGCTTTTTATGAGGCGAAATCACCCAGCGAAGCGTTTACGTCGCAAGACATTGTGCTAAAAGATGAAAATGGCCGCAATGTTGTACTTACTAAACGCCCTGTATTAACCGGCGATCACATTGTTAATGCGCGCGCAGGTATTGACCAAGTGGGAATGTCTGAGGTCAACATCTCGCTTGACCACGCGGGTGGCAAAATCATGAGTGATTTTTCATCCAAGCATATCGGTAAGCCGATGGCGACCGTGTACCGTGAATACACCACCAATGCTCGTGGCGAAACAGAGCGTAGCGAAAAAGTGATCAGTGTTGCGACCATTCAATCGCAGCTGGGTAGCCAATTTAGAATCACTGGTGCAGGTTCGATGGAAGAAGCACAGCAGCTGGCTTTATTGCTGCGTGCAGGTTCATTAACCGCGCCTGTGACTATCGTAGAGGAGCGTACCATCGGCGCTTCATTGGGCGCAGAAAATATTCAAAATGGTTTTGCCGCATTAGCCTTAGGTATGGCATTAACGCTGACTTTTATGGCGCTTTGGTATCGCCGTTTAGGTTGGGTGGCGAATGCGGCGTTGCTGTTTAACATGGTGTGTCTCATTGGTCTGATTGCCTTATTGCCGGGTGCTGTGCTGACCTTGCCGGGGATTGCTGGTCTAGTTTTGACGGTTGGCATGGCCGTCGATACCAACGTGCTAATTTTTGAACGCATCAAAGACAAAATTGCAGAAGGACGTAATTTCGCCCAAGCGATTGATTCTGGGTTTAGCAGCGCCTTTAGCACCATTCTTGACGCCAACGTCACCACTATGATCACCGCCGTGATTCTGTATTCGATCGGTAATGGTCCAATCCAAGGCTTTGCCCTGACCTTAGGGCTCGGCATTATGACCAGTATGTTCAGCGGTGTGTTTGCTTCGCGTGCGGTTATCAATCTCATTTGGGGACGAGATGCTCGTCGTGATGTAAGGGTATAAACATGATTGATTATTTGAAAAACCATATTCGTCCAATTCGTTACATCACGAGCGTACTTTCTGTGACATTGATGCTGATCTCGTTAGTGGCGTTTGGTGTGAAAGGCCTTAACATGGGTTTGGATTTTACCGGTGGGATGGTCACCGAAGTCACGGTCGATAAAACCCTCACCAACAAAGAGTTACTGCAAGCGTTGAAACCTACATTAGGAGATTCAACGATGCTCACCAAAGCAGGTGAAGAAGGACGTTGGGTTATCCGCTACGCGCTTCCTGAAAGCGATCAAGAGACGCCTAACATTCCCACTTTGCTCAGCGACGTCTCTGAACATGTGACGGTGGTGAGCAACAGTATGGTCGGCTCGCAAGTGGGGCAAGATCTGGTGGAGCAAGGTAGTTTAGCGTTGATGATCTGCTTACTGTGTATCTTAGGTTACTTGTGTTTCCGCTTTGAATGGCGTTTAGCTAGCGGCTCGTTGTTGGCCTTGCTACATGACGTTATTTTAGTGCTCGGTTTCTTTGCTCTGACACAGATGGAGTTCAACCTAACCGTGTTTGCGGCGGTACTGGCGGTATTAGGTTATTCATTGAACGACTCCATTATCATTGCCGACCGTATTCGTGAATTGCTCGTGGCCAAGCAAAGTACGCCAACCAAAGAGATTACCGACCAAGCCGTGATTGCGACGTTCTCACGCACTATGGTGACTTCGGGTACGACATTACTCACCGTTTCCGCATTGTGGTTAATGGGCGGGGAGCCGCTTGAAGGGTTTGCTATTGCAATGTTCATCGGTATTATTTCTGGAACTTGGTCTTCAATCTCAATCGGGACTGTGTTACCAGAGTGGTTGAAACTTGAACCTAAACATTACTTGCCTGTAGTGGTGGATTCCGCGCCTTAGTATTTCTGCGCATGTCATTTAAAGTGAAGTAAAAAATCCGCCTTATGCACAGGCGGATTTTTATTGGGAGTTGACTATAAATTACGGTAGGAAGTGTGATTTATAGTTCTTTATCTTTACTCAGTGACAGCAACCAAAGTGAAACGGCGGCAACCACCGCAAAGCCGCCGAAGATAATAACAGGCATCGCGCTGTAACCAAGAATATGCCAAATCACCGATTCTAATGTACTCATGGGTTAATTCTCCTATTGCCAGCCTTCAACGCCTTGCATGTCTGGCAGTTTATGTGCAATACCTTTATGGCAATCGACACAGGTTTTTTCACCACTAGCAAGGGCGGTTGAATGCTGTTTGGCACTGCGTGGACCTTGCTCTGAAAAATCCATGTATTCGAACTCATGGCAGTTGCGGCACTCTAATGAGTCATTATTTTTCAATCGAGACCACTCACGCTCCGCGAGATGTGCTCGACGTGCTTGAAACTTTTCGGGTGTGCTAATGGTGCCTAATACCACATGAGCAAACAACTCTTTGGAGGCTTGCACTTTGCGGATAATCTTGTCTGTCCACTCATGGGGAACATGGCAGTCAGAGCAGATAGCACGTACGCCGGAACGGTTAGAATAGTGAATCGTCTCTTGGATCTCAGCCACAATCGGTGCATGACAGCCTGAGCAGAATTCTTCTGAGTTTGTTGCTTCCATACCGGTGTTAAATGCGCCCCAAAATAGCAGACCACCTGCAAACCCCATGAACAATACGATGCCAACGGCCGCTTTACTTGGGCTTGTGAGCCTTTTCCAAAACGCTTTTAATAATTTCATAAATAGCCTCTTAAGTTATTATCTGGCTACGATTAGCGAAGTGAATCAACGGATTTGAACTCATTTTCCACCAAAGGCTTCGCAATGGCTTGCGGTACATGGCACTGTAAACAGAAGTAACGGCGCGGTGAGACGTCAGCTAGCACCGCATCTTCACGGTTAACATAGTGGGTCACACTGATTTTGGTTGCGCCCATCTCTTTGGCATTTTTCCAACTGTGGCAAGCAAGGCACTTATTGGCGTTTAGCGACACTTCGTAGCCACGAATGTTATGCGGGATCAAAGGTGGCTGATAGACGTATTCGCTTTCAAGCGCTTGATCTCTTGGGTACTTCTTAAAGTCGTCTGCAGGACGAGTCTCTTCAAGTTGCGTTGCGCCACGCAGCGATTCCAGCCCACCGTTGCCGCCGGGGTTATTCAGTTCCGCCTGTACCGTTTGGCCAAATAAAGCCCCAAAAGATAAAAGGGCGATCAGTAGTTTTTTCATCTTAAATTCTCCGCCTAATGGCTCATTCTGAGATCGGCTCCCCATAGGGCAGCCGATGCATTCATTAACTGGCTTACGCTACTTTAGTGATTTTTACCGGACATTTTTTGAAGTCTGTCTGTTTCGACAGTGGGTCCGTGGCATCTAAAATCAGCTTGTTAATCAAAATGCGAGCATCAAAGAATGGGATAAAGACCAAACCATGCGGTGGACGATTTCGGCCGCGCGTTTCCACACGAACACGAACTTCGCCGCGTTTGTTGGAAATCAATACTTCATCACCACGTCGTAACCCACGCGCTTTGGCGTCGTCTGGGTGGATGTAACAGAGCGCATCGGGTACGGCTTTATAAAGTTCAGGCACGCGCCGCGTCATAGTGCCGGTGTGCCAGTGTTCTAACACGCGGCCCGTACACAGCCACATATCAAATTCGGCATCAGGTGATTCCGGCGGCGCTTCATAAGGAGCGGAGATGATCCACGCTTTACCATCCGGTTTGCCGTAGAAATCCCAATCAGATCCTTTTTTCGCATAAGGGTCAGAGCCTTCTTTAAAGCGCCATAACGTTTCTTTGCCATCCACAACCGGCCAACGTAAGCCGCGAACATTATGGTAGGTATCATAAGGAGCTAAGTCGTGGCCGTGACCGCGTCCGAAGCTGGCGTACTCTTCAAATAACCCTTTTTGTACATAGAAACCGAAGTGATGTGCGTCATCGTTCAGTTCACGCGCTTCTTCAAGCGGGAATTGGTCAACCTGTCCGTTTCTGAACAGCACATCAAACAGGGTTTTACCGCGATATTGTGGCGCTTTGGCGAGCAATTCTTCTGGCCACACTTCTTCCATTTTGAAGCGTTTAGAGAACTCCATCACTTGCCATGAGTCTGATTTTGCTTCGCCCACAGTACCAACTTGTTGATACCAAGCTTGAGTGCGGCGTTCAGCATTGCCGTAAGCGCCTTCTTTTTCCACCCACATTGCGGTAGGGAGCACTAAGTCGGCCGCTTGCGCTGTGGCTGTTGGATACGGGTCAGACACGACGATAAAGTTTTCTGGGTTGCGGTAACCCGGTAAACGTTCTTCGTTAATATTCGGGCCAGCTTGCATGTTGTTATTACACTGCACCCAGTAAGCGTTGAGTTTGCCGTCTTTGAGCATTCGGTCTTGCTGTACGGCGTGAAAGCCCGGTTTTTCAGGAATGGTGCCTTGCGGAAGCTTCCATGTTTTTTCAGCAATCGCGCGATGTTTGGGGTTTGCCACCACCATGTCAGCAGGCAAGCGATGAGAAAAGGTTCCGACTTCACGTGCCGTGCCACAAGCGGATGGTTGACCTGTTAATGAAAATGGACTGTTGCCAGGTGTGGCAATTTTGCCTGTCAGTAAGTGCAGGTTGTAGACCAAGCTTTGCATCCAAACACCGCGAGTGTGTTGGTTCATGCCCATAGTCCACAGTGACATCACTTTGGTGTTAGGGTCAGCGTACTGTTTTGCAAGCGCGATCAGTTTATCTTCGGCAACGCCTGACATTTGCGCGGCTTTTTCAACCGTATAAGGTGCAACCGAGGCTTTATAAGCTTCAAAATCAATCGCAGTAACATCACCGGAGTTGGCATTTTTCGCTTTAACTTGCAGTGGGTGCTCGTCACGCAGGCCATAACCAATATCCGTAGTCGCTTGTTTGAAGTGGGTATGTTTATTGACGAAATCCCAGTTCACCGCATTGTTTTGAATGATGTAGTTGGCGATGAAGTTGGCGATGGCAAGGTCACTTTGTGGGTGGAAAATGTAACCGTGGTCGGCCAGCTCAAACGAACGATGATAATAAGTCGAAAGGACATTTACTTTAACATGTGGGTGACTTAAACGGCGATCGGTAATACGAGTCCAAAGAACTGGGTGCATTTCAGCCATGTTTGAACCCCAAAGCACAAAGGCATCAGCGTGTTCAAAATCATCATAGCAGCCCATCGGTTCATCAATACCAAAGGTGCGCATAAATCCAACAACGGCTGAAGCCATGCAGTGACGAGCATTCGGATCAATGTTATTAGAGCGAAAGCCCGCTTTCATTAGTTTAACGGCGGCGTAACCTTCCATCACGGTCCATTGGCCCGAACCGAACATGCCAACACTGGTTGGCCCTTTCGCTTTTAGAGCTTGTTTCCACTTTTCAGCCATCACATCGAAAGCCTGATCCCACGACACTGGCGTGAATTCTCCATCTTTATGATATTGGCCATCTTTCATGCGCAGCAGTGGCTGTGTTAAGCGATCTTTGCCATACATGATTTTTGAAAGGAAGTAGCCTTTAATACAGTTCAGCCCTTTGTTAACGGGCGCTTCAGGGTCACCTTGTGTGGCAACCACTTTGCCGTTTTGGGTACCGATTAATACTGAACAGCCCGTACCGCAGAAACGACAAGGTGCTTTATCCCAAGTGATTTTTGTTTGGTCTGAGCTGGCAATCAAGTTTGTTGCGCTGGCGGGTAGAGTAATACCGGCGACAGCGGCTGCGGATGCGGCTGCGTTTGCTTTCACAAACGCGCGTCTTGTCATTTTCATACGTCATCCTCAATGTGGGAATGTTGTGTTCCAGTGTTGGTATCCGTGTCATCCAGCCCACTTTCTATTTGGTGATAAACCAAAGCGGTGCTGAGAACATGTGGTAAATTATTAATCGCATCGATGGTGTCAGTAACGAAGCCTTGATTTTCCGTTTCCAAAACGACGATCATTTTCCCTTCGTTGCTTTGGCCATACACTTCGGCGTTCTCAAACGATTCGATTGTCGCTTTGAGCGCTGCTAAATGTGCAGGTACGACGTGAACGATCAAACTTGAAATATGTACTTCATTGAGTGACATGTTTATCTCTCATTATTATTAATATTGCTCACACGGATGGCTGAGGTTGGACAGATGGAAACGCACGCGCCACATCCGTTACAGGCATCAATATCGACATTCGGTTGCGCCACTTTTCCGATCACTAAATTGAACGTTATAGCGCTGACTTCACATGACTCAGCGCAGCTACGACACTCCACATTGCGTTTAGCCAAGCAGCTTTCTTCGAGCTTTGCTTTAGCCAGCCACGGTTGTGTTGAGCGCGGTGCGAAAATTGGCTCTGGGCAGCTTTGCGCGCACTGATAACAAAAGGTGCACTCATCAATATGAAAATCTATGGTTGGGAAGCCGCCATCACCTAAGGTGATGATCTTTGTTTCGCACGCGTCTAGGCAGCGGCCGCAGCGAGTGCACTCATCTGAAAAGGAGAGGGGGTGAGCAATCCAAGGCAAGCGGACAATGGTGTCATCGACCTGATTACGAGAAAAAAAACGCCTTTTCGAGAGATCAACCAAAGTGCATTCCTGTATTTGTTAACAAATCTTCATTTATCCATACACAAATTGTAGTTTTTGTCCTATTTCTATAAATACCCCCAAGGAGGTAATTGGCTAGTCATGTTGTTTTAGATCAATAAATTCAAGCGCGAGTGATCACATATTGAATGGCTTTAACGACAGCGGCGCCCAATCAGATACAATAGGCAAGGAGAGGTTCACGGAGAGATGTTTTGAGAAAACGATCCAAACAGTCGGTCACCAGCACCATTGCCAAAGCCATGGTGTCGATTTTACTGTTATCGGTTGCCATCACGGGGTACGCCATTTTTACACTCGCCTCATCACTCAATGATGCGGAAGCGGTGAACGTGGCTGGCTCAATGCGTATGCAAAGCTACCGATTGGCACATGATATTCAAAGTGATTCGGTGGATTATCCATCTCACATTTATCTTTTTGAACGTTCGCTTTATTCACCCTCAATGAAAGCATTGCAGCGTTGGCCTGTGCCAAACGACATCACTAAAGATTATTATCAGTTGATCATTCGTTGGCACGAGCTGAAAAGTTTGCTAAATAGCGAGAACAAAGACCGCTATCTTGATGAGGTGGCAAAATTTGTCAGCCAAATCGACCGTTTTGTCTTTAAGTTGCAGCACTTCTCAGAACAAAAGCTGATCCAACTGGCTTGGTTTGGCGGCATGGGGTTGGGTGGTGTGTTGTGTATCTCATTGTTTGTGGTGCATTTTATTCGTAAGGAAGTGGTGGGGCCATTGCGTTCGCTAGTGACCGCCAGTGAGCAGATCCAAAACCGTTCATTTGATGTATCGCTCAATGTCACCAGCCATAATGAAATGGGGATCTTAACCCGCACGTTTAATAAAATGGCCACCGATCTTGGTAAGTTGTACCTTGGTTTAGAGCAAGCGGTGAATGAGAAAACCCATAAGTTGCAAAATGCCAACCAAGCACTGCAAGTGTTGTATGACTGCTCGCAAGAGTTAACCGCGTCGCGCATTAGCCAAGATAATTTCCAAGCGATTTTGCAACACTTGGTCACCATTGAAGGGGTCACATTTGCCCAGTTAGAAATTGGTGATGACGCGGGTAAAAGTACGCGCTTATCCGAAGGTGAGAGCAATGGGTTCTCCCTTTCTCCGCTTTTGCTGAGCTTAGATGGGATGCAACTGGGTTACTTGTATCTGCAATACAGCTTGCCTTGTCCAAATAGCGCCTTGATTGATAACTTCGTACAAATATTGTCGCGTGCCATTTATTATAATCAAGCACAGAAACAAGCCGAACAGTTGATCTTGATGGAAGAACGCGCCACCATCGCACGGGAACTGCATGATTCGTTGGCTCAATCGCTTTCGTATCTGAAGATACAAGTATCACTATTAAAACGCGTGATTGGCCGAGCAGAGACCCCGCACGCTGCAGAGAAAAAAGAGCAAATCATTTTAGATATTGATCAAGGTTTGTCGGGCGCTTACACCCAGTTAAGAGAGTTATTAACCACCTTTAGGCTAACGATTAAAGAAGGCAATTTTGGTCAAGCGCTTAAGGGCATGCTAGAGGAACTTGGCGAGCAAACTACGGCGGAGATAGTGCTTAATAATAATTTGTCATCGATTGATTTAGATGCGCATCAACAAGTGCATTTACTGCAATTGATCCGAGAAGCGACTATCAATGCTATCAAACACGCTCAAGCTAATGCCATTCAAGTCAACTGTGATGAATTAGACGATCAGGTGATGGTGACGGTCAAAGACGATGGGGTTGGCTTTGATCAACAGCGTGCTAGGCTCAATCACTATGGATTAAGCATTATGCAAGAAAGAGCGGCGCGGCTGCATGGCGCAGTGTCAGTAACCTCCGCACCCAATGCTGGGTGTGAAGTTATATTGAAATATAAACGTTCAAAGGATACAAATTTTGACGAGATGTAGAGTAATGCTGGTAGATGACCATCCTTTGATGAGACGTGGTATCAACCAGCTATTGAGTTTTGAAGATGACTTTGAAGTGGTTGCTGAAGCTTGTAACGGCAGTGAAGCCATTGCTTTGGCGCATGACATCGAGCCGGATCTCATTCTGCTTGATTTGAATATGAAAGGCATGTCAGGGCTCGATACGTTAACAGCGCTTCGTGCGGATGAATCAACCGCCACCATCGTTATTTTAACCGTATCAGACAGTGCGCTCGATATTGAAGCTATGGTGAAAGCGGGGGCTGATGGCTACCTTCTTAAAGATACAGAACCAGATGAGCTGGTGGAACTGCTTAGACAGGCCGCGACGGGTGTAAAAGCGTACAGCGAGTTTGTTACTCAGTACCTTGCCGAACGTCATACGCATGAAGATCTTTTTGAGGCATTAACCGACCGTGAAACTCAGATTCTAAAAGAGGTCGCGAAAGGGTATCGGAATAAACAAATTGCGGATCGTCTGTTCATTTCTGAGTCGACAGTAAAGGTGCACATGAAGAGTTTACTGAAGAAGTTACGCGTCCCATCGCGCACAGCAGCAACGATTTTATACTTGGAACGCTATAGCGAGAGTAAATAACACCTATTATTTGGAAATAGCGGTTTGAAAAAAGGGCGTCCTGTTGAACGCCCTGATTGTTTGTCAACGTTATGCTGTCATCGGTACAAGGATTACTGTACCAATAATGACAGTGATTAAACCGAGGATGACAGGAACGGAAGTGCGTTTTACCACTTCAAATGGACTGATATGGCCCATACCAGCTGTTGCTACAACGACGCCTGATACTGGTGAAATGGTGCGCCCAAGGTTTGAAGCTTGCAGCATCGGGATAATGAGAAAGGCTGGATTCACGCCCAATTTAGCCGCCAACGATGGCGCTAACTCAACAAAGGCGTAGAACGGAGCGTTGCCTGAACCCGTCGCAATAGCGGCTGCTACGGTAAGGCCTGTCAAAATCAGCATCAAGACTATGCCGCCTGCGCCTGCGGTTTCTGCAAGATGAAGCAGGTTATCAATTGCCCCAATCGACATCAAACCTTGTGCGAACACGCCCGCAGCAACCAATAACATCACCACGCCTTTGAATGCTTCGGCCATGCCTGCGTAGCATGATTCTAGATCTTCTAACGTCTCTTTACCTTTAAAACGCTTCGTCACGAAGTCAACCAATGCACCGATGAAGATGGATCCGACCACAATGGTGTAAATATCAAGGCTCAAACCTTGAATGGTTTCTCCGTTGAATAAGAACACACCCACAATAGGTAAGAATGGAAGAGCCGCATAGTAAGCCGGTGCTTTTACTTCGATGGCGGAAACATCGATTTTTTCCATCGGTGTATTGTCTTTCTTATCGAGATACTTGTTCCAGAAGAAGGCCGCGATCGCCATGACGATAATGGCGCAGATCGAAACAGGAAGAACCGTTTCCACGGCAAAAACGTGTAAAGGTAGGCCTGATTTTTCCGCCGCAATAACCACATCACCGGATGTCGGGGAAAGGATGATCGCAGCAGGAGATGCACATACCGCAACTGCGGCCGGACGAGAGATCCCCATCGCTACCATCATCGGAAATAAAGTGGCCATTAACAGCACGCCAAGACCCGTTGCTGAGCTCACCGCTAAAGACATCAAACACGCCACAATGTAAGCAGCAACCAGCAAGATATAAGGGGATGTAATAACCGAAAGAGGTTTAGAAAACTGTTTTACAACCACATTGTTGGCGCCGATGTGTGTCATGTACGAAGCAAAACCACACAGCAACATAATTTGCATGCCTAAACCGCCACCACTGTAACGCAACATGTATTTCACGAATTCGAGTGCATCCGTTACTGTGTTACCGGTTGAGGGTACTTTGGCTGGCAGCACTGAATAGCCAAGTGCGCCAGTTAATAGCAGTAAAACGATACCTGCGGTGAGTAACACACCGGCTGGCTTGTAACCTTTAACAATGAAATAACCCACCGCTACTGTTACCGCCAAGCCAATTAAAAGCTCTAGCATTTAAGTCTCCTGAAATTATGAACAATATTGCAAAAACGTGTATCAATTTATGACAAGGAATTTACCGAAAAGAATGCTGTAGCACGAGAGCAAGTTGAGCTTTAGATGATCTAAAACAATAAAATTATCAATTGATAACCTAGTTGAAAATTCTTTAACTTTGAATATGTTTTAGTCGTTCTAACTATTCATTTAGCAAATATGCGGCTAGAAGTTCTGTTAGAGGGGGGGATAATTTAAGCTAAGAAAAATGAAGCCACTTAAGGCATGGCTTCATCAAATCTGTAAAGTATGAATTTAGGAGTACTGACGCACAATGAGCTGCCAATTGGATTTTTGTAGTGCTAATTGTTGCTTCACTTGTCGATAGCGCAGCATCAATAGGGAGTGTTCATATCTACGAACCATATTGTTTTTTTTACTTTCGAGCAGCTGTTTCTTTAATTCATAATACTCTTGCAACTGCATGACTAAAGCGTCAAATTCACGTTGTATGCTGGCCATAACGAGTTGCTGATTGGGCAACGCGGCGATCTGTTTTTGCGCATGGCTTAATGCCATTAACGCTTTCGCTTTTTCTACCTTAAGGGGAGGAGAAGTGCGCAGTTTACCAGCCAACCCAAGCCACGAACACAGCTTGATCAGCCATTTTGTTGGGTCGTATTGCCACCAATAAATCCCATTACGATAATCGTTTTCAAAAATATGGTGATAATTGTGGTAGCCCTCGCCAAAAGTGAAGAAAGCCAAAATACCGTTATCGCGGGCTGTATTTTTATCAGTATAAGGTTGGCTACCCCATATATGAGCCAGCGAATTGATGAAAAATGTCGTGTGATGATTGAGCACTAAACGCAGTGCACCCACGATCAGTAACATGCCCAGTATATCGTGATAAATAAAACCAAGGATCAGAGGAACGCCCAAGTTCATTGCGAGTGCTAAAGGCACATAATATTTATGCTGCCACATGACGATCTTATCTTTTTGCAGATCACGGCAGTTTGAGTAGTCATCGTACGTGGTTTTATTGTAGTGACGCAGCATCCAACCTATGTGTGAAAACCAGAATCCACGTTTGGCTGAATAAGGATCTTTGTCATTATTGTCTACATGCTTGTGATGAACTCGGTGATCAGAAGACCAATGTAGCGCACTGTTTTGCAGTGCAAACGCCCCACCTAATGCAAACAATAATCTCAGTGCCCAATGTGCTTCATAGGCTTTATGTGACCATAAACGGTGATAGCCCGCGGTAATGGAAAGGTTGCAAAAGGAAAAACAAATCATCAGCCAAAGCCAATGCTCCATGCCGTAGCCAAATTGCCATCCATACAAAGGGGCTGCAATCGTCGCTAAGCCCAAGCTGAAGCTAAAAATGACGATGTTTATCCAGATAAGTGGTGGTTTTGATGCCGATTCCATGATTAAAATCCTTGAGCTTACAGTTGTTCGCTAGAATATCAGCGAACAACTGTAAGTCAAAGAGGTTTAATGATTCTTTTAAGGGATTGTGACTAGTATATTTTGCTTTTCTATTTGAACCGAATAGTATGAAAGACGATGTTAATCCTTACAGGAAGTAATAAGGACTAGAATATGGAAATAAAAGCAGCTGAATATTGCGATTTTGAAAGAATTGCTCAGCTACACGCTCAAAGTTGGCGAACTCACTACCAAGGCATATTAGGAAAAGAGTACCTTGATAACGACGTTCTAGAAGACCGTTTACTGATTTGGCAAACTCGCTTAATCAATCCACCATTTAATCAACATGTCCTACTGATTGAAGAGGGAGGGCTGCTGTGTGGGTTTATCTGCGCCTTTGGTAACCACGATTTTGACAAAGGCAGCATTATCGAGTCTCTGCACATTGATGAAAATTATCGAGGAAGGGGGATTGGTCGCCAGTTGATTCAAGAGATGGCGGCATGGTTTGAGCAGTATTTCCCTAATAGCGGTGTGTATTTGGAAGTGATGGCAGACAATAAGCAAGCCATCGAATTTTACGACTACTTAGCTGGTCGACCTAAAGGAGAGCGTTTATGGCGGTCTCCCTGTGGGCAAGATATTAAAGAGTGGGTTTATACTTGGACTAGCCCAACAGATTTGCTGGCTTCGGTCTCTTCTACGGTTGATTGAAACGCATAGTGCGCGGGCTATGTCTTCTTACCTATCGGTATTCGTGTGATTCGTTCTTGATGTATTGAGGAAGAGGCGATGACCAAATATGATTGCATCTTCCAGACACATGAGTTTTTAGTGATCTAAAGTTTTCAAATGCTATAAATAGAAAAAGCCTCTGATAATCAAAGGCTTTTCTTGACATTTGGCGGAGAGATAGGGATTTGAACCCTAGGATAGCTATTAACCATCGCCGGTTTTCAAGACCGGTGCTTTAAACCACTCAGCCATCTCTCCGTGTGGTGCGCATAATAGATAGCCACCATAATATTGTAAAGCAATAAGTTGAGTCATCGACTCGGTTTGGCTAACCGCAATAACGTTTTCAGTTACAGTAAAGCGCTGTTTTACCGCTTCCCTTGATTTTATGAGCTATATACTCTACAACCTAGTTATCTAATAAAATGGTGTTTTATTTTTATTTGATTGATTTATATGTAATTTGTGTGTTTCAGGGAACGGTTGTACGCTCGAAAGTGTTTGCAGCTAAGTGTGAAGTACTTCAAAATTACCTCAATCCAAGGGCATTCTAACTAATCACCGAGGTTTAGATGAAAGTCGAGAATCTTTTTAAGCATCGTGGCGATTCAATGAACAAGTACTCCTCTGAGCTTATGCAGTGGGTATCACCTTCAGTACGTGAGTACTGGGGCGAGCTTCTACATAAAACAAACAGTCGCCAGTTGTTTTCTTGGGTTAGAGATTTTCACCAACCAGCAGTGAATGAAGATGCTCCTATTGCCGAACCCTTGATACTCAAACCTGAAGCGCAACGTCTGTATAAACAGCTCCAGACTCAGATTGGTGAAGTCATTCATACAGGTAAATGGCTGGTGGTTGATCAAGAGCGCATTAACCAGTTTGGTCAAGTAACTGAGGATATGCAGTGGATTCATACCGACCCTCAAAAAGCGGAAGTTGATTCTCCATTTAGGACCACAATTGCGCACGGCTTTTTGACCTTGGCCTTGTTACCTAAATTGACGGATAGCGTTGATCCTGACAAACCAATATTTCCGACCGCAAAAATGGTGGTGAATATCGGTTTAAATGAAGTTCGTTTCCCGTATCCAGTGAAATCAGGAAACCGAGTAAGAGCCATTAGTACTCTATTGAAAGTTACGCCAATCAAAAAAGGTTTGGAGATCGAGAGAGAAATTAAAGTTGAGATTGAAGGTATTCGTCGCCCAGGCTGTGTCGTGGTTTCAGTAATCCAACTCCATTTTTAACTTTAGAAAAATGGCATAGAAACAGGAGAGTCGATCACTCTCCTTTTTTGTATTTATTTGTTTTTCAAAGGAATATAACCATATTCTTCTATGCGAGCCTTTGCTTCCGCTGATTTTAAAGATGCAATGAAAGCTTGAGTCTCTTTAGTGATTTTTTCAGGGTAATAGACCACTAAAAATGGCATGGAAAGTTTATATTCATGAGTGACAATATTTTTTGCAGTGGCTTCTACCCCCTCAAATTTTATCGCTTTAATCGATTTATCTACCGATCCCGTAGAGATGAAACCGATCGCTTGAGGGTTATGGTTAATCAGTGTCTTAACCATACTATTGCTATTGACCACTAAGTTATTGGAACTGATGTCTGACACTAAGCGATCATTAATCACACGAGTCAGGCCTAATAAGCTTTCAAAGCTATAGCGGGAACCTGATGATGCTTCTCTGGTCACAACTGCGATTTTTTGATCAGCACCACCGACTTGTTTCCAGTTGGTTATTTTCCCTTTATAAATATCAAATAACTGCTCACGAGTCAGATTTTCAATACTGTTTAAGCGATTGATTACAACAGCCAACCCATCATAGGCAATCGGCAAGGTGCTCATCGTCTCATCTTGCTCACTTTCTGTGAGGTAGCGCGAGCTCATGGCGATATCTGCGACACCTTTTTTCAGTAATGTGATGCCAGCACTCGAACCCACGGCTTGAACCGCGATATAAGTTTCAGGGTGTGCGGTATTGTAGTCCTCGGCGAATACTTCCATGATCCTAGCGACCGAGGTCGAGCCAGAAATATTAACTTCACTTGCGAAGGCAAACTGGGTATGTAGCAAAGTTGAAAGCAGTGTAGCAAGCGCGACTCGAAACATAGTGGCTCCAATATGGTTATTTAGAAAAATTGAGCCACCATAATATGTCGTATAGATGACACTTTTGTGAACCACAAAGGTAAGTGGTTTGTAGCCTTACGGTTTTTCATATCAGAGATAAGCGAAGTCAGCTATAGTCGAGATGTCAGGAAGCCGTGTTTGAGCGAGGGTAAAATGGCGGTAGTGAATTTGTTGCAACGTCAACTAGAACGAAGAGCAGAGCTTGTTTGCCATAATCGTAACCAAAGTGTGTCTGTTGAATTAGGCAAATCCTGTTTTGAGCCGATCGTTAACGGTGTGCACTTCATCAAACACCATTACAAATTAGATTCAACGCATTGCGACTATTCAAGTATCGTGGCGAAAGTGATTTGGGAAGAAGCTAAATGGGCGCTGTATATTCCCAATACGGATCCCGATAAAGAAATTGAAGATTGGTTGCCGTATCCTTTTCTCCCTAAAACAACGGATTTGACGGCGTTGATCCGCGAAATTGAAAAAGATCCTAAATCTTACTTTTGGTGATCAATAAGCAATAAAAAGGCACTCCGAAGAATGCCTGATAGAAATGTCTATGCTGCTAAAATCACTCCCCTTGGATAGTGGTATTAGCTTCTGAAGGTATAGGTAACGGTTCGAAAACCTGAGTCGGTTTTGCAATCAGACTGCGGTTTTCCATATTCACTTCTGCGAGCACGACTTCGAGCGTATCACCGAGCTTAAAGACGACTTCTTTATCGACAAGCAGCGTTCCACTTTCCGCATTACATTCAATACGTTCTTTGTTGTCTAAGATTAAAGAACCAGGAATGAATGCGGCTGCGCCATTTTCCAAAAGACGTACGCGCATGCCAGCTCGATTGATATCAAAAATTTCAGCCGTAAAACGGGTGCCTTTGCTCGGTTCGTTTACTAGCGTTCTAGCATAGAGCCAGTCGCCTACGTTACGTTCGGCCATTTTGTGGTGTTTGCGGTGTAGTGCCAACTCTTCACCAACGGTTCCATCCGGTGTTTGTACGGGCTCTTTGTTTAAAATATGTGCTTTCAACATACGATGGTTGATCATATCGCCATATTTACGGATAGGAGAAGTCCAAGTGGCATAGATATCCAAACCCATTGCGTAATGCGGAAGAGGTTGGTTTCCTATTTCACTGTAAGCTTGATACTTGCGGATACGATTATCCAGATAGCGGGTCTCTTGCTTACATAACCAGCGACGTAAAGAGGCAAAGCCTTCTAGAGTCGCTAAGTTATCGGCAGTGTATTCAAGCTCACCCGTTGGGTTGACTAATTCGACAACATCGGCAATTTTTTCGGGTTTGAACCCCGCGTGCGTATTGAACACGCCTTGGCCAAAATGCGCTTTGAGCGTTTTTCCCGCACAGATATTCGCGGTTATCATCGCTTCCTCAACAAGACGGTTAGCACTACGGCGAAGATCCGCATGAATTGCCACTACGTCGTTGTCTTCACTCAGTTCAAATCGATAATCAGGGTGATCAGGAAACACGACCGCGTATGTTTCGCGCCATTGTGCGCGCGCTAATGAAAAATCATACAAATCACGCACAACGGAAGCGATTTGGTCACTTGGTTGCCAATCGGCAGAAGTGCCCGTCTCTAACCAATCTGATACATGATCATAAACCAATCGAGCATGCGATTTAATGTTGGCCGCAAAAAAGGTAATGTCATCGCCAATCACACCTTCTTTAGTCACTGTTACGGTACAGCAAAGGGCAGGGCGAACTTCATTTTCCATCAACGAACACAAATCATCGGCTAAATCACGTGGCAACATTGGGATATTGCGGCCAGGGAGATAAATAGTGAAACCCCGCTCACGCGCGACACTGTCCATCTCGTCATCTGGCGTGATGTATGCGGTTGGGTCTGCAATAGCAATGGTTAATGTGAAGTCACCGTTCTCGGTTCTTTGGGCGAACAGTGCATCATCCATATCTTTAGTTGATGCCCCATCGATGGTCACGAAAGGAAGGTGGGTCATATCGATGCGTTGTAGGTCGGCATCATCTTTTAGCTGCCAATGTTCAATACCAGCCGGCTCACTGTTAGGCAGGTCATTTTCAGCTAAAGTCACCCACCAAGGTGCAATCTTATCGTTGGCATCCGTAATTTTATGGGTGATTTCAACCATAAAGCCGCTATCGTCTTTCAGTGGATGGTTAATAAGCTGTGCAACAACCCAATCACCTTCAGAGAAATGTTCAGGGTTTAATCCTTTTTGCACCTTGGCTTTCAGCGATTGCCTTTTTAGTTGCGGGTTATCGGGCGTGACATTCAGCTTACCTTTGTACAGCTTTACACGGCCAATGAAGCGAGTTAATGAAGGCTCAAGCAGCTCTTGAGGCTCAGCCACTTCTTTCTCATTCTCGGTGCGAATGATGGCCACCACTTTATCTCCGTGTAGGCATTTCTTCATGTACGGAGGCGGAATAAAGAAGCTGTTCTTACTGTCAACTTCTAAAAAGCCGAAGCCTTTTTCAGTGGCTTTTATCGTGCCTTCTTTCTTAGGCAAGTTCTCTTGGATTTGTTGCTTGAGTTGAGCAAGGAGCGGATTATCTTGAAACATGTTTCTTTTTCTAACAAATGCGATTGGGCACACTATAATCATTGAGCGGGATGATTACTACCGAAAGCGTTATTTTTGCTAGTCTGCTTTAACAGTGCGCTGTAAATGCAGCTTCTGTGTTCGTTTTGGGTGAATTAATGAGCTTAATGGTCATTTATGACGAATTTTTGTGATGTAATTCAATTTTTACTAGCTTTTTTTATGCTTTTAGGGAATAATCCGCGTCCCTTATATGTCCCTAGCGGCTTGATGCGTTTTAAGACTTATCCGCATCTGAACGGAACTCAGCTCTTTTTAATGGATCGGTATTGGAATTGGTAGAGCACGTGGGACCTTTTGTTAATTAATCTAGTGGGATCTCCATGCAAGACTCTGTAATTCAATTTAGTGAATTAGCCCTAAACGACTCAATCCTTTCTGCTCTAAATGAAATGGGTTTCGTTTCTCCAACTCCTATCCAAGCTGCTGCTATTCCATTTCTTCTTGAAGGAAGAGATGCGCTAGGTAAAGCACAAACAGGTACAGGTAAAACGGCTGCGTTTTCTCTACCTCTACTGAACAAATTAAACCTTTCTCAACACAAGCCACAAGCAATTGTGATGGCACCAACTCGTGAACTTGCTATCCAAGTTGCGGCAGAAATCAAAAACCTTGGCCAAAAGATTCAAGGCCTTAAAGTACTTGAGATCTATGGCGGTGCTTCTATTGTTGACCAAATGCGCGCTCTGAAAAATGGTGCTCATATTGTGGTTGGCACACCTGGTCGTGTAAAAGATTTGATCACTCGTGATCGCCTTCATTTAGACGAATGTCATACCTTCGTCCTTGATGAAGCTGACGAAATGCTCAAAATGGGCTTCGTTGATGACGTAACTTGGATCATGGAACAAGCACCTGGCACCGCTCAACGCGTGCTGTTCTCTGCGACTATGCCTCCTATGGTGAAGACGATTGTTGACCGTTACCTACGTGATCCAGCTCGTGTTGACGTAGCAGGTTCAAACCAAACTGTTGCGAAAGTAGAGCAGCAATATTGGGTTGTTAAAGGTGTTGAAAAAGATGAAGCGATGGCTCGTCTTCTTGAAACAGAAGAAACCGATGCGTCAATCGTCTTTGTACGTACTCGTCAAGACACCGAGCGTTTAGCTGATTGGTTATTATCTCGTGGCTTTAAAGCGGCAGCGCTTCATGGTGATATTCCGCAATCACTGCGTGAGCGCACGGTTGATCATATCAAACAGGGTGTAATCGACATTCTTGTTGCGACAGACGTTGTTGCTCGTGGTCTTGATGTTCCACGTATTACACACGTGTTCAACTATGATATCCCATTCGATGTAGAATCATACATCCACCGTATTGGCCGTACTGGCCGTGCTGGACGCAAAGGTAAAGCGATCCTTCTAGTTCGCACGAACCAAATTCGTATGTTGCGCACGATTGAGCGCGTAACTCGTTCTCAAATGGAAGAGATTCAACTTCCAATGCGTGACAAAGTTGCTGAAGCTCGTCTCATCAAACTGGGTGCAGAGCTAGAAGCTGACAAAGGTCATACTGCTTTAGACAAATTTGTTGAGCTCATTGAAAAACTTCAACAAAGCCTAGAGATTGATGCCACAACACTGGCGGCCATTTTACTGAAGCGCCAACAAGGCAATCGTCCACTGTTCTATGTCGGCCCAGATCCAATGGTCGACGCGATCGAGCGTGAAAAATCACGTCGCCGTGATCGTAAAGAGGGTAGTGAGCGTGGTGAACGCCGTGAAGGCGGTCGCGATAGCCGTGATGGACGCGAAGGTCGCCGCGAATATGGTACTGCGAGCAATGACTGGGATACTTATCAGTTACAAGTCGGCCGTGAGCAAGGCGTGCAAGTGAAAGACATCGTTGGTGCTTTAGCTAATGAACTTGGTTTAACCAAAGGTTCAATTGGTGCAATTAAACTTGCTCAAGGCCATACATTCGTACAGCTTCCTAAATCAATGTCTTCAGATGTTGAAGGCAAATTGCGTAAACTGCGTATTCGCCAAAAAGAAGTCGGTGCCGTTGTATGTGACTTTGATGACTTCCGCGAGTCTCGTGGTCGTCGTGAAGGTGGTAACGGTGGTGGTGCCCGTCGTGAAGGCGGAAACGGTGGCTTCCGTAATCGTGAAGGCGGTGCTCCTGCGGCTGGCGCAGGTCGTGGTGGCCGTGAAGGTGGCTTCCGTGGCAACCGTGACGGTGCAGCAGCGACTGGTCGTGATGGTGAGCGTCGTTTTGACCGCAACCGTGGTGGCGACCATCGTGGTAACTTCCGTGGTGAACGTGGTCACGGCAATGCTAGTGCTAATGCTAATGCCAATGCGGGTACGTTAAGTCGTCCTCGTCGCGCTGAAGCATAATCAATTATTGAAACTCCAAAGCCCGTGATATTTATCATGGGCTTTTTCTTTTGATTTATATAATTCGATCTTTGCATTTCTAGCGTGAGCTAGTTAAAATCTTCACTTCATTGAAGTTCCGGTATTCGTGTTACCGAGTGAGCTTCGATGGGTTATTTTCAATCAAACTCAACACGTGTTGCTTGGTATGTTACAAGGCAACATAACCGAACAAATCCCCTCCTTTCGACATCCATTCATAAACATCTAATTAATCCATAATATCCAAACACTTAGCTTTCTTTATGTCATTTCTATAATTCAAGGTTAGATCACTCATACCTAACAGGTTTCACTTGCATTCACAGTCTATTTGTACCAAATTTGTACCAAATATTTTTGGTACAAACGAATGGCAATCACAGACGCTTGGCTTAGAGCCACCCAAGGGAAACCCTATAAGGGGAAACCCGAAGTCACTCACCGTGACGGTTTAGGCGTGCGCGTTAGCCCTAAGGGAAAAATCACTTGGATTTACCGGGTGATTTACCTAAGCAAACCGATCAAAATGAAGCTTGGTGAATACCCGGCAATGAAAATGCGTGACGCATTGCGTGAGCGCGATAAGAAAGCCGAACTCGTTATGTTGGGTGTTGATCCTCGCATTGGCGTTAACCTTTCAGAAAAAGCCCTCCCAAGCACCATAGACGACTTAATTGACTACTGGGTAGAAAACCACGGTAAAGACAACGTAAAGCAGTGGGAAGCGCTGCAGAAGATGTTCAAGACAGATATCAGCCCTTACCTTGGGCAGCATCAAGCCAAGCATCTAGAATTGGCTGATTTCATGCCGATATTTAAAAAAGCAAAGCAGCGTGTCAGTGCAAAGCATTCTGCAAACCTCATGGCTCGATTTAAACAAGTGCTCTCGTATGCGGTTCGTCATGGCTTACTGAAATACAATGTTTTGTCTGAAGTAAAAAAAGCCGACGTGGGTGTGCAAACAGACACTAAAAAAGGCAAGCAGAATGAAGCCGGGGTGAAAGCGCTTTGGAAAGCGATTGATGATATTGCCGTACATGAAAGCAACAAAAACTTTCTACGCCTAATGATGATATTTGCCAACCGAAGCAACGAGCTACGCTTGGCAAAGAAGCAAGACTTTGACTTAGATAACTTGGTTTGGACAGTTCCAGAAGAGAACAACAAAATCCGCAAAAAGCAGGGTGGGGCGATTCGCCGCGCAATTCCACCATTAGCGGTAGAGATCATCCACAATCAATTTGCGATATGGCCAGAGTTCGAGATTATGTTTCCACCCGTGAATAAAGGGGAAGACAGGCCAATGTCACCAAACATACCAGTGGAGTTTGGGAACAAGTTAGCTGACGCGATAGAAGCGGCAGGTTTTCCACGCACAACAAATCATGATATGCGAAGAACAGCCCGTAACATGTGGGAAGCGATGGGTGTTCCATTCCATGTGGCTGAGACTATGTTGGGTCATAAAGTGCATACGGGCGTGCAGAGCCACTACCTAGATTACGACTACTTAGATGAGCAAAAAGAAGCTTATAGAGATTGGTCTGAAGTTTTAGTTACGGGGTAGGAGCAAGACCTAGCTAATTTTTGGATTAAGGTATAGCTGGCGCATTTTTTACTCTAAAAGATGTTATGCACTATTGCGAATAACATAGTCATGTCTAATGATAGTTTTCAAGTTGTTGTAAGTGAACATACAAAGCAGTTGCCAGTATCTGTCGCCCACTTCAAATACCGAGAATGTGCGTGGCGTAGAGTTTTGTAGTTGATAATCAACTAGATGCTGTTCACTCACTTTGCATATTGATATATTGTCAATAATTTAATTATAAGCTATTACAAGGAGTACAAGAAGGTGGCTCAAGACTTTGATTTTTATCAGAAAAGGGAAGGTTGTCGCAATCTTGTTCTATTTGTACATGGATTTACAGGCGATTCTAAAAAAACTTGGACAAATGCAAACGGTACAGTTTTTCCCAAGCTATTATTAGATGATGCAACTCTTTCAGAAAACTTTGATATTGCTTCTTATAACTACTTCACCGAGTTACTAAACTTATTTGCAGATACAAAAGAGAAAGCTAGGCGTATTCGTGACTTGATATGGAGAAAGACACATAAAAAGGAAAGAAACCTCGATATTGATGAACTTTCAAAAAATCTATCTAGCCATTTAAGATTTACTTTAGAACAGTACGACAATATCTATGTCATCGCCCATAGTATGGGAGGATTGATTATTAAGAGTTTGATTAGAAATGAACTCAGCCTTAACAGTCATACAAAGATAAAACTGTTTATTTCCTTAGCTGTGCCTCATCAAGGTGCTTCTATGTCCGTTCTTGGTAGTATAATTAGTAGTAATTTACAGATTTCCAACCTAAATCCAGTAGAGAAGTTCATTACTGAGCTTAATCAAAGTTGGGTATACCTAGACTCAAAACCCGTTACAAAGTACTTCTATGGTGGCTACGATACAATCGTTACGCAGCATAGTGCAGTAGCTATAGAAAAAATCAAAAAAGATACTGTTTCAGTTGCCGAGGATCATACAACTATATGTAAGCCAGAGGATAATGAGACTATTGTTTACATTAGCGTTGTTAAATTTATAAAAGAGCAATTTAAAAACGAAGAGTTGGATAAGATTGGATTTAAAAAGCTAAGTGATACAGATAGCTCTGATTTAGATAAAGAGTTGTTTGTTCTAAAGCTAATTGTTGCAGAGATAGAAAATGACACTCAAGATAATGCTAAAGAGCTATTCTATAATGCAGAGTTTGTAAGGAAACTATTTAGCTCTAGACATGATAAAGAACAATTGTCTAATTTGTTTACGAATATACGCCAATTGTATAAAGATAGTTATGATAAATTTCTTGCTGACGATAATGTTAACTCTGGTATTTTGCTGTCTGAAGTTCATACAAAGATAACTGAACAAGACTCTCTTTTACTTAAGACTTTAATCCCTTCTCTTCAAAACTATCATAAGAAAGGGATGCTACACCAACTAGCTAATGATAGCTCCAATGATATTTGGTGGTGTAAAGGAAAAACATTGGATAAGGTGAGGCGATGAAACTTCCTTTTATTGAACCTGATGATGATATTTACCTGAATATTAGTATTGTACTTATAGTTTTATACTATTTAGGCTCTACAAAGCGGGGAGCTTTGAAAATAAACAATGAAAGGGTTCACCTATATGATTACTTGGTTAGGAATCCTAAAAAGCTTAGTAAATTGTTGAATATATTAGGAAAGGGCAATCTGATTGGTAACAGGGATGACTACTCAGTTTCATCTATATCATATAATCTAGATCCTCTATTTGACCGTGATAGAATGAAATATATTCTGACAATTTTGGCTAAGAAAAATTTAATAAATGTTAACTACAAGAATAAGGAAGGTTTTTTATACACTTTGACTGATAATGGTGTGAAAATAGTAGGTGATTTAGAGGGTGAATATTTTTCAGAAATAAAATTATATTCTCAACAATTAGTTTCTACGCTAAGTCTAAATATTTCTCAAATTAACGCTGGTTTAAATCAAATTATAAGAATAGGTACCATTTAATGGCTAGTAGTATTTTAATTAATGAGCTTATAGTTGTTGGTCATGAGAAAAATTATAGTGTCAAATTCTATAAAGGGGTCAATATAGTATATGGTGACTCTGCAACTGGAAAATCTAGTATTTTGAACCTTATTGACTATTTGCTTGGGGCGAAAAAATTTGATCTTTATCCAGAAATAGAAGCATCAGGAAAGTATGCTGCTCTAGATTTAGAGTTAAATGGAAATAGATATACGATTAAGAGAGATATTTTTAAGCCTAATATACCAATTGAAGTTTATCCATGTGGATTTAGTGATATTGATAATTATGCTTGTAAAAAGTATCTCCCTAGTTTTGCTAAAACTTCAGCTTATGGTGCCTTAGAATATTATTCAGATTTTTTATTAGATTCATTAGATCTTCCGAAGGTTCGGTTGAAGGAAGCCCCAACTAAGGATGACTCTAAGCTAGTTAGATTGAGCTTTAGGGATGTCTTTAAGTTTTGTTATGTGGATCAAGATACTCTTGGTAGCAAAGCATTCTTAAAATCAGATAATTATGTGGTCCAAATCAGGAGTAGAGAGGTGTTTAAATACATTTTCAATGCTCTAGATAGCAACTTAAGCACCTTAGAGGGTTTTCTTTCTGATAGAGTTAGAGAAAGAAGAACTATCGAAACGAAGTTTAGTATGGTTGCAGAGTTTCTTCGAGAATCAGAATTTGAAACATTAGGTGTTCTTGATGATAGTGTTAACCAAATTGATCTGAAAATTAAGCAACTAGAAACTAACTTGAGTAATTTAAATAAGTCTAATGTTACTGATGATGAAATATACAAAGTAATAAAAACTGAACTTGAAAATATATCTTTAGAAAAAAGAATGCTTCTACAGAAATCTCAAGATATGAAGTTGAAAGTTGAAAAATTTACAAGGTTAAAGAATGATTATATCAATGATATAAACAAATTTAAGGCATCAATTTCTGCTAGATCTGTTATAGGGGAAATAAGTGACGAAGTTGAGCTGTGCCCAATTTGTGATGGAACATTGGATGTTCGTGTTGCAAAGCAAAGGTTTACAATCGGTGAGAATGAAAAGATATCTCATGAGATTAATTTGTTAAAAAGACGAGTCAAGGATACGGTAGATATTATCTCTCAAACAAGGGAGGATTGGGATAAAATAATTGTTGAACTAAAAAAAATCGATGATATTGAAACCGATGCGTTAAAGCTACAGGAAAAAAATACCAAAGAACTAACAAGTCCATACTTGGTAGAAAGGGATATGTACACTTTAAAACTAGGTGAGCTGCAACAAAAACGAAAGGAGATAATTAATAAATTAAAAGTTAGAAATCAACACAACTATCTTTCGAAAAATATTAAATCTTTAGACATCAGAATAGAAAAATTGAAAGTAGAGATTAATGCTTTAAAGGAAAGCGCACCGTCTATGTCCGCAGTATTAAACGATCTAGCCGACTATCTTCATAACTATCTGAATTTTGTAAAGATTAAATCGCCAACGGACATATCTTTCGACTCTGTTAATTTTTCGGCAAAAGTTAGAGGAATTGAATATTCAAATCTTACCTCTGGCGGACTTAGAACTATTGTTAGTATTGGGTACTTGTGCTCTTTACTAGAGGCATCTTTATACTCTAGTATTAATTATCCTTCGTTCCTCATGATCGATACGGTGGGTAAATATCTCGGTAAAACAAAGGAACAAAGATACGAAATTAATTCAATTGAACAAATGGAAAATGATAAAGAAGCTGTATCTGACCCATTGAAGTATAAAAACATCTATGAATTTATTATTGAGTTAACGGGGAGGTTTGAGAATAAAAATCGGACATGTCAAGTCATACTTGTAGATAATGACGTTCCAGATCATATAGTCAGCGATTTATCTGGTTTTATTGTTGCTCACTATAGCTCAGAAAGAGCAAGTGGGCTCCCCGTCGGTTTTATAGATGATATTTAGGAATTTTATAGATAATATTTAGGAATATTCTAACTATATTAGAAGCGCTAACCGTTTTTTATCTGTGGTTTAGGTAGTGTCTAATTTAGGTTATTTCCCTAAAAAATGGGTGTCCAAAATTAAGCCACACCCAGGCAGTTTATTATGAACGTTATTTATACAAAACTCGACAAGCTAAACAATAAAGCCCTTACAGTAACTAGTACTATAAGGGCTTACAATCAAACCATTCCTCTTTCTTCTGCCCATGCAATGAACTCTTTGTATGGGCGTTTTCCTTTCATGCCTTTCACACTTTTTGGGAAGCCTAGATCTTGCGTCCAGCGCCAAAGGGTAGGTTGGCTAATGTCTAACAGTTCGCGAACTTCTTTATCGCTGATGAACATGCGTGGGATGGTAGTTGTTGTAAATTGTTGAGTGGCCATTTCAATTTCCTTTTTTAGCTGGTTTATTCATATAACAAACATAAAATACGACACAAATTACGGCGTAAACGATAAAGCTAGTCATACGCTATCCCCTTGTGTTGTGGTATCAAGCGTACCCGGTTGATTGTGTGCCAACACATGGCATCACCCATAAACAGCCCGCCTTCACGTAGCTTGGCGCAACCTTGTGGGAGTTGTTCACCACACTTACTGCAGCAGCCCAATTCTTTTTCAATCACTGGAATCTCCGCATGTACACGGTGAATGAGCGATTGTAAGGCTTCAATTTGAGCATAGGGCTCAGTTGGATAAGCAAAAAACTGGCAAATGGTATCGAGCTTATTCAATTCGCTTGGTGATAACGTAAGTCGAATGTCATTGTTACCGTTGGCCTTGCGCCTGTCTCTTAAGCGCTGGGCACGTATGGCCGCAAGCTTCTTCTGGCGTTCAGTACTCATTTTTTCGCCTTACTTCTTGCTTTAGCCGCCTGTTTTTTTACTGGTGACAGTAATTGCCGAGCACGAGATAAGCAGTAGTCAAAGCATTTACCTCCGCGTGAACCTCCAAATGATGCTGTGGTTCGGTAAGTACTCACTGCGAGGTCTGATGCTCGCATGACTTCAGAAGGTTCATACCCTTCGTCAAGTAAAATGTGTTTTACGTTTTTATGAATAAAATCTTCATAAGAGTTGCGTGTATTCACAGTACTCATTGCACTTTCCTTTTTTGGGTGAAACCCAGCAATCAGCCTAAGTACTTGAAATTGGTGGTCAGCCAGTTATATACTGATTGCGAGGCGTTAAGTCTCATTGCACAAAGTTAGCCCCTGTTGGTTTGGTCACCGACGGGGGTTTTCTATTTAGTCCCAACCGACGTAAATGTTTTCTCCATAAACAGAATCAAAGCCAGTGATTTTTGTTTGAGCGCAATAAAGTTTATAGAAGAACCCAGCCAAGCCTAATGCGTAAGTCGCTCCTGTGATGCATCCGCTGATGGCTTTATCATCTTGATTGATATAACCGATGTGGTAGGTTTTTGAATCGGGTTCACGGTGGTTATAACAAGTTACTTTTATAAAACTCCAATCATGTTCAGGGTGAATGGCTTTCAAGAAGATAGCGTTATCACTTTCCTCCCACTCGATTTCAATCTCTTCATGTCCGTATTGTCGGACGTCATCTGCCCAATGTTTTTGGATCTCATCAAGAAGTGCTTGGGCAGTCATTTCTTTGGGAACAGGTGCTAACTTTTCATCAAGCAGCGCTTTCATGTGCGCTTTGGCTGTAGTGTTCATGGCTTCGGTGTAGCTTTCAATCACTACGTCACTGATAAACTGGTTGTATTCTGGAATTGTGATTTCGCTAAGACTAGCGTTGAATGATTCTTCAATCTTCCCTTTGATAGATTTGCCGAAATCACTGTGACTACGCATTGCTTGATTAATGCTATCTTTCATTGTTTCTTGGAGCTTTTCTGAAATCATTTGCTCAATAGCCCCTGCCGAGATCATGGCATTGATTTGTTCATTAACGATTTGCTGTAGTTCTTTCATTTGTTTTTCCTTTCAAGGGTTAAAAAGTTGTGGCTACTCAGGCCGCCTAGCTCATTGCACAAAGTTCTAGTTAGCCGATGGCGTTCAGTTTGTTGCTCAATTGGTCAGAAAGAGCGTTGAATTGGTTGATTATCTTCAGGCTCTCATCACCAACGTTTATTTCTAGCTTTTCACATTGGTCACTAAGCTGGATGAGTTGTTTTAGCTCATCGTAGAACGGGTCCGATTTAGGCGTGTTCGCCAGGAACTGCTCAAAGCTCGTTTTATGTAGCTGAATGGCTTTAAAGCCTTCGAGTGCTTTAGTAAGAGTTGCTGTTGTTAGTTGTTTCATTTTGTCACCTTATCAACTTAACTTATGGTTAATCTAACTTATGGTTAAGTTGCGTGTCAATAACTAACGGTTATTTTTTGATAAAAAAATAGCCCGCATATGCGAGCTATCTAAAAATGGAAGGGAGCTTTGAGGTGTTACAAATCCATAATTACTTGTTTTACATAACCAACAATACGGCAATTGCCATTGATAGGGATAGGATCGTATTTGGGGTTTAGTGGTACTAAAAATTTCTGAGGGCCATCGATTTCTAGCTTCTTAATCGTAGCTTCCGGAGCATCATTCAGTGTTGCCACCACAATCTTTCCATTGTCGGGACAACTACATGGTTCAACAACGACAATAGAACCTGAGGGGATAGATGGAGATCCATGAGGGTTGGTCATTGAGTTCCCTGTTACTCTCATCGCAAAAGCTTTATTAGATGTATTTGCGGATACTGTTTGCCATTCAAATTCAGTATCTTGGTCGATGACTACCGTTTGCCAATTACCAGCCTGTACTTGGCTTAGAATGGGAATTACTTTTAAATTTTGAGAGTCTAAATACTGAGCATTTGGAATCTGAAGATTTAAAACCCGACCAGCGGAAGACCTATTTCCTTCAGGGTCAAGCATTTCAATATCGTTACTATCTAAGAGGCTTTCTACAGTTGTGCCTAGTAGGTTTGCAATGTCGGCAAGCTTTTTAGTATTAGGCATCGATTCACCAACTAACCATTTACGAACACCAACTAAGGATATCTTAAAAGGTAAACGTGATTGCAAATAAGTTGCACGCCCGCGTCTGGGGATTCCCGCCAAATCACATGCTTTGTTTAGCCTGTCAGTAAAAAGTTGCTGCCGATCCATAGACTATCTTCTATCAAATTAACCATAGGTTATCTTAACTTAGTTGACACCTAACTATCAGTTGATGTTTAATTGATTAACTTTTGGTTAAGTTAAGGGGCTTAAATGGAACCAAATATAGTGAGTAAAGTGCTAAAAAAACATTTCCAAGGTAGTTATCAAGCAATGGGAGATTTGTTTGGTGTTAGTTCTCAAGCAGTCCGCAAATGGGAAAAATCTGGTGAGTTTCCTGCAAAAAACGGACGCACGCAGCAAGCACATGAGCTTACTAACTTGAGCTATGAAGTGCTAACGCCTACAGCGTTCAAATCTCCAACAAGCTTTAAGTCTAGATTAGCAGAGTTTATGAAGCTGACCTGATCACCAACATTCTGGATAAACAACCAGTAAGGAATATGCATGCAACCTAGTTTGAAAAGCGTTATTCATAACGCTGTTGTCGCTTGGCGAAGTGATGCCACTAAAGAGCAGATCGCGGAATTTATCTCCCGTTGTTACCACAAGATGAAAATCTATGAAGAGGAAGACTGCCAGCGAGAGCACATTCTTAAAGTGCCATCGGCAGCAAACAACCTGAATAATACGCAAAACTTATTCCGTTATATGAGCCGAACCAGCATTGAAGCCAAGGCAAATGTGATGGACCTACTTCCTGCCATTATCTCAGCTATGCCAAAAGCAAGAGCAACCGTGGCGTTGAATCAATTCTTAAACCCATTGGGCTATTCAGTCGCGGCCATTGGCTCATGCGATAGCATGGTGAACCGAGATCAATTATTGGCGAATTTTAGTAAAGAATCGTCAGAGGCTTTTCGTTCGGTTCTGTTGCTAAAAGAGCATGCCACACGTGACCAACTTCGAGACGCTTACAAAGAGATCCAAGAGAGTGCCGGTTCTCATGAACCCTTACTCAAATACATTGAAACTTTAATCGCGCTAAAAGGCTGACCACCTCGATGCATTTCAACCACCGAATAAGAGAACTTTGTGCAATGAGTCTTTATATCGTTTTTATCAGTGGTATCCGTTTCTGGATGTATACCACTGCCGAAGGTAAACGCGTCGTTTCTCGTGATGAAGCAGCGGCTATTTTCCACAGAATGCAAGCGGCTAGGGCGGCAGTATGATTGAATTTTTAGATCGCCCGGTGGCATTTCATCGCTCTTTTGTGAGGCTTGGTATTGGGGTGACGGGGGCTTTGTTGCTTAGCCAATCGCTCTACTGGAGCAAAAGAACCAATAATACCGATGGTTGGTTTTATAAGTCTGCTGAAGAGTGGAAAGATGAAACCGGCATGACGCGAACAGAGCTAGAAACAGCGCGTAAAAAACTGCGTAATTTAGGCATTTTGGAGGAGAAAAAAGTCGGTGTACCTTGCCGACTTCATTACCGTATCAATGCTGCAAACTTGATTGCATGTTTACAGCAAACTAGTTTGCAGGATTCCTGCAAACAGGCGTGCGGGAATCCTGCAAGCATGGCTGCGGAAAACCTACAAGCTAATACAGAGAATACACAGAGACTACCAGAGACTACTTCAGAAAAGAGTGATGCGCCTAAGCGCAAAACGGCTTTGAGTTTCATTCTTGAAAATGATTGGCCTAGCGAACTTAACCAAGCGGCGTGGACGGCTTGGTTGGAGTATCGCAAGAAAGTTCTTAAGAAACCTTACAAGTCGCAGCGTAGTGAGCAAGCTGCGATAACCAAGCTGCTCAACTTATCGAAAGGCGTTGCTGAGGTTCAAAAGTTCATCGTTGATCAATCCATTGATAACGATTGGAGTGGGTTGTTTGAGCTGAAAGAGGGTGTTTGGGGTGCGGCTAGAGCGGGTATGAGTAATACCTCAACGACGGCCCAAGTCGGTGAAAGCTACCGTGAAGGCATGGATGTTTCTAAGTACCAACTACCGGAAAGCAGGGGGTAACTATGACATCATTACAACATCTTCAAGCACGTATTCCAGCGCATATTCAGCCGTACAGCCGCGCCCAAATGGATGAAATTCGCAAACGCGAGGAAGAGGAAACCAGCCGTAAGATCTTCCAGCAATACCAAGTTGCCAAAGTGCAAAGCGCACTTGGCCGTAGCGGTATTGGTAAAAAACACGCCAAGTGCCGTTTGGATAATTACATTACCGAAACTCAAGGCCAGCGAATAGCGTTTAACCACGCCAACACGTGGTTGGTGGATTTCCTGAAAGCCCCACACAACCGCAGCTTTGTGTATTCCGGTACGACGGGAACGGGCAAGAATCACCTTGCGTCGGCCATTGGTAATAACTTACTCGCACGTGGCAAATCAGTGATGGTGATCTCTGTGTCTGATTTGATGCTGAAAATTCGTGATAAGTACAATTCAAGCAGTGTGATGACGGAAGCGAAGTTTATTGAAGTGCTAAGCAAAGTCGATTTATTGGTGCTTGATGAAGTTGGGGTGCAGCGCAAGAACGATCACGAAAACATCATGCTGAGTACGATCATCGATGCGCGTTGGGCGAACGACTTACCAACCGGCATTCTCACCAACCTTGGTTATGAAGAACTGCAAAGCCTACTTAGTGAGCGAGTGGTAGAACGCTTGCTCGATGATGGTGGAGAGTGGGTTTCATTTGCATGGGAAAGCTTTAGAGCTAAGTCGCGCAACAAAGTAAGGGGCGCATGATGGCTATTTTAGTTCATTCAACGTCACCCGCTGAAGACAAAAACCGTTGGGGTACAACGTGGGAATGTTTTGGTGATGGGCAGGCGCTGTTCGGGCGTAAGTTCAAACTGGATGTGTGCGCAGAGCCTGCAACGGCTAAAGTGGATCGTTTCATTACTTCGCTGGTATGGTTAGAGCAACGCGCAGGTAACTACTTTCAACGTGGTATCGGTTTTACCGCTAACGACTTTAACCCGAACGCGAAAATAGTGGGTTTTGATGCACTTGAGCTGCGTTGGGAAAATGATTTTTGGTGTAACCCACCGTTTGACCTAAAGCAGTTGTTCATCAAAAAGGCTTATCAAGAAGCCAGAGCAGGGCTAAGTGGGATGATGCTATTACCCTATGAGCCTGCAACCACTTGGTGGCGTGAATTGGTCGATGGTAAAGCTACCGCCATTTATGAACCGGATGGACGCTACAACTTTTTTGATATTGACGGGAAAACCAAAAAGCGCGGCGTTAACTTTCCTTCAGCTTTTGTGCTTTGGACACCGCACCACATGCACTACACACCGAAAATTCCTTTCACGAGAGGAGTAGCAAAGGCAATGGGACATAACTTTATCTATCCGTTACAGGAGGTAGCATAAATGCGACCTGAAACGTTATTAGCGAAATTTGATTTAAAGGGACTAAATTACGAACAAATGCACAATGGTGGTGGGAAAGGCTTATTCTCGTTAGAAGAGCAGTTGGCGATGGTTGGCGTTACATGGAAAGAGTCACCCATAGGCTTTTTGATCTTATTTGTTGAAATGCAGAATAATCACCACTCACGTAACATGCTTGAAAAAGCGGTTATGCTTGAGGTGATCAACCAAACACAAAACTGGCGTGGCCAGAAATGTGAAAAGGCTTTTGTAGCATTGGTTCGAACTGCTATTGAAGAGTCGACGAACCCGCTAGGCCAAGTGTGCCCATCCTGCGGTGGTTCGGGTTTTTATTTAAGTGAATGCCGTCATAAACGAGTTTGTAGCCACTGCAATAATGGACGCATTGAATGGAATTATGAACAGCGCTTTGCTGCGATGTGTTCTGGTGAGTTTGCTTGCACTTACAGCATGTTTAAGCGCTATCACGAAGTGCTTGAGCCGATCACTAAATGGCTTTGCGCCAAGCGTAATGCGGCTATGCTGGCACTGATGGAGCGAATAGAACGTGAGAAAATGGCTTAGAAAAGTATTAGATAATAAGTAGTGGCTCGCAAGTTTGTTATCTCTCACTTTTTTTTGAGTATTTTTCCGTTAATTTTGAGACAAATAACAAGTAACACCTTCATTTGCTGCTATAAACAAAACGCCTTTTGTGCGTTTCTTATTCTGGATAAAGGCGCTTTCGCGCCTTTCCTTTTTTCTGATAGGTTAGCTTAATTCTCTCTCATCGCATTCAACGTGAGGTCGAAGGTTTCTTCTTCCATTTCAATGCCGATAAAACGCCGATTTAATGCTAAACAAGCCTTACCTGTTGAGCCGCTCCCCATAAAGGCATCAAGCACCACATCGTTCTCACGGCTACTCGATAACAGAACATGTTCAAGTAATGCTTGGGGTTTTTCGCATGGGTGTTTACCCGGATAATATTGCACCGGTGCAAATTGCCAAACGTCTGTATAAGGAACGTCATTGGTGACACTAAAGGGGCGGCGCAAATGCTCATATTCCGCTTTTAAGCCGTCAAATTCACGAACAAGCGTTTGGTACTGTGAATTCAGATCATTGTATTCACCGACTAATTCATGATGCGATTTAACCAGTTCCCCTCGTTTTTTATCAAAAAGCCTCTGTAATTTCAGATATTGATCTTCATTTGGTAAGGCCCATTGGCTTTCACTAAACCAGTGGGAGCACATTTGTGTGCCTGTCGCCTCGTTGATTTCTTTCGCGGTTACGCCAAGCTGTTTACGCGCATCCATAAAGTAATCAATCAGAGGTTTGAAGACCTGTTTTTTTAATTGAGAGCATTGAGTGGTGTAGCCAGAACAGCCTTTTGCATATCCCTCAGCGTTATAATGCCCGGCAAAAATAATGCGTTCAGTCGCGGGAAAGAACATGCGTAAATCTGGTTTGTGCATGCGCCGCCATGGGCCCGAGGGCTTAGCCCAAATGATATGGTTAAAAACCTCAAAGCGATTGCGGATCAGTATTTCTGTATCACTTGCCAGTTTGGAGCCACAGAACAGGTAAAGGCTACCCGAGGGTTTTAACACACGCCAGAATTCAAGAATGACTTCATCAAGCCAAGCGAGAAAAGATTGAACGTCAGGCCATTGGTTATCCCAAGCATTGCGTTTAACTTGGAAATAAGGGGGATCGGTTAGAATCAGATCGACGGAGTTATCCGCCAAGGTTTTAAGGTACGGTAAGCAATCTGCGTTGACTAATGTAGCACGACCATCGTGCAGGGTGTGTTTGTGCATTCTTATCTCCTGTTAACAAGAGCCTTGAATACAAATAGCGATAGGTAGCCGCCAGCTATAGCGGTTTAAACATATAGCTGGCGGCGTTTTGCTGCTTCCTCTCCAACATTGTTGGGTCTCAGGTACTCAAGGCATCAAAACACCTCAAGAGTCTATCATAAATCAACTGTGTTTATATACAGTATTTCTAGTTGTTTTAGTGAGTTGCTGTAAATCGGGGAGGGGTTGCAGCGCGAGCTGTTCTAATACAAACGCAATGTGGTGTTCACTGTGTTCTGGATGTAGCCGAGCGATAATATGAGGTTCAACCACGCCATAGCGCGAATAGGTCACGATAGTCTGTACGAGTGTTTTTGCTTCTGGTGCAATGTTTAACATGCTGAATTACCATGAAAATAACTATGCCACGACACTAGCTCTGAGGGCTATAACCATCCAGTCTTGTTTTCTACTTATCCATGGAAGTGTGATGTTGAGGGAAATGTTATCGGTTTCATATCTTTAGCAAGTTGGTAGAATACCGGCTTTCACTATTGGTGAGGCTCAACCTCTAATTTTTTAGTAAATATTGTCACTGTCAATGTTTACGCTTTGGAATGTAAATGAAAAAAGAAGATCTAAAGGCTTATGGTCAAGCTCGTGGAATATGGCGAAAGTCATCATTAAACGGCCGCAGTGAACAGGTTAAGGTTGCGGCTTTACCAGCGACCTCTCAAGCACCACAGAGCCAGTCTTATGTCAGTGAACAGGTGCTAGCGTCACAAGCCGCGCAATCGCAGTCTGTCTCTTACCCATCGGGTGTGAGCATTGCTGATTACTATGGCATAACGAAAGCTCAGGTATCAGAAAGGCTGGCTGAGTCAATTGGCTTGCAGTGTTCATTAGAAGAGGAAATGGCGAAGAATCATCAGCATGTGTTGATCACGGATTTAGAGGATGCGCATAAGGTACTGCATAACCTTTGGCTTGAATCGGGTCGTGACGTGGCAGCCTTAGCCGCCAGTATCAATACGGCTAAATCATGGTTTAACCATACCGATCCAATGTTTAATGCTCGCTCTATTGCTAAACAGTTTGGAGATATGGGTATTAAAGCCGATTTGGTGGAGAGTAAAGGTAAAACCTTTGTCGCGTTCTCTGGAACAGATAAGAACGGGAAAGCACTCAAGCACGCTTTTGTTAACGGTACTCGTATCAATATGAATGGTAAGAAATACCCACTCAACTCGTTCAAATCGGTGCAAGCTGGGTTTAGTCCTAAATCAAGGGCTGCGAATTTTAAAGGTGCTGGCGTATTAACGTTTGTTGTATCTGCCAGTATTGCGACCAGTGACTTAGTATTCAAAGATGATTATCACCTAGTGGATTGGTTCGGTCATGTGGGCTCTGACATGTTTAAGGCTTTGGTACAATTTGGGGCTGGTGAGGCCGCGCTGTTTGCGGCTGCTTTTTATGGTGTTTCGATTATGTCAGGAGCAATTCTGGTCGTGTTTGCGTATATTGCCATTGAAGCTGTTTGGTCAGAGTACAAGATTGCAGATAAAGTTGTAGGAGGGTTAGAAAGTGCTCTTGAGTAATAAAATTCGAGTTGTGGGTGTTGCTCTACTTACCATTGTCATAATGGGTTGGTTATGGATTTGTGACTTTTTGCTAGAAGATTACTTCGCTATTTTGAATCAAGCACCTACCGTTCGATTGTCTGTTATTACATTATGGGTCCCTGTTGGTGTTTTAGGTGTACTGTTGAGTATGCTTTTTATGTCACCTAAGGCTTTGTTTTTAGGAAAAAAAATAAATGAAGTGTATTCGCCTAAAGCAATGCAGTTGGCAAATAAAGTGTGTATTTATTTTGCATTAGCAGGCGTTGCCTTTGCAGCAGGCTGGACTTATCACTCTCTAGATTTATTGGACAGGTACGGTTACGTTTATAGCCGCGACTTAACCGAGATAACCCCTACAGGCATCCATTTGATGTACATAAAAAGCAATTCTCAATGAACTATATAAGAATTGTGCTGTGCTTGTTGGTTACGTGGCTATGTTGGTGGATAACTTCAGGGAACTTAAACCAAGCCTTTGGTTTGCTCCCTTCAAGTGTTGAGGTCTCTGGGGTTTTAAATGTATGGGCTGGATTTAGCGGTGTTATCGCTAGCATGTATCTCATTGTTTACTCAGTCAAAGATGAGTTTAACCTATCATTTCCAATCGGTGAGATTAACAAAGTGATTATCATTTCTGTCTTAGTAATTTCACCGTTGTTTACCGTTATCACGTATAGCAAAATTCATTCTAATCTCGAAAACTATGTGGAATGCTCTGAACTAAGGACACTATCAAGCCGTTACTCAAGCCGGACATATGCTATTTCGTCGGAACTTTGCCAGCAATTCGTAGATGAAAAGAGTCAGTGAGTGCTGTGTAAGTACTCTAAGTTGTCATTGTCCAACAACGAGCTCAGATTATGTCTAGCTCAGTTTTGCCCCAAAACAATTCAGAGTAAATACTCATTCATATATTGTTAACGTGCGTTTGCCCTACCAAAAGTTATCCATACTTATAATGCTGTTCGCTGTGAATCCCGCGATGTACTACGGGGAGCTTTCTTCCCAACTCTACTGGCTTGTTAGAGTCCATCGACAACTAACAAACATTGCTTATCTTGCAGTGCATGAATCTTGTTTTGTCGAGTACTATCTCTCAATTTTTCATCTGATATGCTTAATTAAGTTAATCGACTATCGATTGTGTGCGTTGTTGCATTTGGCTGATTGATCTTTCCTATGCGTATACATCACAAAACGAGCTTCATAAGCAATCAATATCTATAAAACTAAGTGTTTAGGGTGATATACTAATTAAAAATACGAGGAGTAAAACGTGGAAAATATCTACTTTGAAAGTATCTCACTGCATGGCATTCATCAGCGGTATGACTTGAATATAAGTTTTAACAAAAATCTCACTATTCTTCATGGACAAAATGGCACTGGTAAATCTACACTTATCCACATATTAGCTAATGTGGCAAATTGTGATTTTATAAGGTTTGCCTTTCTTGATTTCTTGTCTATAACGGTTACTTATTCAGATAAATCAGTACTTAAAATAATTAGTACAAAAGATAGAGAAATTTCAATAGTTGCAGATAATCAAGAAACATATACATTCTCGAAAAGAGAAGTGATTGAAACTATTCATCTTTATGAAAGAGATGAACATATGTATAACAGAAATTTCTTCAAGTCCCATTTAATAGATAACATTAATTCATTTATTGAAGAAAATAATATTAGGAAAATTGGAACATCTTATTTTCCTGCATTCAGAACTATGCTCGAAGCTTGGTCATCGCAAAGTGAAAATAAAAATGGATCTGTTGACAAACGAAATACCATGAGAAGTGCAACAAAATTTTCCAGAAACTTGTTTGGTCCATTTCTTCCTGAAATAAACTTCCCATCACCATTGGAAATCGAGAATAACTTAAGATCCGAAATTAAAGAAGCGCAAATCAGAATTGCAAGATATGAAAGTTCAATATTTAGTGACTCCTTTGTGAAAGTTTTTTCAGCTTTATTATCAGGAAAAAGTGAAACTTTCATTGATTCTGAACGTATTTTGTCAGAAATATCCGACCTAACTACTTCACAAACCAACAGTAAACTTGGTGATATTGAAGATAACTCTCAAACTTATAAACAACTTCAAGCTCTAGTGATGAGTAGCTCAAAATCTGGTGATGTAGAATCATCGACTTCAGGAGCACTTGCCGTTTATCGTGATGCATTAAAAGAACGACAAAATTATAGAGCAAGGGCATTTGAAGAGATTGATAAGTATTTTAGGGTCGTAAATTCATTCCTAGATAGAAAAGTTCTTAGCTATGAACTCGATAAAGAAAAAAGAATACCCCGAGTTGGTTTAGAGTTTCCTGATGGTTCATGGAGCCGGATACAAGTTATGTCATCTGGAGAAAGGCAATTATTAACAATGCTCTATGCTGTTAATAAAATGAGTGGGAATTCAGCAGTGCTAATTGATGAACCCGAGCTCTCATTACATATAGATTGGCAAGAGGATCTTCTTAATAAAATGATGGATCAACTCGGAGGTCGTCAGATTATCGTGTGTACACATTCTCCTTCAATCGCAGAAGATTTCGATGAATACATGATAGAGGTCTGCCCGAAATTTAATGATCTTGCAGATGATTTTGATACGATAACTTTTGATTGCGATGAAGATTACTTATGAAAACGTCTTTAACTTATGACATACAAAAATACATAACCAAAATAAAAATGAGTTCTAAAAAAAGAATTCTTGTTGAAGGTAAAGATGATAAATCTCATTTGCAAAATTTGTTAAATATTATTGAAGTGCCAAATATTAAAATTGATACAGCAGAACAAATAAAAGGAAATTGTAAAATAACATCAAAAAATAATAGAGCTAAGATTGATAAAATTTTTAATGTCTGTAAAGAAAAATCAGAATGTCTTAATTTATATTATCTTTGTGATAGAGAATTCTACAAGTTCTCAGTGGAAAACATAATAACGGATGATTTGAAAATCACAGATTTCACTCATAATCTTAACTGGACTATTGGTCATAGTATTGAAAATTATTTCTTAGATTTTATTATTCTATCTGATGCTTATAGATATTTATGTGGTTCTGAGTATAAAAGTAAAGCAATTGAACTATTCAAAAAAATCTTACCTTCATCTTTTAGATTAGTAGCCTCTATAACTTTATCAGCAAAAGATTTAGGTCAGTTTTCATACCCTAACGGTGTTGTTATGTGGGATAAATTCAGTATTGATGGGGATGTGTTATCATTAAACATTGCCATAAACAATAACACTCCAGAGATATTGAAAAAATTCGTAAATTTGACAAATGAGTATAATGAGATTACAAATAAAACTGATATTCGTGTTTGTGCTAATATTTGTCGTGGCCATACGGTTATGCTTTTATTACAAAGAATCTTCTCTTATTGTTTATATACGGTAATATTAAGTGATGATGAGGTGCTTGCAAAAAAAGAATCACTTTCTTTCTCAAAGATAAAAGAATCCCAATTGTCTTCAGCTCTGGGAGAATCATGGGTTAGACATGTAAAACAGGGATATGAAAACTACCCAAAAGAACTAATTCATTCAATAGCCTCTTAGGAATATTCGAATAAATCATATGCTATAGTATTATTTTTCCATTAATTATTAAGCCCCTTTCGGGGCTTTGCTTATCTTTTTGAGTCTATTGATAATCCTTGCAAATTATAGACAGCATTTTAGCATTGTTGACAACTCCATTTTGTTGTAGTGCATTTTGAATTACTCTTAAGTCACACATGAACTGAGTTTACTGCCTTTCGCCATCCGTTTTAGTCGCTTGCACTTCCTCGATATCTCATTTTCTTTATCCCATCCTTTGACCACTAAACTCACACTTTCAAAACAAAGTGTTGGCCATTGTAGTGATACTCGATTGTAGTATCTCTCAGAAACAAGAGGTACTATAACTATTTGATATGCAACTGAATTAATATGATGCGCACCCTAGATAGGTTTATTAAATTAGCAAAGTTAATGAGACATTTTTTCCAAAAACAAGTTTCACGCTTCGCTCATGAATTGTAATTCAGGGTAAACACAAGATTTTATTTACTACATCTAGCGGCTGAGCGTTGACATTCACCACTAAATGCCGCAGGATTACCACATTGCAGAGCCTCACCTATTCGGTGGGGCTTTTGTGTTTCTAACATTTATTATTCTGTACTGCGCCCTTATGGCGCTTTTTTTGTGCCTGTCATTTCTCATCTAGCTCAACAGTTCTGTGGGGCTTTTCATTTTAAACCAAGTAAGCAAAAGGACACTCCAGCAGGGGGTGGATATGCGTATGAATGAAAAAATCTCCAGCGCAATGTCGAACTGGTGGAACGTTTCTATTGCCTTTTTGGGTGGGGTATCTGCTGATGCGTGGATGGTGATCATTGCGTTTGGCGGTATGTTGCTGACCGCGTGGATAAACAACTACTGGCAAAAGAAACGTTTTCAAGCGGAGTTTGGCAATGAGCAAGGTAAATAATATAACTCGCTCTCTCATTGCTGCTGGAGCTGGTGCAATCGCCATTGCCACGTCAATGATAAAACCGCTTGAAGGAATAGAATATGTTCCGTATCGAGATGTTATTGGTGTTCTTACGGTCTGCTATGGCACTACAGGGCCAGATGTTATCGAGGGGAAGGTTTACACAAAAGAAGAGTGTGAATACTTCTTACAGAGAGACTTAAAGAAGATCGAGCGCCAAATCCTTCCGATGATAAAACCAGTACTTCCAAAGCCCACCAAGGCGGCACTTTACTCTTTCACTTACAACGTTGGTGTGGGCGCGTTCTCTCGCTCAACGCTGCTTAAAAAGCTGAACGCTGGTGATATAACAGGCGCTTGCAGTGAACTGAAGCGATGGGTGTACGCGGGCGGTCAGAAGTGGAAAGGATTGATCACTCGCAGACAGATTGAGGACGAGGTATGCCAACTTCAGCTTACTGGAAAATGATCGTCGCTGGCGTAATCACCATCGTAATCATCGCACTTTTTAGTTTGTATTCAGTAGAGAAAGCAAACCGCAAGGTAGTGCAAACGAAGCTTGATAAGGCAACGGAAGAGCGTGATTCACTGGTTGAGTTAAACAATAGACAAGTCGCCAAAATCAAATCCTTCAATGAACTCAGCATTAAACATGCGAAGGAAGCCGCTAATGCAAAGAAAGAAATTGACTCTCTTCGTGCTGACGTTCGCAACGGCGCTAAGCGGGTGTTCATCAAAGCCAGTTGTCCTGAGCCAGTGCCCAAAGTCGATAGCGCCAGAAGCGTGGGCGATGCAGGAGCCGCCGAAGTTGAACGAGCAGTTACAGAAGATATTCTCGATCTCCGAGAAATGAACTCAAAAGCCATCAGGCAGATCCATTATTTACAAGGCTACATTCGCACTCAATGCTCGCTAGCCAGTCATTCTGATTAAAGAGGCCCGCTTGCTGCCTTAAAGCAAGCAAACCTACCACCGCCAAGAGCAAAAGCGTGCATTCTTTTTTGGTGTCGTCGAGCACCTAAGGCTTAGGCCATTATCCACAGTGCTTACGGCGGTGACCTTATCCCCCGCGTTGGCTTCTCGCTGTCTTAATTCGTTAGCTATGACCACGAAGCGGTTTACCGCTTACTCCTTACGTGTGAGCGCGAGTTAAGAATCAAAAAGAAGCAAGTCAAAGGTGAGACTCCTTACATTACTGGCAACGTCAACCATAGGCGACAAGGGCGTGACCACTCGGAGAGTCGGGAAAATTTTTATAACTTTGAGGAAGAAATGAACAATGAAAAACGCTTATGGAACTTGTCAGAGTTAGAAGTATTTGGGTATCACCGTTCAACCATTCGTAAAAAGCTGAAAAACGCAGGGATAGAACCAACTGCGCACAAAGGTTCGACCCCACTTTATGATGTGGTTCAGGTTGTGCCTTACCTCTGCCAAGCCCCTATCAAACAAAGTGATGCGCCGGATTTAATGGGCTTTAAAACGGCTGCAGAGTTGCGTGCTTATATTCAAGCCCAAACTGAAAAATTAAAGCTCATGCAAGAAGCTCAGGAAAGCATTGCTAGAGCAGAATACGAACATGAAATTGGTGCGTTGATCGCTTCAATAAAGGGCTTTAAAGATAAGGTTATCACGCGGATTGAAACCGCTATTCCTAGCGTGAGTTCGTATCAGTTGGAAGACCTTGAGCGCTTGCTTAATTATGATTTAAGGGCCGTTTCTGATGAGCTTGAAAACCTTTGATCCTCGCTTAAATCTTGAGTTCGCCGATGCTGCGCAAATTCGTCGAGATTTAGCTTATCTGTGTCGGCCTACATCTAAAACCCCAGTCGAAGCGGCAGACGACGGTTTGTGGATTTCAGATGGAACCGATGCTGTTAAGTTTTTGTCGAGCCAAGTACCGTACATGCGCGAGCCAATGAACTGTTTGGCACGCCGAATTTATGAAGCCTTGCAGTTAATGGGGCCAGCACGAAGCGGAAAAACCAAGGCGTTGGTAGAGGGCTGGGTGAACTATGCGGTTACTCAATCTCCCGGCGATATGTTGCTGATCTACTCGACTAAAAAGAAAGCGGAAAGCATTTCTAAAAAAGATTTATCTCGTTGCTTTTCGGCCACTACGGAAATCAAGAAGTTAAGAACTGGACGAAAGTCAGATGATACGCTGACGTTTAAACATTTTTTAAATGGCATGAACCTGAACTTAGATTCGGCTACCGAATCGAGCTTATCTGCAGAAACGTTTCGTTATGCGGGTATCTCTGATTATGACCGTGCTGACGATGGTGTTGGGGAAGAGGGTAGCAAATTTCGTTTGTTACTAAAGCGTATTCAAAATGCCAAAAGCTCTGGTATGGCCATGGCAGAAAGCTCACCCGGTCGAGTAGTTCGGCACCCTGTTCCAGAAGAACAGCTTGGAGCGCATGAGGCTCAGCCTTGCGGCGGGATAGCTCAGTTATATAACCAAGGTGATCGGCGTCGGTTTTATTGGGTTTGTCCTGATTGTAAGGCGTGGTTTCAACCTCTCTTTGAAACGCTGAAGTGGAATGAATCGCTGGTCGATCATCAAGAGCAAGCCAAGAGCACGGTATGCCGCTGTCCTCGTTGTTGTTGTGATATTAGCGAGCAACAAAAACATGAATTGAATTTACACGGGCGTTGGTTTCGTGAAGGAGAGATCGATCAGTACGGTGAACAAGTTTTTGATGAGTCAGCAATACGTCAATCTAAATGGGCGTCATTTTGGTTTGAAGGCGTTGTGGCCTCTTATCAAAGTTGGGAAAACTTAGTTTATAACTACTTAACGGCGCAAAAGCTGTATGACGAAAGTGGTGATGAAGATTCATTAAAATCGTTTTATAACGTCGATGTTGGTCGTCCTTATATTTTGCAATCTCGCGCTTTAGAAGTGGGAGCGCACGAACTGATGCAGCGTGCATTAGATCATCCGCGCAGCGTTGTTCCTCATGATGGCCGTTTTATTGTGATGTCGATAGATGTTCAAGGCGGTAAATCTAACCCGCGCTTTATTGTACAAGCGCACGTTTATGGCCTTGGCCTACAGCGTTGGGTGATTGATCGCTTTGAAATACTTACCACCAAACACCGCAATGGTGATCGCATTAATCCTGCGGTTTACCCAGAAGACTGGGATTTGCTGGTTGATGAAGTGATGAAGAAAACCTACTCGCTTGCCGATGGTTCTGGCCGTGTCATGAAGCCTGTTTTAACGCTGTGTGATTCTGGCGGCTCAGCAGGTGAAAAGGACGGCAAACAAACGTCGGTGACTGACTTTGCTTACCAGTTTTATAACCGGCTTAAATCACAAGGTTTGGCACATTTGTTCCGCTTGGTTAAGGGAGCAAGCCGAGAAATCGACCACTTGGTAAAAGAAAGCCACCCAGACAAGCGCAGTAAAATCGCACATGGTGAAATTAAGCTGCTTTTACTGCATACCAATCGCCTTAAAAACCGTGTTACGGCCAGTTATTCGCGCCTTGAATTTGGTTCACGCTATTTTCATTTGCCCGGTTGGGCTGAACGGAATTGGTTTGAGGAACTGACAGCGGAATACATTGATGAAAAAGGCAATTGGGTTTGCCCGCCAAACACCCGAAACGAAAGCTTAGATTTATGCGCTTACGCGGAAGCGGGTATGCATTATTTAGGTGGCGACGACATTGATTGGAACAGCCCACCCGCATGGGCTGCACCTTGGCAAATTAACCCGAACGTGGTGGATGCCAACGTGAAGCCAGAATTTGAACGCAAGCAGCGCCGATACAACCATTCAAGAGGTATTTACGGATGACAGCATTACCTACTAACCGTGAGCGCCTTGCATGGTACGTTGCGGCAGAGCAAAAAATTCTGATGCAGCAAGAAGTGACAACCGCAGAAGGCGAAAAACTGACGCTTGCTAGTTTGGCAACGGTACGCGCTGAGATAGAGCGTTTGACTCGGTTGATCGCTCAAGAAGCACTAGGTGGCAGGCGCAGTATGATTAGGAGGAATTACCTTGAGTAATCCGTTAAACCTATTCGATAAGATGGTGGCGGTATTTAACCCCGAAAAGGGTTTAAAGCGACTGTATGACCGAACGCTACTGAACAAATACACAGCAGCCCTACCAAGAGACCCAAAAACCAAGCAACCACGAAATAGCTCTAAAGGATCATCTAACGAACTAAACAAAGGCGCGAAAGCGATTTATGAAAGGGCGCGAGATGGCGACGAAAATAACCCATTTGTGACGGCCATTCTTGATGAGCTGTGCGCGAACGTTGTTGGGCCCAACGGTATTATGGTTGAGCCGCAACCGCTTGATCATAAAGGTGAGGTTCACATTGAATTTGCTCAAGCCATTTCAAAGTGGTGGGAGCTGCATTCGCTTGCGCAAAATATTGATAACGAAACGTCTCGCAGTGAAACTGAATGGCTAGCGTGTCGAACTTGGTTGCGCGACGGGGAAGTGTTTGGCCGAATGTACATGGGCCATCACCCAGAAATTAGTTATCCGTCTACTACGCCCTTTGCTATTCAGCCATTTGAGCCGCAATTCGTGCCGCGCCATATTACTGAATTGGAAGGTGGTTTGATTGAAGGGATTAAGCGTAACAAGCTCGGACAAGCAATCAGCTATTTGATCCAAAAGGATTCAAATGGTTTTGAGTTTGCCGAAGTCGATGCCATGTTTATTTGTCACTTGAAGTTTACGCGGCGCTTACATCAAAACCGTGGCATATCGATACTGCACTCGGTACTTGATCTCATCTCTCGTTTAGAAAGTTACGATAACTCTGAAATGGTGAGCGCTGAGATCGCCTCACGCTTTGCTTACTACATTAAGCGTGACCCTACGCTTGGTGCTGATAATGGCGATGCCTTTTCGCGAGGTGGCGACATCTTCCTTGGTATGGGTAACTCGTTTGAGTTAGCACCCGGTGAAGATGCAGGGATTGTGGAATCTAACCGCAAAGAATCGATGAGCGCACCGTTTCGAAGTGGTCAGCAAAAGTTAGTCAGTAGTGCGGTTGGAGTAAACAACTCTTCGGTCACTCGAAACTATGATGGTGCGTATTCATCGAACCGCCAAGAACTGGTTGATTCCTACGCCCGCTATCGAGTGCTGCAACGTAAGTTCGTACTGAATTGGACACGCCCGCAGTACCGTTATGCGCTTTCAATGGCGATCCTCAAGGGTGAGTTGAAAATCCCGACAAGCGTTGATGCTTCCAGCGTTTACAACGCGATTTATCAAGCCCCCGTTATGCCGTGGATTGACCCGAAAAAAGAGATGGACGGAATCGAAAAAGGTTCGCGCCTTGGTTTGTTCTCTCTTAGCCAAGCCCAGCGTGAACGAAACATTAACCCACTGGCAACCCGCAAAGAAATTCAAGCCGAACGCAAGCAGCTTAATGAGATGGGCATAATTAGCACCGCTGATCCTGCTCATAACATTGCGCCTGTTGATCAAATCAAAACCAACGAAAAAGGCGAGGGAGTTCTCGATGCCTAAACCAACCGATAAACGCTGGTATACGTTAACGAACGAAGCCGACGACAAACCAGCACAACTTTACATTCACGGCATTATTGGCAGTTATGACATTGCTGCCATTGATCTTGTTGCTGCTTTGCAGGCGATTGGAACCAAAGACATTAACGTGCGTATCCATACTCGTGGCGGTGGTGTGTACGAAGGTATTGCAGTGCATAACGCACTGAAAGCTCATAAAGGTAAAACGACAGGCGTGGTTGATGGGCTTGTGGCTTCCATTGGTACTTATGTGTTGAGCGCGTGTGATGTTCGCCAAATGCCGTCAAACACATCGATGATGATCCACAACCCGCAAATTGGTGCGTGGGGTGAGGATGATGATTTAGAAGCTGCACTACAACAGTGGAAAAATTCGCGTGAGTTAATTTCCCAAGAATACGTGGAGCGTTCTGGCAGCAAAAAGACGTTGGAAGACTTCCTTGAAGCAATGAAGAAAGAAACATGGTTCACCGCTGAAAAAGCCCTTGAGTGGGGCTTGGTTGATGAGGTGATTGACCCGGTTGATTTAACTAACTGCTTTACCGAAGACGATATTCAGGACATTTCGAATTACAAAAACGTACCTGATTCATTAATCAATGGTTTCAATTTGCAACCCGCTAAAGGTAGCAAACGAGAACCGACCAAACAGGCGGCAGACGCCGACCCTAATCATTTACAAAACCATTTAGACGAACAGGTAAGCGATATGCCGAAACCACTAACACCTGAAGAACTGCAAAACGCAGTCAAAGCAGAAAACAAACGCCAGCAAGATATTCGTGCTTTATGTGTAAAGCATAACGTAGGTGATGAGCTGGCCAACAAATTGTTAGAAGATACAGAATGTTCTGTAGAGCAGGCGTCCAGCCAAATTCTACTTAATATGGGTAACGAAAAAGAGAATCTTCGTAACCTTTGCAAAACCTTAAACCTGAGTGATGAATTGACTAATCAGGTTCTCAACAACCCGAACATTACGATTGAAACCGCCAGTGAACAGTTACTGAATGCGTTGGGTGATCATAGCAGTTCGGGTACCAAAGCAAACTTAACCGCAACTCATCTACACATTGGCAATGGCGATCACGTAAAAGAAGAACTTCAAAACGCACTGAATGCCCGTGCTGGTGTGGCTGAGTTAGACAAGCAAAACTCGTTTGGCCATGAATCATTACTGAACATGGCGCGTGCTAGTTTAGGCGTCAATGCGGGTACGGGTTTGACCAAAAACGAACTGGTTAACCGCGCGTTTAACAGTGGTGATTTTGGTGACATCATTACCGAGAGTATTCGTACCGTAATGCGCGATGAAACCAAGGTGCGTACGCCATTGTGGCGTGAACTGGCGAACGTGGAAAACCTCAGCGATTTTCGTGAAACCGAGTTGGTCATGGTGAATGATGCGCCGGACTTGATGGCCATTGGTGAAGACGGTGAATATAAATCCGCATTGCTAAAAGGTAGCGGTGAGCGTATTCAATTGGCGACCTTTGGCCGAGCGATTCAATTTACCCGCCAAGCGATCATCAATGATGAAATTGGCTTGATTGCTAAGGTGCCACGCAAGTTCATGCAAGCGGGTTACCGTCTATCAGATAAGTTGATGTTTAACTCCATTTTGAGCGGGAAAATGGGCGACGGTAAATCTGTATTCCAAGCTGCGCCAAGCGCCGAAAAGTGGGGAAACCTTGTCGCTAACATTCCCGCCAATGATTACGCGGCGCTTATTATGGCACTGCATAAGGTATTTGCTACTGCGACCAGCGTACCATTTGGCGGTGAGAAAGACGGCGGCGGCGATGCGCTAGATTTGCGCGGTGAGTTCTTGATTGCTCACCCTGATCATGCATCCATGCTTGAAGCGGTATTGAATACCGCCAGCAAGCCAGACAGCTTTAACCCCGCTTATAAGAAGTTCAATAAAGTGATTGAAACTGCGCGCTTAACTGACGTGAATGGTGCGATTGCTCTGACATCGAAAGACTTTGATTCGGTAGTCATGGGCTTCCTTGATGGCCAGCAAGACCCTTGGTTGGAAACGGGTGACGGCTGGACAAGCGACGGTGCGAAATTCCGCATTACTTACGATATTTCATCGAAAGTCGTTGATCGCCGTGGTATTGCGAAAGCAACCTTTGAGTAAATAAAAAGCAATCAAACCAAGGGTGAGTGTATCTCGCCCTTTTGTTTATCTAGATAAAAAATGGTGAAAACGATGCGCTATAGCGACGGTAAAAAAATTGCAGTGATCGCTCCAACGGGTGGCTTTAAAAAAGACATCCCTTGTTTGGTGGGCAGTTTGTTGGTTGTGCCAATGCAAACCATTAAAGCGGGTGAAGTGGTGACGTGCCACATTGATGGGCACTTTGATGGCCCGATTAAAGTGGGTGACACACCAAGCTTTGATTGTGATGCAGCTTACTTTGAAGCGGGCGAGTTTACTAAAACGAAACCCACGGCAGAAGGTGCGGTTTCGCAACCTGTTGGTGTATTTGTGGATGGTGGTGTGCTGCTGACTGGCGGTGTGATCACTGAAATCGTCCCAGCTGCTTAAGTATGAGTAGCTTATTTGAATCTGCTCGGGGGCTACTCCGGGCATCTATCGCGGATTGCTTTGGGCATTCTATTTTAGTGACGACAGCAGAAGGCGATCAGCGAGAGATTATTGGGTACATACAAAGTGCAAAGCGCGGTGAGCACACTGTGCATCGCTTACTTACTGATGAAGCGTTACCAGAGCAATGCAGTACGGTTTATAGAGATAAGCCGTATATGTTGGTTTATGAGATGCCTGTTAAATCAACCGGCACGGATAGCCAGATCACACGCGAGTATGTGATGGTGCAAAAAGGCAGCGGGGCGCGCGGTGATGGCTGGTCTGAATACCAATAGCAATCGACTTTTGTTGGATACGGAGTTTATCCGCAAATACGAAGCGTTTGAAAAAGAGATCCCGAAAGCGGTTCAACGCGCGGCCACACTCACCAACCGTTGGCTAAGAGCTGTGACAATGGCTGAGCTAGGCTATGAGCTGAAAATCGACAACAAGGCGCTGCGTTCTCGTTTTCGTAATTACAAAAATGGGCGCATTTCAAAGCTGTGGATCGGTGTGAATGAGATTGGCGTACACCGAACCGGCAAGCCGATTCAAAACAAGCTTGGCGTTCGTGTTGGCAGTGAGTTTTATGACGGTGCGTTTATTTCACGTATGCAGAGCGATGAGCTGCTTGTGTTTCGACGTACTGGAAAACAACGAAGCAGCATTGAGCTGGTCACCGTCGATATCTCTGCGGATACGGAAGAGATCATCAATAACTATTTGCCTGATATTAATCGTAAGTTTGAGGAGTTCTTCCACCGTGAGTTCAGAAACGTTCTTTCGCTCGCCGCGTGAGTGGGTTGAAAAAGTTATTGCTCATTTAGAGCAAGCATTAAACATTGAAATCAAATCAACTTACACGCGCAGCCCTGATGAATTAACGAGTACGAAGATTAGCTATTTAGTAGGTGAGGCAGAGCCAGTACGCAGTTATTCAAACGATGGTCGCCACATTCACGATATTGAGCTGAGGTTCTTGATTGAGGTTCCCACGTCAGTGGCTGACTTTGACCTTGAAGCGCTTGATGCATCGACACGCATTGATCGTGAGCTGCTTAATGAGTTCTTTGGTGAAAGTGATGATTGCGAAGAAGCGATCCCAGTTTCAAATAACCCAAGCCGTTTCCAACCGGAGCTTGGTGTGTTTGCCAGAACCGTGACCATGAAGCAACGGATACGCATGGGTCCAGTTAACGAAGTGTGTGGTGAAATTGGCGGGGCTGAATTGGATGGATTTAATCAAGAGAGTAGCGGCGCTTCAGAATGAAGTTCGGAAACTGAGAGAAGAGCTTACGGATACCGATAGGCGATTAGCCAATATTATCCGGCTGGGCACAGTTAAAGCGGCCCATGAACGAACGGTGGATATTCAAACAGGCACAAACTTAGCTGAGGGTGTGCCTTTTTTTGTGCCTGCGGCGGGGCGAGTCAAACATTATCGCCGCCCAACCGTTGGAGAGCAGTGCATTCTGATTAACCTTGGCCATGGTGACAACTTAAACAACGCCGCCGCGCTGATGGGATTGCGTTCTAACCAGTTTCCCTTTCCGACTTTGCAAGAAAACGAAGTGATGACGGATTACGGTAGCGGCATGACCGAGCTGTATAACCTCGATAAAGGTTCGATCACTTGTAACTATCCCGGCGGCATGTTTTTGAATGCAGACTTAACGCACATTGGTAACCAAGAACACACAGGTAATACGAACCGCACGGGCGATAGCATATTCACAGGCAAGTTGATTAATACGGGCCTGTTTAACCACCAAGGCTCGTTTGCAGTTTCTGGTGGTGCAAGTGGTGGCGCGGCTACCTTCGCTGGTTCGATGGCGATCACTGGTGGTGATGTCGTGGTTGATGGCTATAGCGTGAAACTGCACTTCCACTATGACGATGAAAACAGGCCGACAACTGAGGCTAAAAAATGATAGTGGGTATTGATCAAGAATCGGGTTTAACTGTCACTGGGCTTGCTGCATTGAGTTGCCGAATTAAGCGAGTGCTAACCACTCAAGTTGGTTCTCGGGTTAAGCGCCGTGCGCTGGGTAACCGAGCCATTGAGCGTTTAGGGAAAAATCAAAGCCCGTCTGAAGCGTTAATTGTGCAAAACCTTTCCATTGAAGCGTTAACTAATCCAAATAATCAATTGACTGGTTTGACGATCGAACAGTGTCAAGCCACGCCAACTGCGCGCGGCTTTGTGGTGAGCGTGGTCGGCAAGTGGAATGGTGAAGCAATAAGAACGAGTGTGGATGTATGACAACTCAAGATAACCGCCCGAAAGCGTTTCAAGAGCCCGATTTTGAAACGTTGCTCGCTGAGTATGTTGCGTTTGCTGTAGAGCACTGCGCAGCAAGCGATGTAGAGAAAGCTGCTTATTTGCAAGAGGCGTTGACTAATGACAGTGAATTACTCGCACAAGTGCTGCAAGCTTTGGTGCTGAAATACATTGCTGATACCCGTGAGAAAAACTACTGGGCGCTGCAGATGTTTCGTAAGTTCGTGACAGAAAGCGACATGGTGGATTTAATGGCGCTGCAGTACAACTTGAAACGGCAAGTCTTACAGCCAGAAGATACCTCAGTGTTTCCACCTAAACCCGCTGTTCTTGAGTCTAATGATGATCTCTTACGTCGCTTTGATTTAGCGCCGTACCAGTTCCATACCACTGGAACTCGGTTAGGTTACCGCTTTCATGCGTTAACTTTGGACGAGCGGCCAGTGATTAAGATTGAGTCGGAAGCGGATGCGCTGGTTGTGCGCTATGAATTTCCGAAAGCGGCTCAACCCGCTCTTGTGAAAGATGCACAGGCCAGAATGACCGAGCCAAATTCGGGTAAAGTGGCTGTTGCTATTTTGAGTCGCGAAACGCCCAATGGTGTTCCGAGTGCTGCGCTACTTGAACGCGCGAGCAAGTATTTAAACCGTGATGATATTGCTCAAGAAAGTGATGAGATCACCACAAAAGCCGCGACACCCATTCCCTATACGATCAGCGTTGTGCTCTATACCGGCGCAAATCCAAATAACCACGTCACCAAAGCACAGGCGCAGCAAACAGGAATGGCCTTTGCTGAGCGCAAGCATCGCTTAGAAGAAGTGATTGATGTTGAAGAGATCGGCCACGAGTTCTACGAGCTGGGTGTGAAGCGAGTGAAGGTGTTAGAGCCTGCTGCTGATGTGGTGTGCCAATGGGGTGAGGCGCCATATTGTAGCGAGGTGATTATTGATGTCAGATCCGAATGAGTTTGTTAGCGTTCAACCTGACAACCGAACGCTCATCGAAGAGTCATTAGAATACGCATGGGCGCGTATTTTAGCGTTAGCCCCGAACCCTTACCCAAATTTAAAGAACCCACAGTTAACCGCTGATGAGTTCGTTGTGCTGCTCGCAGGTGAGCGTGGCGTTGCAGATTGGCAACCTACCGACACGATAGTGCAGCAACGTAAAACGACGGATAAAGCATTCCCTATACACAGCAAGGCCGGAACCAGAGCAGGGCTTAAAACAGCGCTTGATGCGTTGGGCTTTGCTTCTGCTGTTACCCGTGGTGATGCTGCGTATTCCATTGATGTTGAGGGCCGATTGCTTGATCAACCGCTTACAGCTGAGATGTCGCAACGTATTAATGCGCGAATTACGGCTTATAAATCCGAACGAGACAGCGTTACAACCACGATTTCACGGTTACACAGCGCCAATAAGTATCGTGCTTTGGTGCTTCACAGTGCGCGTATCGTGCGAGTGAAAGCTGCCGGCCCCATTCCTTTTACGCTCTACCAAAAACCCGAGCGATTATGATTCATTCTGTTAAGTCGGTGAGAATTAAACATGGCTAATCAAGATACAGACTTGCGCTGCTATTTAACGAATGCAGGTATTGCAGCAGAAAATAACTCGATCCAATTAGGTCGAAAGCTACCCGTGAAAGAAATGGTGTTTGGTAGTGGGCTACTTGCTGATGGAAGTGACCCTCGCTTGCAAACCACCATGATTAAAGAAGAGCACGCCGTTCCATGCGGTATGCTGTTTGACCCTGAAAGCCCAACACTCTTGGTATTTAAAGGCGATTTACCTGCCGATGTAGGCGGCTTTCATATTCATGAAGTGGCGATCCGCTTAGAAGACGGCACACTTTACGGTTACGCTCGAGGAAAAGGGGATTACAAGCCAACCATCGAGCAAGGCGCTACCGATTCGGTTCGCTATGCCGTGGAAATGTACACCACCAATGCGAGCAATGTTGAGTGCAAAATTGATCTATCAAAAGTGTATGTTGATTGGGAGGATTTGGAAGCACGTATTAAAGCGCATACCGATGCAGAAGATCCTCATCAACAATATGAACTTAAGGGTAATGCCGCTAATGATGAAGACATCGATAACCAATCCAAAGCAAGTAAGCACATTAAGCTTCCACAGCTTTGGCGTGCTTTATCGCCATCTGGACTTATTGATAAGTTATGGCTTGGATTAGCGGCAAAAATATTTCCAGTGGGCGCTGCAATCCCGTGGTTCACTGATATAGCGCCTAATGGGTTTGCTATCATGAAAAACCAAGCTTATGACATGGTTGCTAATCCTGAACTAGCAAAGATATGGCCGAATGGGATTATTCCGGATATGAGGGGATGTGGTGTAATCGGTAAAGAAGACAGCGAAACGGTTGGTGTATTTGAGGAGGGGCAAGTAAAGAAACATGGGCACCCAAACTCTACCGCTTCATCGACAAACTTGGGTTCTAAAAACACCGGTTATAGCGGGGTTCACTACCATCCCTCAGGCATAGCGAAATTTGGTGGAGGCTCACACCGTTATCAAACCGATGCAAATGGTGCAGGTGGAGATATCAATACTGGTAATGCAGGCAACCACTACCACTCTTTTGAAATTGGCTCACACGCTCACGCTGTGGTTATTGCTCTGTTTGGCGCACTAAAGAACACTATTAACCATCGCAAGGTAAACTGGATTGTAAGGATGGCATAATGACAACATTTTTTTCCACATCACAAAGTGTCAATGTTTCTCGTTTATCTCGCGATGGGTGGTGGATTGAAAACACAGTTGAGCATGTCGCAAAAGGCACGGCTCTTGGATCTGATTTTACTCAGAATATATATACACCATCAAAACCCGGCCTGATTTCTCGCTACCATGCTGAAACAGATTCTTGGTCACCTGAAATTGTGAATATGACTTGGAATATATATTACGACATTCATGGTCAGAAATTCTTCATTGGTGAGCCCGATGGTGATTACCCCGATTGGGCAATCATCGACCAGCCGCCAGAGTATGATCCCGAAACTCACACTGCTCTTTATCGAAAAGAGACGGGTTGGACGATATTCAAAATACAATTAGGTGAGTCGTTCTACGATGAATTTGGTCAAGAGTTTCTTGTTTCAGATTACAATTTTGACCTTCCAGAAAACCATACATGGAAAGAACCACCTAAAACTCAAGATGGCTATGCTGTAAAACTGATTGATGGACACTGGCAACAGCTTATTGATTATCGTGAAAAAATGGCTTATGCAAAAGATCGTGATAATGATGAAGACTACATGATTGAAGAGCTTGGCGAGTTGCCAGAGTCGCATACATTACTCACGCCCGGAGCCTATGATTCTTGGGTTAATAATGTCGGTTGGGTATATGATTTAGAACGTCATCGTCCCTTTAAATCTCTAGAGGAGAGGGCTTGGCGTGACAGTGCATTGATAAAAGTCATTAACCGCGTCGATCAATATGAAAAAGATCGAAATTATCCCGAAGAATTAAGAACATCCACACTCACTGACAAGGAGTTTTTTGTCTTGCTGCAAGAGCGAAAGTTATTAGCTGATTATCCGCAGAAAGACGGTTTTCCTTTTATTCAACGCCCAGTTTTATCCGTACTTATTGATTAAATAAACCTTCTATCTTTGAACCCGCTAAGTGCTTTGCATTGGCGGGTTTTTTATTGGAGCTAGCCAATGGCGACAACCACAAAGCTGCAAAAGCCAAAAACTCAGAACTACCCGATATTACAGCCGTTTCGATTGAACGGCGTATGGGTTAGCCCTGATTACGAGAATAACAAAACCGTCCCGCTCTTACCTGCTCAAGCTTCCATGCTGCTACTGAATGGCAAGGTGGGCAAACCCGGAACCCAAGCGAAAGCGACTGTTGCTGAAAAAGCGGCAGAGACAACCGCAAAACAAGAGGGCAAATAATGCTTTCACCGATCCAAGATTTTGAACTCAATGGCGTTGAAGTCAAAACCATTGAGCCGATGCCGAGCATGGGGCCACTTGCACTGCAAGTGGTTCACATCACCGGAACTGCACCGAATAAAAACGCAGGGTTGGCTTATAACGAGCCGACTCGTTTATGGAATTACCCACATGCGATGTTGATGCTTGATAGTGTTGGCGATCGCGTTGGGACGCTACCTAACGTGGTGCGTTATTTACTCGAGTTCGTACAGTGCATTGTTTACGTCACTGTTGTTGAAGATACAGAAGTGCCCACAACGACGGAAGCGAATGTGATTGGTGGTGTCGATGGTGCAACAGGGGCGATCACTGGTTTGCAAACGGTGAAAGCGTGCCCTGAAACACCGACGATTATCGGCGCGCCGGGCTTTAGCTCTAAAGCGCTTGGCCAAGCATTGGCGTTAATTGGACGTGATGTCCGTTGCCGACCTGTACTGGATGGCCCCAACACAAACGATATGGCCGCAGCGGAGTTCGCGGGCGAATTCGGTGCGGAAGGAACGGGTGAAGATAAGCTTTGCATTATCGACCCTTGGTTTTTGAAAACCTACGATGGAGCACAAGTATTAATGCCCGCTTCCATCGCTTTGATTGCGGCAATGGCTTCGGTGGAAGGGTATGAAAGCCCACAAAATCGCGGCGTACTGTGTGATGAAACATCGCGTAATGTGTCTTACAAGATCAACGATAAAACCACGCAAGCTAACTTCTTAAATAAGCATGGCGTAGTAACCATTGCGCGTACACGTATGGGGGGCTATTCGATCATCGGTAACCGAACCAATACGGGACGCTTTATCAGCCACGTTGGCTTAGAAGATCTCATGGCTCGTAAGCTTGAAGAGACAAGTCAGCCCCTAATGGGCAAGCAGCTTACCGAAGCTTTCATGAACCAGGTGATTGATCGTTTAACAAACTGGGGACAGAACCTAGTCGCACAAGGTGTTATCCCGGTGTTTAAAGCATTTCTGCACCCTGACAAGAACAACCTTGAGAACTACACATCAGGGCGCTGGTTCTTGTGTGTGAACTACGGTCGCTATTCTCCAAACGAACATATGGTTTATGAGATGAGCGTAGATAACGGCTTAATTGAAGCGTGGCTAGAGGAGGTCGTTAATGGCTGATCGTATTCGTAAACGCATTGCGGCATTGGTTGAATCCGTGCCGCTCATGAATGAAATCGTGGAATTCACCCCGCCCGATTTAAAAGCTAAGACCGCCTCGAATGATGGCGGTTTTTTTCAATCTGAAGATGTGGTGGGTTTTGAAGCGTTGAAGTGGTCTTTAAAAGTCCATGGTGATCACAAGCTGCTGCAGCTTGCACTTGGCAAATATTTTATGGATAACGCGCAAATCAACGTGACAGAAAATGGCAAAGATACAATGGGTATTGCTTATGTTGAAGCTTACTCACTGTACGGGCCGATCACCAACATCAAGAAAGATGCGTTAAAAATGGGTGAAAAGCCTACGGTAACCATTGAAGGCACTTGCAAAGCATACAAGCTGACGGATACGGGCATCACGATCCACGATATTAATATCGACACTGGCAAAGCGACGGTTGGTGGTGTGGATTTAATGGGATTTTAATTTTATATGGCAAATAGACCTCCTTTACTAGCGATAGTGGGAGGTCTTTTTTTTGGGGTTTCAACATGGAAAAAATCAGTATTCTTAAGTTTTTTAGTTGGGATGCGACAAAAAGCAAAGCACTAGAAGCTCGCCTGTTAGATCTGAAGAATAAGCTTAAGCAGATCACGACTGATGCGAGTGAAGATGAGATAGCCGCACTGCAGCGTGAAACGGACAGCGTACAAAAAGAAGCACAAGCGCTCAGAACCGTTAAGCTAAAAATCATTTCGACCGCCAGTTTTAAAGCGTTGCCGCACATTAAGCTGACTGAAATGACACCAAAGCAGGAATTTGAACAGCGCACAGCGGTGATTCTTCATTGTGCTGAGATAACACTTGAGAAATTCAACACACTGCATACGCCCGATTTCCTTCAACTTTATTCAGACATTATTGAGTTTATTTTAACTCCCAGTGATGAGGTTCAAGGCAAAAAGCTAAGTGGTGATCGCTTTGAGTTTGATTTGCTTGATCCGTTTGAAAATGAAGCGGGCGAGAAGTTTGCTCGGATTAAATTCCAAGTGCCTAAAGTGTCTCATTCCGCCGCATTGGCTGAAATTGAAGATGATGAAGAACGTGAAGATTTTATGTTTCGCGTGGTGACTGGGCTACAAAAAGCGGACTTTCAATACCTCTCTTTACCCGACTACTTGGCGCTAAAACCGCAGGTGGGCGCTTTTTTTCAACAATCGGCGGCATTCTTTCACCCCGCGACGTTGAATCTTTAATCGACCTTATTCCTATGCACCGTAATACGTCTGAATCTGAGTTGCTTCAATGGGCTCAAGACGTTGCGGTGCGTCGTTATGAGTTGATTCTGTCAAAACTCGGAGCGCGCAATGGCGGATAAGATCAGCTTAGTCCTTGATACTACGGTAAAAGGGTTAGAGGACATTGTTTCTACTACTTCGGCGGCTGAACGTTTAACGGCGGCAATTTCTAAGCAGCGCAGCGAGGTGATCTCTCTTAATTCTCAATTGAAAAAGGTTGAGGGTTATCAGTCCGCTATTAAGCGTATGGAAAAGCTGAGGGAGCAATCTAAACAAGCTGAGCTTAGTGTTTCGGAGCTTGGTAAGCAGCTTGAAGAAAATAAGGCTCAGGCGACTGGCCTGCGTGTCGCTTACAGCCAAACGCAAGCAGAGATCAAAGGGCTTAATAGCCAACTTAAAAAAGCGTCAGGTGATGGAGCTGAGCGCTTAAAGGTTCAATTACACCAAGCGCAAAACCGCTTGGAGTCGTTAAACCTTGAGATGCACCAAGGTAAGGTTCGCACTTCGGATCTGAATTCGGCCTATAAAAAAGCGACGCAGCGCGTTGCTGAGCTGACGGATAAGCAAACGAAGCAGCGCGATAAATTGCGCGGCCTTGGGGCAGCACTGAAAGAGTCGGGTATTAATACTCGGCGCTTGGGTGATGAGCAGCAGCGCTTAGAGCAGAAAGCAGAAAAAGCAACCGCCGCTATTGCGAAGCAAAATGCACGCATGAAAGAGATGCAGGCTATTCAGTCGCGCATTGATGGACGCAGTGCGAAGTTAGGGGAGATAGGCAGTCAGGCGACATCACTAGCGATCGCCGCTGCGCCAGTTGCCGCGACGGTTTGGAGTGCAGTTAAAAACGAATCTTCTTTTGCTGATGTGAAGAAGGTCGTGAATATGTCGCCTGAAGAGGCGGCGCAAATGCGGCAGTGGTCGTTGAAAACTCAAGCTTCTAAAGAAGGCGGCGGGTTAAACGCGAATGACCTGAATGCGATGCTTGCTGCTGGTGGCCGTTCTGGCATCAAAGACCCTAATGATTTAAAGCAGTTTGTTTTGGATTCAGCGGTAATGGGTGTGGCTTTTGATATGGAAGCGGCGCAAGCGGGTAAGACGCTGTCTGATTTTAAGGCCGCTTTAAACTTAGATCAAAAAGGTGCGATGAATTTAGCGGGTATGGTGAATTACATATCTAATGATTCAAACATGGACCCTAAGCAGCTTGCTAACGTGATGGCGCGCGAGGGGGCGACCGCGAAACTGGCAGGTTTCACCAATAATGACACTGCAGCGTTGGCTACCACCATGATTGCAACGGGCATGGGAGACGAACGAGTTTCAACGGCGGTAAAGAATATCTCAGGTCGTTTAACAATGGGGGATGCGGCCTCAAGTACCCAGAAAAGAGCTCTTTCTTCCATTGGGTTCGATTCTGCTTCTTTGGCGGCGTCAATGCAAGATGATGCGGCGGGCAGTTTGCTTGACGTATTAGAAGCGATTAAGTCTGCACCTCTGGAGGAGCAAAGCGCGTTGATCTCCCAGATTTTTGGGGAAGAGGTAAAAGGCGCGGTGGCGGCTTTGGCGGGAAATACGAAAGAGTTTGTTCGCTTGCGTAAGTTGGCCAATGAGTCAGAAGAAGTCCACCTTAAATCACTGCAAGGTGAGTTTAATTCACGTATTGCGACGAGTGAAATAGGCATTCAGCTTTTCATTAATAAGCTGAATCGGTTGAGTGTGATCGTCGGTACTGCGCTGCTTCCTGCGTTGAACTGGGTTTTACAACCGCTCGGTAATGCCGTTGACATGGTGAGCAATTTCGCAGAAGCCAACCAAGGTTTAACGGCTGCGGTGGGTATTGGCGTTGCTGCGTTGATCACCCTTAAAGGTGTGATGCTTGCGGGCAAAGCCGCCTCGCTTATTTTTGGCAACACGCTCGATAAGAGTCGCTTGTTTCGTAAAGGTCTAAACCGTGAAACGAATGAGAGCGGTCGCGCTGCGCAGTTTGCTGCTAAGCAGTTTAGCCGGCTAAATCGCACTTTGATGGAGTCGGGGGGGAGTGGCCGTACTGGCCGTGGCGGTCGCGGTGGATCGGCAGGTCGCCGTTCGCGCCCTAGTTCTCGTGTTCGCTCTCGTAATCCTTTGGCTCGTGCTTATAACTTTGCTTCAACGGCGTTCACTGCAAAACGCGGTGCGCTTCCGCTTGCTTTAGGTGGGGGGGCTTTGGCGATGACTCCGGCAATGGCCATGGCGCAAGATGCGCTTGATATTGGTGGTGATGTTGCTGAGGGCTTAGGGAAAGGCGGACTGAATAAATTGATTAGGCCGCTTTCAATGGCGATCTCTACGGCGAATATCGCTACCGCTTTAGTGGATGGTGACACTAAAGGAGCGATCACCGAGGGAGGTGGTTTACTTGGTGGTTTGGGTGGCGCGAGTTTGGGTGCGGCGATTGGTACCGCCATTTTGCCCGGTGTTGGCACTGTTATCGGCGGTTTAGCCGGTTCGTTTTTGGGTGACTATGGTGGCGAGCTGTTAGGTGGTTGGTTTGGCGATAAGCTGACGAATCCGCCAGATAAGCTAATGGCTTCTAGTGACGTTCAATCGAAGATTGAGGAAAAGGAACGACAAGAGTCGGTGGCACGCTCGCTTCCTCCTATCCAAATATCAACGCCCATTTATGCCGCGCCGGGCATGGATGAACAAAAGCTCGCTTCTCTGGCTCGACAAGAAGTAGCGAATGCGCTTCAGCAGCAGTTCGGCAGTATGTCTGGGCTTTCTATTGATGATTCTTTGTCTATTTCTGCGATTGACCGGAGTTAGTTATGCACCACATCGTGATCGGTGAGTTTGTCTTTGCGGTAGGGGATAAAACCCCCATCAGCAAAATGGAGCGGGTAAGCAATGGAGCTTATTCGGAAGTGTCGGTGATGGATGGCAGTAAGTCGGAATTTACGGGGAAACCCTTCGATTCTATCGATATTACGGCTAAGTGGACGCGGTATGGCGCGGCTAAAAGTGTGGACGCGCTGAGGGCTTTGATTCTTGCTCCGCAGCAAGTGAGTGATGGACAAGGTTTTAACCTAGGCAAGTGGACGATTAAGCAGATCAAAGAAGGCCGATCTGAACTTGTCCATGATGGCCGTGCGATGGTGACCGAGGTTTCTTTACAACTGATGGAGTTTCGTTAATGCGGGTACAAGCTAAGGCAGGGTATTTGGTGGCTGATTTGTTGTTTAAGCATGCGGGGCAAGATGGCGATCGGATTGAGGCGGAGTTTTACCGCCTGAATCCCCATGTTCGCGGTGATATTTTTCCACAGGATTGTTCTGTGATCATCCCTGAAGTGAATGTGAATAAACGTTCTATTGGTGTTACGCGGAGTTGGGACTGATGTTGAGAATCGAAGGTAAAAACGCTGAGCTCATGATGAGCTTATTGAAGAGTTGGCAGCTCACAGATGGTAATGGGGTGGAAGGAGACTACCTTTCCATGGCTATTTTTTCAGATGATATTGATGGCATTCCCCCAAAGGGTGAGAAATATCAAGTCTATTTAGGTGATGTATTTCGTGATGAATTCCAGATTTCTAAGCGATCAGCAAGTTTGCACCCACGTGAGATCCGCATTGTGCTGAGCGTGGCCCCCTTTAATATCAAAGATTCAACGGGTTATCGTGCCAAGAAGTCGTCAAGCTGGAATGATTCGACCTTGACGCAAGTCGTTTCTGACTGTGTTACCCCTCATGGGTTTTCGGTTTTCGTCCATCCTCGATTACAAAATATTAGAATCGAGCATGTCGATCGGACTGATGAGAGTGCATCTGCTTTTGTGTATCGCTTAGCCAAACAATACGATGCCGCCGCGAAGATTGTTGATGGTGTGTATGTGATAGCGCCGAAAGGTGAAGCTTCAAGCGCAAGTGGTAAAAAGATTGAGACTATTACGTTGTCACTTCCTGATATTACGCAGGAGAAGGGTTCGGCTGACTTTTTGAATGTTGAGGTAGAACTTGATGGGCGTGATGACTTCAACGGCGTTAAGTCTTTTTATTTAACGACGGATTCTGGTGAGCGATTGGAAGTTTTGGCGGGAAATGAGCCGTTCAAAGTGATCAGCAAGGACTGTAGTAGCCGAACTGACGCAGAGCAAGTTTGTTTAACCGAGCTGAGACGAATTCAACGAGAGGGGCGGAAACTGACGATCAGCGGGCCACCTAACCTGCGCGCTTTTGCTGAGGGGGTTGTGGTTCTGGATGATTCTTTTCCTAAAGCATTTCGCGGGGAATGCTCTATTGATTCGGTTAATTTTTCTGGGCGTGGCCGTCAGCCTAGCTCTATGACTCTTCAAGCAACGTTATTGGGGGCGTGATGGGGATTCGATTTAATGCAAATGTAAAAGTCACTTCGACGGTTAGGTGCAAGATTTCTGATGCTCAAATTAGAAAGCACATGCGTGACCCAAGAGTGAAACAGTTAAAAGATGAGCGTTATTCTCTATATCTCAGATTTACTAAAGACCGCAACAAAGGTTCATGGGTTTATATGGAATATCGAGGTGGAGTTCAGAAATCTCATACTTTAGGGCGTTATCCGAGTCTTTCGGCAGCACATGTATTTGATGTTTTGCATGTTTATGTTGCAGATTTAGCGACTGGAAAACGTTCTGTATTCAATGAATTCAAAACGGTCGATGAACTGCTATGTTGGTACCTGCAGGCGGAAACCACAGATAAATTTTTGGCACATAATCGATTAGTTTCTCTTAAATCTATGTGTGAGAAACATTTAATTCCGAATATGCACGGCGTCTTGATTTCAGAACTCGACCATCGCGTAATCGAAAAACGGTTAATGAAAGTGTTGAGGGGAGAGCTGTACTCACCAAGTTATTTGAGAACATTATTTCAGACGTTAAAAGCAGCCTTTAATAAGGCTAAAAAGTTGCGATTCTTGGGTGTAAATCCATTAGATGGGATGAAGTTTACTGATTTTGTTAAAGCTAAAATCGATGTGAAAGGCTGTGCACTTCGACCAGGAGATGCCACTGGATTGCTTGGATCTTTATGTTTAGCTGAACCATTTACGAGAGTGCTCGGTCTGATGATGCTCGCTCACGGCTCTCGTATTGGTGAGACGCGTCAAGCCAAGTGGAGACACATTTGTTTCAAGACGAAGCAGTGGACTATCCCCAAGCATTACACCAAAACTAAACGTGAAATGGTATATCCACTGACTACTGAAATTATAGTGATGCTGAGAGAATTTAAAGAGTGGCAATTAGTGAACAATTACAAAGGTAATAACGTTTTCCCATTGAACAAGCGTGACCAACAGCCTATCCATGCAAGTCGAGCAAGTGAGCTGATACGGAACGTGAGCAAAGGTGAATGGTCTGCGCATGATTTACGAAAACTCGCTAGAACTGTTTGGGCGGATATTGGTGTTGATTACCTCGTGGCTGAAACCCTACTGAATCACGCCAAAGGAAAGCTAGATCAGGCCTACATACACACTCACATTGAATTGCAGAAGTCAGCGGCTCTAAATACCTACCACTTATGGCTAAAAAAGTGCTGGCGAACCTGTCTTAGCCCTACATTTCAATAAATTTCATCCACCAAAATGATCAAAGAGATCAATTGCTAATCTATATTTAATTCTGAATATCAGGGGGTAAGCCTGAGATGACATTTTTATGCCAAAATGAGCCGATAAACGAGGCTCTTATAACTGCTGCGCGTATCGCACCACATCAAGTGGCATTGGTTAAACCAAGTAAAACTCAGTTGAAAGTTCTTAACTCGATCAAAACAGGGGAGAAAGTGACAACTGCACAAATTGCGCACCGTTGTGATTTGTCTGAGAGTTGGGCGAGTACGTTGTTAAAACGACTTTATGAAAAGCACTACCTCCAGAGAACCGGAGGTGTGCGTCAATGTGGGGGAGTAGAGTTTAGTTATTCGTTGTGACGCTTTTCATTCTTATGCTCTAATTCCAGCCGTTGCTTTTCTTCGGAAATCAGCAATAGTGAATTTTCCAAATTATGTTTCAATCCTTTGAATTCGTCATTGTCGTCAGGAATATTGTTTAGTTGCCATTCAGCACCTTTCTCCATTAATTCGTACAGTTTCTTGAGTGCTGACATTAACTCGTTGTGTTGTTGTTTCTTTAGAGCGTGCTCTTCTGTCAATCTGGCTACTTCAGATGTTAGGAATTCAGTCTTAAGTCCTTCATTTTGAGTTTTGACCTGTTTCTCTACCTGTTCTATTTCTTTAGATGCCAAATTAACTTTTGCAGAGGCAAGTTTGAATGCTTGGAAAGCAGTGGCTGCACCGAGGCATTTAGTTATTGATATAGCAATACAATCAACTGATTCGCAAATGATCTTTATAGTCGATGGATCTAACAAAAGGTCAAACCAGTGTGAACCTTTGCCCGTATCTAAAATCTTACAGTCTTCAGGTCGAAGGTCTTGAGAGATTGTGATACCACGAATGATTGAGTAAAGTTTATCTGCCCATTCTTTTAGTTCAACAACATTATCTATGTTGGCATCTTTTTTAAATATAAGACGCAATGTTGGAGTATTGAGACTACTCACCATAGTTTGGCTGTTGAAGATTTTTTCAGGCACTAAATAAGTAAGGGATGCACTTAATGCTGCTGACCTGTTGAGGACATCTAAAAGTGCTTTTTTCGTGTTAGCTAGCTGAGCAATTTGTTGTTGAAAGCTATAGATATTGCTGTCATATAGGTCAGTAACATATGAGACGGGGTCGTCATTAAAAACATTGTCAATTTGTACGTTTCTTAATATTTCTCGTTCACTTTCCGTAAAAGATTTTTTAGGGATTTCTTCAAAAACAGATAATAAATCTTCTTTTACACTCTCAACTATTTGATTCCGATTATTTGAATTCGCTTTCTGTTTTTTGTTGATAGCATCCTCAAGATTTTGAATTAAATTTTTATCTTTAATTGCATCTATCAGCCAGATGGAAAAGCCCCAAAGCTCATTAACATTCATCATTCATTACCCATAATTACCGAACGTATGTTTATTTAATCAGCTGCTTAGGTTCTTTTGCAACACTTTAATATTCAAACGAGGGCAACCCTCGGGAAATAAAAATTTTTCACCCCTCTAAGGCACCACCAACAACGCTTCTTGTTCGATTAAGAAACAGCGATTTACTTACTGCGTGATGAGTAACGCATTATGTATATCTTTATGGATAGATAAGTCTGCTGCAGAGTTTTGGTGGCTTGCCGTTTAGAATTCTTCATTTTAGTCAGTTAAAAATGCATGCTGATTATGAAGTTTTTTTAATGAATACATTGTGATTTTAAATCTATCCATTAGAATGCTGCTTGTTACATTGTGCGGTGCATCCGTATTTGTACCTGACATTGTACCAATTTACTTAATATTTCCATCATTAAGCTCTAACTATTTGATTTTAATGAAAAACAAACTTAGCAAGTGTTGCTTGGTATGCAACACCACTGTAAGGATTATACATGCCTATTATTACTCTTCCTGACGGCAGTCAACGTCATTTTGAACACCCAGTATCGACAATGGAAGTTGCAGCTTCTATCGGCCCTGGTCTTGCAAAAGCAACGATCGCAGGCCGTGTCGATGGTGTGCGCGTCGATGCGTGCGATCTTATCGAAAATGATGCTAGCCTTGAAATTATAACGACAAAAGATGAAGTTGATGGTTTAGAGATCGTACGCCACTCTTGTGCGCACTTACTTGGCCATGCATTAAAGCAACTTTATCCACAAGCCAAAATGGCGATTGGTCCGACGATCGACAGCGGCTTCTACTATGATATCGATCTTGAGCAATCACTCACGCAAGATGATTTAGAGCAAATCGAAAAGCGCATGAAAGAGCTTGCCAAGACAAAATATCAAGTTGTCAAAAAGAAAGTCAGTTGGCAGGAAGCCCGTGATGCTTTTGAAGCTCGCGGTGAAACATACAAGATGGAAATCTTGGATCAGAACGTGGCTCGTGATGACAGACCAGGTCTATACCATCATGAAGAATACATTGACATGTGTCGTGGTCCTCACGTACCTAACATGAGCTTCTGCCAACACTTTACCCTGCTTAGCATTGCTGGCGCGTACTGGCGTGGTAACAGTGATAACAAGATGCTACAGCGCATCTATGGTACGGCATTCCATGACAAGAAAGCACTTCAAGCCCATTTAACGCGTTTAGAAGAAGCGGCTAAACGTGACCATCGTAAAATTGGTAAGCAACTCGATCTATTCCATATGCAGCAAGAAGCTCCAGGGATGGTATTCTGGCACCATAACGGTTGGTCTATATTCCGTGATCTTGAAGTGTTCATTCGCCAAAAACTCAGTGAGTACGATTACCAAGAAGTAAAAGGTCCATTAATGATGGACAGAGTTCTATGGGAGCGTTCTGGTCACTGGGATAAATATGCGGATGCCATGTTCACGACGTCATCTGAAAATCGTGAATATGCAATTAAACCGATGAACTGCCCAGGCCACGTTCAAATATTTAATCAAGGTTTGAAATCATACCGTGATCTGCCATTGCGTATGGCTGAGTTTGGATCTTGCCACCGCAATGAACCATCAGGTTCATTACATGGTATTATGCGTGTTCGTGGCTTTACTCAAGATGACGCCCATATTTTCTGTACCGAAGATCAAATTCAACAAGAAGTGACATCTTGTATCAAGATGGTCTACGACACCTACACGACGTTCGGTTTTGATAACATCGTTGTTAAGCTGTCTACACGCCCAGAAAAACGTGTTGGTAGTGATGAAATTTGGGATAAATCGGAAGAAGCATTAAAGCTTTCACTGCAGGCAATGGATATCCCATTTGAAATTCAAGAAGGTGAAGGCGCATTCTACGGCCCTAAAATTGAATTTACTTTGCATGATTGCTTAGATCGTGCGTGGCAATGTGGTACAGTGCAGCTGGATTTCAATTTACCTGCTCGTCTAGGCGCGACATATGTTGGCGAAAGTAACGAGCGTCTTGTTCCGGTTATGATTCACCGTGCAATTTTGGGTTCACTTGAGCGCTTTATCGGTATCCTTATCGAAGAGTATGCAGGTTTCTTCCCTACGTGGTTAGCGCCGGAACAAGCGGTAATTATGAACATTACTGATAAACAGTCAGTTTACGCTCAGGAAGTAGCACAAAAACTACAAAAATGTGGAATTAGAGCCAAAGCAGACTTGAGAAATGAGAAGATTGGCTTTAAAATCCGCGAACACACTTTAAAGCGTGTACCGTATATGCTTGTTTGTGGTGACCAAGAGATGGAAGCCGGAGAGATCGCAGTACGTACCCGCAGGGGCAAGGACTTAGGTAAATTTAAATTGGATGACTTTATTGCGTATATCCAAGCCGAAGTTTCTAGCCGTAAGCTCAATCTGGAGGAATAAACTATTAAAGGCGGAAGACGTGGCCAACAGCCGGCCAAACCAAACCAGCACCGTTTAAACGGTGAAATTCGTGGCGTTCGTGAAGTTCGTTTAACTGGCGCAGATGGTGAATCCGTTGGTGTTGTATCAATCAACGAAGCATTAGAAGCTGCTGTAGAAGCTGGTATGGATCTTGTAGAGATCAGCCCTAACGCCGAGCCACCAGTTTGTCGTGTGATGGACTATGGCAAGTTCCTCTTTGAAAAGAGCAAGACTGCTAAAGAGCAGAAGAAGAAGCAAAAACAGATCCAGATTAAGGAAATTAAATTCCGTCCTGGGACTGATATTGGAGACTATCAGGTAAAACTACGCAACCTGACCCGTTTCCTAGAAGAAGGCAACAAAGTGAAAGTTACTATTCGCTTCCGTGGCCGTGAGATGGCGCACCAAGACATCGGTGTCGATGTTCTTCATCGTTTGAAAGAGGATACTGCTGAAATTGCAGTAGTTGAGTCTTTCCCGAGTCGAATTGAAGCACGCCAGATGATCATGATGCTTGCCCCTAAAAAGAAGTAATTAACGGCTTACAAGTAATGAGACCTCGCCGTTGAAAGACGGTGGGGTGTTATTCGCCCTAATTACATGTTATTTAAACTACTACAATGCGGAGTTATTCATCATGCCTAAGATGAAAACCAACAAAGGTGCAGCTAAGCGTTTTAAGAAAACTGCTGGCGGTATTAAATTTAAGCACGCTACAAAACGTCATATCCTGACTAAGCGTACTACTAAGAACAAGCGTCAACTACGCCCTAACTCAATCCTTCCAAAATGTGAAGTGGCTGGTGTTATGCGCATGTTGCCATACGCTTAATTCTTTTTAGTTTATTTATCGTTTAGTTTAGGAGAAGCATAATGCCTCGCGTAAAACGTGGTGTACAAGCTCGTGCACGTCATAAGAAAGTTCTAAAACAAGCTAAAGGTTACTACGGAGCACGTTCACGTGTTTACCGCGTAGCTTTCCAAGCTGTAACCAAAGCTGGTCAATACGCTTACCGTGACCGTCGCACTAAAAAGCGTCAGTTCCGTCAGCTATGGATTGCGCGTATTAACGCAGCATCTCGTCAAAATGGTCTATCTTACAGCCGTTTCATTAACGGTCTTAAGAAAGCATCTATTGAGATCGATCGTAAGATCCTTGCTGATATCGCGGTATTCGACAAAGCTGCATTTGCAGTGCTTGTTGAAAAAGCAAAAACTGCTCTTTAATTTAGCAGTGAAGGTTTAAAGAAAAGGAGGGCAAGTATGCTCTCCTTTTTTATTGCGCTTATTTATAAGCGCGACAATGGGCTTAATACACCGCTGGCGCCTCTATCCAGTACGTGAGTGTAAATCTGAGTGGTTTTTACATCACTATGCCCTAATTGTTCTTGTACTGTTCTAATGTCCGCTCCCGCTTCTAGCAAGTGTGTCGCAAAGCTATGCCTTAGTGTATGGCATGAAACTGACTTTTGTATCTCAGCATCATGAGCGGTTTTCCGAACTGCTCGCTGCAATGCCGACTCATTAATATGGTGCCTTCGTTTCAATCCACTATTCTCATCTAAGGTAAGTAAATTAGATGGAAACAAGTAGTGCCAATTAAACTCATAAGGAGCTGAAGGATATTTTTCTCGCAACGCATTGGGTAACCAGACTCCTCCATAACCTTTGGTTTGCATATCTTTATCATAGTAACGCTTAGCTAATGCTTGTTGCTCAGCTAGTTGTGGATAAAGCTCCTTAGCAAGTGTGACGGTGCGGTTTTTTCCTCCTTTTCCTTGCCATACCCGAACCGCACCATAATCTAAATCAATGTCCTGTATTCGGAGTCTGACACATTCCATCAGCCGCAGCCCTGATCCGTATAAGAGCATAATTTGCAATTGATATCGTGGCTCAATATGTTCTAAAAACCGCTTAATTTCAGTTCTTGTCATCACTACTGGTAATTTTTGAGCAAGTTGAGATTTCTTGAAATTCATGCTAATTGATAGCGGTTCTTTAATGATTTCACGGTACAGAAAATGGAGAGAGTTAAGCGCCAACGCTTGTGTTTTAGCGGCTACTTTCCCATTAACAGCTAAGTCAGTTAAAAACATCTCAACTTCTTTACTACCCATTCTCATTGGATGTGTTTTGTTATTGAAGTAGATGAATCGTGTTATCCAGTGCAAATATGCCTCTATAGTTTTCTTTGCATAGTGTCGCGCTTGCATATACTCTTTAATGCTTAAAATAAATTGTGATTTCATATTTTCCCAACAAAACTGCCTGTTTTTATATACAGTATTATTGTTTTTGGTTTAGTCAACAAACTAAGTTGCATAAAGTCGTCTAATGTGAAGTCTGACGCAGTTTTTATTCAACTAACCATCTGATAAAAAAGATTTATATGATAGATTTCTAATTATCAAAGTTCATGATAAGTGGCGGTAGCATGGTAAATTAGGTCGCATTTTGTTGTATAGATAGCGTTAGCTTAGTAAGAGGAAAATTATGACTTTGTTTAAAATGTCATTATTTGAAAACTCGGTTAGTTTTTTCCGAGAGTCATTAGAGCAAGCTATAAAAGCAGAATCCAATGATGAAAAATGGAAGTTCGCCATTCTTATTCAAATTCAAGCGATCGAAACAATTTTAAAAGAGCGGTTGAGTTTAGAACATGAAGTTCTCGTTTATACGGATATAGATAAATGCAGGAATACTGTAAACCTCAAGCAATCCATTGAACGTTTGAAGAAAATAGCAGGTGTTACCTTAGTCGATAGTGATCACAAGACAATAGAAACTGCTGCTGAGTTAAGGAACAAAATAGTTCATTTCGATTTTGAATACTCAGTAGAGCAAGTAAAGTCCCAATTTATCCGACTAGTCGGCTTTTACATTGAATTTGCTAAGAAGCAACTCGATGTTCATGTTATTGACTTGCTGAGTGATAATTTGAAAGGTGAGTTATTTAAGTTACGTGACTATGTTGAAGAATTAGCAATTCGAGCAAATGCACAAATAGAGGTGCAAAAAATACCTGCAAGCGACATATGGACTTGTCCACTATGTAAACACGATGCTTTTGTAGTATTTGATGGGCAGGACAAATGCTATGTATGCGGACATGCTGAAGAGCTTGTTGAGTGTGAACAGTGCGGGAAGTATGAATTCGAGCATGATATCCAAGAATATGACTTTGGAAACCTAAAAGGGTGGGAAAATATCAAGCTGTTTTGTTCTGAGTGCTGGGATAAGCTTGAAACAGAATATCACGAAGAATTTTGGGAACTAAGCTAACAAGCGGCTCAAGAGGGATTGCCAACGCTTGGCGACTTTAGTGCAAAGTTGAAGTTCAGTGTTTACAGTGTGTTTTTTGAGTTCGGCGGTGCGTTGTCAACCCCTTAGCCGGGCGTTATGCAACTCAGGTAAATTTAGGAGTTCAATTTTTTGGGATTTCTCTGGCCATTCGTTTTGTGTTGTCGGCAAATTAGCACTTTCACCCTCAGATTCGTGGTTAACTCAAGCCGTAAAACAGGTAAGTTTCTTTGTTTGCCTCAATGAGTTTTGGTGCTGGTTTGTTGTGAATTTAGCGGGCGCAAAGTGTGGAAAGGGCAAGTTAATCGATCATTTTGTACTTGCTGAATGAATGGCTTGTTGAGCTTTTCTGACTCAAAAGCTTGGGTTGTTGCTGAAAGCTGTACTTTGTTTTGGCGGCTTATTTATCACGGCTCAGGCTTGGGGTGATTCTTGGCTCACTTAACCAACATTTTGATTGTTTTCTTAATCAAATTTAGTGTAACTTTATGTTTATCTTATTGAATTTGCATAACAAAGCATTTAAGACGGATTCGCAACGCTTGGTGTTTTTAGTGTAAATTCAGTTTTTGTGTTTTAAGTGGTTTGCCGAGGCATTAGTGTTTAGCGTCGCTCACCACTTAATGCGGCGTTAGCCGACAAGCGAAAATTTCAAATTCAGAGGTAAATATGATTCCATTAAATTCATCTGTTGTTTCAGGGGTGGCAGTCTCGGAAATTGATGGTGAAATGAAGCTTCTACTTATGAAGCGAGTAAAAGGTGGCTTCTGGTGTCATGTTGCAGGTTCAATTGAACAAGGCGAAACAGGCCTTGACGCCATCACTCGAGAGTTCAGAGAAGAAACACAAATTGAGGCTTCCCCCCTATATAATGCTCAGTTTCTAGAACAATTCTACGAAGCCAGTGTTAATGTTATTCAGCTCATACCTGTTTTCGTAGTGATGTGCCCACCAGAGCAAGGGGTGGTTTTAAATGAAGAACATACAGAGTATAAGTGGTGCAGTTTAGAGGAAGCTCTTGGATTGGCTCCATTTCCAAACCAACACGAAGTGTATAAGCATGTTTGGTCGTATTTCGTAGAAAAGCCAGCTAATGCACTCTATCGTGTAGATGTCGGCTAACAAACGGCTCAAGAGGGATTGCCAACGCGTGGCGGCTTTAGTACAAAATTGAAGTTCGATGTTTACAGTGGTTTTTTGAGTTCGGTAGTGCGTTGTCAACCCCTTAGCCGGGCGTTAGGCAAGGTGAGTTTTTATCAGCTAAATCGAGTTGGAATTGAGCAGTAAATTCCATGTTTTGTGGCTTAACTTAAGCAATAAATAATCATCACATATTTGCTGTTTCTTGATCGCGTTGGGTTGTTTATCGCTGTGAATTCATCGGCAAAATAACCTTCAGCATCCAAACGTCCGCCGAGCATGCTACGCTCGTCACTTTTCTTCCAAATCGCTCAATTTGAGTTTTTTTGGTTTCTTTGCTGATTCAGCATTTTGGTTTATAAATGAATCGGTTAGTTAGTTTTAAGTTTGCAAAAAAGCCTGTTCTTTGTTTTTGAAAGTATCATTGTCAATCGGTTGGCCTAACAAACGGCTCAAGAGGGATTGTCAACGCGTGGCGGCTTTAGCGCAAAATTTAAGTTCAATGTTTACAGTGTGTTTTTTGAGTTCGGCGGTGCGTTGTCAACCCCTTAGCCGGGCGTTAGGCATAAGGAAATTATGGAACTCATTCAGCTAAATGAGAGTGAGCTAAAAATGTTGCGTGATGGTCAATCTGAGCTCAAGTATATGATTGACGGAATTCCACCAAATCATGTTTTAGAACGCTCTCTTAATCATTATCGTGATTCAATTTGTGAAGTTTGGTCTTTACCATACTTTATAAAGTCAAATGACCAGCTAATTGGTAGTTGTGGATTCAAGAACCCACCGTTCAACTGTCGAGTCGAAATCGGTTACAACGTAGCTTTTGGGGCTCAAGGCAAAGGTATTGCAACATTTGCAGTTAACAAACTTTGCCAAATTGCGTTTGAATCTGGTTTAGTCAAAGTTGTCTTTGCATTAATCTCTTCTAAAAATTCGGCGTCACTAAATGTTGTTCGCAAAAATGGATTTATTTATAAAAATATTGCTGTGGATAGTGATGGCGAATCATTAGAATGCTGGGAATTAAGCAATAATATCAATGCGTTGGAAAATGCCTAACAAACGCTTCAAGAGGGACTTCCAACGCGTGGCATTTTTATTATGCGTTGGTTTTTGTGTTTACGGTGTTATGCGGAAACTTGGTAGTAGCGTTGTCAGCCCCTTAAGCGGGCGTTAGGCAAAGTGAGTTTTTATCAGCTAAATCAAGTTGAAATTGAACGGTAAATTCCATGTTCTGATGGTTGAACTTAAGCAATAAACAATCATCACATATTTGCTGTTTCTTGATCGCGTTGAGTTGTTTATCGTTGTGAATTTAGCGGCAAAATAACCTTCGGCATCCAAACGTCCGCCGAGCATGCTACGCTCGTCACTTTTCTTCCAAATCGCTCAATTTGAGTTTTTTGTTTCTTTGCTGAGTTGGCATTTTGGTTTATAAATGAATCGGTTAGTTTGTTTCAAGTTTACAAAAAAGCTCGTTCTTTCGTTTTGAAAGTATCGTTCTCAATCGGTTGGCCTAACAAACGGCTCAAGAGGGATTGCCAACGCTTGGCGGTTTTAGTGCAAAATTGAAGTTCAGTGTTTAAGTGTGTTTTTTAAGTTCGGCGGTGCGTTGTCAACCCCTTAGCCGGGCGTTAGGCAAAGTGAGTTTTTATCAGCCAAATCGGGTTTGAATTGAACGGTAAATTCCATGTTCTCATGGCTGGACTTAAGCAATAAATCGTCATCACATATTTGTTGTTTCTTGATCGCGTTGGGTTGCTTATCGTTGTGAATTTAGCGGCAAAATAACCTTCAGCATCCAAACGTCCGCCGAGCATGCTACGTTCGTCACTTTTCTTCCAAATCGCTCAATTTTAGTTTTTTGGTTTCTTTGCTGAATTAGGGTTTTGGTTTATAAATGAATCGGTTAGTTTGTTTCAAGTTTACAAACAAGCTCGTTCTTTGGTTGTGAAAGTGTCGGTGTCAATCGGTTGGCCTAACAAACGGCTCAAGAGGGATTGCCAACGCGTGGCGGCTTTAGTGCAAAATTGAAATTCAGGGTTTACGGTGTGTTTTTTGAGTCTGGCGGTGCGTTGTCAACCCCTTAGCCGGGCGTTATGTGATTTATTAAGTAAGAGGTCAGAATTGAATAACGAAGTTTGGTTCCAATTAGTAAAACAATGGAAAGAGTCTGGGAGAGGGGTGTACGGACTTACTTTTCCATTTTTAGTTGGTGCGTTGGCAAGAATTCAAGATCGAGAGCCAACAAAAGAATTTATTACGGAGTTGTTTGCATCGATTATTGATAATCCGGTTGCTGGTTTTTATGGAGAAGTTAGATGGTGTGGGAACATTGATGAGCCTGTCATTTCAGTAAATCCGCTTGAGCGGCTAGCAACTGTTTCTATCAAAGATAGCTTCAAGCATGGTGAAGTAACCACTTTAGCGTTTACTACCGATCTTATGAACATGTTTCATCTGAACTGCGAGGATGCAAAAGAATGCTTAGGTAAGCTCATTGAGCTTACTAATGAGATAACCCAAAACTCAGTATTCTCAAAAAATGCAGGTTCGTTTACAGACTTCTCTGAAGATGACTTGTATTTTATTTCGGAAGTATTTGGAGTAAAAATCACATAACAAACTGTTTAAGAGTGATTCGCAACGCGTGGCATTTTTACTATGCGTTGCGTTTAGTGTTTAAGGTGTTATGCGGCGGCTTCGGTATTGCGTTGCTCACACCTTAACAGGGCGTTATGAGTAATTTAAGGATAGTGACAGACAGATGGAACGGAAAAGGCGAGTTGAGTGGTTAAAGATTCGAAAAAAAGGCTTTTCAGGCACTTTTTAGGATATGGCTTAGGGTTTTGTATTCCAGTCATTTTCGGTAGTGCATTTGTTCGAAACGATTTTTATCTAGATTTATCTCCAATTGTGTCGTACCGAGTTTATTTAATGACGTTATTTGGAGCTGTGTTTTTTGCTGGTTGGGACTGGTTTTTCAAAAGTAGAGAGTACAAAAAATACAAAGAAAATCTATCGCGGAAAAATTACTCATAACAAACGGCTCAAGAGGGATTGCCAACGCGTGGCGGCTTTAGTACAAAATTGAAGTTCAGCCGTTTACAGTGTGTTTTTTAAGTTCGGTGGTGCGTTGTCAACCCCTTAGCCGGGCGTTATGCAACTCTGGTAAATTTAGGGATTCAATCTTTTAGATTTCTCCGGCCATTCGTTTTGTGTTATCGGCAAATGAGCATTTTTATCCTAAATTTCTTGGTTCACTCAAGCCGTAAAACAGGTAAGGTTCTTTGTTTGCCTCAATCAGTTTTGGCGCTGGTTTGTTGCCAATTTAGCGCGCGCAAAGTGTGGAAAGGGCACGTTAATCGAGCATTTTGCTTTTGCTGAAGTTTTCGCTCGTTGAGTTTGTCTGATTCAAAAGCTTGGTTTGTCGCTGAAAGGTGGACTTTGTTTTGGCGGCTTATTTATCACAGTTCTTGCTTGGGTTGGTTCTTGAATCACTCAATCATTGCAATCGTGGTTTTTGATCGAGTAAAGTCAGTTTATCTTATTGAATTTGCATAACAAACGGCTCAAGAGGGATTGCCAACGCTTGGCGGTTTTGGTGCAAAATTGAAGTTCAGTGTTTGCAGTGTGTTTTTTAAGTTCGGCGGTGCGTTGTCAACCCCTTAGCCGGGCGTTATAAAGCTTAATCACCATCGTCGATAAGGAGAAACAATATGAGTAGAACATACCCACCAGAGTGGGATAGATTTTGCGAGCTGAATGCTCAGTACCCTAATTTTACACTTTTCAATATGGACCCAAATACGGTTATCGCTGATGTTAATAGATTTTCTGCGCGGTATCGAATGATTAAAGATCTGGACAAGGTTAAGGTTTCAGGTGCGACGGATATAACAGAAGATGGTTACACAGCATTACTAAGGATACTTTTTGTTTGGGGAGCTGCAGAGACTGTATTCAAACTCTCAGGCGTAGATATCAATACACAGCGCAACCACTTTGTTACAGCTTATGACACAGCAAAAATGTCTACCCTAGACCAAGAATTGAAAAACTTACGACCAGAAATTGATGACTTTTTTATTGTGATACGGGATAAGTCTAGACCTGCACATGTGACGGAAATAAATAAATTTCTATCAAATCAGCAATATGACCCGAGCTTCTTACTTTCAGGAATTAGGCATATCTTTAGCCATGGTACCTTATCACCTAACACTGGAACGAAAAATCCCCGTATTACAATTAAGATATCAAATTTACTGGCTGATTTTTTTACCGATTTAATTGAAGAACAGTTTAAGAATATTGTAAGAAACCACCCTAATTACTAGAGCTTTATAACAAAGCGTTTAAGACGGATTCCCAACGCATGGCGTTTTCGGCTTACTTTAATTTAAGTGTTTATGTCACAATGCTTTAGGTAGGGTGGTATGCGTTGCTCACCACTTAACGCGGCGTTAGGCAAAGTGAGTTTTTATCAGCTAAATCGAGTTGAAATTGAACGGTAAATTCCATGTTCTCATGGCTGAACTTAAGCAATAAATAATCATCACATATTTGTTGTTTCTTGATCGCGTTGGGTTACTTTTCGCTGTGAATTCATCGGCAAAATAACCTTCAGCATTCAAACGTCCGCCGAGCATGCTACGTTCGTCACTTTTCTTCCAAACCGCTCAATTTGAGTTTTTTGTTTCTTTGCAAAGTTAGAGTTTTAGTTTATAAATTAATGGTTTAGTTTGTTTGAGTTTTACAAAAAGACTTGTTCTTGGGTTGTGAAAGTGTCGGTGTCAATTGATTGGCCTAACAAACGGCTCAAGAGGGATTGCCAACGCGTGGCGGTTTTGGTGCAAAATTGAAGTTCAGTGTTTAAGTGTGTTTTTTGAGTTCGGCTATGCGTTGTCAACCCCTTAGCCGGGCGTTATATTTTTTTAAGTTCAGCAACCAAAAGGATTCATGATGAACGTGGATAAAGCGAAAAAACGCATATTGAAACGAGTACAAAGAGGTTTCAAAGGTTATCCGCAAATATCATTAGAGTATTTCGGTAAAACGACGGACTTCGCGACCGAAGTCGTTATCACCTTTTTACCTGAAGAGAATGCCGATCCCCAAATACAACGTTTTACAAGTGACAAAGATGCCCGCGAAGACGAAGCGATTCAATCTGTATTGTTAAAAATCATTGAGCGTGCGGAAGCTGCTACAGTTTTGGAAAAGCAAGAAATATCAGTTTGTTAATGGTTTTTCGGCAATCCTAAACAGTCGGTCACGTTAGCGTAGAGAATGAAAATATAACAAACGGCTCAAGAGGGATTGCCAACGCGTGGCGACTTTAGTACAAAATTGAAGTTCAGTGTTTACAGTGTTTTTTTTAAGTTCGGTGGTGCGTTGTCAACCCCTTAGCCGGGCGTTAGCTGAGGTTAAGAAAAATCATAAAATTCCGTGTTCATTTTTTCTTAGTCTGAGGCTCTAGCTTTACACCTGAAAGTCAGCACTTCTCCGCGTATCTCG